>JBMORF010000076.1:0-210564 GCA_049322315.1 Thermodesulfobacteriota bacterium | reverse complement strand
GGACCTGGCCGCCTACCTGCCGGAATTGCGGCGCATGTTGGCGGACCTGCTGGGCGATCCCCAAACGGAGCAAGGCGGGGCCTACAACTTTTCCCGGGGGCCGGCTTTGGCGGAGACGCCCCTGTGGCACGCGGCCCTGCTGCCCCTGAAATTCGTGAGCGGCGGCGAACTCCGGGCCGACCTGGTCTCCCTCCTGCTGTCCCCCTACTACCGCCTCTTCCAGGAGCGCCAACCGCCATTGCCCCTCTGGGACCGCGTCTTCCGGGAGCGCCGGGCGGAGCGGGGGTGGGAGTTTTTGTCCCGGGTGGCGGCCCAGGCGGATCATGCCGAATCCGGTGGCGAGGTGCTGACCCTGCTGGACCGGGCTTGGGCCCTGCTGCGGCCGGCCCCGGCCAGCGGCCGGGAATGGGCGGCCCGGCTGCTGCAAGTCTGGCAACTCCTGGGCTTTCCCTATGGTCTGGAGGAGACTGAGTCCTGGCGATGGAGCCGGGTGGAGGCCCTGCTCCGGGAACTGGCCGGGACCCTGGCGGCCGTATCCTTAAGTGCGGCCGAGTTTCGAGAGTGGCTGACCCTGGGAGCCAGGCAGATTGATCTACCCGGAGAAGGTTTCCAGGACGCTGGTATCCAGGTTTTGGGCCTGCTGGAAATGCGGGGGCTGGATTTCGAGCGGGTGCTCTGCCTGGGTATGAACTCCGGCGTCTTGCCGCCGCCGCCCCGGCCCCTGCCCCTGTTGAGCGCCGGGGAAAAAGAAAAAGTCCTGGGCGGGACTTATCAGAGCCAGCACCGCTTCGCCCGGGAGGCCTTCGACGCCCTTCTGGCTGCAGCTCCCGGGATTACCCTAACCCGGCCCAGGCTGGTGGATCAGGAAGAATGCGTAGCCACCTCCATGTTTTTCGGTGAATGGCGGGAGGAACAGATCGCTCCCTTGAGCCAGCCCCATCCGGCCTGGCTGCGCTCTCCCGGGGTAAGGGCCGCGTTTGCCTTGCCCTCCCGCCCGAGTCCGGAGACCGCAACCCCCATTGCCATCTCCCTCCCCGGGGAGGTCTCCCTCACCCAGGCCCAGACGGCGTTGGGCTGCCCCTGCCGCTTCCTGCTGGAAGTCCTTCTCGCCGTCCGGGAGCTTCCGGAGATCGAAACCGGGCTCTCCCCCCAGGAGCGGGGCGACCGCTTGCATAAAATCCTGGCCCGCTTCGCCGCGGATTTTAAAGAGATACTCGAGGCCCAGAAAATCTGGAGCGATGAACAAGAGAAACAGGCCCGGGAACTCTTGCGGGCCACGGCCCGCCGCCTCCTGGAAGGCCATTTAACCGACCTGCACTGGCAGGCGGAGTTCGAGCGCTGGCTGGGGGAGGAGGGCCTGTTGTGGGAATGGCTCCGCCTGGAAAGGGAGCGTTTTCACCAGGGCTGGCGCTGGCTGGCCATGGAAGAGCGCTTCCAGGACCTACACGGGCCGGGCTGGCCCTTTAAGCTCAAAGGCCGCATCGACCGCATCGATCACCACCGGGACAAGGGCCTGGTCCTCTGGGACTATAAGACCGGGGAAATCCCCAAGGCACAAAAGGTCTTTGATGACTTGGAAGAGTTTCAACTCCCCGGTTACCTGGCCGCAGTGAAAAAGGGGCGGGTGGAACCGGCTAGGGGCGAGGTTCCCCTTGAGGCCGGGTATATCGGCCTGAAATCGGCCCGGCAGAAACATTTGCAGCACGAGGATTTCCCCAAGCGGGCCGGGGAATGGGACCGGGTGCTCGCGGCCTGGAAAGAGCGTCTGGTAGCCCTGGGGCGGCGGCTGGCCGGGGGAGATTTTAGTCCGCAACCCAGCCCGCCACCCCAGGGAAAGGACGAGGGGGCCTGCCGATATTGCCCCCACCTGTTGATCTGCGGTTATCAAATCCCGGAGTCCTCCGAAGACCAGGAAGAAGGGGAATGAAGTAGAGAAATGCTTTGCACTACCAATATCTTTCAAATTGAGACCTCTGCGAAAGTCGCCCTGAGGTCGAAATCAAAAGGTTTTATCCCCTCTCCCCTCGGGGGGAGAGGGTTAGGTTAAGGGGGGCGTCATGGGCAACTATCCGCAATCAGACCAAAAGACGCCACCCCCACCCCGGCCCTCCCCCCTCAAGGGGGAGGGAGATTTCAAAAAATCTAGCCAATCAGACATTTCGCAGAGGTCTCAACCTTGAACTCAAAACACCAACGCCCCAAAACTCCGGGTCAGCAGCCCCAACATCAAGGCCAGTCCCAAAGAAACGACCACCGCCAGGCCCGCCTGTTTCCAACCCACTTCCCGGGAGAGGGCGGCGATGGTGGAGGCGCAGGGCACATAGAATAAAACAAAAATGGTGAAGGTGAGCAACTGGACATGGCTGAGCACCGCGGTGATGTTGGTGGTGCCCAGGGCCTCGTTGAGCATGATCAAGGATAATTCTTTCCGCATAATGCCGAAAATCAGGGTGGTGCCCACCTCCAGGGGCAGGCCCAGGAGCGCGGTCAGCGGCATCAGGGCCTCGTTGATGTGGACATCCAGGCCATAATACTTGAGGATGCTCAACACCACGCTGCCGATGATGAGAATAGGCCAGGCCACCACGATAAAGTCTTTCAGACTGTACCAGGACTTGCGCAAGACATTGTCCCAGGTGGGCCGCCGGTATTCGGGGATCTCCATCAGCAGCCCCGGGGAGATCTCCGGCAGCAGCAGGGTGGAGATGCGGCCCAAGATGGCGATGACCAGCAGATTAAAGAGATACACCCCCAGGGCCCAATATGGTCCCAAGGCGTAGGCCACCAGGGCGAAGATGATCACCGAACGGGCCGAGCAGGGAATGAGGACGGCCAACAGGGACACCACCAACCGGTCCCGGGGGCTTTCCAGGATGCGGGTGGAGATTACCGCGGGCACGCTGCAGCCGTAGCCCAGGATAAAGGGAATGATGGATTTGCCGTGCAATCCCACCAGGTGCATGAGGTTATCCATCAGAAAGGCCACCCGGGGGAGATAGCCGCTGTCCTCCAGCAGCGCCAGACCCAGGAGGAAAGGCACCAGATAGGGCAAAACGACGGCCACGCCCCCGAAGATACCCATGAAGAGCCCATCCACCAGGAGATAATAGGTGAGGGTGTGTTTGCCCAGCCAGAGGCCGCCCAGTTTTTGGGCCTCGTCCAGGTAGCTCACCAAAAAACTCTCGGTGGTCTGGCCGAAGCGAAAGACCACCTGGAAGAAGATACCGAGAACCAGCAGTAAGATGACGTAGCCCCAGACCTTGTGGGTGGCCACCCGGTCCAGACGTTCCCGCCAGGAGGGTTTCTGGGAAGGGGTGACTTTGGCCACGGCTTCGAAGATGTTTACGGAGAGGGCGTGGCGCTCCGAGGAGATGACGATTTCCGGAGGGCGTCCGTGGCTTTCCGCCAGGATTTTCTGGTGGTTGCGGACAATGATCAGGCAACATGGATGGCGCCGACCCACTTCCTCCAGAAGGTAGGGATCGTCCTCCAGGAGTTTGACCAGGAGAAAGCGCCAGGGCAGGCCCAAATCCCGGGCGTAGTCCCGGTCCAGACTGTCGCTCAATTCCGCGATCTCTTCCTCGATATCCCGGCTGAAGACGATCTGGGAAGGACGCACGCCGGTTTGGCCCACGGTGACCGCGGTCTCCAGCAGGTCTGTCAGCCCCCGGCCGGTGGCGGCCACGGTGGTGACCACCGGTACCCCCAACATCCGGGAGAGTTTGTCATGGTCGATGTGGATGCCTTTGCGCGCCGCCTCATCCATCATGTTCAGGGCCACGATCATGGGCCGCTCCAGGCTCATCAACTCCAGGGTGAGTTCCAAACTGCGGCCCAGGAGGGAAGCGTCAATCACGTTGATAATCACGTCCGCTTCCCTGCTCAGAAGATAATTCCGGGACTCCAGCTCAGCGGGATCAATGGAAGTGAGGGAGTAAACCCCGGGGAGGTCCACGCAGGTGACCTCCTCCCCTTGAAAGACCACCTGGCTCACGGTATATTTCACCGTAGTCCCCGGAAAATTGGAGACCATGGCCTTATAGCCGCTGAAATAATTGAAGATGGTGCTCTTGCCGCAATTGGGCTGGCCGATGAGGGCGACGATCATAGGTCTGCGCCGGGGGAGAGGCGTCTCCTTGAGAACTTGAGAGAATTATGAATTAAAGGCTTCTATCAATATTGAATATCAATGGCAATAGTATCAAGGTCATTTTTCCTAACTGCGGACAGGATATGCCCCTGGAGGCGGTGACGGCGCAGTCCTATGAGTTTCCTTTGGACGCCTAACTTGCCCGGATATCTTGACACTGGGCCAGTTTTATATATATTAAATTATTTTGGATTTGATGGCACTCATTACCATTTGATGAAAGACAAATTCTTACAGATCGCCATCAAGGCCATCCCCGAAACGGGCCTGGAGCGCACCCTCGATCTGGGGCCGGAGTGGTTCTCCCGCTGGCGGGAGGAAGACCCGGGCCTGGAGTTTGCCACTGCCCGGATTAAGGGTACGGTGCGCCTGGAAAAACATGGCCGGGACATCCTGGTCCGGGGAACCCTCCAGGGTCATCTGCAGTTGGCTTGCAGCCGCTGTCTGGAGAGCTACGAGGCCCCGGTGGAGGCGGACTTCGATCTCCTCCTGGCCCCTGCTCCCGGACGGGTATCTGCCGAGGCCGAGGAATTGTCCGCCGCGGACCTGGATGTGGATTATTATTCCGGGGAGGTCCTGGACCTGGAGCCCATTATCCGGGAACAGATCATCCTCCTGGTGCCCTTAAAGCCCCTATGCCGGGAGGATTGCCGGGGCATCTGCCCCCGCTGTGGCGCGGTGCTCAACCTGGAGGCCTGTACTTGCAAGTAGCGAACCTTGGGTTCACCCAGCGTCCCAGGGCGAACACCAGGTTCGCCCCTTGAAAAATATGTTTTCCCTAGGAGTCGGATCATGCCTTTACCCAAACGAAAAAAATCCATTTCCAAGAAGGGGATGCGGCGTTCCCATGATCACCTGACGCTGCCCCAACTCTCCGCCTGCCCCAAGTGCCAGGAACTGCGCCTGCCGCACCATGCCTGCCCTCATTGCGGTTTTTATAAAGGAAGGCTGGTCCTGCCCCAGGCCGCGGAGTAGACCCCGTGGATTACCTGCTCACCGAGGAGCAAAGGATGCTCCAGGATCTGGCCCGCCAGATCGCCGAGGAGCGCATTAAACCCATCCGGGCCCAGCTGGACGAAGAAGAGATCTTCCCCACGGAGATCATCAAAGACCTGGCCCAGGCCGACCTCTGCGGCACCATCATCCCCGAGGAATACGGGGGGCTGGGGATGGGGACCCTGGAAAACTGCCTGGTCCTGGAGGCCCTGGCCATGGGCTGCGTGGGCGTGGCCACCACCTATGCGGCCAGCTTCCTGGGGGCCTATCCTTTGCTGATGTATGGCACTGAGGCCCAGAAAAGCCTGTACCTGCCTTCCCTGGCCAAAGGCGAGGCCCTGGCCGCGTTCGCCCTCACCGAACCCCAGGCTGGCAGCGACGCCGGCGCCATTGCCGCCACCGCGGTGAAGGACGGCGACCATTACGTCTTGAACGGCGCCAAGCAGTGGATCACCAACGCCGGAGAGGCGGAGTTCTACACGGTCATCGCCCTCACCGACCGCACCAAGGGAGTCCGGGGCGCCAGCGCCCTGCTGGTGGAAAAGAGCGATCCCGGGATTTCCTTCGGCAAAAAAGAGCAGAAAATGGGCATCCGGGCCTCCGTCACCCGGGAAGTGATCCTGGAGGACTGCCGCATCCCCAAGGACCGGCTCCTGGGCAAAGAGGGCCTGGGCTTCATCGTCACCATGAAGACCCTGGACCTGGCCCGGCCCGGCGCGGGGTCCCTGGCCGTGGGTCTGGCCCAGGAAGCCCTGGACGAAGCCGCGGCCTTTGCCAAGGAACGCCAGCAATTCGGGGCGCCCATCTTCTCCTTCCAGGCGGTACAGCATCTCCTGGCCAATATGGCCACCAAAGTGGAAGCCGCCCGGGCGTTGGTCTACTCCGTGGCCCGCTACATCGACACCAAGCCCAAGGACTATTCCAAGGTCGCGGCCATGGCCAAGCTCTTTCCCACGGACATGGCCATGGAAGTCACCGTGGACGCGGTCCAGGTCATGGGCGGCCACGGCTACATGCGGGAATACCCGGTGGAAAAGATGATGCGGGACGCCAAGATCTTGCAGATTTACGAAGGCACCAACCAGATTATGCGCAATATTATTGGCTTGGCGCTGAATAAAGAGTATTCGAAGAAAAAATAGGGTGCAGGGGTAGGGTGGGCACTGCCCACCGTTTCTTTTGCTCCTTTTTGTTACTCGCAAAGACGCCAAGGGCGCAAAGGAAGGATATAAAACTTGGCGGTCTTTGCGTCTTTGCGAGAAATTTTTCTGGCCACTGACCACTATGAAAATCGTCGTGTGCATCAAACAAGTGCCCGAGACCCAAGACGTGCGCCTGGACCCGGTGACCCATACCCTCAAAAGGGAGGGGATTAAGTCCATTATTAATCCCTTTGATCTCTATGCCCTGGAAGAAGGGTTAAGGGTCAGGGAATCACAGGGGGGCACGGTGACGGTCCTGACCATGGGGCCGCCCCAGGCGGAGGAAGCCTTGCGGGAGGCCCTGGGGCTGGGCGCGGACGCGGCGGTGCTCCTGTCGGACCGGGCCTTCGCCGGCGCGGATACCTGGGCCACGGCCTTGACCCTGGCCAAGGCCATTGAAAAATTAGGGGGTGCGGACCTGATCTTCACCGGCAAGCAGGCCATTGACGGCGACACCGCGCAGGTGGGGCCGATGCTGGCTGCGATTATGAAGATTTCCTTGGCGTCCTGGGCCAGGAAGGTGAGTTTTCACGCGGACGGCAGGGTGGAGGTGGAGCGGCTCCTGGATCACGGTTACGACGCGGTGGAGGTGATGCTTCCGGCCCTGATCTCCGTGGTCAAGGAGATCAACGAGCCCCGGCTGCCGTCTTTCAAGGCCAAACTGAAGGCCAAGAAAGAGCCTATCCCGGTCTGGGGCCTGGCAGACCTGGGTTTGAACGCCGAGGAAGTGGGCCTGGCCGGGTCTTTCACCCAGGTGGTGAAAGTCTTCCCGCCCCCGGCCCGGGGCCAATCGGAAACCTGGGAAGGCGCGCCCGCGGACCTGGCCGCCCGGCTCTGGCAACGCTTGCAGAAGATGGCTTAAGGCACGGTTTATCTCACGCCAAGACGCTCCCGGGCGAACCTGGTGTTCGCCCAGCGTCCAGGGCGAACACAAGGTTCGCTACGAAAAAAACGCATTTGATTATGCTTTAAGCTGAAAACAAACGGAAAACGGAAAACGGAAAACAGAAAACAGAAAACAGAAAACAGAAAACAGTCTTTAATGGCGCTTAGAGAGGAATTCAGGAAATCCGGGGAGTGGCTGTTCCGCTGGCGGAGCTATCTCCCCTTATTATTGATCGTCCTGTTTCTCTTGGCTTGCGCCGGTTTGCGCCACCCCCAGGGCAGCCTGGCCGCGGGCGGCTGGTGGGAGATTTTCTGCCTGGCCGTCTCCTTTGCCGGGCTGGGGGTGCGCCTCTTCACCGGCGGCTATGTGCCCGCGGGCACTTCCGGGCGCAACGTCAAAGGCCAGGTGGCGGACGTGTTGAACACCACGGGGGTCTATTCCCTGGTGCGGCACCCCCTCTACCTGGGCAACTTTCTCATCTGGCTGGGAATTTCCCTGTTTTGGGGCCTCTGGTGGTTCAGCCTGATCATTGTCCTGATCCTCTGGCTTTATTATGAAAGGATCATGTTTGCGGAAGAGGAATTCTTAAGGGAGAAATTCGGGGATGATTTTACCGTCTGGGCCGATCAGACGCCGGCCTTTATCCCCAAATGGGGGCATTGGCGGAAGCCGAGCCTGCCTTTCTCCATAAAAACCGCGATCAGGAAGGAATACAGCGCCTTTTTTGCCATTGTGGTGGTCTTTACCCTGTTAAAACTGGCCGAGGAATTTTGGCGCCGCGGCATATTGGGGCTGGGCTGGCAGTGGGTCCTCTTGTTCAGCGTCAGCCTCATCATCTACCTGGGCGTGCGCTTTCTTAAGAAGCGCACTGACTGGCTGAACGTCACGGGCCGATAGCCTAAGACCAGCATTTCCCCCCTTTCCTAAAGGGGGGCAGGGGGGATTTTCTAGGCCTGGGAAAATCCCCCTAAATCCCCCTTTAGGAAAGGGGGACTTTAAAAGCTCTGCTATAATTGTCATCCTGTTGGTGGCCGATAATGAGCCTTATTTTTGATTCCGGAAAATGCACGGTCTGCGGGGCCTGTGTGGATTCTTGCCCTTTCGGGGTCCTCTCCCTGGAGGGGGAGAACCTGGTCATCGACGAGGGCTGCACCCTCTGCGGGGCCTGTGTGGAGGTCTGCGAGGCTGAGGCCCTGTCCCTGCCGGAAACCGAGGCCCCCTCCCCCCGGCCCGGGGTGCCACCCGGGGGCGTCTGGGTCTTTGCGGAGCAGCGTCACGGGGTTTTGGAACCGGTGGTTAAAGAACTTCTGGGGGAGGCCACCCGCCTGGCCGGGGAGCTGAAGGCGCCGGTGGCCGCGGCGCTTTTGGGTGAGAAGGTGGAACACCTGGTTCCGGAACTCCAGGCCGCAGGCGCGCAAACCGTCTATCTGGCGGAGCACCCCCTGCTGCAAGAATTCCTGGAAGAGCTTTTCGCCGCGGCCTTGACGGAGATGGCCCGGCGCTTTGAGCCGGAGATCATCCTGGCCGGGGCCACCTATGCGGGCCGGGCCTTTATCCCCCAGGTGGCGGCCAACCTGAAGACCGGCTTGACTGCGGACTGTACCGCCTTCGCCATCGAGGAGGAAAAGCGGCTTTTGCTCCAGACCCGCCCGGCCTTCGGCGGCAATATCATGGCCACCATCATCACCCCCCGGACCTATCCCCAGATGGCCACTGCCCGGCCCGGGACCTTCAAACCCCTGGCCCCGGGGACCGGCAGCGACGGCCAGGTGGTCCGGGTGGAGTTCAACCCCGGTGACAAAAAACCCCGGAGCCGCTTCCTGGCCACGGTGGCGGAAATTAAGGAACGGGTGCCCCTGACCGGCGCCGAGGTAATCGTCGCCGGGGGCCGGGGCCTGAAGGAAGCCAAGAATTTTAAGCTCCTGGAAGAACTGGCGGACCTCCTGGGCGGCGCGGTGGGAGCCACCCGGGCCGCGGTGGACGCAGGCTGGATCTCTTACCCCCAACAGATCGGACAGACCGGCAAGACCGTCTCCCCCAAGCTCTATTTTGCCTGCGGCATCAGCGGCGCGGCCCAGCACCTGGTGGGCATGCAGTCTTCGGACTTTATCGTTGCCATCAACAAAGACCCGGCCGCGCCCATCTTCCAGGTGGCGAACGTAGGTCTGGTGGGGGACGTCCTGGAAATAGTACCGGCGCTGATCCAGGAGATCAAGAAGTCCCGGAGCGGGTGGCAGACAAGGATGTCTGGTTTAATAAACCTCTCTCTTACCGCAAAGCCGGATTGAAAAAAATGTGACAAACCTCTTTCAATTTCCGGAAAATCGTTTTATGTAATCTAGCCAGTTACGGGGAGAAGACAGCAACCCCTCGGAGCATGAACCTCAAAGATACTCTCACAAGCTAATGACGGAAATCACACGCGTAGCCTTGATAACCGGCGCGGCCCGGGGCATCGGCCGGGCCATCGCCCTGGCCCTGGCCCAGCCGGGTTTTACCCTGTACCTCAATGACGTGGTCCTGGGCGAGGAAGCCGAGAAGACCGAGAAAGAGGTGGCGGACCGGGGCGCGGCTGCGCGTTTGCTGCAATTCAACGTGGCTGACCAGGCGGCGGTGCAGCAGGGCATCGACCAGATTATTAAAGAGTGCGGCCGCCTGGACGTATTGGTGAATAACGCCGGCATCACCCGGGACAATCTGGTGATGCGCATGAAAGAAGAGGATTGGGACCAGGTCCTGGAGGTCAATCTCAAGGGAGCCTATAACTGTATCCGGGCCGTGATCAAGCCCATGCTCAAGCAGCGGGGGGGGCGCATCATCAACATCTCCTCCGTGGTGGGGGTGATGGGCAACGCCGGTCAGGCCAATTACGTGGCTTCCAAGGCGGGTCTCATCGGGCTCACCAAAGCGGTGGCCCGGGAACTGGGCTCCCGCAATATTACCGTGAACGCAGTGGCCCCGGGGTTCATTGAAACCGAGATGACTGCGGCCCTGCCGGAGAAAGTACAGGCCGAAATGAAGGCCCAGATTCCTTTGAACCGCTTCGGCGCGCCGGCAGAGGTGGCCCAGGCGGTAGTCTTCCTGGCCGGAGAGGCCGCGGCTTACATCACCGGCCAGGTATTGCATGTCAACGGCGGCATGGTGATGGTTTAAGATAAAAGGAGGTTGGTGCCCATGGGCGCAAACGAAGAGAAGGTGATTGACATAATTGTGGACAAATTGGGGGTGGACCGGGCCGAAGTGACTCCGGAAGCGGTTTTCGTGGATGATCTGGGCGCCGATTCCCTAGACCTGGTAGAATTGATAATGGCCATGGAAGAAGAATTCGGCTTTGAAATTGCGGACGAGGAAGCCGAAAAAATGAGGACCGTCCAGGATGTCATCAGCTTCATCCAGGCCCGGGCCGGTTGATCTGGAAGTCATCGCCGTTGCCTGCGATCACGCCGGTCACAGCCTGAAAACCGTAGTCATCAATCTGTTGCGGGAACTTGAAGTGCCGCTGGCGGACCTGGGGTGCGCCTCTCCGGATGAGTCGGTGCATTATCCCCTGTACGGCAAGAAAGTGGTGGACGAGCTTCTATCCCGCCCCCGGAGCCGGGGTATTTTGATCTGCGGCACCGGTTTGGGGATGAGTATTATGGCCAACCGCTTTCCGGGCATCCGCGCGGCCTTGTGTCACGATATCTTTACCGCTATCATGAGCCGCCGCCACAACGACTCCAATCTTTTGGTCCTGGGCGGGCGGGTCATCGGTCCTGATCTGGCTAAAGAGATAGTCCGGACCTGGCTGTTAACCCCTTTTGATGGTGGCCGCCACCAGGAACGGTTGGACCTTCTGGAACAATTAGCCCGGGAGGCCCGGCCTCCCATGGGTAATTCATGAGCGACGATTTGGCCCATACTGACCCGGAAATCTATGCCGTTATAGAACGAGAGCGGCAGCGTCAACTCCAGAAACTGGAGATGATCGCCTCGGAGAACTTTGTCAGCGCCGCGGTGATGGAGGCCCAGGGATCCATTCTTACCCACAAGTACGCGGAAGGCTATCCGGGCCGCCGTTATTACGGCGGCTGCGAATACGTGGACACCGCGGAAAATCTGGCTTTAAGCCGGGTGAAAAAACTCTTCGGGGCCCCTTACGCCAACGTCCAGCCCCATTCCGGCACCCAGGCCAATATGGCCGTCTATTTTACCTATCTCAAGCACGGTGACACCATCATGGGCCTGGACCTGGCCCATGGGGGGCATCTGAGCCACGGCGCGTCCGTTAACTTTTCCGGGCGCTTCTTTAAAGCCGTGACTTATGGGGTGGACCGCCAGACCGAAGAGATCGACTTTGAGGCGGTACGGGAACTGGCCCTACAGCATCGTCCCAAAATGATTATCGGCGGAGCCAGCGCCTATCCCAAGGCCATTGAATTTTCCCGGTTCGCGGACGTGGCCCGGGAAGTGGAGGCCTACCTCTTGGTGGACATGGCCCATATCGCCGGGCTCATCGCCGCCAGGCTGCATCCCGACCCCATGCCGGTGGCCGATTTTGTCACTTCCACCACCCACAAGACCCTGCGGGGTCCCCGGGGCGGCCTCATCCTGGCTAAGGAAGAATACGGCAAGGCCCTGGACAGCCAAATCTTTCCCGGTATGCAGGGCGGCCCTTTGATGCACATCATCGCCGCCAAGGCCGTGGCCTTTAAGGAGGCCCTGGCCCCCAATTTCAAGCGCTACCAGGAACAAATCATCAGCAACGCCCGCTCCCTGGGCCGGGAATTCCAAAAACGGGGTTACCGGCTGGTGGCCGGGGGCACCGACACCCACCTTATCATGGTGGACCTGACGGAAACCGGACTTACCGGCAAAGAGGCCGAGGAGGCCCTGGATTTGGCCGGGATCACGGTGAACAAAAACACCATACCCTTCGATCCCCGGTCCCCCAAGGTCACTAGCGGCATCCGGGTGGGGACTCCGGCCCTGACTACCCGGGGCATGAAAGAAGGAGAGATGGCCGTCATTGCCGACCTCATGCACCAGGCCCTGGGCGATACCCAAGACACCGCCCGTCTCCAGCGGCTGGAAAACCAGGTCCGGGAATTTTGCGCCCAGTTCCCTCTGTTTGCGGAGGAATGGAAGATTAAATAGCGCTTTGTGCTTAGCGGTCAGCTTTCAGCTATCAGCTTAAAAGATACTAACCACAGAGATACAGAGAACACAGAAAGTGGCCAGTGGCCAGTGATCAGTAGCCAGTAATTAATCGCCTTTTTTTACTGACCACTGGCCGCTGACCACTCATTTAGTGTTTTCTGTGCCTCTGTGGTTTCGTTTTTTAGCTGACCGCTGAAAGCTAATAGCTAATAGCTATTTAGCCCGTCCTTTGGTATAAGGTAATCCTATGCGCTGCCCTTACTGCCACAGCACAAATAATAAGGTCATCGACTCCCGCCCGAGCCGGGAGGCCAACGCCATCCGCCGGCGCCGGGAATGCCTTAATTGTAAGCGGCGCTTCACCACCTACGAACAGGTGGAAGAGACCATGCCCCTGGTCATCAAAAAAGACGGCCGCCGGGAAACCTACCAGCGGCCCAAGATCTCCGAGGGCATCAAAAAGGCCTGCGAAAAACGGCCGGTCTCCATCGACGACATCGAAAATTTCCTGGACCAACTGGAACGGGAGATGCTGGAGTCTGGGCAGCGGGAAATACCCTCCACCTGGATCGGCGAAAAAGTGATGAACCAGCTGCGCCTCTGGGACGAAGTGGCCTTCGTGCGCTTCGCCTCCGTGTACCGCCATTTCACCGACGCCACGGACTTCATGAACGAAATCCGGCAACTGCTGGAATCCCGCAAGGAAGGGGAGAAATAGTAGCCAGTGGCCAGTGGTCAGTGGCCAGAAAGATCAGGGGCCAAGGACCAAGGACCAGGGGCCAGGGCCAGAAATGTGGGGTGGGCACTGCCCACCATTTCCGCTGATTTTCTGTTTCCCAAGCTCAGCTTGGGAACGAGTTTTAAAGATAAAAAACTTGGCGATCTTTGCGTCTTTGCGAGAAATTTTTCTGACCACTGACCACTGACCACTTTTTGTGCTCTCTGTGCCTCTGTGGTTAAATCTTTTTATGAACGATGCATCCTACATGAAACTGGCCCTGGGCCTGGCGGCTAAGGGCGCGGGGTGGGTCTCTCCCAATCCCATGGTGGGCGCGGTGGTGGTGAAAGACGGCGAAATCGTGGGCCGGGGCTATCACCGGGCTTACGGGCAGCCCCACGCGGAAGTGGAGGCCCTAAACCGGGCCGGCGACGCGGCCAAAGGGGCCGACCTCTACGTCACCCTGGAGCCCTGCAACCACCACGGCCGCACGCCTCCTTGCACCCAGGCGGTGCTTACCGCGGGCATTGCCCGGGTGGTTATCGCCACTCTAGACCCCAACCCCCGGGTGGACGGCCATGGCGCCGAAGTTTTGCAGGCCCGGGGCCTGGAGGTGGAAACCGGCCTAATGGCGGAGGAGGCCCGGCGGCTGAACGAGGCCTGGTTCAAGTGGGTGAAAACCGGGCTGCCCTTTGTCATCGCCAAAGCCGCCTGCTCCCTGGACGGCAAGATCGCCACCGCCACGGGCGAAAGCCAGTGGCTCACCGGCGAGAAAGCCCGGGGCTTCGGCCACCAACTGCGCCACCAACTGGACGCCATCCTGGTGGGCATCGGCACCGTCCTGGCGGATGACCCCCAACTCACCACCCGCCTTCCCCGGCAAAAAACGGAAAACGGAAAACGGAAAACGGAAAACGGTCCCCGGGACCCCATCCGCATCGTCCTGGACAGCCGCCTGCGCCTGCCTTTAAGCGCCAAAATGCTGCACCTGGATTCAGCCGCGGCCACCTGGATTGCCTGCACGGACGCGGCCCCGAAAGATAAAATCCAAGCGCTTACGGATTTGGGAGCGGAAGTGTTGGTCATGCCCGGGGAATCAGGCCGGGTGGCCTTAAAACCTCTGCTTCATGAACTGGGCCGCCGCCAGGTGCAAAGCCTCCTGGTGGAAGGGGGCGCGGAGACCCTGGGCTCCTTTTTCGACCAACGCCTGGTGGACAAGTTCTATTTTTTCTATGCCCCCAAGATATTAGGCGGCCAAACCGCGCCGGGGATGCTGGCCGGCGCCGGGGTGCAGCGCCTGGGGAATGCCTTGCAGGCTAGAGAATTGACTGTTAAGAAGCTGGGGCCGGATTTGCTGGTGATGGGGTATTTATAAGATAAGCCATTCCCGGACTTGGGTCCAAGGCCAGTAACTCCGAGGGACTGGCCTTGGACCAAATAATCCAATAACTGAAAATTGATATTTTCCCGCCGATCACGCGGCACTCCCCGGAACCAGATGGAAGCATTGTCCATAGCCCCCGTGAGCACACCAATTGAGGCGGCCGGCCTCGATGAACTTCTGTGGGAAGTTCTCTGGAAACCCCTGGGACTGCCCCGGGACGTACGCCAGGCGTTTAAAGTGGACGGCGATTCAATGGAGTTGGTCGCCAAGTGGCAAGGGCAAATCCAAGGAGGTTTGGTAGCCGTCTGGACCGGGCCGGGAGAAGTGGAATTGCGCCACCTGGCAGTCAAGCCAGGGGCGCAGGGGCGGGGTTTGGGTCGAGAACTTGTCTCCGGCCTAATCTCCAGGATAATGGCAAAAGGGTGCTGGCGCCTGCATACCATTGCGCGCCATACCTCTGCGGATTTCTTCAGAAAGATGGGCTTTCACCAGGCGCCGGGAACCCCACCGGTGCATCCCGATTTCCAGAGGCAGGGAATCACCTTGGAGCTGATGGAAATGATCATCGGTCACCACGGTTAGTTAACTGCGTTAGATGTGCAGATTGGGAACGAAATAATACGCCGGTTGGAGAGGGGGGGGTGGCCGGAGGTCTGTAGGGGCGGGTTTTAAACCCGCCCCTACGGTTCCTGGCCCCTCCCCCCGCAAACTAATATTATAGGGGGTTGGGAGGGGAGTTTGAGGGGAGGGGGGAGCCGCAGGCGAGACGCCTGTGGCTACAACTCCCCCGGCCCTCCCCTCAAAATATCATTTCTATATGGCCAAAATTCTTTACGCGGTGCATGGGACCGCGCATGGGCATGCGATTCGGGCGTTGACTATTGCCCGGCGGTTTCCGGAGCACGAGTTTCTGTTTGTCAGTCATGAGGCGGGGCCGGCGATTCTTCAAGGGGAGTATCCGGTGGTGGACATCCCCAGCCTGGGGACGGTTTTTGCAGAGCACCGGGTGGACACGCTCGCGACCCTGAAAATGAATTTCCCGGTCTGGTGGGACCGGAAGGCCATTTTCCGCCGGGTCCTGGATTTGATGGATGATTTTCAGCCGGACGCGGTGATCAGCGACTACGAATTTTTCCTGCCCCGGGCCTGCCGCAAGCTAGGGCTTCCCTGCCTGTCCATCGACCATCAGCACGTCATTACCGCCTGTAGCCACGACCTGCCCTGGGGGGAATACCCCAGTTATCTGGTTACCGCGGCGTCCGTTAAATTGCTCTTCAGCCGGGCCACGGATTATCTGGTGATCTCCTTTTTTCAGCCGGGGGTGAAACCGGGCTTAAGGGCCAAGGTCCTGCCGCCCTTGCTCCGGGATACGGTGCTGGCCCGGCAGGGGCAAGACGGCGACCACGTCCTGGTGTACCAGAGCTATATCACCGATTTCCGCAAGTTCCAGGCTTTTGTGGATGCTTTGGAGAGGCCGGTGATCGTCTATGGAGTCAATAAAGAGGGGAGGGAAGGTAACCTGCTCTATAAGAAAAGATCGGAGGAAGGTTTTCTGGACGATCTGGCTAGTTGCGCCTACGTGGTCTGCGGGGGCGGCCACTCCATGATTTCCGAGGCCCTTTATTTCGGGAAACCGGTGATCTCCTTTCCCATCAAGGGCGCGTTCGAGCAGTTACTGAACGCCTTATATATCGAGCGCCTGGGATACGGCCGGGGGATTACCGATGTCCCCCATCTGGACCCGGGGATGATTCCGGCGTTTGAAGCCAGATTGGAAGAATTCCGGGGCCGCATCCGGGAGAGAAATTTTTGCGGGAATGAGGAGATTTTCCGGCAGGTGGAGTTTTTCATCCAGCACCAAAGAATGGATTATTGATGGTAGGGGCGGGGTTCCCCCGCCCGCCATTCTCGCCACATCGCTACACGGGCGGGGAGACCCCGCCCCTACGGCAACCCGGCCCCTTTCCATGCAACCCTGCCATCAAGAATATTTTTCCAACAAGTCTTTTAATCTACCGTAATTTTTCCGGGAATCGAATTCCCGGGCCACCAGGTGTTTGCCGGCCTGGGCCCGGCGCCGGGCCTCCTGGGGGTCAGACAGGGCTTCCTTGATGGCCTGCACCAGGGCCTGGGGGTCTCCCGGCGGCAGCAGCCAGCCGGTCTGGCCCGGCTGGACGATTTCCCGGATACCGGAGATATCGGAGGCCACCACCGGCACTTCGCAGGCCAGGGCCTCCATAATAACCGTGGGAATGCCGTCCATATCGCCTCTGGGATCAAGGATGCAGGGCATGATGAAGAGGTCGGTTCCCTGGAGCAAATCCGCCACCTGGTGATGAGGGACGAACCCCGGGAAGGAGACTTTGGCTTGCAATCCATAGTTTTGCGCCAGTTCCTGCAACTCCCGGAGTTGGGGGCCGTCTCCGGCCAGGGTGAGATGAAAGTCAAGTCCCTGGGCGGCCAGTTCCCGGCAGGCGGCCAGGAGCACCGGGAATCCTTTCTTGGCGACGAACCTCCCCAAGCCCAGAAGTTGATAAGGAGGACGGGGAGTCCGCACGGGCGCGGAACCGGAGGTCAAAGGCACACCCGCATGGATGACGGTGATCTTATCCGCTACGCTAGGCTCCAAGGCTACGAAATAATTCCGGTTAACCGCGGACGCGGTGTTGATAAAGCTGGCGGCCCGGAGTTTCTCCCGCAAGGCCCCGTCCGGTGGGTAGATATCGTGGGCATGAGCTCCGAAGCTGAAAGGAATACCGCTAAGGCGGGAGGCCACCCAGGCCGCGGTGGTGGGGCCGTCCGCCCAGGGGGCGTGGATATGATCAAAGGCCGCGGCAGTCAGGTGTTTTCCTAAATGCACCCCGGCCAGCGTGGCCCACAAGGCTTCCCCCGCGGTTTCCAGACTGCGCCATTTCCGGACCAAAGTCTCCGCCAGGACCCGCCGGGCCCGGGGATGGCGGTCCCGGATAAGACGCAAAAGATCCAAAAATAGTGTCCCCAGGGAAGCAAGACCTAGATGGTGTACCGGGGCCAGGGCCGGGGCCATGCCCGCCACCCAGCCGGGGGGCCGGGGGCCATAGAGGGTAAAGACTTCCACGTCCAGGCCCAGGAGGCGCAGGGTATTCACTTCGTCCAGCACAAAGGTCTGGGAGGGCTCGGGAAACCAGAGAATGTTGTAGGCCACCCGGGGGCCGCCAGGCTCCACGTGAAGCGGGGCAGGTTTTCTGTCCTGGGAAACAGCCTGAGCCGCAGCCTCTCGTTTGAGGAGCTTATCAAAAACCTCCTCGTGGCGGCGCACCATGGTAGCCAGGGAAAAATCACGCTCCGCCCGCTGTCTGGCGGCCTGGCCCATGGTCAGGCGGGTCTCCTGGTCCCCCAGGAGTTGGGACAGGGCCCCGGCCAGGGCCGGGGCGTTCCCGGGAGGCGCCAGCCAGCCGGTCTCTCCGGGAGTCACCAACTCCGGCACGCCCCCCACCCGGGTGGCCACCACCGGCAGGCCCATGGCCATGGCCTCCAGGATAACATTGGGAAAGGCTTCCTGCCGGGAACTGAGGACCAGCATTGCTGCCTGCTCCAGCAGGGGGCGCAAGTCCGGCCGGGCCGGCAGGAACCGCACTCTGCCGGGGGGGATGATGTGCTTGATGGTCGCGGCAATATCGGCTTTCAGGGGGCCGTTCCCCACCAGCCAGAGTTGGGCTTCGGGGTGGTCGCCGCTCACCAAACTAAAGGCCCGGATGAGGGTTTCGTGGTCTTTTTCCGGGACCAGCCGACCCACGCAGAGGATAATGGGTTTACGGCCGGTAACCGGAGTGCCGGGACGGAAGAAATCGGTATCCACCCCATTGGGAATGACGGTGATGCGGGCGGGAGAGATCTTACAATCTTTATTAAGAATATCTTTTAAGGCATTGCTATTACATAGAATATGATCTGCCAAAGGCCAGAGCCAACCCTCGTGCTGCCGCTGGTGGGTGAGGCTGCGGACGTTGCCCACGATGAGGGGAGCGCCGGCTCCTTTCCCCAACAGCCGACCCCAAATATTGGGCAGCGAGGTTAAAGTCAACAGCAGGTCAGGGGGATCGCTTTTCAGAAGTTGCCAGAGGCGGGCCAGGGTAGCCGGACCCGGCTTGCGGCGGCGGGAGAGCTGCACCAGGGGGAGACCCCAGGATCGGGCCAGGGGTGCCAGGTCGTCTCCCGCGTCCAGCGTCCAGATTTCCGGCTGGAAGCGGCGGCGGTCCAGGCCCCGGGCCAGTTCCAGGGCCTGGCGCTCGGTGCCGCCAAAGCGCAGATGCTCCAGGAGCAGGACTATCCGGGCGGGCCGGGATAAAAAACCTTTTTCCGTTTTCCGTTTTCCGTTTTTCGTTAAAATAGCTTGGGCTATCAATTCGGTGTCCCGGAAGTCAGTTTTTATTGCGAAAAGAAAAGATGATAATCGGCCAGCATTCTATTGCATAACTTCTATGATGTAAACCGGCTAAGGCGCGGAAGCAGAGCTTCGGCAAAATTACGTTCCCAAACAGAGTTTGGGAACGATGAGGAAGCCGCTGGCTTTAGGTATTCTTTTCCTGACCCCTGACCCCTGCCTTCAATACCCCATCAGGCCGCAGCAGCGGGAGCAGACGGGCATCAGGCCCTCTGCCGCCAGGCTGCGGCGGAAGCGCCGGTAGGCCTCGGAATTCCAGAGTTCGGTGATGGTGGCCTCCTTGAGGTTGCCCACCACATAGTCGTGGTAGTCCCGGCAAGGGGACAGATCGCCGTTGCTGTTGACCTCCACCACCTGGAAAATGGAGAGGCAGCGGTCGAAGCCAAAAGTGGCCCGGTGGTCGGTGTAATAGGTTCTGAGGTTGGCCTCGCCGGTGAAGGGGGGAATCAGGGTGACCGCCGGGGCCGACCAGGGCGCGGAGCGTTGCTGTAAACCCTGCAACTGCCGGTCCAGTTCCCCGTAGTCATCGGGTTGCCAGTCGCCGATCCAGCCCCAGTGACGGGTGGGCTTAAAGCCGAAACGCCGGGAAAAGTCGTCTTCATGGGCCTGGGCACTTTCCTGGTCGATCCACCAGGCCAGGTAAAAGACAAAAATATCCACCTTGTCCCGGAAGGCTTCGTAGATATCCAGCAGGTGCCGGTAGTTTTCCCGGGAGATGGTGGTCAGGGAGGCGATGAGGGGCAGCCCCGAGCCCTTTTCTTTCCTTAAGCGGCGCACTGCAGCCAGGCCGGCCTGGATGTCGGCGAAATTGTCCGCAGCGCCCACGCCCGGACGAGCCCGGTTATGGATGGCCGCAGTGGGGCCGTCAATGGAGACCTGCATCAGGAACAGGGGGGCCTGCACCAACCGTTCGGCGAAACCGGCGATGCGGGTGCCGTTGGTGGCGATGGAGGTGGGAAACCCTAGTTGGGTGGCCGCCTCGATGACCTCCAGGGCCCCTTCGTAGAGCATGGGCTCCCCGCCCCAGAGGTAGAGCAGAGGCCGGTGGCCGTGACGCTTCAGGTCCTCGAAGACCTCCAGATAGCGAGCCACCGGGACTTCCCGCTTTTTAAATTCTTTTAAGTCCTGGCCCTTAAGAAATCCTTTGTCCCCCCATTGGCCGCAGGTATGGCAACGGAGATTGCAAAAATCGGTGATCCTCAGGCTCACCTGGCGGATACGGCCCCCCAGGCCCGCTTTGGAGGGGGGATAAAAGCGGTTAATGAGCCATTTTTCCCCCTGTAAGGCCGCCAGCTTCGCATAAATCCACGGATGGCGGGCAAGGCGGCGCATGCTTTTCAGCACCACGCCGGCGGCCACCCTACTTTGTTTAGACATTAAGATCCCTGTTGCTGCGAAATTTCCGGGGAGATTAAACGGCCTTCCCCTGGGAGGTTTTAAGTTCCTCAAGCTTTATCTTATACTCCCTTAACCTAATAGCCAAGCAATCTTCCGAAAATAGCCTTGACAAGGCACGATGGCCGGGGCACATTCCTTAAAAGCAGGGGTCAGGGGTCAGGGGCCTGGGATTAGGGGTTAGGGGTTAGGGGTTAGGGGTTAGGGGTTAGGGGTCAGTTTTATATTTTTGTGACCGCGGGCTGCTGGGAAGATGGAAAAACAATCTATAGAAAAAATTAACCCCAGAGTCACAAAGGTCACAGAGAAACACAGAGAATTTTTTTGCAGGCTGGTTCCCCGCCTGCAAAAATGATTTTTCTCTTTGATTCTCTGTGCTCTCTGTGTCTTTGTGGTAAAAAAATAAAAAATGAAACTTGCCATCAGCATCGATGTAGAGGAAGAGGGCCTGTTTTCCGGGGAATATCCCCGCACTCCCTTGGGGGTGAGCAATGTGGCCCACCTTGAGCGCCTGGAGTTTATCCCCCGGGAGTTCGGTATTCCTTTGACCCTCCTGGTCACCTACCAGGTGGCCCGGGACCCCGGGGCCCGGGAAATCCTGAAATATTGGCGGGACCGCTATGGCGCCGAGATCGGCGCCCACCTCCACCCCTGGAATACCCCGCCTTTTATTGACCTGCCCGAGCCCGAGCCGGTGCGCTCCGAAAAGATGCCCCTGCCGGTTCTCAGAGACAAGCTGCATAACCTAATATCTGTCCTTAAGGAAGGATTAGGGGTGACGCCCCGGTCCTTCAGAATGGGCCGGTTCGATTGGGGACCGAAAATCAGATCCCTGCTGCCGGAGATGGGAATCCAGGTGGACAGCAGCATGGTGCCCTGTACCCAGAAAGTGGGGGGCCCGGATTATTTTCTCGCCTCCGCCGATCCCTTCCGGTTGGCGGACCAGGCCGGGGGCGGAGCCTCGCTGTGGGAGGCGCCGGTGACCATGGTGCCGGTGCTACCGAGGGCGGCCTCCCTGGTTTACCGCATCTCCTCGTGTTTTGCCGGAGCCCGGGGGGAGCGTCTCCGGACCTGGTTTCCCCATGTTCTGGCCGCGGGCGTTCATCCGGTGTGGTTTCCCCTGCCTTCCATGCGCCTGGCCGTGCGTTTGCACCGCCGCCGGGGAGGCCGGGTGCTTAACATGTTTCTCCATTCCACGGAACTGGCGCCGGGGGGCAGCCCCCAATTGCCCACGGAGGCCGCGGTGGACCGGCTTATCCATAAAACGAGCGTCTTCTTGACCTGGCTGCAGAAAACCGGTCCCCTTGAAGGGGTGACTCTGTCCCAGCTTTGTTAGGTGGAGGGGCTTGGGGAAGGATAGGGGATCTCAGTTCGAAGTTCCAGGTTGAGACCTCTGCGAAAGTTCCTCTTCTGTCATTCTGAACGGAGCGAAGCGGAGGGAAGAATCTCGTTTTTGGCAGCACAGCTTTTCTAGGCCGTGCCGATGATTAAACCCATTTTGGAAATCCCGGGCGCTAAAATACGAGATCCTTCGCTTCACTCAGGATGACAAGAATAAGCACTTTCGCAGAGGTTAGAGGTTCAAAGTTGATGGCACTGTAAAAAGTCGAAAATATCCAAAATCGCCATTTTAAGTGGCTGATTTTATTAAGAGCGATTAGCCAAAAATCGCCATTTTTTGACTTTTTACGAATCCATCAAAGTTATGAGTTGCAGCGAATATAAGTTAGTGAAATCAGGGCGATGAAGCTTGCACTAGCAGCAGGGCAGGGCATTTGCGCCGGGCGGTGGATGCAAGTTAGGAGGTGGAGAGTCTCTGCTCGGAATAATAATCAGGGTCCATCAGACCCCGGCCTGAAGGAGAAAAAATCCGGTACTGGCCCCAACCCCGTTTTTGCAGGAAAAATTTCACGGAAGTGCTCAAGACCCCCAGGCCGTATTTCACGCTCCGGGGGAAATTGATGGACGAGGCCTCCTCGAAATAACGGGTGGGACACGAGACTTCGCCCACCCGGAAGTCGAAAAAGATGGACTGGGCCAGCATCTCGTTATCAAACACGAAGTCGTCGGAATTTTCCCACAACGGCAGGGTTTCCAGCACCTGGCGGGAGAAGGCCCGGAATCCGGTATGGTATTCCGAGAGTTTGGCCCCTAGAAGGATATTTTCGAAGGCGGTGAGGAACCGGTTGGCCAGGTATTTATACAAGGGCATGCCGCCCTGGCGGGCCTTCCCTCCCAGGATGCGGGAACCGATGGCCACGTCGTATTCGCCGCTGGCCACCAATCCGGCCAGGGCCGGGATGATCTTGGGGGAATATTGATAATCGGGATGGACCATGACCACGATGTCCGCCCCCAATTTCAGGGCTTCGGTGTAGCAGGTCTTCTGGTTGCGGCCATAGCCCAGATTGCGTTCGTGCAAAAAACAGCGGATTCCCAGCTTATGGGCGATTTCTAAGGTCTCATCATGGGAGGCGTCGTCCACCAGCAGGACTTCGTCCACGATATCCATGGGAATATCCTGGAAAGTGCGTTCCAGGGTAAGGGCCGCATTATAGGCGGGCATGACTACCAGTACTTTCTTTCCTGCCAACAAGTTCTTTCCCCCTGTTCTTCCCTCTGCTATATTACCAAATCATCTTCTACCATAAACTTGTACAAGAGTTGCTGATAAAATGCAACATCGCCGAACCCGGCCCCGTAGGGGAAGCCGGGCCGGCCCCCGGCCAGGGAAGCGGGGGGACGGCCCCCAGCTTGCGGCATCCCTGGAAGATCCTGCCGAAAAAGACCGAAGACGGGATCATTACCGATAATTTAATGATCATTAGAATTTAGCCGAATAATGAATATCAGCGACCAACGCCATTCATGAGATCTGCACCAGTCAGCCCCCGGGGTTTTTATCTGGGCCTGCTAGCCTTGATTTTCCTGGCGCTGCCGGTGGCCATGTTTTGGCGTCCCGGCTCCTTTTTTTTCATCGAGGATGATTGGGCCATTCTTTCCCAGATGGTGAGCCATCCCTTCTGGCAGTACCTGGCCCGGCCGGATGGAGAGGTGTGGATGCCCCTTTCCCGGGCAGTCTATTACGGTTTGGCGCGCGCCTTCGGGGAGCGCTACGATATGCTGCTCTTGATCAATTGCTGCGCCGGAGGCCTTTTGGCCTTCTGGTTTTATTTGTTTTTGCGGCAACATCTTCCAGCTTTGACGGCCCTGGTATTGGGGCTTTTTTATGGAGGAGCCGCGGCTTTGACCAGCCTGACCCAGGTGGCTTTTTATAATAACGCCCTCCTGTGTTACAATTTTTTTCTCCTGGGTTTGCTGTTGACGCATCACTATCTTCAGACCGCGTCCCGGGGCAGCCTGGTGGGCATCGCCATTTGTGTCTGGCTGTCCTTAATCTCCTGGAACTTCACCCTCCTGGCCGTCTGGGCTTTGCCGCTGTATATTGCCGTCCTGGGAGGGAAAGGGGAACGGCGCAAGTTCTATGCGGTGAGCGTCGCGGTGGCTATTCCTCTCCTGATTTTTGCCCTGGGATATTTTATTTTTGCGGGTTTCACCGCCGCGGCCAGCCATAACCGGGGGATCGTCAATGGCTTGCCCGGCCCCGCTTATCTGCTGCACTGGTTTTTTGGGGCTTGCCTTTCCCCGTTTTTTTATCTATTTTGGGGGCATTATCATTATCCGGTGTGGGCTTATGTCTTGGGTGTGGCCGCACTAGCAGGAAGTCTGGGGTTAATCTGGCGTTGGGGGGACCTCCAGGAAAAGCGTCTGGCCCTTTGGGCCATCATCCTCAATGGCTTACCTTTCCTCCTGGTCTCCCTGGCTCGCTACCAGAGAGGAGTCAATCAAGCCTTTGCCCCCCGCTACGCGGTGTACACTCTGATGGGGGCCTTGATTCTGCTGGGCACGGCCTGGAGTATCGGCAAACGGCAGTGGCGTAAAGGACCCGCGGTGCGACTCCTGCCACTGGTGGTTTTGACCCTGATGATCGGCGGCCAGATTTTCAGTCTCTCCGGCTGGGAAAAACTTTATGGGGGCATGAGCCGGGCCTCCAAAAAATTTTATCTTGGTTTAAATATTTCCGGTCAGGGGCTTCCTGGCGCCCCTGGAGACTTGGTGCCGCCTCAGTTTTGGTATCCGGAGCGCATCCACCTGACCTGGGGGGAGGCGGTGAATATCCGACGGTTCTTGAGCAGAGTTCCGGCAGCAAGCAAACGCCCCAGAACGTGAGTTATTTTCTTGATATCTGTGGTAGTTGGGCCTCGATGGTCACCAACCGGAGGACCCAAAAGAGAGAAAAAGAAAAATAAGAGAATATTTTTCGCTTTTCAGCCCTTTTTATTCTGGTATAACGCCACATTATCACTTACTATGAAGTGGGCCGGATTAAGGGGGGGCCGACAATCAAAGGCCGCAATTCAGCCCGCTAATAATATTGTTAATCCATATACTTATATGTGAAAATCCTTATCCCTGCCATTATTCGGGGTCGAGGGATTAGTTTTTTTGACTTGTATAAGGTGACAGCTTTAATCCTTGTGATTAAATACGGTTGACTTTTTCCCAAGATACCATTAAAAAGGTATAGACACACGGGGGAGGAGCAGATTCTTAATATGCCTCTAAAAACTCGCTGCCAACCTTTTGCCCGCTACGTGCAATCCGCCAAAGCAGCAGGTTATTATCCCTATTTCCGCCCTTTATCCCAATCCTGGGGCACGGAGGTGGAAGTAGAAGGGCGGCGGTTAGTCATGATCGGCTCCAATGATTACTTGGGGTTAAGTCATGAACCGCGGGTAATGGAAGCATCCGAAAAGGCCATGCGCCATTGGGGAACGGGCGCGGGGGGTTCCCGTTTCCTGTGTGGCAATTTGGTCCTCCATGAACTTTTGGAAGATCGCCTGGCGGCTTTTGTCCACAAGAAAAAGGCGGTGGTGCATGTTACCGGCTTCAGTACCAATCTGGGGGCGATTGCCTGTTTGCTGACTCCCCAGGATACGATACTGTGCGACCGGGAAAACCATGCCAGCATCTTTGAGGGGTGCCAGGCCTCACGAGCCCGGCTGGTCCCTTTTGCGCATAATGATGTGGAGGCTGCGGCCCAGAAACTGGCAGATATCCGCAAGAAGAACACACACGGCGTAACCTTGTTGGTCACCGAAGGGGTGTTCAGCATGTCGGGAGATTTGTCGCCGCTCCCGGATCTGGTCCAATTGAAAAAAGAATTTCCTGATCTACTTATCTACCTGGACGATGCCCATGGTTTGGGAGTCATGGGCCCCGGGGGGCGGGGAACCGTGGCCCACTTTGGGGTCACCAGCCAGGTGGACTTCATTATGGGCACCTTCAGTAAGGCTTTGGCTTCCGTGGGAGGTTTCATTGCTGCGGATGATGAAGACGTGCTGGAATATTTGCGTCATCACTCCCGACCCTTGATATTCTCCGCGGCTTTACCCGCCAGCAACGCCGCCACGGTCTTGGGTTGCCTGGATGTGCTGGAACAGGAACCGGAACGGGTGGCCCGGCTCTGGGAGATCACCCACAGAGTGCATGCTGGATATAGGGAGATCGGCCTGATTACCGGAGACTCCAAATCCCCCATCATTCCCATCCATATCGGGGACGACCAGAAGGCTGCCATTTTTGCCCGAGACTTGTTTGACCAAGGAGTATTCGCCCTGCCAGCCATCTTTCCAGCAGTGCCCCGAGGGCAAGCAGTAATCCGCACAGCCTTCATGAGCACCCACGAAGATCGGCAGATTGATTTCGTTCTGGAAGTCCTGGCCCGTCTGGCCAAAAAATACCAGATCCGGGCTGAGGATTTGACCGGACGCGAGCAATTCCTTGCCAAGGGTGGTTTTTCGTCCCAAAGCCTTAGTATTTAGCTTGAGAAATCAGCCAGGTATGCCGAATTATAAGGGTGGGAGAGGAATTCACCTTTGAGGTTCAGCGACCTATTAAGGGTTAGTCTCCGCCAATTGGTGCGACATCGGCGGCGCTATTGGGGGGTGATGCTGGCTATTGCCCTGGGTACCGCCGGTTTTATCTCCATTATCACCATGGGGCGGGACCTCAAGCAAAATTTCAACCGGGACCTGGAACTTTTGGGCCGGGCCACCCTCGTCAAAGTTTACTTCGAGAGACTTCCCGCCTATCAACATCAACATTTTACTACCTCCACGCTGGAGGCTTTGCGCCGGATGCCGGGGGTGAGAAACGCCAGCCTGTCCGTCTGCACCTATTGGGCTCAAAGCAGCAATAATGGCGTGGCCTATAATTTTTCTCTATTTGGTGTGGATCAATCGTTCTGGGAGGTCTGCGGTTTTACCACTCAGAAGGGAAGACTTACCAGCCTCGAGGACAATAATGCCCGCCAGCGGGTAGTCGTTTTAGGACCGGAATTAGCCCGCACTCTCTTCGGACGCGAAGACGTGGTGGGAGAGAAGCTGGAAATCCAGAATGACCTTTACACGGTCACCGGGGTGTTGAAAAATGTGGGGCTGGGGGACTTGGCCCATTTTGCCTTTATTCCTTTTACCACCGCGCAGGACCGTATTCTAAATATCAGCCCGGCAAACCGCATCTACTTGCGTTGTCTCACCTGGGATGACGTGGATAAGGTGGTGCCTCTAATTCCCCAGGTGATCCAATCTACCCAATACGCCCCCGGTCTTAAAGTGGAAGTGGCCTGGGATCAAGTGAAGCGGGTGAAGGCCGTGGCTTTTTGGGTCCAGCTCTTTATTTATTGTTCCATTGCCGCCACCCTGATTCTGGGGGGAGTGGGCATCTGGACGGTGATGATGGCCGCGGTCCGTTCCCGGACCCGGGAAATCGGCTTAAAGAAGGCCATGGGCGCCGAAGATCAGGCCATCATGGCCCAGTTCCTGGCCGAGGCCGTGTGCCTGAGCTTTACCGCCTCCCTGGCAGGCAGCTTTGTGGGTTTTTTGACCGTGGAGGTTACAAGCCTCCTCATTAACAGCCACCCTCCCCAGGGACTTTTTATTTTTTGCGTGATGATCGGCCTCCTGGTGGCCGTGGGTCTGGGAGTTAGCGCCGGCCTCTACCCCTCCCTCCAGGCCAGCCGCATGGAAGTAGTCTCCGCGATACGTTATGAATAGGCAGCCTCATCTTTTGCAGGTTAACGGCCCGATAATCCAGGTGACCCGTTTGTCCAAGCATTACAGCAATGGCCATGGGGTCATTCCGGTGCTCCGGGGAGTCAACCTGGAAGTACATCTGGGAGAGATGGTGGCGGTCATGGGCCCCTCCGGGTCCGGCAAGTCCACACTCCTCTTCATTCTGGGCCTGCTGCAGCCGGCTTCCTCGGGAAATTATCAGTTCCTGGGGCAGGATGTACTCAACCTGAACCGGGCTGCCCAGGCGGATTTCCGCCGCCGGCGGGTGGGTTTCGTCTTTCAGAATTGCGATCTCTTCGAGAACTCCACGGTTTATGAAAACCTGGAGTTTCCCCTGGTCTATGCGCAAGTCGAGCGCCAGGAACGCCCCGCCCGCATCGCCGCGGCCCTGGCGAAAGTTAACCTGGCCCATCGCCTGCGCCATCCCGCCAATCTCCTCTCCGGAGGCGAACGGCAGCGGGTAGCGGTGGCCCGGGCCCTGGTCAATCAACCCCAGGTTATCCTGGCGGACGAACCCACCGGCCAGCTTGACCGGCAAAACGGCCGTATGATCATGGACAATTTTAACCAGATCGCGGCCGAGGGGGATACCTCGCTGATTATTGTCACCCACGATCCCCAGGTGGCCGAACGCTGCCACCGCGTATTTTCCCTGGAAGACGGCGTCCTTTATGAAAATTAATCCTTGTGGGGCAGTTGCCGGTAGCCGGACAAGGCTGCGCCCTGGGGAGAAGAACGGGCGGCTGGTTGCAAAAATCCTCCTTCCTCTGATAGTCCTGCTCCTGGCTTGCGTCTGGGGTCCCGGGGGTGATACGGTTTTAGGAGAGGAGACTCCTCCACCCACCACCCTCAAGGAAGCAGAGGCCGTCACCGGGCCGGTGAATTATGATCGGGCGGTGCGGCTGGCTATAGTCCGCTCTCCTTTTTTCACCAAGAGTTCCCTGGAGATCGAGGTCAAACGGCTGGACGAGACTGATAGCAAATTTGATATGGTCCCGCCGGTAACTTTTCGCACCCAGTATTATGTGACCCGGCCATCGGGGCAGTTTTACACTAACCGGCCTTATACCCTGAGTTTTACCAGCAGCAATTATAATCCGGTGGAATCCTATTTCACTCTGCAAGCCAAGAAATTATTTACGCAAATCGCCATCCTGGCCCACATGCACGTCATTAATGAAGGTATCCAGAAGCTGGGTAAGATGTTTCTGGAAATGGACTCCCTGAACCAGGCTGCAACCCGCCAGGAGGGCCTCATCGATCTGGCCCGTAAGAATCTAGATTTCTGCCAGAAACGCCTGCGTATCGGCGCCGGCACTACCTTGGAGGTCCGGGTGGCGAACCGGGAATGGGAATTGGCCCAGGCCGAGAAGGACCGCATCATCGCGGCCCGGAAGCGTCTCCAGGAGAGAATCAAGGCTTTTATCGGGCTGAAAACCGACCAGCCCCTGGAGTTGGACTGCAAGGATGCCCGGCGCCAGGTAATTGGCAGCTTTGATCCGGCTGCGGCCACGGTGGCGGAGGCTCAGAAGCGCTCTTACCTGCTGAAGATCGCGGAACTGAAAAAGGAACTCCAGCAATACAATATAATGCTGGCCAAGGCCAGATTGATGCCTTCCATGTTCATGGGCGCCACCACCCCGGATCCCTTAAGCGGGGTCCAGTCCCGGGAGCTATATATCTCCATGGGCCTGGAAATACCGGTATGGGATGGGTTTAAACGGGTGAGAAATATTTCCCGGCAAAAAACTATCTTGAGACAATATGGGGCGGAGAAGGACCAAAAGGCCCTGGAAGTGGCCGACAAGTGGTTTGAGGCCCAGGAGAACCTGCGGCTTGCGGAAGTAAACCGGAAAGCGGCTCTGGACCTGGAGGAATTGGCCCGTCTCAAAGAGCGGCAAAGCGAAATCCGTTATCATTCCGGAGGAGAGCCTTTGTCCGTCTACCTGGAAGGGCGTAAAAATCTGGCAGATGCCCAGAGAAACACTTTACAGAAAAAATTGGACTACGAATTGGCGGAACTGGGGCTGCGTCATCTTTCCGGAGACTTAGGTGCAAGTTATGTGGATGAGAAATCCTGGCAGCAATAAGCGGACCGCCGCCTGCCTGGCGGGGGCCCTGGCCTTGGTCTGGGTGGTTTGGCTGGGACAGCCGTCCTGGGGCCGCGCTGAAACGAAAGCCGGTGAGAAGACGAAAGCCGCGGCCCCAGGCCCCGTTGCCTCTACGGCGCCTGAGGTGTCGTTTATCGGCAAGTTTTCCTGCCCCGTTAAACGGCTGGTGGTGATGCCGTTTCAAGGCGTCATCACTTCCCTGGAGGCCCACGCGGGACAGAAGGTAAAAAAGGGAGAAGTCCTGGCCCATTATCGCCTCTCCCCGGAGGCTACCCTGCAATTGCGGCAGCGCCTGTCCGCACCCCAGGTCAAAGACCTGGAAGTGAGATTGGCCCAATTGGAGCGAACCCTGAATATGGCCGCAGTCAAACGCCAGGAGGTCAAGGAGTTGGCCGCCCAAAAAATGGCCTCCAAACAGGCTCTGGCCCAGGCAGAGAGAGAATGGCTTTTGCTGGTTAAGCAGAAACGGACCATCCAGGAGCAGTTGCGCCAGGCCAAGGAAATGGTTACCGATGATCGCCAATACTTGCGAGAGCAATTGGGAGAACCCTTAAGTGCCGGTAAATTTTCCGCGGACGCAACCCTGAAGGCTCCCATAGACGGATATCTGCTCTTTGTGCACCCGAATCTGCGGGAGGGCGCGGAACTGCCTCCCAAAACCATGGCCTTCCAGGTGGGGGTGATGGACCCCATGGTGGTCAAGGCCCAGGTTCACGAAATGGAGTCGCTGAAAATAAAGGTGGGGGACCTGGTGGAGATCAAGCCGGAATCTCTCCCCGGGCAGAAGTTTGAGGCCCGGATCAGCCGCCTTTCTTGGGCATCCTTGAAGCCCGGCCTGGAGAACCCCACTTACTATGAAGCGGAATTCGAGGTGCCCAATCCCAAGCTGATCCTCAAAGATGGCATGAAAGTGCGTATTGTCCTGAAAAAGTCCAAATAACCCCGTGGGTTTAACCGCCGGCCCGGACGGCCGCAGGGTCGTTCCCGGCCAGAGTTAAGAGGATCAAGGGGAAATCTTCCGGCTCTGCCGGCGGATTCACTCCCACGATTTTCCCATTAAGCGCCATCTTTTCTCTCCCGGCAGCAGGACTTCCCGGACCCCCGAAGGGTTCTGATAAGGTCAGTCTCATTCTTGATAAGTAATTCTGATGCTCCCTCCGGCACGTCGCCGCCTGCCCCGGTCCCCCGAACCGATTCGGTCCTGGTAGTCTTCCTCTCCGGGGTTATCTTTTTCCTGGCCCATTTTCAGGCCCTGACCTGCTATTGGGTCATCAATGACGATGTGCGCCAACAGATTTTTTGGATGCAGCAATGGCGCGACCACCGGCTTTTTCCCGGGGATTTGCTCACCGACTATGCCCGGACCTACGTGCCCTGGGGGGTAAAGGGCCTTTACCGTCTCACCTCCTTGGCCCTGGACCCCATTACCTTTACCAAGTGGCTGCCGGGCCTGCTGTTTGTCTTTTTGGGCTGGTGTTTCTTTCGCCTCGGCTGCCGCCTGGGCTCCCGGCGGTTGGCCTGGTTTACCCTAGGGGTTTACTGGCTGACGCCCTTTTTTCTGGACAACCTCTCCGGGGGTTTGGCCCGGGCCTTTGCCGCGCCCCTGCTGGCGTTTTTTTGCCTCTCCTGGATGGCCGCCAATCCCTGGGGCCTGGGATTGGCTTTATTGCTTCAGGCCCTCTTCATTCCCTATATTTTCCTAATTGGGGCCGGGGCTACGGTCCTGGCCTGGCTGGCGGGCCGCCGGGGCCCCGGGCCGACGCCGTCCTGGATTACCTGGGGCCACCTGCTCATCGTGGCGCTGGGTTCAGGTCTGGTGCTGCTGATGCAGCATCAGTTCGCGGCTGCCGGCTTCGGCCCCCTGGTAAGCGCCGGGGACATGGCCGGACACCCGGAATTCACCGCCCGGGGACGCTTTGCCATCCTGCCGGCGCCTTCTTTTTTCTGGGAATTAATCCAACCCTGGGAGTACCTCGCCCCCTTCCGGGAAGGGGGGATTTTAGGCGGCGCCGCGGGTGTCGCCGTGCTTTTAGGGGCTGCGGTTTGGGGGGGCCGGAGACTCGCTTGGCAGGATCTGGAACCCCGGCTGCAACCTTTTTGGTATCTCCTCCTGGCCTCCTTGCTCCTCTATCTCCTGGCCCGGCTCTTTCTGCTGAAGCTCTTTGTACCTGATCGTTACCTCATGTACACCCTGAACCTCTGCTATTGTCTGGGTCTGGCCCTGTGCCTGGAGGCCGGGGTCCGCCCCTGGCCCGGTTCCCGGGGCCTGGCCGCAGCTTGGGTGGGGCTGGCGGTTCTCCTGGCAGTCTTGCGCCTGCAAGGGGTCGGCTTATACGATTATTCCATGTACCGCCCTCTCTATGCGGCTCTGGCCCGGACTTCCCCAACGGCGCTCCTGGCCGGGCACCCGAATTTGATGGACAACACCCTTACTTTCGGCAAACGTCCGGCCCTGGCCACCTTTGAGCTGGCCCATCCCTGGAGCCAAGGCTACTGGCGGCGGCTCCGTCCCCGGCTGACAGACCTTTTTGCCGCTTATTATGCGGATGATCCCCAGGTAGTCCGGGATTTCTGCCGCAAATACGACATCTCCTACCTGGTGGTGGACGACCGGCATTTCACTCCCGAGTTCCTGGCCGGAGGGCGTTTTTTGGTCCCCTTCGCTCAACCTTTGGAGAAGAAAAAGAAAAAGCTGGCGGAATGGGTAACCTGTCCTTTCTTCGCGCCCTTCAACGCCCAAATCAGCACCATGGTCTGGGGACGGCGGAATTTCGTCCTGTTGCAACCTGACCTTTTTCCGGTCATACTGGTGGATACACACCAAAGGCTCCTGGATATGCGTCCCTTTCTTCAGGAAAAGGGGGCATTTTCCGGGATATCCAAAGGGAAGAAATTATGCAAGAATTACTGAAAAATTTTAACGATTTCAGCATCTGCTGGAGTTGCGCCCGGCTTGGAGTGTGAAAACTATGAGGGCCTTATTGATATGTCCGGAATTTCCCCTTTCTTTCTGGAGTTTTCAGAAATCTATCGGCTTGATGGGGGCTAAGACAATTGTCCCGCCGTTGGGTTTGATCACGGTGGCCGCCCTGCTGCCGGCGGAATGGGAATTTCGCCTCGTTGATCTTAACACCGGTAAGCTGACGGCAGAGGATTGGCAATGGGCCGATTTGATTTTGCTAACGGCCATGTACCTTCAGAAGGATGGCTTCTTGGCCCTGGTAAGGGAAGGCAAGCAACGGGGCAAGACCGTGGTGGCCGGAGGGCCTTACCCCACTTCACTGCCGGAGGAGGCCCTGGCTGCGGGATGTGATTTCGTGGTGCGGGGGGAAGGCGAGAATACCATTCCTTTGCTGCTGGAGGCCATGCGGGCAGGCAAACGGGGGGTGATTGCCAATCAGGAAAAGCCGGATATGACTACCTCGCCCATACCCCGGTATGATTTGCTCCGGTTTGAAGATTATAGCAACTTGGCAATTCAGACCACCAGGGGCTGCCCCTTTGATTGTGAATTCTGCGATGTGGTGAATCTGTTTGGCCGTAAACCCCGGCACAAAACCGCAAAGCAGGTCATCGCTGAACTGGAAACCCTCTACCGGCTGGGAGCCGTAGGCAGTGTGTTCTTCTGTGACGACAACTTCATCGGTAGTAAAAAGTATGTCAAGACTCTCTTGCAGGAATTGTCCCCGTGGTTAAAGAGCCGGGGCGAGCCCTTCTGCTTCCTGACCCAAGCGTCCTTGAACCTGGGCCAGGATTTGGAAATGATCGACCTGATGACCGATGCCAACCTGGGGACGGTTTTTATCGGCATCGAGTCCCCTGACGAGAACGCTCTCCAGATAAGCTGCAAATATCCCAACCTCCATAACCCCTTAGTAGAATCGGTCAACAATATCAAACATAACGGCATGAGCGTTTTGGGCAGTTTTATTCTAGGTCTGGACGGTGAAACCAAGGGGGCCGGCCAGCGAATCTGCGATTTAGTAGACCAGACCTCCATTCCCATCGCTATGCTTGGTCTCCTGCAGGCCGCTCACAATACCAAGCTATGGAAAAGATTGAAGAAGGAAGGTAGGCTGCGGGAAGAGGTGCACGAAGATTGGGGGGGGACCTTTGGGGCCATGAATTATTATCCGGATCGACCGGCCGCGGAGATAATGCAGGAATACATTGATGCTTGGGACTATTTATACGAACCATCACGTTTTCTGGCGAGGACTTACCGCTTCCACCTGGATATGCGGCCGACGCGCCGGGCCATGGCTATTGCTAAAGGAGAATCGCCGCCGCACCTTAACGTCAATAACTCCCACGGGATAAATTGGCGGAGGAAATTCCAGGAAATCAGGGCTTTTTTTAAGCTCCTTTGGTGGCAAGGGATCCGGTCGTCATGCCGGCGTCAGTTCTGGAAACAACTGCTCGGGATATGGCGGCAGAACCCGAGCAGGATAAAAAGTTATCTGAATATCTGCGCCATGGGTCTGGACCTGTTGATGATGCGGCAGGTCATACGGGAGAAAGTCAAGGCCATTATGGAGGAACGGGGAGCAGAAGCTCACGGTGAGACATCCCAGCCCCAGGCGGGCTCGTATCGATGATCTACAAATAACTTGCCCTTAAAAACTTTACATCCTTACTACAAATAATGATGGCGCCAGTTAATGGCAAGGAGCGGTAAAAATCGCAGTGGGAGAGGGAGATAATATTTCACCTGCAAGCTCCGGTTACGGCATAAGGCGGCCAGTCTATCTCACAACTATCCCCATAGAAAGAGTAAAGAAGAAGAAGGAGTATGACCGATGCTCTAATTAACTAATTCCTGATCCATTACTTGACTATGTTTAAGCAATAAGGCATAATATAATTTATTTAGGCGACGGTAAGACCTACTATTGGATAACCCATTTAAATTACGCCGTAAATAGCTTAATAATTTATAATCTTATATTTAGAAGATCATAAATTCGAGTCCCATGAACCGACCCCAGGTTGATTATCAGCCTTACTTTTCTCACGCCTTTCAATCTATCAGTATTTTGCATCCCACCCTGCGCCATTTTTTTTCCCCCAGAGATCTAGAATATCTAATGGCCTGGCAAAGCCCAGGGTCTTTAAACCCGGGGTATTCTGAAGCAGGCCGGTGTTATTCAGAAATCTCCGATGGTTCTATGAAGGAAGGGGAATCAGAGGCCAGGACTTGAAGAGGCAGGCATGGATGTCCGCATTATCCTAAAAATTTCCATCGTCTTGCAATTACTGGTGGCGCTCCTGGCTTTAGGGCTAATTCCCGTTACCCGCAAGCGGCTGGCCTGGATCTTGATTTCCGGGGCCCTCCTGCTCATGGCCGCCCGCCGGATCATCACCTTCTGGCAGCCCGAAGCCTTCGGATTATTGTCTTCAGGGGACCTGACCGCGGAATTGGTGGCCCTGTTCACCTCGGTCTTATTGTTGGTGGGCATCGCCTGGATCGCCCCCTTGTTGCGCTCCATCCAACGCACCAAGGACGCCCTGGCTCAGAGTGAAGCCAAATACCGGGAACTGGTGGAAAACGCCAATAGCATCATCTTGCGGCTGGACCCCCAGGGACGGATCACGTTTTTTAACGAATTTGCCCAGAAGTTCTTCGGCTATTCCGGAGAGCAGGTCCTGGGCCGGAGTATCGTGGGCACTATTGTTCCCGCCTGCGATCGCCAGGGCCGTAACCTGGCGGTGATGATGGCCGATCTGGTGCAACACCCGGAGCGCTATGCCGGCCACGAGTATGAAAACCTGCGGGCCAACGGCGAAGCGGTGTGGGTCTCTTGGACCCACAAAGCCATGCGCGACGAGGAGGGCCGCCTCACCGAGATCCTCTGTATCGGTAATGACTCCACTGCCTACAAGAGGGCCCAGGAAGAGCTGCTGGAACAGTCCTGGCTGCTGGATGCCTTTTATGAGCACACTATTACCCCTCTGGTCATCCTGGATAAAAATTTTAACTATATCCGGGTGAATCAGGCCTATGCCCGGGCTTGCCAGAGGGATGTTTCCGAATTTCCGGGGAAAAATCACTTTGCCTTATATCCCAGCGAGGCTCAGGCTATCTTTGTCCACACCGTAGAAAACAAAAAACCCTATCAGGCCTTCGCCCGGCCTTTTAATTTCCCGGATCACCCGGAGTGGGGAGTAACTTATTGGGATTGGACCCTGGTTCCCATTTTGGACAAACAAGAGGAAGTGGAGTTTTTGGTCCTTTCCCTGCGGAACGTCACCTCCCGCCAACGGGCCGTGGAGGCCCTCCGGGAGAGTGAAGAGAAATACCGGTTGCTGGTGAACAACATCCCCGCCCTGGTCTTCAAGGGGTACGCCGATTGGACCGTGGATTTCTTTGACAGTAAAATTGAAGAACTGACCGGCTTTCCCAAAGAGGACTTTGATTCCCGGAGTTTAAAATGGTCTGACCTGATCCTGCCGGAAGACCTACCCGGGACCCAGGGGGTAGTGAGCGCGGCCTTAAAGGGCAATAAATCCTATGAACGGGAGTATCGCATCCTGTCGAAAGACGGCAAAACTCTGTGGATTCATGAAATAAGCCAGATCATCTGCGATGCTTCCGGCAGTTTTGCCTATATCAGCGGCGTCTTCTATAACATCAGCCGCAGTAAGGAGACGGAAGAGGCTCTGCGGCTGAGTGAAGAGCAGCTCCTCCAGGCCCAGAAGATGGAAGCCGTAGGCCGGCTGGCCGGGGGAGTGGCCCACGACTTCAATAATCTTCTCACCGGGATCATCGGTTACTCAGAGCTGTTGCTCCGGCGTCTTGAAGAGCAGGACCCGTTGCGGACCAGCGTGGAGGAGATTTACAAGGCCGGAGAACGGGCCTCCTCCTTGATCCGCCAGCTTTTGGCCTTCAGCCGCAAGCAGATCCTCCAGCCCAAACGATTGAACCTCAACAGCGTAATCCGGGATATGGAGAATCTGTTGCAGCGTCTGATCGGTGAGGATATTTATCTGGTAACCGATTTGGAGGCCGGATTGGGGATGGTGGAGGCCGACCCCAGCCAGATTGAGCAGGTGATCATCAATCTAGTGGTCAACGCCCGGGACGCCATGCCCCTGGGTGGCAAACTGACTATTGAAACCGCCAACGTGGATTTGGACGATTCCTATGCCCACCGGGACGTGAACTTCCAAGGCGGCCCTTACGTCATGCTGGCGGTGAGCGATAATGGCGTGGGCATGGACGAAGAGACCCAGGCCCACATCTTCGAACCCTTCTTCACCACCAAAACCGGCAGCAAGGGGACCGGCCTGGGCCTATCCACGGTTTACGGCATCGTCAAGCAAAGCGGGGGCTATATTTGGGTCTACAGCGAACCTAAGTGGGGCACCACCTTTAAAATCTACCTGCCTTTGACGACTTCAGCCCTGGAGCTAGAAAAAAACCAACCGGAAGCGGCGGCTCCCCCCCGAGGCTGGGAAAACATCCTGCTGGTGGAGGACGAAGGGGTGGTGCGGCAAATGGTCTTCGACGCGCTCAAAGATAACGGCTACCAGGTTTACCAAGCCGAAAACGCCGAAGAAGCCTTAACCTTCTGTGACCAATTTCCGGGGCGTATCCACCTGCTCCTCACCGACGTGGTGATGCCCGGAATGAGTGGCCGGCAGTTGGCGGAACGCCTGGTTCTCCGTTATCAGGACCTGAAAGTCCTGTACATCTCCGGCTACGGGGAAAACGCCATTTCCCATCATGGGGTGTTGGACCCGGGAATAGCCTTCCTGGCCAAGCCTTTCAGTCCCAGTACCCTGGTCCACCGGGTGCGCAAGGTTTTGGACATGAGCCTTCCTCTCCCCTGCTTCCCGCCGCGGTTGAAAAAAAAGCCCCTTCCAGGGGATGATCCCGGGGACCCGGAAGGATCAGATACGGATTGAATCAAACCGCGGCCTGGACCCCGGTCTTCAGCATGCAAGATGATGCTTCCTTCTCCATAAAAGAAGCGGCCGAAAGGCCGCTTCTTTATTTCGAGGAAAAAAATATGGTTTACGCCCGGATATCCAAGAGGCTTCCCAACATTTCGTCGGCGGTTTGCAGAACCTTGACGCCGGCCTGAAAACCATGTTGGCCCAGCATCAGGTTGATCATCTCCCGGCCGGGGTCCACGTTGGAACCTGCCAACGCCCCCTGGATGAGGACGCCGCCCCCGGATTCCGCCCCTGCCGCCAGGGGAGGCCCGGAAGCCGCGGTGGGCCGGAAATCACTGTGCCCCAGGCTCTCCAGCCCCTCGGGATTGGCGAAGCGAAACAGGGGTATATCCGCCGTGGACACCACGTTGCCTGATGCGTCCAGGGCCGTGAGACGCCCGTTGCGGTCCACCTGGATGGAACTTGCCTCCGGAGGAAGCTGCGCCTCCGGCTGAAGCCGGTTACCATGGGCGTCCACCACAAAACGATCCTGATCCAGGTGAAAGGACCCGTTTCGGGTATAGACGTCCGTCTCCCCCTGCCGCACCTTAAAGAAGCCGTCTCCCTGGATGGCCAGGTTAAACTCGCTGTTGGTGGTGAGCAGGGGCCCGGAGGAAAAATCCCGGGATATGCCCAGAACCCGGGACCCCTGGCCCACGGATATGCCCCCCGTGGACGCAGAGCCCAGGGTGCCCAACTGCAGGCGGCTGCTCTTGTAGCCGGTGGTATTGAGATTGGCCAGGTTGCCGGCGGCGACGCCCACCATGGCGCTATGCACCGCTAAACCGGAAAGGCCGCTGTTGATGGCGCTGATCAAGGAAACCTCTAAGTCGTGTCCGCGCCAGGAGTGGTCCCGGGAACGCGGCACCCTATTGGCTATTTTATCGGCAGGTTTGCTCCAGGGTTAAAAATAAGGGGAAAGGGGAGGGGAGGGGGACCATAAATCCGGATATCTTCAGCCGGAAAAGGAAGAACCAGAGTGACCCGGGTCAGAGCCACTGCTTGGCGCTCTGACCCATGGTAACCCTTTGTAAGTGTGACGTTCTTTTTTAAAAATCCTTAAAACCGATATCTTCCTGCATGCCAGGAGCTTCCGATCTTAGCTCCGGGGCTGGAGAGGCGGTGGGCAAAAGCTTCTTCTCTGGAAGCGGCCGGGGCAGGCTGGACCCAGGCATCACTCCTATTCCCTTACCTTTCTTCACCAGGTGCCCGTTAACGCCCTGTCCTCCCACCAGGGTCCCCAGATCTCCCACCAGGAATTTCATCTGCTCCGACTGGGCATCAAGTTCCTGGGAAGCACCGGCGCATTGTTGGGCATGAGCCGCCACCTGCTGGGTGACGGTGTTCATGCCGCTTACAGCTTGATTGATCTGCTCCACCCCCTGGGCCTGTTCTATGGAGGCGGAGGCGATCTCCGCCACCAAGTCCTTAACCTTCACAGTCCTGTCCATCACCTGTGAGAACGAAGAAGCTGTGGCTCCCACCACGTTGGTACCGTCTTTAACCTTGTTAACCGTGGTTTGGATCAGCTCTGCGGTGTTTTGGGCCGCGGTCGCCGCCCTGAGAGCCAGGGAGCGGACTTCATCGGCGACCACGGCAAAACCGGCCCCTGCTTCTCCGGCCCGGGCTGCTTCTACCGCCGCATTCAAGGCCAGCAAATTGGTCTGAAAGGCGATCTCGTCAATGGTCTTGATAATCTTGGCAGTGTCGTTGCTGGCTTGAGAAATATCACCCATGGAGCCGTTTAATTTATCCATGGACATTTGGGCTTCTTCCATCAGGCGGGACATTTCCATCATCAAATTCTGGGCGGAGGAGGCATGGTCGGCGTTTTGCCGGGTCATGGCCGTCATTTCCTCCAGGGAAGAAGAGGTTTGCTGAAGAGCCGCGGCCTGCTGGCTGGAACCGGAGGCCAGGGAATGACTGGCCTGAGCAGTTTCGGCAGAGGAAGACTTAACCATCTCTGAGGCCTCGTTCAGGCCGAAAATGACCCGGTAAAGGGGGCCGGTGACGGAGCGGATAATGAGCAGCAGCCCGCAAATCATCAGGGCCACCCCCAGCAACAGGCTGCCGCCGATGGTAAGCAGGTTCTGGCGGTTCAGTTCCTGCAACTTTCCCAGGCTGTAGCCCATTTGCATTTTGCCCAGAACCACCTTAGTATCCGGATCTTTGACCTCCCGCTGCAAGAGATGAAGCCCGCTTAAAGTCTTAGGTTTATTGCTGGCTTTGGTCAGTTGCTTGCCTTTGGTATCCGTGAAAACCACGAAGACCACCGCCGGATCACGCAAAGTATCCTTGATAATGGCATCCAGGGAGGGGTAATCGTAGTTCACAATATAAGTAACGCTGATTTTCTCCAACAGGTTGGCCAACCCCTCTCCCTTGGAAACCAAAAGTTCGGTCGCGGTCTGGTTGGATTTGTACATCAGCACTGCCCCGAGTCCGCCCATCAGGAGGACCGTGAGCGCCAGGATGGGAACCAACAATTTGGCTCTTAGAGTTTTAAATGTGGTAAAAATCATAAGTTTCTCCTGAGGCCAGGTTCAGGGAGGAATCTGGTGAATGGTGAGTTGACCCGGGGCTGCCCACCCCTGGAGAAAAAATGCCTTCCGGTGTTCCTAAATCCCCGGGCTAACTCGGGTACGGCTCCGCCCCGATCTCTGTCTTATTTTGATAGGCCTTCCCAAGAGGCTATTTAGCCAAGTATTTCTTGCCGGGGCCCCGGATATATTCCAGCATTTTTACTACCTGGGGATTGGGTTCACCCTTGGTGATCAAAGTGATGGGGCGCCCTACTTCGGGAATCTTGGGGGCAGCCACCGTGTCGTCCACCAGAGTCACCGGCGCCAGCCCCAGCGCACCGGCAACCGTTTTGACTTTCTCTTTCACATCCACCGCGTTAGTGGCCTGTTGGGTCTTTTTGGTATAAGCTTCACCGTCCATCACCAGTTTCTGGAAGACCCGGTGCGTTCCCGGGATTTTTGTGCCCCAGATGACCACGATGGCCTGATCGGGACCGCCCACTTCCTTCCAGTTTGTGATTTTGCCGGTGAAGATACCCTTAAGCTGGTCTTTGGAGAGTTCTTTTACCGTTACTCCTTTATTGGCGATGACGTGAATGACGTCCTTGCCGATAACCCGGTATTTATAGGCATTCTTATCGGGGATTTTGTAGCCTTTCTTCTCCATCATGCCCAGCCAGTCACCAAAGGTGAGCCCCCCGGAGGCGGCGTCCACTTTGCCCTGATCCAGATCCACCAGAGCGTCATAGGGGCCATTGGCAATGAGCACCAGTTTCAGACCCGCTTCTTTCTCCATGGGTTCCTTGATTTTCTTAAAAACATTTTCGGTGGGGGCGGCGCCCGCGCCCACTTTCACTTCCGCGGACCAAGCAACCGCTGTCTGAAAGCTCAAGAGTAAAACTAAAGCCAGGGTCAGGAACAGAATTTTTTTACAGTGCATCTGCTTCTCCTCATTTTATTTATAGAAAATGGGTTCCGGTAAAACAGTCCCTTTCTCTCTGTTGGTTGTTTCCTGATAGGTGCTGGCGGCAGCATTAAAAAATCTGCCGATTTGAGGCTGGCATTTGCCCGCCACCTGGAGGACTTAAGGATATGGAGCTTGAGCTAGTGGGCGATTGTTAAAATACATATGCGGATGCAAATGCATACACCGATCATCTGGTCATAAATCGGCGAAAGTTAGTAAAAAGTTAAATCTTTATCAAAAAAATATTCGACCGCGGAATTGAGGCTCTGAAATCAGGGGCTGGGTTTACGGTTTTTTTGCATAATTATCCATCAAGACGACAAATCCGGGACGGAAAAGGCCATGGAAGAGGTTAAATCCGCTTGGGAGAAGATCAAATCCAAGTTCTCTTAAAAAAATTGGCCTCCGACAGGGAAGCGGCCCAGGGTCAGCGGGTCAGCCAGCCGCCGTTCCGCATGGTAAGAAAGGCGTACGGCCTGATCCATTTCAGCAAAAAAAAGGCGAAATAGGTATATAGGACGCCGTAGACAAAATCCATGTCCCGCTCCGCACTGACATAATAAATAGTAAGGATGCAAGAGACGATGGCCATGGCCGTCACAAACTTCACCAGCACTATGGGGTACAAACAGATGGAGACCAGTAGGAGCGGGACGAAGATACAGGAGAGGGGAAACTCCAATTCCCGGACGAAAAAGTCCAAAATGGGCAAGAGGCGGCCCTTCTGGCGGTAGCGTTTAAACATGAAGGATAGCTGGATGTAGTCTTCCCGGAAATTGGACCGGTCCCAACGCAGCAACATGCGGCACATGGGCTTGAATTTTTCGGGAACCGTGGTGTAAACCACGGCGGTGCGCTGATAGACGGTTTCAAAGCCCTGCCGCAAGACGAAGTTGGTAAAGGCCCGGTCTTCGCCGATGGTGCATCTCCGGCCCAGAAAGGTCTGATGCCGCCATTGCTCTAAAATAGGCAGGATGGCCGCCGCCCGATAGGCCGTCAGGGCTCCGGGGGTGCAGAAGACAAAGCCGTAAATCGATTGGGATGCCCGGAGAAAATCGAAGGAGAGGACAAAGCGCACCCAGAGCATCCGGGTGATCAGGTTGGCCCCCCGATTGTAAATTTTGACATTGCCGGCCACCGCCCCGATTTTGGAGTTTTGCATCATGGGAGCCACGATTTGCTTTAAAGTGCGGGGCTCGATGACGCTGTCCGAGTCCACGGTGACGAAGATTTCCCCTTTACCCCTGGTAAGACCGGCATAGAGAGCTTCTCTTTTGCCCCGGTTGGCAGGGAAGCGGATAGTCTGGATTAAGTCCGGATAACGTGACTGGGCCCGCTGAATATATTCCCAGGTGTCATCCTTGGAACCGTCGTCGATGCAGATGATCTCCAGGCGGTCGGCGGGGTAATCCGAGGCGGCCACGGAATAGAGGGATTTTTCCACCATGGCCCCTTCATTGTAAGCGGGGATGATGACCGTGACTTGGGGGAGCGGCCCCGGAGGCAAGGCAAAAGGCCGGTAACGCCACCAGAGAATGGTGCGCACTCCGTGAAAAATAAGGAAAAACAAGCTGTAAGCTGCCCCGATAGCCAGAAGGGGTTTTTGGTAAGTCTTCAGGGAGAAAAGGGCCGCATAGCCGTTCAGAGACCCCAGTTCCAGGGCCACCCAGACAGAGGCCAGAACCCCCAGGGGCACCAAAATTTTGATCATCAGGTCCAGGGAGTTGAACCCCGGGTAGGCCGGCAGCGCCACGCCATAGGCGGCCGCAGGTTTGGCGAAACTAGCTGATGCTTCCATGAGAAGATGCCTAACTATTAGGTTTTGGATTTAACTTCTTTGGGGAAATTATGGACAGGGAGGCGGGGTTTGACTATTGGCCGACTGCTAATTCTGGCAGAGCCGGCGGAGGTTTGTGGATTAACCTATGGAGGGTAAGAGGGGCTCCAAAGGAGGGTAGGGGAGGCTCAGGCATCCAGGGAAGTGAGCCCTTCCCTGAGGGCGTACTTAATGAGTTCCGCCAGGCTCTGGCAATCCAACTTCTCCATGATCTGCCGGCGGTAGGCTTCCACGGTTTTCAGGCCCAGATGCAGGGTGGCGGCAATTTGCCGGGGGTTCTTGCCTTCGGCGAAGAGCTGCAACACTTCCCGTTCCCGGGGAGTCAGCACTGCAAAGGCGGAATTGTCGGGGGCCGGGGCTTTATAGTCTTCCACCACCACCCCGGCCACCTCCGGGCTTAAGTAGACCCGGTTGGCCATGACCACTTTGATGGCTTTGATGAGCTCCTGGGAAGCCGAGTGCTTCAGCAGGTAGCCGGAAGCCCCGGCCTGTAGCATGCCCTTGACGAAGCGGCGGTCGGCGTGCATGGACAGGGCAATGACCTTTATCTGCCGGTTTTCGGCGAGGATCTGGCGGGTGGCGTCAATGCCGTTCAAGTCCGGCATGGTGACGTCCATGACCACCACGTGGGGGTTGACCTTCCGGGCCAACTGCACGGCGGCGCGTCCATCCGCTGCCTGGCCCACCACTTGCAGTCCGGGCTCCCGTTCCAGCAAGGCGACCAGCCCTTCCCGCATGATCTGGTGATCGTCGGCCAAAAGGATCTTAGTGTCCATGGTTCTCAGCCTGGTCCGGAAGAATTGACCAGGGGCACGGTCAGGATGACGTGAGTGCCGGCGTCCGGTTCGGTCTGCACTTCCAGGCGGCCGCCCCAGGGCCGCAGACGCTCCCGGATGCTAAAAAGGCCGAAGCCACTTTGTTCCCAGCGCCGGGGCTCCGTGGCTGGCGCCTGAAACCCCACCCCATCGTCGCCGACCTCCACCTTCAGATTGCCACCCTCCCAATGCATGGAGACTTCCAGGTTTTTGGCCTGGGCGTGCTTCACCACGTTGACCAACAGTTCATTAACCGCCTGAAAGAGAAGAACCCGCACGTCGTCCCCCAGGGGTTGGGCCTGGCCGTCGGTGATAAACCGGGTGGAGATGCCGTGCTCTTTCTGGAACTGCTCCGTCAACCATTCCAGGGCGGCCTCCAGTCCCAGTTCATAAAGTATGGGGGAGCTGATCCTGAAAGTCAATGAGTGGGTATCCCGGATAGCCTGCTCCAGCAGCGCTCCGGTTTTTTCCAGTTCCCCGGCGGGGAAATCCTGACAGAGGCCAGGGAGAGATTTTTGTAATTCCCCCAGCTTGATGTTGGCCAGGGCCAGCGTATGGCCGATTTGATCGTGGAGATAGACCGCCAGGCGGCGTCGCTCCCGTTCTTCGGCCAAAGACAGGGAAGAGGCCAGGGACCGGAGATTCTCCTGGTAGGAGGCTATTTGGCTTTCCGCTCTCTTGCGGACCCCGATCTCCTGGTTGAGGCGATAGATGACTAGAAAGAGGAAAGTGAAGCTGGCGAAGGTGCCGCCGGTGAGGAGCCATAACACGATCCTGGTCTTACGCTTCTCCCGGGCCCATTCGGGGTTAAGGTACTTCTTTTTATTATCTTCCAGCCTTTCCATGGTTTTGTTTATCTGGTTCTGTACCTTGGCTTCCTGCCTGGCCAAATCCATTTTTCTCTTAGATCCCACTTCGGGTTGCCGGGCCAAATCAATGGATTCCTGGAAGAGGGCACGCTGTTTGGCGATCAGGGGTTTCAACTCATCCAGGAGACGCCGGGAAGCAGTTCCCGGGGCGGTAAATAGATAGAGTTCAGTAAAGAGGCGATCTGTTTCTTTGGAGGCTTCATGGTATCGTTGCAACTGTCTTTCATCCCCGGTAATGGTAAAACCCTGGGCTCCGGATTCCTCTTCCGATAGATTGTTTTCCAATTCATAAATCAGGGATAAAGTTTCCCGGATCTGGGCCACCCGGTCCAAATCGAGTCTGAGTGTTTCTTGATAAGTGAAAAGATAGATGGTGATGATAATGGCCACAGCCAGGGTGATCCAGACTGTGACCAGAATTTTTCCCATGGCCGGCCACCAAGAGGCTTCCTGATTCTTTCTCTCCCCGGAGTTTTTCTGGTTATCCATGCCCTTACCCCTACTTGGGGCCTTTCTTCGGAATCCCTGGTATTGTTAATTGATGGTACCCCCCTTTACCCCGCTAGTGAAGATATTTTTTCGGAGCACCTCCTCTGGCGGCGGGCAACTCTGGGACGACGGACATTTAGCTCTTGACTTTTCATGTTTCTCCCTTTAATGTTACAGCAGTTTAGCATGTCAGACTGAAAGCAGGGCCGCAAGTCCTGGACACAAATCGGACGGGATGCTAAAGTCCTGGCCGGTTTTTTTTTGCCTGACTGCTGTGCGCCCTGCTTTTTTGGCAGGATTATTTTCTGGCAGTAACTGTAGGAGGATCATTTCAATGGTCGAAACTGGTAGGGTAAAATGGTTTAATGATTCCAAGGGCTTTGGCTTTATTTCCCGGGAAAATGGTCCGGATGTGTTTGTGCATCACAGCGCCATCCAGGGCGAAGGCTTCCGTTCCTTGGCGGAAAACCAGGAAGTGCAGTTTGAGGTGGTGCAGGGGCCCAAAGGCGCACAGGCGCAAAACGTAGTGAAACTCTAAGCCACTAGTCTGGCATGCAGAACTCCGGTGGTCCCAGGACCCCGGAGTTCCAGTTTTTTTAGCCCATGGAGGTTGAAATTGGCACGAAATCGTTATGGTTGGGAAAAAAGGGCCAAAGAGATGGCCCGTAAGCAGAAGAATGAAGAGAAGATGAGACGCCGCCAGGGCAAAATCTCCCCAGTCTCTGCAGAGGAAGAGACCCACCCCGCTGATACAGAAGCGCAGACCGAAAGTGAAGCAAAACCTGGTTAAACTGTCTCAAGAGTAGAGAAGGTGGTTAGATTAACTGTGGAAATCTCCACCAGCAAGTAACGGCAGAACTATTGCAGAGCATTTTTGCCGAAGCCGGCCACGTGTCATCCGCCAAGGTCATCATCGACCGGCAGACGGGCCTGCCCCGGGGCTTCGGTTTTTTAGAGATGGAAACCAAACTGGAAGGTCAGAAGGCCATTTCCATGTTAAATGGCAAGGATTTTGACGGCCGCACCCTGACGGTCAATGAAGCCCGGCCTCAGCAGCGAGGCGGCCGGGGGGGCGGCGGGGGACGCGGTTACCGGTAATTAGCGGCATCCCGGCCTCAGGGAGAGGCATCCAGCCCCTGATGGCGCTGGAAGGTGCCAACGATTTTAACCTAATAGTTAACCACAGGATTGTTTACTCTAGACACCGCGCTTAATTCAGGCATTATACCTTTCTTGAGACTTACCCTTAACTCGGAATAACCCTTTCAGAACGACAGGTTTATAAATATGAGTGTCAGCAGGCGGCCTCCGGGCCGTCTTTTTTTGGTCAAATTGCCAATAGGTGGTAGAAGGTATTAAAAGCAGGGACCTCTACGCAACTAGCTTTTGCCGACCCGAACAAAGCGAAAAACCTCTTATTTTATCGTAACGATTAGGCTCCTCGGTCAATTAGCCCTCTAATAATGAAAGATGAGAGTGCCTTCGCAGAAGTCTCATGTAGATATGAATTGCGTTTATTGATTAACTAATTTTTTACAATAAATTAATAATATCTTCATAAAGTATGACCATCTAATGCCGAATGTTAATATGGTAAGTGCAAAATTACCTAATTCATGTAAAAGGAGGACTATCCCTTGAGCATTCGATTTAAACTTTACTCACTGGTCGTAGTTTTTGTTTTGGGGTTAGGTTTGTTTGGGGCTGTATCCTGGAATACTATAAAAACAACGCAAGTAAACGGCCCTTATTATCAGGTAATCTCTCAAAATAAAGACCTGTTAGCCGACATTTTGCCGCCGCCGCAATACATCATGGAGACTTATTTATTCGCCTATCAAATGTTGGAGGAAAATGATCCTGCAAAATTGCAGGAGCTTATTCAACGCGCCAAGATTCAACGTCAAGAATATGAAAAGCGTCATGCTTATTGGGTTAAGAACTTGCCTCCCGGTAAATTAAAAAAGGATTTGACGGTGAATTCTGCAGAACCGGCCAAAGAGTTCTTTAATATCCGGGATCGGGAATATATTCCTGCCATTGAGAAGGGTGACAAAGATAAGGCGCGTCAAATCATTAAAACTGAGTTGCGGCCCAGATACGAAAAACACCGGCTGGCCATGGACCCGGTAGTGAAAATGACCGAGACTAATCTCGCTGCCAATGAATCTACCAGCAGCCGTATTGTTTCCCAAAGAATCACCATTTTGATTGTCCTGGGAGTAGCTATTATTGTCCTGGCATCCATGTTGGGCTGGTTTTTGGTGGAAAATGTCATTGTCAAACAACTTAAGCGGTTGATTACCGGTATTAATGAAAGCTCCGAACAAGTGACCGCGGGCGCGGTTCAGGTATCCGGCGCCAGCCAGGCGCTGGCCCAAGGGGCCACGGAGCAGGCGGCCTCCCTGGAAGAGACCACCGCCTCCCTGGAGGAAATGGGCTCCATGACCCGTCAGAACGCCGATAACGCCAACCAGGCCAACGTCCTGGTCACCGAAAGCGGCCGGGTGGTGGAGCGCGCTAATACCTCCATGACTGACCTGACATATTCCATGAAGGAAATCACCAGGGCCAGCGATGAAACGGCCAAGATTATTAAAACTATCGACGAGATCGCCTTCCAGACCAACCTGTTGGCCCTCAATGCCGCGGTGGAAGCGGCCAGGGCCGGGGAAGCCGGAGCCGGGTTCGCAGTGGTGGCGGATGAAGTGCGTAGCCTGGCTATGCGGGCCGCGGACGCCGCGCAAAAAACCGCGGACCTGATAGAAAATACGGTGGCCAAAGTAAGGGAGGGCTCTAACCTGGTTTATCGTACTGCCGAAGACTTCACCGAAGTGGCCGGGAGCACCTCTAAAGTCAAGGAGCTGGTTGCGGAAATTGCCGCCGCCTCCCAAGAGCAGGCTCAAGGGGTGGAGCAGATCAACCGGACCATGGTGGAAATGGATAAGGTGGTCCAGAGCAACGCCGCTAATGCCGAAGAGTCGGCGAGCGCCTCCCAGCAACTATCCGCCCAATCGGAGCAGATGAAGATCATTGTGGGGGATCTGGTGGTGCTGATGGGGGGCGGCGCCAATGGCCAGAGCGCCCGGGGAGGAAGCAGGCAAGCGGAAAGGGTGCCGGATGCTCCTTTAAGGTTCCGGGCCACGCCAGGCCAGCCGGAGACTCGTATCCCCAACTCCATGGAGAAATTGACGGCCACGGGGAAATCAGGCCGTCTATTAAGCCCGAAAGAGGTCATCCCCTTGGAAGACCAGTCTTTTAAAGAATTTTAGACGTGGAGGCCAGGGTTGCTTCAAAAGGCGCTTAGCTGCCAGCAAGTTGGGCGCGTAATCGGACTGTTAAGTTTGGTGATGATAACGCCGGGACGCCGGGAGGTGCAGACCATGTTGACAATAGATGCGGCACGAATTTAGCGTCCCTTGATCTCTTGTTTCTTTTGTTTCTTTCGGGCCAGTACCGATTTGGTGGTAATCTGCACGTTCCTCAAAGTGCACCCGTCTTCACTCATTATGGGCCGCCTCTCTGACGGTCCTCTCTTTTTCTAAAGGAGCGCGGCGGAAATCCTGGAGCCGACGCCCCCGGCTCTTAAGCCCGCCTAATCACTTGCCAGATAAAAACGCCATTTACAGATGGTTTCCGGGGGATGGGGATCAGGAGGGGCAAAGACGCACTCCGTGCGAATACGGGGGTCCACGGCCTGGGCAAAGCTGGCAAATTCTCCCCGGTGCATCTCTTTACAGTGATATTCGGCAAAGCCGCGTTTTAAGCGGGCCTCCTGGGTAGGGCAGGAGGGTACGGTGATAATCACTTCCTCTGCCCGCTCCTCAATCTGATAGCCCACCAGAATATGCCAGGGCCAGAAGCGCAGGGCCTGGACAAAACCCCGCAAGCCCCCTTCCTTTAAAGGGAAACGTTTCACCAGATCTTTGACGGCCAGGGCCGGAATCTTTCCCCAGACCTTTTCGTTCACCCGGTCGGCGGTGGCTTCATCGAAGAGTTCGCTGAGGTAAATGTACCAGAAGGAGTCCATTACCCGGTAATGATGCAACAAAAAGCGGAGGTATTGCCGCAATTCCGCGGCGTCCATCTTTTCCAAAATGCCTAAATCCATATTCCTGCCTCTCTCAGGGAAGGATTCTTACAGCCAGGGTTGCTACTTCCTGACTCGCCATTAATACTTCCTTATAACAAACACGGTTAAACCTCCACATCATATTCGCCGTGGCACCGAATTCTAATGGAAAAATGGAGCAGCCCCCTGTTAAGCCGCAGATAACTTAGATGCATCTTGACTTTTGTTAAACTATTACTTAAAGTTATGCAAGCAAGGGTGGAAGTGCAGTGCCTTATTAACTATTAGTTATTATATTAGGCACTTATGACCTGGGGGATCCTTTTTCTCGCTGCCATCCTGGCAGGGTTTATTCTGGCCGGGCCTGCGGCGGCGGGTATCAAGCGCTATACGGACAGCAAGGGAGTAATCCGTATCAGCAATATCGGGCCGGCCCAGCCGGGACAGATCCAGTCACCATTAACTGCGGCTGCGCCGGGTGCCCCGGAAACTCCCCAAGAAGTTGCCAGGCCGCCGGCGGCCGCACCTGCCTTGCCATCCCCTGGTAAACCGGTGGAAACGGCCCTCAACCCGGAAGATGTTACTCCAGTTGTCTCCCCGCCACCCGGAGCAAACCCCGGTTCCCTGCCGCTGCGCCGGGTGGCCTATGACCCGGACGGCGCCGGGGCGCTGCCGTCTCCTAAGCCTCAGGGTGAACCCCCGCAAATACCCTGGCCGGTTACTGAAGGAGACATCCGCCGTTTCCGGAATCCCCAGGGGGTCCTGGTCATCACCAATGTCACGCCCAAGCCTCCCCAGGCTGCGCCTCCGCTGCTGCAAACGGTGAGGCCCACTGGTTCCGGCGGCAATATTCCTCTCGCGCCCCCCGACCTGAACGCGGCGTTCCCCGGTTCTCCCACCTCACGGCCCGTCTCCTGGAGCCCGGACCAGCCTTCGGTTCCGCTAACACCGTCAGCACCCCCAGCCGCAGGGATCGCTGCTCTGGAGACCACGGGGTCCATCCGCCGCTACCGGGATCAACACGGGGTGATTCATATTGAAAACGTGGGGACCGCCGCCGCCAAGCCACCCAAGCCACCCATGGCCTTGGCCTTGGCCAAGCCTCCGGAAGACGCCGCTTCGCCGGCTCCGGGGCCTTCTTTGCTGGAAAAAGCGGCATCTCCCCCATTCGTCGGGCCACCCCACCCCGACCCCCTGAAGCAGGATAAACCTCTGCAGGTCTTGACCGCGGCCGCTTCCACCCAGGCAGAAATGCCGCTCCAGGGAGGAGTCCGCCGTTACCGGGATCGTTTGGGGATTTGGCGCATCGAAACCGTGGACGACCGCTGGCTTCTGGAAGCCCCTCCCTTGCCGCGACCGGCCGCAAGCCCACAGCAGGTGCTGTTGGCCGCGACCCAGGAGGTCACCAGGATTCCCGCCGCCATTGATCCGGTTTTCCCTCGCCACGCCGTACTGGCCACCCCTGGCAACACCGGCGGGATCGCCACGGTTCGGGACAGGAGGGGACGCTTGGTCATCACCAATCTCCCTGGGAATACCGGGAGCGGCAGAGGACAATCCTGGATGCAGGCCAGCGCCCAGTTGGACCCCATCATCCAGGAAGCCGCCCGGGCTTACCGCTTGCCTCCCAGCCTGATCAAAGCGGTGATCAAGGTGGAGTCGAATTTCGTCAACGCCGCGGTCTCCCCCAAGGGGGCCATGGGCCTGATGCAGCTCATGCCCGGAACCGCCAACCTTTTAGGGGTGGAAGAGCCCTTTAACCCCTGGCAAAATATCCACGGGGGCTGCCGCTACTTAAGGCTTCTCATCGATTCCTTCGGGGGTTCTCTGCCCCTGGCCCTGGCGGGTTATAACGCCGGACCCCAGAGGGTGGTGGATTCCGGCTACCAGGTGCCGGAAATCAAGGAAACCCAAAACTTCCTCAAACGGGTCTTAGAGTGGTACTTCACCGAAGAAAACCAGGAACTCCTCCCCCCCCGGACCTGAAGATGGTCTTAGAAAGTCTGCGTTGAGTTCCTTATTTAACCGTAGCAACTTTTAACCTGTTAGACCGTATTTCATTTTCTGCCCCAGGAGCATGGCGGCTCTTACCGCCGTTTCAGGAGAATCTATGGGGGGAAGATGCAGCGCGGTATAATGACATGTTTGGGCGCTTTCCCCTGGTGAAGATGACCAGGCATAGCATTTTTGCGCTAAGGAATGGCCTGCCAGCGCAAAAACAAAAACAGTCTTCTCCCCAAGAGTTTTTCCATCGCAGGTCTCTTGGACAGGAAGCGACTCCACAAATTTAGCAGTGCAGTCATAGGTTTTCTCCACTGCCTTTTGCAGGATTTCCGTTTCGCTGTTCTTAATTAAAGCGATCTCTGGAGGGGGGCTGGAAAAAGAGACCTTTTCCCCAGCCTCCTCCAATTCCAGCCGCGCCACCCGGCGTAAGCGTTCCCTGACCCATGCGGAAAAGGTCAGCCCGGCGAAATTGGCCGCCTTCTGAAAGGAGCTTTTTTCGCCAGGATCGAGGCGGATCTTTACGCTTGCAGTTTTATTAGCCATAATTTAGGCCTTCTGACCCGGCTAATTAGCCTATATGTACCCACAAAGTGGGATAAATGTGAGTCTAATGTGGGTACATTAAATAAATGTGGGTACATTAGTCAAGCAAAATTATCGTCTAATTTGGGGGAGAACAGAGGCTCTTGAAATGATCAGCCCTTTAGGAGCCAGGCTCCGGCGGGTGAGAAGCAGCTCCCTGAATGGTGTTCCTCACCCGATCTACCAAGGTCTGGTTCTGGATGGTGGGCGGTACTGGACACCAAAGGGACACCAAAGCCCCAAAAAAGAAAGAGGTTGACAACCTGCTGATTGTCAACCCCTGGTAACCCTTGAAAATAATTGGTGGCGAGGCCCAGAATCGAACTGGGGACACGCGGATTTTCAGTCCGCTGCTCTACCGGCTGAGCTACCTCGCCCCCAAGCGATTTTTCTATCCCGGCCTCCAGGTTTTGTCAAGACCAAATCTTGCGAACAGGGCGACTCGAACGGTGGAAGTCCAGGATAAAACTGGGGCAAAAAGATGACTACAGGGAGAAGAGGGTAGGGCAGGGGGTAAGCGTCTCGCCCGCCGCGGTAATTCGCACAGGCTGGAAAGCCTGTGCCACCGCAGAGGGTCCATTTCAGGACAATCATTCCTGGCCCTGGTATTTCGTCCCTAAAAACACTAACAAATATCGACTCCCAAAACTGCCCCTCTCCACGGGGGAGGGGATTGGCGGGAGGGGGCGACATTGGCCAAGTGGCTGTAATCAGCCAAAAGACCCCACCTCCACAACTCAACCCTCCCCCGCAAGGGAGCGGAGAAAAGACTGCGTTATTTATGCAAGACATTTCCGGGACACAACGCTTGGCCCACCCACAAATTATGAAAAGGCTGGTGGTGCGGGCCTCCGTGCCCGCCATGGTCGGCGGCGGCCAGAGCGGCCGCCCCACCAGAACATCAATTTTGGACTTTGATGGCACTGTAAAAAGTTGAAAATATCCAAAACCGCCATTTTAAGTGGCTGATTTTATTAAGAGCGATTAGCCAAAAATCGCCATTTTTTGACTTTTTACGAATCCATCAACTTTGAACCTTGAACCTTGAACATTTCGGAATAGATAATGACAGATTTCTATTCTGCCCACTGCCCACTGCCCACCGCTTACCGCTTACCGCTTACCGCTTACTGCTTACTGCTTACTGCTCACTTACTCTAAAACACCTTCTTGCTGTCCAGGAGCAGGGTTACCGGGCCGTCGTTGACCAGGCCCACTTCCATCATCTGCCGGAAACGGCCGGTGGCTACTTTCAGGCCGTAAGCCGCCAGGGCCGCGGCCAGGTCTTCGTAGAGCTTCTCCGCCGTCTCCGGCGGCGCCGCCTGATCAAAGGAAGGCCGCCGACCTTTGCGGCAGTCCCCCAAGATGGTGAATTGGGAGACCACCAGGGCCTCGGCCTGGAGATCCAGCAAGGAGAGGTGCAGCAGCTTGCCGTCCCCGGCGAAGATGCGCAAGTGGGCCAGCTTTTTAGCCATAAAAGCCACGTCCTCCGGGCCGTCGTCCGCGGCCACTCCGGCCAGAATTAACAGCCCGGGGCCGATGCGGGCCACTTCCTCCCCCTCGATCAACACCCAGGCCTCTTTCACCCGCTGTACCACTGCCCGCATACCATCTCCAGTTCAAAGTTTAGAGTTGTGACCTCTGGGAAAGCGCCTTTTTTTCATCCTGAGCGGAGCGAAGGATCTCGTATTTTTGCGCCCGGAATTCCCAAACTGGTTGTAATCATCGGCATGCTTGGAAAGATGTGCCGCCAAAGACGAGATTCTTCACTCCACTACGCTCCGTTCAGAATGACAGAAAAGAACTTTCGCAGAGGTCTCAGGTTCAAGATTGAGAGAATCCCCGTTCAATAATAGTCCTCAGGATAAAGGAAGCAGGGTAATGGTGTCAAGATGGCGGTGGGTACTGGAAGACTTTGAGCCTTGAGCCTTGAACCTTGAACTGATCAGAGCGGTTGCATCCCCCGGATAAATACGCTAATTTATGGGGGAGAATTCAGTAAAAGGAGAGGTCAGTATGGCCCTGATTGCGCCCTCGATTCTGTCCGCGGATTTTGCTCGCATGGGGGAGGAAATCAAGCAGGTCACCGCAGCCGGCGCGGACTGGATCCATGTGGACGTGATGGATGGGCAGTTTGTCCCCAATATCACCATCGGCCCCCCGGTGATCAAATCCTTGCGGCCGCATACGTCCCTGCCGTTCGACGTGCATCTGATGATTGCCCAGCCGGAGCGCTATATCGAGGACTTCGCGTCCGCCGGGGCCAACCTTATCTGCGTCCAGGTGGAGGCCTGCATCCACTTGCACCGCACTTTGCAGCAGATCCGCCTGGCCGGATGCCAGGCCGCCGCGTCCCTCAATCCCGCCACCCCCCCGGATGAGGTGGAATACGTCCTGGATTACCTGGATATGATCCTGGTGATGAGCGTCAACCCGGGGTTCGGGGGCCAGAGTTTCATCCCCGCGGTGCTTCCCAAGATCCGCCGTCTCCGGGAGATGATCGATTCCCGGGGGCTGGAGGTGAAGATCGAGGTGGACGGGGGTATCAACCCCGAGACCATCGGGGCCGCGGCCCAGGCCGGTTGTGACGTCTATGTGGCGGGCACCGCCATCTTCGGGGAAAAGGATTATGTGCAGGCCATCCAGGGGTTGCGCCGCGCCATCCAGAAGGGAGGCAATCCCAGGCAGTAATTGGGGAACTCCAATGAAACGCTTATTCCTTATATTCTGCTGTCTGGCGATGTTGGGGGCCACCCCGGGGGCAGCCGCGGACGCCGCCGCCTGGCAACAGCGAGGCAACCATTTTCTCCTGCAGGGACAATTTGATCAGGCCATCAACGCCTTCACCGAAGCCGTTAAGTTGGACCCCAAACTGGCCAGGGCTTACCACAACCGCGGCTATGCATATAGCAAGAAGAAGCAACTGGATCAGGCCATTGCCGATTACTCCCGGGCCATTCAACTCCAACCCGGCTATGCCATGGCTTACAAGAACCGGGGTCTTTCCTTTTACCTTAAAAGAGACTATGGCCGGGCCAGCGCTGACTTCAGTCAGGCGATCAAGATAGATCCCCGGTATGCGGAAGCTTATAATTTTCGCGGCTTGACTTACGCCAGTCAGGGCAAATTCGATCCAGCTTTGGCGGACTACAACCAGGCCCTGGCCCTAAACCCCAAATACGCCCAGGCCTACCAGAATCGGGTGCTGATCCATATGTTTAACCGGAACTACGACCAGGCCTGGTCGGACCTGCACCAGGCCCAGAGTCTCGGGCTCAAGGTGGACCCGGAGTTGCTCCAGACCCTCAAACGCACTTCGGGGCGGAGTAAGTAAGCGGCCTGGTTGATATTCCCATGTGGCTTTATCTCCTGAAAAGAATCCTCTTCATGTTCCCCATGCTCCTGGGGATCACCCTGATTTCCTTTACCGTGATTCACCTGGCCCCGGGCACCCCCGTGGAGCTGCAAACCACCATGAACCCCAAGGCCTCCCTGGAGGCCCAGAAGCGCCTCATGGAACTCTACGGCTTGGACAAACCCTTGCTGACGCAATACTGGGATTGGCTCAAGCGCCTGGCCTCCCTGGATTTCGGCCGCTCTTTCTCGTCGGACCGCCGCCCGGTGTGGGACAAGATCAAGGAACGCATCGGCATCACCTTGGGCCTCAATCTTATGAGTATGATCCTCATCTTGCTGATGGCCGTGCCCATAGGGGTACTGGCCGCTTATTGGGCCAACTCCTGGTTTGACAAGGCCACCACCCTCCTGGTCTTCTTCGGTTTCGCCATGCCCACTTTCTGGCTGGCCCTGCTGCTCATCATGTTTTTTGGGGTTCACCTGGACTGGCTGCCCATCTCCGGCCTCACGTCCCTGCAGTTTTCCCAGTTCACTTTCTGGGGCAAAGTCCAGGACTTGACGGCCCACGTGACCCTGCCGGTGCTGGTGGCGGCCTTCGGGGGTTTGGCCGGCATGTCCCGGTATATGCGGGGCAGTATGCTGGAGGTCATCCGCCAGGACTATATCACCACTGCCCGGGCCAAAGGTTTGCCGGAGGGCGCCGTGGTTTTCAAGCACGCCTTGCGCAACGCCCTCCTGCCGGTAATCACGCTGCTGGGGTTGAGCGTCCCCGGACTGATCGGCGGTAGCGTCATCTTTGAGACCATCTTCGCCATTCCCGGCATGGGCCAATTATTCTATGGCGCGGTCATGGCTCGGGACTACCCCCTGGTGATGGCCGAACTGGTCATCGGCGCGCTCCTCACCCTGATGGGGAATCTTTTGGCGGACGTGAGTTATGCTCTGGTGGATCCGCGGATCCGGACGGGATGAAATAAAGCTTACTGCTTTGCGTTCTTTGCGCCTTTGCGTGAGGTTTTTTCACGCCAAGACGCGCAGGCGCCAAGATAAGGGACTATGAAAAAGCGGGAATTTTGGGCGCGTTTTAAGCGCAATCGCCTGGCCATGAGCGGCCTGGTCCTGGTGGCCGGGATGTTCGTGGTTTCTCTGGCTGCTCCCTGGCTGGCGCCCTATGACCCTAATTTCATCGAACTGAAGCAGATGCTCATGCCTCCCAGCAGCCAGCATTGGCTGGGCACCGACACCCTGGGCCGGGATGTTTTGAGCCGCATCATTTACGGTTCCCAGGTATCTTTGAAGGTGGGTTTCGTGGCCGTGGGCCTGGCCACCATCATCGGCCTGCTGGTGGGAGCCCTGGCCGGTTATTACGGCGGCTTAGTGGATCAGGTCCTCATGCGGTTGGTGGACCTGATGCTCTGTTTTCCCGCTTTTTTCCTGATTCTGGCGGTTATCGCCATGTTGGAGCCCAGTATCTGGAACATCATGGTGGTCATCGGCCTCACCAGTTGGATGGGAGTGGCCCGGCTGGTGCGCGCCGAGTTTCTCTCTTTAAGGGAGCGGGAATTCGTGGTGGCGGCCCGGGCCCTGGGCGCGGGGGACACGCGCCTCATCTGGCGCCACATGTTGCCCAACGCCCTGGCGCCGGTGATGGTCTCCGCCACCCTGGGGGTGGCCGGAGCCATCCTCACGGAAAGCGCCCTGAGCTTTCTGGGGCTGGGAGTGCAGCCTCCCACCCCCAGTTGGGGCAACATCCTCACCATGGGGAAAGACAACATCGAAATTGCCTGGTGGCTCTCCGTCTTTCCCGGCCTGGCCATCCTGGTGACGGTAATGAGCTACAATCTCCTGGGTGAAGGCATCCGGGAGGCCATCGACCCCCGCTTAAAGGAATAGAGAACATGGAGATGGCAAATTTGCCAAAAGTATGGTTTACAGCCGCGCTTATCTGTGCTCTCCTGATTCCGGCAATCGCCCGGGCCCAGTCCCAGGATAGCCGGAAAGTCACGGCCATGATGATCCACAGTTACGACCGCCTGGAAAAGGGCAAGCTGGCTGAGGTCCAGCAGCTTTATGGAAAGATTCTTCAACCCTAAAAACTTAATAACAAAGACTGTTCCCGGCGCAAATAGATTGACAATCAGCCTAATAATTCCTATGTTAGTAGCTCAGGGCGGCAACGCAGAAATGGTACCATCAACTTGAGGGAGGGATATATGATTAGGACTTCGGTGAAGATTACCGCCATTGTTTTAGCTCTTCTCATCTGCGCCAGCGGCATGGCTTTTGCGGCCAAAGCCAAGAAGGCCAAGAAAGAAATGGACGTGGGCACAATGCTGATGGAGAGCTTCGAATTAATGAACAAGGGGAAATTCCCCCAGGCCCAGAAACTTCTGGACACGGTCCTGGCTAAAGACCCCGGCAATCCTCTGGCCCTGAATAATATGGCGGCTATCATGGTCAAACAGAATAAATTCGACAAAGCCGACACTTATCTTAATCAGGCCTTGACCCGGGCTAAAGGCTATATGGTACAGGTCAATCGTGTGTGCCAGGTACGCGGCATCTGCGTCGCCTTCAAGCCCGCCGCCGGCGGAGCCGGCAACCAGGAACTGGAACCCCTGATCAAATTGAACATTAATATGGTAAAGCAATATATGTCTTCTGAACCCCTGTCAGGGAAGGGCCCCAGATAAAAGCCTAATGCCGCCCCTCAGGAGCTCCTGGCCCCTTCGGGGGCCTTTTTTTTGCTCCAGGTATACCGGCACGGCTAACCTAACATTTACTTCCAGGGAAAATCTAATTGTCTGAAAAGGTTGCCGCCCGAGAGAAAATTAGATACCGGTGCGTTGATTTTCAATCCTGCGGCCTTATGATATGGTTACCAAGACGGAGCCGGATACTTATCCGAATTCAGGGCGCTGTCTAGCGGCAGGGCACTCCGGCGCCAGAAACCCAAAATTTCAGGAGAATGAACCTATGAGACGTTTCTCCATGGCTTGGATTTCCTTGTTGCTGATCGTTTTTTTACCCGCCATCGCGGCGGCCCAAGATGTGAATAGCTTAGCGCAAAAGGGCATTGCCAGTATGGAAGCAGGTAAATTTGATCAAGCCCTGAGCGACTTTAATGCGGCTTTGAAGCTGAAGCCGAACGACGCCAAGCTCTACGATTACCGGGGTATGGTCTACCGCTGTAAGAATATGAATGATCAGGCCATCCAGGATTTTAACCAGGCCATGAAGTTGGACCCCAAATTCGCCCGCCCTTACCGCAACCGGGCCATGGTTTATTCTGACCTGGGGAAATTCGACAAATGCCTGGCGGACCTGAACAAGGCCAAAAGTCTGGGCTATAAGGTAGATGAGGAATTTCGGAAGCTGGTGGCCAAACAGGCCGAAGAGAAAAAATAGTCAGCCGGGACGAAAAGATTCACCACAGAGGCGCAAAGGGCACAGAGTTTCACAGAGATAAAAGAAAATAGCAAATTGGCTTTGGCCAAAGCCAATTTGCAATCTTGTTTTCTCTGCGTATCTCTGTTCCTGCTGTGTCTCTGTGGTTATTTTTTCGCCTTCTCCTCGGCTTTTTGTTTCTGGGAGACTGCTGCAGCGGCTAATTTTTCTTTAAGATAAGGTACTAAAGAAGGGGCCGGGGGTTTGTCCAAAAGTTTGCGCCAGTACTTGGCCGCTTCCTGGGGTTCCCCGGCTTTCTCCAAGAGCATGGCCAGACGCCGGTTGATCTCGCTTTCCAGGGGACCGGCGGCCTTATCCACCAGGGGCTCCAAGACCTTGGCGGCCTTGCGGAAATCTCCCTGGGCCTCGTAACAGTAACTCAAGCTCTCGGCAACCAGGGTGCTCCAGGTGGACGCCGGGCCTTGGGCCAGCGCTTCGTAAGCCTGGGCCGCAGCCGCGTATTTCCCCGTCTGGTACAGGAGATGGGCCCGTAACAAAGAGGCTTCCCGGGCCGTGGGCGTGCCGGGAAAGTCCTTGAGGATCTGGTCCAAACCCTTCAGGACTTCGGTGGCGGCCTCTGGTTGGCTCAGCAGGGGCGCGATCCGGGCTAAGGCTGCGCCGGCCTGCTCCTGGCGGCGGGCCTTAAACTGGGCCGTAAACCCCCAGGCCGCCAGGCCGATGAAAACCAGCACCAGTCCGGCTACCGCCCATTTCCAGTAATCTTTGAGATATTGTAGCAAGCGAAGCTGCATGGAGAGCAACTCCGGCGGCTTTTCCAGAAAGTCGCGTTTGCGGGACCGGGGTTTGGACATGTTTATTCCTCATATTTCAAGTTGTTGTGATTTCAGGAAGGTGTATTGGAGATAGATTGTCAGCCTTAGATAGCTGTCAGCTATTAGCTAAAAAATAAAAGGCGGACATGACCCTGCATTAACTTCAATTGAACCAGACTTGCCTGGTTTTTTCTTAAAAGCTGAAAGCTGACCGCTGACAGCTTTTCCGCCACTCCTTATAAATTATTGTCTTCAACTGCCTGGAGCAGCCGTTTCGCCAAATCTTCACCCCTTTGCCCATAGCCCCTAATGGTAAATTCCCGGGTGTTTTCCCCGGTGATGGCGATCTCCACCTCCAGGTAGTCGACGGGGAGCAAAGCCCCCAGTCTTTCGGCCCACTCCACCGCCACCACCCGATCCCCGGAGAGATATTCCTCCAGGTCCGGAAGCATCTCTTGAGGCAGGTTCTCCAGGCGGTAGAGGTCTATGTGCACCAGGGCCAGACGCCCCGGATATTCATGGACCAGGGTAAAGCTGGGGCTGGCCACCCCCGCGGTCTCAGGCACTTCCAGACCCTGGGCCAGGCCGTGGACGAACTCCGTTTTGCCACTGCCCAGTTCCCCTTTGAGGGCCAGCACATCCCCGGGAGCCACCATCTCGCCTAAGGCCGCGGCCAGGGCTCGGGTGGCCTCGGGACTGCGGGAGGTCCACTTAAACATATGGCAATTCATCAACCGTATAAAATAACTATCTGGGAAAGCGTCCAGATAAACCGGCTTTTAAGTCCCCCTTTATAAAGGGGGATTTAGGGGGATTTTTAGCACGTTATACAATCCCCCCTGCCCCCCTTTAAAAAAGGGGGGAAAAGGCCACGCTTGGCCAAGTCTTGCTTATTAACCGGAACTTATTAAAACTATAAAAAAATCGCCTCAAGCCCCGGCTTCCCGGGCCTGGGCGTGAATCAGGTCGATCTTGCCGATCACTCCGATTAGTTTGTCCCCATCCAGCACGGGAATGGTGTGTACCTTTTTTTTAGCCATCAGGTCGGCGATTTGGTTTAACGGCGTCTCCGGGAGAACCACCTGGGGCTCGGGGCTCATGACCTCTCCCACGGTGGTCCCCAGCATCTTTTCCAACCGTTTTTTAAAGTGGCTGGGGGTCTCCAGAACCAGGCGCAGATCGAAGAGGCTGATGGTGGGCGGCAATTCCAGGTCCTGGGCCCGGGCCACCAGATCGCTTTGGGTAATCACCCCCACCACCCGGTCTTCCTGGTCCACCACGGGCACGCCGCTGATGCGGTGTTGGTCAAGTAAAGCCGCCACCTGGGACACCGGGGTTGCCGGGGTGGTGGTGATCACCTCGGTAGTCATGATATCACGCGCCGTAAGCATATATCTTCCTCTGTTGCGGGAATGAGTTCCTGGATAAATTCTTGCATCACTTCCGGAAAGACCGCCAGCAGGTCCCCGGCGATGAGACCCCGGTGGCCGTATTGGGCGGCAAAAAAGTCCGCGGCCAGGCCGTGGAGATAGACCCCCAACCGGGCCGCGTCCCAGGGGGGCATACCCTGGGCGAGAAACCCGCCGATGAGGCCGGTGAGCACGTCGCCGGTGCCGCCGCTGGCCAAACCCGGATTGCCCGTGGCATTGAGGCTGACCCGTCCTTCGGGGTCGGCCACTAAAGTCTGAGCGCCCTTTAAGACCACCACGGCCTTGGTGCGGGACGCGGCCTCCCTGGCGGTGAGTAAGCGATCCGCCTGCACTTCCTGGGTGGTGATTTCCAGAAACCGGGCCATCTCCCCGGGATGGGGAGTGAGGATGCGGGGTCCGGCTGCTTCCTGCAATTTTTCCGGCTCCCCGGCCAGAGCGTTGATCCCGTCCGCGTCGATGACCAGGGGCAGAGGCAGATGCCGGGCCAGATGGCGCACCAGTTCTGCGGTCTCCGGGTGGGTTCCCAGCCCCGGCCCTAAAGCTGCGGCAGTCTTTTGCTCCAGAAATTTTTCTAGAGGCTTCAAAGCCTGCATCCCCAAGGCCCGGACTCCCTGGACCTCCGGCAGGGGCAGGGTCATGGCTTCGGTGAGCTTGGCTTCCAGGATCTCGTTGAGGCTGGCGGGTATGCCTAAAGTCACCAGGCCCGCGCCGGCCCGTAAAGCCCCTTCTGCCGCCAGGGTGGCGGCCCCGGTCTTGCCTTCGGAGCCCGCCAGCACCAACAGGTGGCCAAAAGTGCCCTTGTGGCCGCCCCAGGGCCGGGGTGGCAGCAAGGCCCGCATCTCCCCGGCCTCCGTCAGTTCCCCGGGGACCTCCCGGGTTAGCTCCGGGGGGATGCTGATGTCCACCTGCCAGAGGCGGCCCACATAATCCCGGCCCGGCGGGAGAATCTGCCCGATCTTGGGCCAACCGTAGGTAACGGTGACCTGGACCTCCACCGCCGCCCCCAAAGGCTGGCCGCTATCCGCACATAACCCGGAAGGAATGTCCACGGCCAGGACCGGCGGGCGCAGGTGGTTGATTTCGTCGATTACCAGGCGGTACAGGCCCCGGACCTCGCTGTTCAGGCCGGTGCCCAACAGGGCGTCGACGATGAGATCAGAGCGGGCCAGGCGATGGGCCAGGGAGTTCAGGTCTTTTTCTTCCTTAACCTCTACGATCTCGATGCCCAAGCGGGCGGCGATCTCCAGATTGATTAAGGCGTCGCCCCTGACCTGGTCCCTGGAGGCCACCAGGAAAATGGCCACCGGCACTCCGGCCTGGGCCAGGTAACGAGCCACCACGAAGCCGTCCCCGCCGTTGTTGCCCCGTCCGGCCACCACCGCCACCGGCCCGGTCAAATCCGGGAATTCCCGGCGGAGAATCTGGTAGGTGGTGCGCCCGGCGTTCTCCATGAGCACCACCGAGGGGATGCCCACCTCATTGATGGCCTTGCGGTCCAGTTCCCGCATCTCTGCGGCAGTAACGAGTTTCATCTGCGCCCCGGATTCAGGTTAGATGGGAGTAAAGATACCATAATCCCCCAGGGAAAGCCAAGCCCGCAGGGGAAGGGAAGGTGATCCTGGATAACCGGAACGCGATTCTCGAATCACCAAAGAAGGATTAAGAATATACCGGAAATCATCACCAAACAGACGGCCAGAGCCAATACCCCCAGATCTTACCCTGGAGTTAACAACCCTTAATCCTGATTAATCCAGCAATAACAAGGAGAGGCCGCTTAGAGAACCTCTCCGCCAGCGGTGATAATAGATATTCAATAGCTGCACAAACTCACCGGTGGCCTTCTGGTTCCCAGCGGAAGTGGGGTGGCTGTCCCCGGAGCCGTAGGCGGAGAAGTTGTTGTTCACCGTTTGCTGATGCTGGATGACATTGTTGCGCCAGCGATGATGGTTGCCCGTCTCGGCTCCCAAGTCGTTGCTGTAGGGATCACCGTTGTTGCTGGTGAGCACATTATAGAAATCAAAGACCGCCACATTCTTGTGGGGATAACCCGTCAGCCAGTCGTTCACGAGCCAGTTGTTAAAAGCCCGGGCATTGGCGGCATGGGCGGCGTCGGTGGCGCCACTCACCAGGGGGGGAGCGGTTACCGCGATAAACAACTTGTCCTGGCGGGTGGCGAAATAAACCAGGAGGTCATTATATATGCCTTTGGCATTGGCCACCGTCATGTGTTCCGAATACGCGTCCTGACCGCGCAGGGGGTTGTCGCCGGTTACGGGAGGATCACCGGGATTGCCCCCCAGTTGGGAGTTGGGGTAGCAGGACTTGAACATGATGATTTGGTTGCTGCCCCCGGGGTCGGTGGCCAGGCGGGTATAGGCGCAGTTTTGATTGCTCTCGGCATAGAGGGCGGCCAGATAGGTATCTCGGGAAGACCCCCGGAACCAGTCCCACCACTGGCCGATATCGGTGCGGTCGCCGATGTAGTCCGGTCCCCAGTCATAGTTGGTGTCGCTGACAAAGTAGTTGTTGTCTCGCAAGGCCAGTCCCAGGCCGCCGTTGTCATCCGCCAGCCAGTTTTCGCCGCAGGAATGGTGAATGAAGATGAGCTTAACCGGAAGGCGAGGGGAGTTGGGATTAAAGGCCAGGCTCTTGGTGCAGAAAAATAATCCCGACGCTATCAGCACCATTAAGACCAGGAAGACATGCCATTTGGTTTTCATAGATTTTTCTCCCTTGGAAGCTTCCCCAAATGATCAAAGAAAAACCATCACATTTGCTCTCCCGGGGTAATTCCCCGACAGTCCGGAACCGGTTAATGGGCAAAAGCCCTGGTCACCTCCACCATATCCCGGGCCGTGCCCCCGGCCGTTGGTTTATGCGGGGCTGTCTGAGATTAGGCGGCACCCTAAGTTGGACCTTTCCCAACTGGTTGTTAAAACTCTTCTTTCGCCGGTATAAACCCTGACATCCACCTGCTCCCCAAAAGGCTGCTGCTAATTAGTATGGTATCGCAATTTTTCAAAAATTTTAATTATTTTTCCATGATTTTGGCCGGTTCCCGGGCAACGGAAAAAACTGATGCTGTTATTGCTCCAGCCAGGTTAAAACCGGTTTTTTCCATCACTGGCAGGGGGAGGCAAGAGGTTTAGTCAATTAAAAGAGAAGATTTTTGTATGTTAGTTACCTACTTGTACGGGAGAAGATTCACGTTGACGCGGCCCGGGGGTGGAGTTATAGTGCTCTAATAAACTGAATTACATAATAATTTTTAATTTCTTTCCTGGCCCAACACCATGAAAATCACCTTGGCCCAACTCAACCCCATTGTCGGAGATGTTTCCGGGAACCTGAAAAAAGTCACCGACACCCTGGAAAAGTACGCGGTTGCCAGCGACCTCATCATCTTCTCGGAACTCTTCCTGGTGGGTTATCCCCCCCGGGACCTCCTGGAACAACCCGCCTTGATCGAGCGCACTCAAGCCGCGGTCCAGGAATTACTGGCAGTCTCCCGCAGCTTTCCCCAAACCGGAATGCTGGTGGGCGCGCCCATGCCCACCGGCCTGGATACCGGCAAAGGGCTAGGCAATTGCGCCCTGCTCATCCAGGGAGGCAAAATTTTATTCCGCCAGAGCAAATCCCTCCTTCCCACCTATGATGTCTTTGACGAGACCCGGCATTTCGATCCTGCAGACCGGGTTGAGGTCTTCCCTTTCGGGGGGGAAATCCTGGGCATCTCCATTTGCGAAGACGCCTGGTATGACCCGGAATTGTGGAATCGTTGCCTTTATGCCTTCGATCCCATAGAGGTCCTGGCCGAAAAAGGGGCCACCCTCCTCATCAATATTTCGTCTTCCCCCTTCCAGGTGGGCAAGGAAGAAGTGAGATTCCGCCTGCTCCACAATCACGCCCAGAAATTCGGCCTGCCGTTTATCTATGTCAATCAGGTGGGGGGGAACGATGAGCTGATCTTCGACGGCCGCAGCCTGGCCCTGGATTCTCAAGGCAACCCCGCCGCGGTGCTGCCTGCCTTCCAGGAGGCGGTGGCCACCGTGGACCCGGTCCTGCCCGCCAAGCCCGGTATTTATGAGCCCCAGGAGGAAATCGCCACCGTCCATGCCGCCCTGGTTCTGGGCATTCGGGATTATTTGCGTAAGTGCGGTTTTTCTAAAGCGCTGGTGGGCCTCTCCGGCGGCGTGGACTCCGCGGTCACCTGCTGCCTGGCCCAACAGGCCTTGGGGCAGGACAATGTCTTGGGGGTGCTCATGCCTTCCCCTTATTCTTCTGAGGGCAGCATTCGGGACTCCCGCCAGTTGGTCCAGAACCTGGGCATTCCCTCCCAAGAGATCCCCATCACCCCCATCTACCGCGCTTACCTTGGTTCCTTGGAAGGGCATCTGCCGGTGGACAGGATCGGCGTGGCCCTGGAGAACATCCAGGCCCGCATCCGGGGAAATTTGCTCATGGCTCTGTCCAATGAATTCGGGTACCTGGTGCTCTCCACGGGGAATAAAAGCGAAATGGCGGTGGGCTACTGCACCCTTTACGGGGACATGAGCGGGGGCTTAAGCGTCCTGGCGGACGTGCCCAAGACCATGGTCTATCAACTGGCCCGCTACCTGAACCGGGAGCAGATCCTGATCCCCGAGGAGATCATCAACAAGGCGCCCTCCGCGGAATTACGGCCCGACCAGAAAGACCAGGACACCCTGCCGCCTTACGACGTTCTGGACCAAGTCATGAATTATTACCTGACGGAAGGGTACAGTTTTAGAGATATAATCCGTCTGGGGTTTGCACCGGAAATGGTGCGGTGGGTGATTAAGGCCATCGACCGGAGCGAATACAAGCGCCGCCAGGCCGCGCCGGGCCTGAAAATCACCTCCAAGGCCTTCGGCATGGGCCGCCGCATCCCCATCGCCGCCAGATATGATTTTTAAGAAGGCTGAATAGGGGAGGAAAAACCATGAAGTCGCGGTATTTGTGGCTAATGGCCGCCTTTCATTCAATCATTTCGAGATAGACAACTAATCTTCAAGCCTTCGAAATAATCAATCCCAAAGACCTAAAAAGCACAGAGGGTACCAGAGATTTTTTCGATTTCTGGCGCCGCCGGAGATCGAAAAAATTTCGTCTATGACTCTCTGTGCCCTCTACGACTCTGTGGTCAATCTTTTCCTATCACATCGCCTTCGGCATCTTACCTTTGGGGACTGCCAGGGGTGCGGATTCCTGATCTTCCAATTCCTCCCCGGGGGTGTCGGGTTCCTTAGGTTGAGCTTCTTTCACCGGGGGCGCCACCTTCTCCTGTGACGGTGGCAATAACGGCTTCAAGGGGGAACTCGGCTGCTTCTCTTCCGAGGGCAGGAGGGGCGGTTCCGGTTCCTGGGGTGGAGTTGGCGGCGGCGGTGGCGCATAAGCCTCGGCCGGGGGCGCGGGAGGGGCCGGCGCCCGCGGCTTGTCAGGCGGCGGCACTACGGGTTTGCCCTCGGGACTTATAAATGCGTCATCCCGGGACGGTCCCAGGGTGGCGGTCTCGGGACCCTGGGGGCCGCGGCGATTCATGGTCTTAAAATATTCGTCGTTAATTTTAGAGAGAATAGCCGGGGGACGCGGCACCCGCATCCAGGGGCCTTTAATCTCTTTGCTCCGATACCAGGCGCCTGCCCAATAAAGGTAATAACGGCCCCGATGCTTAAAAACATCGGTGGGAAGATTGGGGGCATGAGATACCTGGGGCAAATCAGGCATGGGGGTCCATTGGGGAACCACGTTGGGGGGCACGGGAATGATGCGAAGGCGTTCCGCGTCGGCGGAGTTGCAGATCAACGCGAAGCCCAGCACCGCCAGGACCACCAGAAATTTGCCGTTAAGCTGCCGCCTCGAATTGGCAGGCATGGAGATTCCCTCCTTCAATCACTAGGGGATATGCGAACGGCGGCCTAAAGAAAGATCATGGAGCGGCAGCAGGATATCCGCCACTTCCTGCACCTTGCGGGCGCTCTCATAGGCGTCGATGGCGTTGATATGCACCCCCGGGGCCACCACCGGACCGGAGGCCGGAAAGTTCTGCTCATTGCAACAGAACCCGGTGATCACCGCCTGGCCCTGGCTGGTGTTCACCATCACCGACTGCCCTCCCACGGTGTGGCCGGGGGTGAACAGCACCCGGATACCCTCCACGATCTCCTGGTCCCCTTCCACCAGCACCACTTCTTTCACGTCGTCCAACAGATCGGGAAAGTAGCGGTGGTCCAGGGGATGGGGGTCCAGAAAAAATTCATATTCCTTCTTCTGCACATAGACCCGGGCCTTGGCGCACTTATAGTCGTTTTCGCAATGGTCGTTGTGCAGGTGGGTATGAATAATGATGTCGATATCCTCGGGTTTGAGCCCGACAGAATCCAGGGCCTCTTCAAACTCCTGCACTTTAAGGCCGCATTGTTCCTCCATCCCCGGGGGGACCATGAATTGTTCCATGCCGGTGTCCACCAGGATTTTATCCGGCCCGCCTTCCAGATAAAAGACATAGCAGGGAAGAAAGATGCGTTTGCCGTATCCCTTGAGATAAGTCATGATGCCCTGGTCGGTTTCATTAGCCCCCACCACCAGGGGATGGATGATATACTGGCGCATACCATCTCCTTATTTTGATTCTTTTTGGGTGAATATATTATACCCGCAAAAGGAAAAACTGAAAATTTTCTCTTTTTTTTAAGGTAGCTACAGGATTTTACCTGGGTTCTTTTTCCTGGCCTCGCTCAGAGGGCGGACGAGAGGCTGCGGCTGGGAAAAGCTTCATGATCAGAAGCTCTGTCTATTGCTCCGATCTTGTAAAGATATTTTCCTATAATTGATCCCAAAATAATCGTTAATGGCAAAAACCCGGAAGACCGATACATCTTATGGAGAGGTCATGGTTTAAGTTTGACTGAAAATAGGGCGGCCGGTTCCATCGAGCACCCAGCAGTCCCCCCTGTGAGGTTTGATTATGATCGGAAAAAACCCCACTAAAAAAGAACTCCTCCAGGAATTAGCGGAGATGCAGCAACGCCTGGCCCAGCAGGGTGAATCCCAAGCCTGGCTCTCCTATCTTGAGGAGGAGTTGCTCTCCTCGGAACAAGAAAAGGCCCTGCTTCTCAATGCCCTGGTGGAACCCATCCTTTATCTGGACCGGGACCTGCAAATTGTTTGGGCCAACCGGACCGCCATCGATTCCTTAAATCTCACCCCTGGTCAGTCACTGACCCACTATTTTCATGAGGTTGGTAACGGTGATCGTCCGGTAGACCTGTCGGTGAACGCCTGCCTAAAAAGCGGCGCCCCCCAGGAGGGGGAAATCGGCTCCCCGGACGGCCGCGTTTGGCATTTGCGCCTCTATCCAATACACGAGCCCCAAGGAGCAATCAAAGGCCTGCTGGCCGCGCTGCTGGATATCACTGCCCGCAAATTGGCTGAAGAAATGATGCACACCACCCTGGATAAGCTGCAACGGGCCTTTGAAGGGGCCGTCCAGGCCATGTCCATAACCATGGAAATGAAGGATTTATACACTTCCGGTCATCAACAGCGGGTGTCGCGGCTGTCCTGCGCCTTGGCCGCGGAAATGGGCCTGCCTGAAGAACGCATCGAGGGGTTAAGAGTGGCCGGTCTTCTCCATGATCTGGGGAAGATCGCGGTGGCCTCGGAGATCCTCAGCAAGCCGGGAAAGATCAACGAATATGAATTCGCCATTATCAAAGCCCATCCCCAGGTAGGCTATGATATCTTGAAGACCATAGAATTTCCCTGGCCGGTGGCCGAAGTCGTCCTGCAGCATCATGAACGCCTGGACGGCTCGGGATATCCTGCGGGACTGAAAGAGCCGGAAATCCTCCTGGAGGCCAAAATCCTGGGGGTGGCCGACGTGGTGGAGGCCATGTCCTCCCATCGCCCCTACCGGCCGGCCTGCGGCCTCACCCTGGCTTTGGAGGAAATCACCCGGCATAAAGGTGTGGCTTACGAACCGGAGGTGGTGGACGCCTGCCTCAAGCTCTTTGCCAATAAAGAATTTACCTTTGATTAGTTCTTAGCAGAGCCAGCAGCCTTTTTCCCTGATCTCCTCATACCAGCGGGTCCTGACGGCCCTGATATCCTTTTTGTCCAGGAGCAGCAGGGTCCGGGCCTGGGCCATGTCGATGAAGCCCCCGAAGTAAGCGAATTTCACCAGGTTCTCCAGGTTTTCCGGGGAAAACTCCCGGGCATAATCCGGAACCCGCTCCCACATCCCCTCCACCTGAATGATTTCCTTGACCAGGCGGAAGTGGTCTTTAAGTACGGCGCTATTGTTCTCGTTAACCATGGTCACCGATTATAAATAACCATTGAGGGTCGCGGAAATCTTGGGAAAGGCCAGGGGCCCATCACCCCCGGCCCTATCCCTAGAAAAAAATTTGCTCATCGCAGCCAGGGTTTAATCAGCCGTTTGGCGGTGTTGATGGGAATGGCAAAGCCGATGCCCTGGCCCTGGGAGGCGATCATGGTATTAATACCGATCACGTTGCCGTTGATGTCCAGCAAGGGGCCGCCACTGTTCCCCGGGTTGATGGACGCGTCCGTCTGGATAAAATCCCCGTAGGTGCCCCGGCCCAGGCCGCTGCGGCCGGTGGCGCTGACAATGCCTACGGTCATGGTCTTCTCCAGGCCGAAGGGGCTGCCGATGGCAATGGCCCACTGGCCCACCCGGAGTCTGCTGGAATCCCCCAATCTAGCCGGTTGCAGACCTCCGCCCCGGACCTGCACCAGGGCCAGGTCGAACTTGCTATGGGTGCCGATGAGTTTGCCGGTGAGTTGGCGGCCGTCGTGAAGATTTACCTGCAACTGCTGGGAGCCGGCCACCACGTGGCGGTTGGTGAGGATGTACCCCCGGGAGTTGATGATGATCCCGGAGCCCTGGCCCACCTGGCGCTGCCGTATCGGCCGGTCAAATTCCCGGAAGGAGCCCTCGAAGGGAGTGCCCCGGAAGAAATCCTCGGAAATGCCGGGGGGCCGATAGGTTACCACCCGCACGGCCTTGAGGCTGACCACCGAAGGCATCACCTGATCCGCCACCCGGATAAAGTCTTCCTGCAAACCCACGGCCGTGGTGGCGCCCACCGCGGGCGGCTGCACCTGCACCGGCCCCAGAAGCAGGGTCAGGGTGGCGAAAATAAGGCTGATCATCCATAAGCGTTGACGCATTGTGACCTCCACCCCCTCCGCCGGGGAAGGGGACATAAGCTGCGACGACTGATTTGGCGCACAGTTTCTCTTGATTTGACGGCAATCCTGCTAATAATGCTAAGTTTTTCCGTTAGCAAGAGAATACCTAACCCTTATAATTTTACCCGAATTTGCGGCTTTCTACCATAACCGGATTATCCAGGATTTCTCGAAGGGTCCCAGGAAGACCACCTTCTCGCCAACTCCGTAAAGTTGAGGAGCACCTCAAAAATATCCTGAAACTTGGAATTTTCCTGGGGTAACCTTGCAGGGAAGGCAGTTTTCTGATAACGGCCCTCAGGCCAACAAGAGGATTTCCCGGCCCGGCGGCGGGCCGACGACGGCCAGGACTTCGGCGGGAATCAGGCTTTCGGCCAGGGCCAGGAAAGGATGGCTTTGCCTCACGGCTCCGGTTTCCCCAGAGTCCAGGCCCACCAGACCTTGATCGCCGCCGAGGACCAGGCAGACCGCCGGGGCCTGGGATTGATGGCGGGTCCAGAAAACCCGGAGTTCGCCAAATCTCTCCGGATCGGTGCCGGAGCAGCCCTTAAGGACCTGGACCGTGCCGTCGGGGTATTCCAGACGCAGAGACCGGCCCCGCCAGATGGGGGAGAGCGCCACCAGGCGCTGCCGGGGCAGGCCGTCAGGGACGTTGGCGCAAGGCTGGATTTCGTAGTCGATAAATTTACACATAATAAAATAAAGGGCTTAGGGATTAGGGATTAGGGATTGGGGGCAAGAGCTGGTGAGCAGTGCTTTTAGTATTGTCACCCATAAACTATGGTTTCCAATAATCTTTAACCTTTAACCTTCTTCCCGGCAATCCAACAGCACCTTCAGGGCTCCGGGGCGCCCAGCCCAGGCCAGGGCCTCCACGCCCTGGGAGAGGGTAAACCGCCGGTCAATCAAAGACCGGTGATTAATCAACCCCCGGGCCAAGAGGAGCATGGCCGGACCCAACGGGCCGCAGCGGCTGCCCACCAGGCGGACCTCCGGCACTACCAGGCGGGCGGAGTTCAGGGGGTAGCTGCCGGTATAAGTGCTTTTTAAGATAACCGTGCCCCGGGGCCGCACCCGGGACAGGGCCAGGTCCATCCCGGCAGGTGCGCCGCTGGCTTCCACCACCACTTCATAGTCTCCGGGTGGCAAATCCTTTTCCAAAAAGGTGGATACTCCATAAGGTTGGGCTAGAGCCAGGTGGGAGTCGTGGTGCCCTACCAGATGGACTTCCGCCTTGCTTAACGCCAGGGCCCAGGAGATCAGCAAGCCTAAGCGGCCGTCTCCCACCACCAGCAACGGGAAATTATAGGGGGGGCGCACCGCCTCCGTCACTACCATGGCCGCGGCCAAGGGCTCGGTGAAGACCGCGGCTTCATCCTCCACCTGGGGAGACACGGCCACCAGGTTGGCCTGGGGCAAGGTAAGGTAAGGAGCGAAGGCGCCGTCTCGACCTTTAATGCCGATCACCTGCCGCACCCGGCAGTGGCGGGACAAACCCCGCTTGCAGAGATCGCAGCGGCCGCAGGAGATGTTGATCTCTCCCACCACCCTTCTGCCATACCAGGACGAATCCTGGGGCTCGGCCACCACCCCGACAAACTCATGGCCCATTACCCCCTGAAAGTCATGATAACCTTGGAGGATCTGCAAGTCGGTGCCGCAAATCCCCGCCAGATGGACGCGCAGCAGCACTTCCCCGGGACCGGGCACGGGTTGGGGTATTTCCTTTAAGGCCACTTGCCGGCCGGCGTTAATTTGGAGGGCAAGCATAGCTGCATCATACAGTTTTTAGTTTTTAGTTTAAAGAATAGAAATTAGCCGGGGAAAAGATATTGGGAAGGTGTCATTTTATAGAATCTGCGGCGGCCTCTGCCAGCACTGCCAGGGTCTGGGAGACGGTCTGCTCCCAACTTAAATGAGCCACGGCTCCGGCCGCGGCCCGGCGCACTTCCGGGTCCCGGCCCCGGTATAGATATTCCTCCAGGGCCGGCCCCAGGGCCCCAGGGTCATGGGGCAGAGGTAAAACCGCGCCATTGGTTCCGGGGGTAATAAACTCGCCCGCGCCGTTGGCCCCGGTGGTCACCACCGGACAGCCGCAGCCCAGGGCCTCCAGGACCACGTTGCTGCAGGGATCGTAAATCGTGGGCAGCGCCAGGACCGTGGCCGCCTGGTAGAAGGAGGCGGTGTCCGCCTGGGGACCCCAGAAACGGACCCGCTCCGCCACCTTTAGGCGCCGGGCCAGTTGCTGGTAGCGCTCAGTGCGGCCCTTGCCCACCACCCAGAGGAGGCTGTTCTTACTTTTCAGGCCGGCGAAGGCCTCCAGGAGATAGGTTAGGCCCTTGCGGACAAAGCCGGAGCCCACGAAGAGGACCACCTGGGCATTATTATCCAGACCAAGCCGGGCCTGGAGGGACGTGGTTTCCGGCTCTTTAAGAGGTTGGAATTTCTGGTGATCCAGGCCGTTATAGATGACCCGGATTTTCTCCGGCGCCGGTTTATAATACTCTTCGATTTCTCCTTGCACCTGCCGGGAGTTGGCGATCACCCGTATAAGGTGGGGGTCGGTGAGCAGATGTTTTTCCAACCATAACATGACCCGGTGGAAGAGGCTAAGTTCCTGGCCCAGGCGAGCGAGGGGAGTTAGATAAGGGGCCCGCCGCCTGAGCCATTCCCGGTGGCAGCCGTCCCCGGCCCGGTAAACCTGGGGGGAAAGAGTGCGCTCCAGGCTGAAGACCAGTTGGCCCGGCGCCTGCCGCATCAGCCGCCGCACGTTCAAGGCATAGCTCAGAACCCGGGCGGTCTTCCCTCCCCAAACCGGCACGGAGACAAATTTAACTCCTGGTCCCAGAAGCCTTTGACCTGTTGCTGGCGGGTCCGTCCCATAGACCGTGGCTTCGTGACCGGCCGCGGCCAGGCCCCGGGCCAGGTTGATCAGGGTGGTTTCGGCCCCGCCAGTGGCAGACACCCGTTGTCTCAGGAGGGCGATTTTCATGGGTTCAACCACAAAGACACCAAGACACCAAGGATCACAAAGAAAATATTTTTAGTTTGGCGCTGAAGCGATAAACTAAGAAATCTTCCTTGGCGCTTCTTTGTGGCCTTGGTGTCTTGGTGGTTCATCTTTGTTCTTTGCCGCCCCACCACGTTTCCATCCTCTCCAGCACTTCCTCCGGGGTCAATTCCGTGAGGCAGCGGCTGATCTTGGAACCCTCACAACCATCTTTCCCGCAGGGCAGGCAGTCCCAGTCCTTCTTGATCACCAGATGGCCTTCACCCCAGGGACCCCAGTTGAAATCACCGGAAGGGCCGAACAGGGCCACCGCCGGAGTGGACACGGCTACGGCCAGATGCATGGGCGCGCTGTCCATGCCGAAAAAAAACCGGGCCTGGTGGATGAGGGCCCCCAATTCCTCGAGGGTCAGCCGGCCCACCAGGTTGAGGGGAGCAGACCGGCACTGTTGCAGCAGCGCGGCCACCAGTTCTTGCTCATGAGCGGCCTGGGAGCCGGTGAGGATCACGGGCAGATGTTTTTCTTTTTGAAGAAAGTCGATGATCCGGGCATATCCTTCAGGGGTCCAGCACTTGAAGCGCCAGCCCGCGCCGGGGTGCAGGACCACGAAGCCGCCGGGGGTAAGGGAATGAGCCGCCAGGAGATTCCGAACCCCGGCCTCCACTTCCGGCTGCCAGAAGAATTGCAGCCGGGGAGCCCGGGGCGAAATCCCCAAGGCCCGCACCATCTCCAGGTTGTGCTCCACCAGATGCATTTTCAGAGGCGGCGCCGGCAGCAGCCGGGAAAAGCAGAACCGGTGCCAAAAGGCCCGGCCGCCGTAGTTAAACCCCAAACGTTCTCTGGCTCCGGTTACCCAGGACAAAAAAGCCCCCCGGTCCCCCCCGGAGAGTTCCAGCACCAGATCGAAGCGGCCCCGGCGCAATTCCCGGAGAAATGCCAAAGTGCCCCTGAGGGTCGCACCCCGTCGCTTCGCCACATAGACCCGGTCCAGCAAAGGGTGCTCAGTGATCATCTCTTCCGTGCCCCGGGGCACCAGATAACTGACGCGGGCTTGGGGCCAGGCCTCTTTCAAGGCAGCCAGCACCGGGCTGCTCACCAGCACGTCCCCGGGCTGTTTCAGTTTGATCACCAGGATGTTCTGAAACTGTTTGTCGTTTTCCGTTTTTCGTTTTTCATTATTAAAATACATAACTTATACTAATTACATAAAGTATTAAAACTCATCTTCGTCGTTGGTCCTGACCTGCCTGGGACCCATGGCCACGCCCCGTTTAGAGGCGCGGATAAATGCCAGCAGATGCGCCACTTCCTTGGTCATGGGCGCCTCGGCCTCCACCTGTTCCAGGGCTTGCTTCAGATTGGTGCGCCGCCCGAACAGGATCCGGAAGGCCTGGCGCAACGGCCCGATCTGGTCTCTGCTAAAACCGGCCCGGCGCAGGCCCACCAGGTTGACGCCCTTGACCACGTGGGTGTCATCAATATTGCTATAGGGCGGCAGGTCCCGGGAGGCCCGGGCTCCGCCCCGCATCATCACCAGGGTGCCCACCCGGATGAACTGGTGCAGCAGGCAGTTGGCGGAGATGAAGGCCCGGTCCGCCACTTCCACGTAACCCCCCACCAAAGCGCCGTTGACCACGATGACATGGTCTCCCAAGACCGCGTTGTGGGCCATGTGGCTTAAGCCCATGAGGAAACAGTGGTTTCCCACCCGGGTGGCGCTCCCCGGCTTGGTGCCCCGGTGAATGGTGACGTATTCCCGGATGAGGTTGTGGTCACCGATGAGGGTATAGCTCTCTTCCCCTTTGAAGGCGTAATCCTGGGGCTCATGGCCGATGATGGCCCCGAAGCCGATGAGGTTGTTGGCGCCCAGGGTGGTATAAGGACCGATATAGGCATGAGCCTGGATGCGGCTTCCCGGCCCGATGCGGCTGGGACCCTCGATGATCACTCCGGGACCCACCTCCACGTCCGGCGCCAGTTCCACGTCCGGGGCGATTTTGGCGCTGGGATCGATTGTCATAATTTGCCTGAGTTCCGTAGTTTAATGCCTTCCGTTTAGAGCATGAGGCCTGGTAACAGGAGGTATCTTCTCCCCCTTTTCTAAAGGGGGCCGGGGGGATTTTCTAAGCGCCTGAAAATCCCCCTAAATCCCCCTTTAAAAAAGGGGGACTTAAAAGTCTGTTCCTCGGGATGCGTTCTTAGACCCAATGCTGTTCACTTAAGCGTATCAAAATGAAGGGAAGTCAATTAACATGTCATTCTGAGGGAGCCGGAGGCAAACACAGAATCTTTAACTTCCTGGAAAAGCAGAGATTCTTCCCTCCGCTTCGCTCCGTTCAGAATGACATAACGTAGGGTGGGCACTGCCCACCGATTCCTAACCGCTTAAGTGAACCGTATTGGTATTAGGCCGATTTTTCATCAAAATAGTTATTTTCGTGGGGGCGAACCTTGTGTTCGCCCTGGACGATTACGGGCGAACACAAGGTTCGCCCCTACGAAAGAATTCCCGCAGGTAATGGTATTTCAAGAAATTATAGCGGCTGGCTTGCAGCGTCAGCTTTAACCCCAAATTGCCTTCCAGGAAACCCCGCTTCAGCACAAAAAGATTCAAGAAAGTGAGGGCCGGCCGCCACAGGAGTTCCCCGGGCAAGGGACGGCGTCCGGCTTTACGCATCTCCCCCGCGGCCAGGCGGGCGTAGCGGTCCTGGCGCGCCGCATATTCCTCCAGGTTGTTATAAGAATAATGCTCCAGGGGAGTGCGCAATAAACCCACCGGCCCGGGCACCACCACTTCCTCGTGCACCTCCCGCTCCCGGAAGCGCCCCTGGTCGCGGCGGAAGAGCCGCAAGGTATGATCCGGGTACCAGCCCAGATGCCTGATCCAGCGGCGGCCCACATAGTTTTTCCGGGGGACTTTGTAGGCGGCCAGGGGTCCGTCGGCTTGCACCACCTCTAGTATTTCCTGTTGCAAGTCAGGCGGCACCCGCTCATCCAGGTCCAGGGAAAAGACCCACTCCATCCGGGCCTGGTCCAGGGCGAAGTTTTTGGCGCCCGCAAATCCCCGCCAATCGGTGGTAAAGATACGGTCCGTGAAGTTTCGGGCCAACTCCAGGGTCCGGTCCGTACTGCCGGAATCCACCACGATGATCTCATCGGCAAAGCGCACCGACTCCAGGCAGGGGACGATGTTGGCCTCTTCATTGAGGGCGATGACGGTAACTGAAAGCCGCATGGTACGTTTTTCGTTTTTCGTTTTTCGTTTTTCGTGCTTCCCGGAAGGTCTTTTTTCATTTACGGGAAACGCAAAACGAAAAACGAAAAACGATTATTTAAAGGGTTTGGCCTCGTCGATGAGCATGATGGGGATGTCATCCTTGATTTCGTAAAGCAATTTGCACTTGTCGCAGATGAGGCCGTCGCCCTTGTCATTCAAGTGGATGTCCCCCTTGCATTGGGGGCAGGCTAAAATCTCCAGAAGCTCTTTACTGATGGCCATAACGCCTCCGTTTTCATCCGTTTTCCGTTTTCCGTAGAGCTTTCATTCCTGCTTTTGGCGGAAAACTGAAAACGGTAAACGGAAAACTGTCTCTAACTCATGTACCAGCCGCCGTTGACGTTCAAGGTCTGGCCGGTGATATAGCCGTTTATAGCCAGGCTGTACTATTTTGCATCTTACCAATTATTGGCGGAGGGTCACAAGGATTTCTCCACTACCGCCTGCACCGCCTCCGGGGCCAGGTCCGTCAGGCACCGGGGTTCCTGGCAGCGTCTTTTAAAGCAGGGGCTGCAGGCCACGCCTAAGCGCACCACCCGGTGTCCTGCCCCGAAGGGGCCGCTGCGCCCCGGCGCGGTGGGGCCGAAGATGGCCACCACCGGGGTGCCTAAAGCCGCGGCCAGGTGCATGGGGCCGGTGTCCGCGGTGACGGCTAGCCTGGCTAGTTGCAGGACCCCGGCTAATTCCGCCAGGGTCATTCGTCCCGCCAGGTTCAGGGCTTTCTCATGCATCTGCGCACAAATTTGATCCGCCAGTTCCCGGTCGGCACCGCTGCCGGTGAGGACCACCCTCAAACCTTTTTCCCGGATGAGCCAATCCGCCAAATGCGCCCAGGACGAAGGCGGCCAGATTTTGGTGGGCCAACGCGCCCCGGGGTGAAGCGCCACCAAAGAGGTATTTCCTCGTAGGGGCGAACCTTGTGTTCGCCCTGGGGTTTGGGCGAATACAAGATTCGCCCCTACATTGACTGTCTGGAATAAGGCATCAGGAAAAACCGGCCTCAATCCCAATCTAAACTTGGGCAGGGCAGGGGGGGCGCCCAGGTAGCGGGCCACGTTCAGGTAGCGCCAGACCGCATGGGCCTCCCGGGCGTAGGGCGGCAGCCGCTCCGTCAGGGCCAGATAGCTCATTTCCCGGGTGCGGTCGTAGCCCACTTTCCGGGGGCTTTTGGCCAGGGACGTCCACAGGGCGCTCTTCAGCAGCCCCTGGAGGTCGATAACCAGGTCGAAGGGGGTGGTCCGCACCCGGCGCGCCAGCCGGAACAGGTCCTGCAACTCCCGCCGGGAGACCTTTTGCCCCAGGCGCACCCGGGGCACGGCCCAGACTGCATCCAAGGCCGGGTGTCCCTCTAAGAGCGGCGCAAATTGGGCTTCCACCAGCCAGGTGATGTCCCCTTCCGGAAACGCGGCCCTGAGGGCCTCCAGCGTCGGCAGGGTATGGAGCACGTCCCCGAAGGCGCTGAGTTTGATCATTAAAATGCGGGGTTGATGCCTAATCATAGTAATAGTCGAAAAAAAGCAACGACAAAAATTCCCCCCTTTTCTAAAGGGGGGTAGGGGGGATTTTATAAGTCCTCGAAAAATCCCCCTAATCCCCCTTTATAAAGGGGGACTTAAATACAGCAATTCTTCGCCTGGACTCCTTACTGTTTTTAGGTCTTTCTCTCATCCCCGGCAGTTAAGCTTTATCCAGTTCCTTGATGATCCACGCCGCTGCGTCCCAAAGGTCCGCGGCCACGTGCACCGGACTGATGTCCCAAGTGGGTGCAAAATGCTCGTATTCCCCCCGGCCATAGCCGGTGAGCACCAAAATTCCCTGGACCCCGGCCCTGGCCCCGGTTTCGATATCATTATACCGGTCCCCCACCAGGTAGGACCGGGAGAGATCCAGATTAAGTTCCTTTGCGGCCTGTAAAATCAAGCCTGGCTGGGGTTTGCGGCAGGCGCAGTCATCACGGGGGCCGTGGGTGCAGGCGTATATGGCGTCCAGCCGCGCTCCCGCCGCGGCCAGTAGATTTTGCATGAGGGCATGGACTTCCTGCACCAGGGATGGAGGGTAGTAACCCCGGGCCGCGCCGGCTTGGTTGGTAACCACCACTACCTTGAGCCCCGCATCATTGAGCAGCTTGATGGCCGCCGCGCTCCGGGGCAGTAGTACAAAACGGCTCAGGTGGTTGATATATCCCATCTGTTCATTGATGGTCCCGTCCCGATCGAGAAAGACCGCAATCTCTTTCATTATCCTTCCTTCAGCCATCCCTTAGCCGCGTCCAGGACTTCCGGCACGCTGATATCCAGCAGGCACCGGTAATCCAGGTCACAGGTGCGCTTAAAACAAGGGCTGCAAGGCAGGGGGTGCCGGAGCACCGTGGCCCGATCAGTAAACGGCCCGGTGGCCGTGGGGTCGGTGGAGCCGAAGAGGGCCACCTGGGGGGCGCCCAAGGCCGCAGCCGCGTGCATCAATCCGGAATCATTGGTGATTAACAGGGAAAGCCGGGTCAACACGCCCAGGGCCTGGCGCAAGGTGGTGCGGCCCACCAGGTCCAGGGCGCCGGGGAGCCGCTCCTTAACCTTCGCGGCCGTCTCCCGGTCCTCCGGACCGCCCAACAGCACCAGGCGGGCCCCGAATTCAGCTTGCAGCTCTTGACCCAAAGCGGCGAAACGCTCCGGGGGCCAGCGTTTGGCCGGGCCGAAAGCCGCGCCCGGGCTCAGCCCCACCCAGGGTCCCTGCCCTTGACTAGTCTTTAAGAGCGCGGCCGCCTCCTGCACTTCATCATCCCGGAGATAAAGCCGGGGACTGACAATAAAATCCACTCCGCCCAGGCCCTGGAGCACCCCCAGGAGATAATAAACCGTGTGCAGGCCCGCCAGAGAATCCATCCCCGTTACCGCCAAGTTGAGCAAAAGCCCCCGCCCCTGGGTGGCGTAGCCCAGCCGGGTTTCGGCCCCGGCCAGCCACAGGCCCAAGGCCGCTTCCCAGGAATTGGGGAGAGATAGACCTAAATCGAAAGAAAGTTTTTCGTTTTTCGTTTTTCGTTTTTCGTAAATTGTCTGCCCCTGGCGCATACGCCAAAGAATACGCCATTTTTCTCCTCCGTCGGGATAGACTACCACCTGGAACACTCCGGGGATGCCAGCAAAAAGGGGCGCCACCCGGGGTGCGGCCAGCACCGTAATCTCCGCCTGGGGGAAGAGCGCCTGCACCCCGGCCAGGGTGGGCAGGCTCATGACCGCGTCCCCCACCCAGTTGGGGACCCGGACCAGGAGGCGCCGCACCTTTTGCGGATCAATTTTCCCCTGGCCCCTCACCCGCAATTCCCCAAAGCGTTGCTTGACCTCCGGGGGGAGAGGGAGGGGTTGTTCAGGGGAGGTGATGTCAGGTATCTGCCGGGGAAAGCAGTCAAACCCGGCCACAATGTTAGGATACGAGGCATTATGCTTTGTTACAGTTAAACATCTGTTAATTTGTAGGGGCGAACCTGGTGTTCGCCCAGGCCCGGGGCGAACACCAGGTTCGCCCCTACGAGAAGAATGTCCCTTTCCAGAGGAACAGGCTTCTTTCCCGTAGCCGAAACCGGCAGCATCCCCCAAAATTTCTAATATTTTCTCTTCCCCCTCCCCATCCAGCCGCGCTTCCACCTCCAGGACATAAAGCGGCGTGGGCCAATCCCATCTGTCCCCCAGGCGAGCCCAGTCTTTGGCAGTGGTGATGAGACCCGCGGCCCCCAGGGTTTGGCCCTCTTTTACCAGGCTCTCCAGGTCGCGGGCTTGAAAGGCGTAATGGTCCGGGAAGTCCCGGCAGCCTAAAAGATTCACCCCCAGGTCCCGGAGGGTGTCAGAAAAGACTTGGGGCCGGGCCAGACCCGCGAAGGCCAGGAGTTTTTGGTTCTTAAGACTGGGCAGAGAAATGCCCCGGCCTTCCGAATAAATCCGGGCGCCGGTGGGCAAGATGGCCGCAGTGAGCACGGTTTTGCCGGGAAATTGCCGTTGCAGGAAAGCCAGCCGGTCCTGATGCGCCTCGGCCTGGAAACGGGTGAGGACCAGCACCCCGGCGGTCTTCAGCGTGGCCCTAGGCTCCCTTAAGGGACCCCGGGGCAGGAGATAGCCGTTGCCAAAAGGCGCTTGAGCGTCCAGGAGCGCCACGTCCAGGTCTCGATGCAGTTGAAAGTGCTGAAAGCCATCATCCAATATAAAAAAATCCGGCTGGATCTCCCGCCAGGCCGCCAGGCCCGCGGCATAGCGTGACAATCCGGTATACACCGCCACGCCGGGGAGGCTCTTGGCCAGCCAGTAAGCCTCTTCCCCCACTTCCGGAGGTTTTTGGTAGATCTGCCGTCCGTCAGAAATGCAGATGACGTTTTTTGCTGCGCCCCCGTAACCCCGGCTGAGAATGGCCACTTTTTGCCCCTGGCCCTGTAAGAGCCGGGCCAGGCAGGCCGCCATGGGGGTCTTCCCCGTGCCCCCCACGGTGAGGTTGCCCACGCTGATTACGGGCGCAGGCAGGCGTTTCACCTTCAACCAGCCTTGGGTATAGAGGGCCCGGCGGGTTCTGGCCCCGAGACCGTAAAACCCCGCCAGGGCCGCGGCCAGGGCCTTTAGAGGTAAGCCGGGAGGGGAGACCGCGTTCTGATCCTGGAGGCGGTCAAAAAGGTTTTGAAGGGGGACGCGCATGTTTCGCTAAATTATTTCCTGAATTACAGGGCGCAAGCGGTTTCCGGCGTTGCCGAAGCAGAGCTTCGGCAAAAAAATTGCGTTCCCAAGGAGAGCTTGGGAACGAGTTAGAAATGCATCATGTTTTCTTCTTGAATTTGATTATCTTCGAGACATTTTTATCATGGCGTAATGTTTTAAAAAGCCAATCTTTGTACCATTCCTCAATAGATTGGGATAAACTTTTTTTATAGACCTGTGTGTTTTCCAAATATTCATAAGAAATAAGCTCGGTCTTTTGAGTTTCATGGTTTAAGGCATAGATAACAATATATGGAGGGTTAGCAATTGATTTCTCGTCCTTAGACATAGATCGAGTATCTTTTATCAAGATATCGACGAAGGATTCATATGAACCTTGCGACGTGATAAATTCAAGGCGAAACCTAATTCCATATCTTTCAACCCTATTCCTATAATCAAGAAATTTAACCGGTTCGGCTTTACAAGGGAACTTTCTAATTTGTAAATCCGAAATCAAGCTTGTCCTACCGGATTCTATCCATTCGCTTGATTGGTTTATTCGACGCCGGAGATCCTTTTCCACACTTGCCATATCCATATGTGAACACCCGGTTTAATTATTTTGTCATAGATAGGTATCATACAAGGAGTCGCTAATGAAACGGACATTGTCACACAAGGGCTATAACCTTGAACTTTGAACCTTGAACCTTGAACTATCCTTTAGCTCTTCCTCCGCCTCCTCCACCTCTTCTTCCCTAAACTGCATCTCGTAGAGGCGCTTATAGAGGCCGTCCTGTTGCATCAGTTCCCCGTGGGAGCCCACTTCGACAATGCGGCCCTCGGCCAGGACGATGATACGGTCGGCATTGCGGACGGTGGAGAGGCGATGGGCGATGACCAGGGTGGTGCGGCCTTTGATGAGCTGGTCCAGGGCTTGTTGCACCTCCCGTTCGGCTTCGGAGTCGAGAGACGAGGTGGCTTCATCCAAAATGAGGATGGGGGGGTCCTTGAGCAAGGCCCGGGCGATGGCCAGGCGCTGGCGTTCACCGCCGGACAGCCGCACCCCCTGCTCGCCGATCATGGTATCCAGGCCTTTAGGGAGCTGCATGACAAAATCATAAGCATACGCCGCTTTGAGCGCGTCGATGATTTCCTCTTCCCCGGCCTCGATGCGGCCGTAGGCCACGTTGTAGCGCACCGTGTCGTTGAAGAGGATGGTCTGCTGGGTCACCAGCCCCATCTGGGCCCGCAGCGAGTCCAGGGTCACCTCCCGGAGGTCCTGGCCGTCGATCAGGATGGCCCCCTGGGTCACCTCATAGAAGCGGGGCAGAAGGTTAAGTAGCGTGGTTTTCCCGGCGCCGCTGGGACCCACCAGGGCCAGCATCTCTCCCCGGCGCACCGTCAGGTCGATCTCCCGGAGCACCGGACGGTCATCATAGGTAAAGGAGACCCCCTGATAGACGATATCCCGGGAAATGGGCGGCAGGGTCCGGGCCCCGGGGCGGTCCTGGATGGAGGGCTCCAAATCCAGGAGGCCGAAGACCCGCTGGGCCGCAGCCAGCCCTTCCTGGATGGTGTTATGCACGCCGCTTAGCCCCTTGACGGGCTGATAGAGCATCAACAAGGCGGCCAGAAATGAAAAGAAGGTGCCGGGGGTGGAAGTCCCCTGGATGACGTTATAACCGCCGTAAAAGATGATGCCGGCCATGCCCAAAGCCCCCAGCATCTCCATGGTGGGCGGCGTCAGCTCCCGGGTGGCGGTCTGTCTCACCCGGGCCTGGAAATACTCCAGGTTTTGGCGGGCGAACCGCCGGCTTTCATAGTCTTCCCGGGTGAAGGCCTTAACGATGCGTTGGCCGGCGATGCTCTCCTGGAGGACGATATAGAGCCGGGCCATGGCCTCCTGGGTATGGATGGAAATGCGGCGGAGGCGTTTGCCCACCCGGACGATGACCCAAACCGCCAGGGGGAAGGCGACGATGGCCATCAGAGCCAGGCGCCATTCCCGGTAGAAAATGATGGTAATGAGGCCGGCAGCCGTGAACGCGTCCTTAAAAAAGCCGGTGACCACCCGGGTCACCGACTCCTGGAGGAGGTTGACGTCATAGGCGATACGGCTCATCAGTTCCCCGGAGGGCTGGTGGTCGAAAAAGGACAGGGACTGGCGCTGGATATGGGAGAAAAGCTCGTCCCGCAGGCGGTTAATGGTGCCGTTGCCGATATAGCTCATCTGATATTGATGGGTATAGGTCATCACTCCTTTGACAAAATAGAGCACCACCACCAGGAGAGGGAGCAGATAGAGCATTTCCACGCGTTTGGCGAAAAAGACGTCGTCCAACACCGGCTTCACCAGGAAGGCCAGGAGGGCGGTGATGGCGGAGACCGTCAGCATGGCTACGGTGGCCACCACAAAACGCAGCCACATGGGTTTTAAATACCGTAAAAGCCGGAAATATAATTGCAGATCTCGTTTCATCAGAGAAAGATGGGTATTTTCCTTTATTTTTTCAATATATAACCTATAACCCAGAACTTTTCCAGTGGAAAGGGGGGGACAGTGAGCAGTAAGCAGTAAGCAGTAAGCAGTAAGCAGTAAGCAGTGGGCGGCGGCCATAAAATTACTTTGGGGATATTCTGTACTTACCGCCCTGAAAGTTTAGTTGAGGAGTTATTACTCCCTCTTCCCCTGCTGGGGGGAGAGGGCCGGGGTGAGGGGGGAGAGCTTCTTCCGGTTCACGGTTACCCCCCAGACTCAGGCATAACTGCTTACTGCTCACTGCTTACTGCTAACTTAACAATCAACTCCGCCTGGCGTCGGGCCGCGCCCTGGTGGAGGCTGAGCGCGTTTTGGGCCCGTAACCCTGCCGCCCGGACTTCCTCCGGGTGGTCCAGATGGCGGCGGAGGGCTTCTGTCAGGGAAGACACGTCCCGGATCAGGGTCCCGGCTTGGGCTTCCCTAAGGATGGCTTCGGCCCAACGGAAATTATCCAGGTGCCGGCCGTAAATGGGAGACAGTCCCCAGGCCGCGGGTTCCAGGATATTCTGGCCGCCGTGGGGCACCAGGCTGCCGCCCACCAGGGCCGCGGTCGCCAGGCCGTAAAGAGTGAAAAGGTCGCCGATGGTGTCGATGATGACCACCGGGTGCACCCGGCTTTCCCGGCCTTCTTTCAGGCGGCTGAAGTAATGGCAGGGCAGATGGAATTCTTGCAGCAGACGGCCCAACTCCGGGGCCCGTTCCGGATGGCGGGGGGCCAAAAGGAGGAGTAGAGCAGGGTAGGGGGCCCGTAATTCCTGATAAGCCTCCAGGACCACGTCTTCTTCTCCGGGGTGGGTGGACGCGGCCAGGAAGACGGGGGGCGGCGGCGATAAATCCCTGTCCAGGTGCAAAATCCCGCGAAATTCCGCCACTTTTTGCGGTTCCCGGGCCATCAGGAGGCGGTCGATCTTGAGGTTGCCGGTGAGATGGAGCTTGCCGGGGTCCAGCCCCAAGGCCTGATAGCGTTCGTAATCCTGGGGAGAACCCGCGGCATATACTTCAATATAATCTAATATATCAATAACATACCGCCTATATTTAATAAACCTTCTGAAGGATTTATCGGACAGCCGGCCATTGACCAAGGCCAGGCGCACCCCCGCCTCATGGGCCTGGGTCAGGAAGTTGGGCCAAAGCTCCGATTCCAGGGTGACAAAGACCCGGGGCTGAAGATGCCGCAGGTAGCGAGCCACGGCCCAGGGAATATCCAGGGGGAAGTAGCAGACCTGCGCGCCTAAGGGTGCATAATTCTTCCGGGCCACGGCCTGGCCGGTTTCCGTGCCCGTGGTGATGGTAAGGGCCGCCTGGGGCAGGAGGCGCTTTATTTCCTGAAACAGGGGCGCAGCCGCCAGGATTTCCCCCACGGAAACGCCATGGAGCCAGAGGCGGGGCTGGCCCGGCGGGGGAGGGGGGGGTAGTGCCACCCCCAGGCGGGGCAAAAAACTCTCGCCTAAGCCCCGGCGCTTCAGATGCCAATAGAAATATGGCCAGCCCAGGAGGCCGGCCAGGGTGCTGACGGTTTTATAGAAAGGAATCATTTAGAGGCGGTTTTTAGGTTCTTGGTTCTTGGTTCTTGGTTCTTGGTTCTTGGTTCTTGGTTCTTGGGTCTTGGTTCTTGGTTCTTGGGTCTTGGTTCTTGGTTCTTGGTTCTTGGGTCTTGGTTCTTGGGTCTTGGTTCTTGGGTCTTGGGTCTTGGGTCTTGGTTCTTGGGTCTTGGTTTTAGGTTTTAGGTTTTAGGTTTTAGGTATCTGGCATTATTGGTCATTTTGTCATTCTGAACGGAGCGCAGCGGAGTGAAGAATCTCGCCTTTAGAGATTCTTGTCGCCTGCGGCTCCCTCAGAATGACAAAGGCAACGGGAAAATCATAGCAGCTTATCCTGCTTGTCCCCCGGGTCCCGGCGGCGGCGGACCGCCTTTTTGAAGGTGCCGGGGAGGGCGAAGCGGGGGTACTCCAGGGTCTTGCCCCCGAAAATTTCGGCGATGGTGAGAATCTGCACCCGGGGGTAGCGATGGCCGGGGAAGTGTTCCGGCTCATAGAAGCCCGCGGCCGCGGCCTCCTCCTTCATGGGCCGGGTAGGGGGGTTAAGGGTGATAAACGCGGCGATGGGTGCCTTCTCCCGCTCCCGCACCCCTTTCAGGTCCCGGATTTGGGCTGCCGCCACGTGGCCGCTCTTCACCTGGATAACCAATTTTTTATAGATGCCGCTGTTGTCGTCGTTAAAGTCTATAATGCCGTCCACGCCGGAGTCCGCGCCCTTTTTCTTATCCTGGGCGGGGCGGGCGTCCACCAGGCCCAAGGCCCAATATTCGAACTGATGGCGGTTTTCCTGGGCCAGGGCCTGGGCGCTGGTCAAGTCCGCGGGCTCGCCGATGACCTCGAAAGACGCCAGGTCCGGGCCGAAGGTGTCGTGCAGGCGGTTCTTTATGAGGGTGATGGCCAGGTGGGTGATGTCGATGCCCAGCCAGCGGCGCTTTAAGCGTTCCGCGGCGATGAGCGCGGTGCCGCAACCGCAGAAGGGGTCCAAGACTACGTCCCCTTCATTGCTACCGGCCTGGATGATACGTTCTAGCAGGGCTTCGGGTTTTTGGGTGGGGTAGCCGAGGCGTTCACTTCCGGCAGGGAATTCAATATCGTACCAAAAGTCATCAATAGGAACTCCTTCTTGTTCATCTAGATACCTTTTATAACGAGGAATTCCTCTCCCTCCTTTAGGGACAATTATCCGACCTTTTAAAAGCTCTTCTAACATGCGATCTTTGGTCCAACGCCATACTTTTGTCACTCCCAAAAATTCATAAGTAAGATTTGGGCGGTCAGGGTTTGGGTTTAATAAACTTGTTAATTGATAGAGCCTTCCATCTGCATCTTTAAGAGTATATTGTTTAGATACTTTTTCAATATCATGTTGTTTAAATTGGGGATTCCACGTAACATTGCGAAATTCTTTTGCATAAGCAAAAATTATATCATGGTTCCGAGCAAATCTTTTGAAGGCATGGCCTTTCGGGTGGGATCTTCGCCATGTAATTTCATTTCTAAAATTATAAGGTGAAAAAATTGAATCCAAGACAAGTTTCAGATAATGGCTCGCCGTGGGATCACAATGCAGATAAATACTCCCCGTGGCCTTCAGGACCCGGTGGAGTTCCACCAGGCGCACGGCCATCATGGTGAGGTAGGCCATCATGTCGTTGGCGCCCAAAAAGCTGCGCAGGGCCTGGAGAAGGTCGGAGAGCTTCCGGGGACCCAGGGTCACCACTTCGTGGTAGGCGGCCTCGGACTCCCGGCCCCAGTGCCAGGTGTCCTCGAACGCGGTGATCTGGGCCGCGGACTTCTCGCCGCTTTTTTCCGCGAACAGGACGTTGTAGGTGGCCTTGGAGTTAAAAGGCGGGTCCAGGTAGATCAGGTCCACGCTGTTCACGGGGATGTGCTCCCGGAGTATCTCCAGGTTGTCCCCGAAAAAGAGCTGGTTTTTCCAGTCGGCCATGGGCTCTCCTGCCGGGGAAAAATCCCCCCTGGCCCCCCTTTAGAAAAGGGGGGGATCAAAATACCGCCATTTCTTTAATAATTTCGAATATGTAAAAAAGAGACCTTTGTTCCCGCCAACTTCCGGGCCTATAACCAAGCCTTCGGGCCTATAACCAAGCCTTCGGGCCTATAACCAAGCCTTCGGGCCTATAACCAAGCCTTAAAAGTCCCCCTTTATTAAAGGGGGATTTAGGGGGATTTTCAAGAAGTTATTTTTACCAGGGGCAAGATAATGACAGAATCTGTTTTTCTGTCATCCTGAACGCAGTGAAGGATCTCGCATGTTAGCGCCCAGGAATCCCAATCAGGTAGTAATTATCAGTATGTGGCGGAAAAGCTGTGCTGCCAAAAACGAGATTCTTGCGCTGCGCTCCGTTCAGAATGGCAAAAGAGGCACTTCGCAGAGATCACAATTTTAAATTTTTTCGGTTAAGGAATTTACTTAGAGTTTTTCTCAGATTTTCGCCAGCCATTCCCGGCGAACCTTGAGGTAATCCGCCAGTATCCGGGCGTGGTCGAAGGCCAGGACTTCAGGGATTTTCTCCGGGGGAAAGACCGCCAGGGCCCGGGCGTCGTCCGCGGCCTGGGGGACGCCGTGGCCTAAAGCCACGTACACGGTGGTGATGGTATGCTGCCGGGGGTCCCGGCCGGGGTCGGAATACGTCTGGAACTGACCTAAAAGTTTCACCTCTAGATTGGTTTCTTCCCGGGCCTCCCGGCGGGCGGCGTCCTCCAGGGACTCGCCGTAGTCCACGAAGCCTCCGGGCAAGGCCCAGCCCCAGGGAGGCCGGCCGCGCTCAATCAATACCAGACCCTGATCCGGCAATTCAATAATTAGATCCACGGTGGGGATGGGATTGCGGTAACGCCGGGTGCGGTAACCGCATTGGGGACAGACTTCTTCCACTATCATCTTAGTTTACATAATATATATTATCAGACGTTATCTTTTGGAGCGTTTAACCGAATAATTCTCTTTTTAGTAAATGTTTAAAGTCGTTATAGTTCAGGGACACCACCCGCCAGGCGCCAGACTCCGGGGAACGGCGCAGGCGAAAGCGCATGGGCCGGTGGTTTTTGGGATCATAGATGGTGACCCGGGCCTCCTCCCCCTGCACCTCGATTTTGGCAGTGGCTACGGCCGCGGTCAGGGCCAGGACTTGGGTATGGTTCAGGTCTTGAAGATATGCAGCAATGGCCTGCTTAATCTGGGTCTCAAAATTATCGTAGAGTTTGGGGAAGATCTGGCGGGCGAATTTACGTCCCAGTTGGCGGCTGAAGCGGGTCCAATCGTCGGCTGGCTGGTCCTGGGGATTATTGCTTGCCTTGGTGGAGGAATCCACCAGGTTCTGGAATATTTCCTTTATATCCAGGTAGTTAAACAACTTATCCATGTCCTTGGCCTTCAAAGCCAGGACCATCTGCTGCAGGGCGTAGCGGGGGGATTGCTGGTACTGATGGTAAAGGTAGCCGCCCAGGATGGCGCTCCCGGCCAGGAGGGCCACAATAATCGCAAAAATGACCGGTTTACGCATGCACTCTCCTTAAAATAAATTATGGCCTAGAGGTTAAAAAAGCCTGAACTTTATAAGAACCCTGAAAAAGTCGGGTATAATGTCCTTCCCAGGAAGCGAAGCAAACGCCTAATCTTGACATGAGACTTACGCGCCGGGCGCGGCAGGATCGCAGGAGGATTGGCGAGGCGCCCTAATTTTTTATAGTATAATACAGACTGAAGGAAAATCGAGATGGAACCTGAGAAATTACTCTCCCGGGAGAACTTAAAGAACGGCTTGATCCTGGAATTCTGGGACCGGTCCCGGCTCCTTACCGGAGACCGCTGGCAGGTGGCGGTGGAAATTAGGGTGCCGGTGGCCGTTACCCCCGAGAACCTGCCTCCGGAACTGCAATCCCAAGGGGATAAGGTCAACGCCGCCCTGGGCGAGAAAGTGGTGTTTGTCAAACAGGAAGAGCGGATATTCGTGGAAGCCGGGGAGATCCCCGCCCTCGTGGCGCAGCTCCAGGAACAACTGCGGTCCTCCCTGGCTGCCTATTTGGGACACCCGGAGTTTGCCCCCAGGTTTATCCGCAAAAAGTATGCGGACCATCAGGAAATAAAGAATAAGCGGCCATAAAAATCAGGGGTCAGGGGTTAGAGTCCCCAAACTATTGGTTTCCCTCCCCCCTTCCCTACCCATTATCCCGCGACCAATTACCCTTGCTTTTTTTCTGGCCACTGGCCACTGACCACTGACTACTGACACAAAACGGAGTCATCATGTCGCAGTTGCCGGAGGTGCGTCTCACGGCCAAGGGTTGGCGCTGGCAGCGCACCGGGCACCCCTGGATCTACTTGAATGACCTGGCGGTGTCCCCCCCGGAGCTGCCTGGAGGGGCCTGGGTGCGGGTCCTGGACCATCAAGGCCGCTTTCTGGGCCGGGCCTGCTACAGCGCCAAATCCCGTATCGCCTTGAGATTTGTCACTTATCAGGATGAAGCCCTCGACCGGGGCTTCTGGGAAAAGCGCCTGAAGCAGGCTTGGGCCTACCGGCAACAGGTGGTGGCGGACACCGAGGCTTACCGCTTGATTTACGGAGAAGCGGACGGCTTTCCGGGGCTGATCGTTGACCATTACGCCGGGCATCTGGCCCTCCAGGTCCTGCACCCGGGAATGGAGGCCGTGCTGCCGGAAATGATTGATATTCTTACAGAATATCTTACTCCCCTATCTATCACCTTAAGGAATGACGTGGAGGTGCGGCGTCTGGAGGGTCTGCCCCGGGAAGTAGCCACCGTCCGGGGGGAGCTGCCCCCCCTGGTGGAGGTGGCCGCAGGCGGGGTGCGCTTCCTGGTGGACCTTAGGGGGGGCCAGAAGACCGGCCTTTTCCTGGACCAGCGGGAAAACCACCTGGCCGCGGCGACTTATGCCCAAGGTGAAGCCCTGGATTGCTTCAGCTACCAGGGAGGCTTTGCCCTGCATCTGGCCCGGCAATGTAAAAAAGTAACTCTGGTGGAAAGCTCCGGGGCCGCGCTCAGCCGGGCTCAGGAGAACGCCAGGCTTAATCATCTAGATAATCTGGAGCCGGTGAAAGAAAACGTCTTCGCCTTCCTGAAAGAGGCGGTGGCCCAGGGGCGGCGCTTTGACTGCATTGTGCTTGATCCCCCGGCGTTCGCCAAGAGCCGCCGGGACCGGGAGAGCGCCATCAAAGGCTACCTTGAGATCAACCGCCGGGCCTTCCAACTCCTCAATCCCGGGGGGGTGCTCATCACCTGCTCCTGCTCCTACAACCTGAGCGAACCGGAATTCCTGGAGATCGTCCGCCAGGCCGCGGCCGACGCCCACCGCCAGGCCCGGCTCATTGAACGCCGGGGCGCGTCTAGAGACCACCCGGCGCTGCTGTCTTTGCCGGAAAGTCTCTACCTCAAGTGCTTCATCCTTGAGGCCCAATAACCTGCTGTTATATTTGATATATTGTATGTCAGCTAATATATTTGGTCCTTCCAAGACCTTCTAAAGTCCCCCTTTTCTAAAGGGGGATTTAGGGGGATTTTAAAGGCTTACAAGAATCCCCCCTGCCCCCCCTTTAGGAAAGGGGGGTTAAAAGACCTTCCTTACAGATGTCGCTTTAATTCTGAAATACACCACTATTCAATTCGTGAAATTTCGCTAGTTTTTTAAGAAATCTCCCCCCAGGCCGATGACGGCCGGGGTCAGAACCATTAACTTATAAATGAATAATCACCAGGGGAGGAAGAAAATGTCTGCGGTAGAAAAACCCAAGTGTGACATCGACCCGGTCTGCAATATGGAACTGAGCGAAATCCACGGCAAGCACATGTACGATTTTGAAGATGAGGTTTATTATTTCTGCTCCAAACTCTGTAAAGAGAAGTTCGCGGCGGAGCCCCAGAAATACGCGAAGAAAGAAAAATCCTAACACCATCAGGTGCTTTATCTTCTTCTTCCGGGGCCAAGTCATTCTCGCGTTGACTGCCCTCCCCGGCTCACATACAATAATGGCCATGCGATCCCGGTCCGTCCTGGCGTTATTGGTCCTGGCGATCTGCCTCACCCCGGGCTGGCCGGCCGCAGCACGGGGCGCCGGCGTCGCCCCTTCCCCACCTGATATTCTGGAAACTTCCCAGGCCCCCCAGGCCGTTAGGGTTATGCGCCAGGTGGCCCTGAAATATGACCCCCAGATGACGCCCCGGGACCGGGATCGGGACTTTCTCACCAAGGTGCGCCTAGCCAAAAGGCTGTTGGGCGTTGGGCGCCTGGTGGAACTGCGCCATCAAACCCTGAACTTAAGGCCCTTATGCGGGGAAGTCTCCTGGGAGGACCTGCGCCGCCGCCGCTTTCCCCAGGGCGACCAGGTGGGGGTGACTTTGAGTGTTCCCGTCTGGGTGCCCGCCGGGGCCAAAAAGATCAAGACTTACTGCGGCTTCGAGAAGAAATGGCAGACCGTGGCGGCGAACCCGCACCGGCCCTGCGGCTATGTCTGGCACGTGGGGAAAATGAGGGCCATTAACGATAAGGCCCATTACCGGATAGAGCGATTGCAGATCGAAATCAACAGCAAATTCGCGCCCCTGGTGGGCCTGCTCCTGGAATACATCTTCCGGGAGGGCTACTACGACGTCAACCGCCGGGTGCCCCTGTTAGTGGTAAGAGGAGGAGAAGACACCTTCTCGGCCAAGGCCGGCGGCGCCCCGGTTATTGCGGAGTGCCTGAGCTTCCCGGACGAGAAAGGCGCTTCTCTGGCCGCCACCGTGGCCCTGTGCCAATTCCCGGATTGGGCCGCCATGTACCACGGCCGCCATTCTCCCGGCTCCAACCACCGCTTAGGACTGGCCCTGGACCTGAATGACTATAATTTCCGGGGTAACGGCGTCAAGGACGGCTCCCCCAATCCCATCAGCGATTCCATCCGCCAGTTCAACCGGGACGCCATGCATAAACTCGATGCCCGGAACATGCCCGGCTGGGTCTACACCACGGCCAAATGGCTGGGCTGCCGCCTGCCCCAGGAATGGTTCTACTATAACTTCAACACCACGGACTGGGAGCACGTGGACGTGGGCACGAAGTGAGTAGCCAGTAGCCAGTAGTCAGTAGCCAGTGGGCAGGGGTTAGGGGTTAGGGGTTAGGGGCAATGCTGTTCACTTAGGCGTATCAAGATGAAAGGAAGTCATTTAAAATGTCATTCTCAGGGAGCCGGAGGCAACCGAATAATTTCTAACTTCCTGGAGAAGCAGAGATTCTTCCCTCCGCTTCGCTCCGTTCAGAATGACATAACGTAGGGTGGGCACTGCCCACCGATTCCTAACCTCTTAAGTGAACCGTATTGGGGTTAGGGATTAGGGGCCAGGGATCAGTAATCAGTGGTCAGTAGGGTGGGCGTCCTCGCCCGCCCTCCGCAAAATTTTTGGTAGCCGCAGGCTTTAGCCTGCGTCGGCGCGGGCATAGGCGAGACGCCTGTGCCACCGATTTTAATGTATGGCGGGCACTGCCCGCCTTCATTCTGACATCATTTCAGAGCAAGAGAGGGAACTCCAAGACCCAAAAACGCGTGGATACAAAAAATTAACTGTCCGCCAGAAATTCGAACGTGCCGGCATGATTAAGGAGTATTTGTATTTTTATAATTTTCTCTGCACGGAATCACCCAGCAACAAGAGAGCCCTGATAGATAGGCACGCTAACATTTTTGACAACCATTTTGAAAGCCCTGTACGCGGCAAGGTAAACGATCTTCGCCAAGAATTGGACTTGATCCGCTCAAGAAATAAAGCTTCACCAAGCGTTCAACCTGACGAGCGAGAAGAAATGGCGGGCAGTGCCCGCCCTACATTCTGACCACTGACCACTATGCTAACCGACTTCATCCACTCCCTGAAAACCGGCGCGGAACACCGGGATATTCTCACCCATTATCATTACCTGCCGGATAAGCCCGCGGAGTATGGGGAGACCAGCCTGGCCCCTTCCCTGGTGGCGGCTTTGAAGAAGTTGGGCATTCCCCGGCTTTACTGCCATCAGGCTCAGGCGTTGGCCCATATCCGGGCACGACAAAATATCCTGGTGGCCACGCCCACGGCCAGCGGCAAGACCTTGATCTATAATCTGCCGGTGCTGGAGGCCCTTTTTAAAGACCCCCGGGGCCACGCTCTCTATCTCTTTCCCTTGAAAGCCCTGGAGCAGGACCAGCTTAAGGCGTTGAAGGAACTGGACGCGGCCCTGCCCTCCCCTTTCCTACGGGCCGGGATTTATGACGGCGACACGCCCCCCGGGGACCGCCAGGCCTTGAAAGCCCGGCCTCCGCACGTGCTCATCAGCAACCCCGACATGCTGCACCTGGGGATCATGCCCTACCACGGCACCTGGGTGGATTTCTTCAAGGGCCTGAAATTCGTGGTGGTGGACGAGGTCCACACCTACCGGGGCATCATGGGCAGCCACATGGCCCAGGTGCTCAGACGCCTCAGGCGCATCTGCGCCCACTACGGCGCCTCGCCCCAATTCATCTTTTCTTCGGCCACCATTGCCAAGCCCGCGGATTTTATTTTTAAACTCACGGGCCTGGAGGTGGAGACCATTGCTGAGAGCGGCGCGCCCCTGTCGGGCCGGCATTTTCTTTTTTTGAATCCGCCCCAGGGCGCGCCCAACGTGGCCGCTCAAATCTTCGCCCAGGCCATCCGGGAGGGTCTGGCCACTATTTGCTTCACCCAGGCCCGGAAGCTCACGGAATTGATCCACCTCTGGTCCCAGCGCCTGGCGCCGGAGCTGCGCCGCTATATCAGCTCGTATCGCGCAGGGTTCCTGCCGGAGGAGCGCCGGGAGATCGAACAGGCCCTGGCCTCCGGCCGTATGCGGGGGGTGATTTCCACCAGCGCCCTGGAGATGGGCATCGATATCGGCGGCCTGGACGTCTGTATCCTGGTGGGCTACCCCGGCACCATGGTCACCACCTGGCAGCGGGCCGGCCGGGTGGGCCGCCAGGGCCGGGACTCCCTCATCGTCCTGGTGGCCCAGGCCGACGCCCTGGACCAGTATTTTATTAAATACCCGGACCAGTTCTTCGGGAGGCCGCTGGAGACCGCGGTGGTGGACCCGGATAACATTTACGTAGTCAAAGAACACCTCCCCTGCGCCGCCCAGGAACTGCCTTTGCGGGAGGATGATGCTTTCTTTGACCTCAAGGCTTATGACGCGGTGGTCCAGGAACTGGCCCGGACCAACCACCTCCTCCAGGGGCACGGCGCCGACGCCTGGTTCGCCCGGGCCCGTTTTCCCCAAAAGGAAGTGAATATCCGGGGGGTGGGGGACAGCTTTCCCATCTTTCTGGAAGGCCGCAAAAAACCTTTGGGTTCCGTGGACGGACACCGGGCTTTTAGGGAGTGCCACCCCGGCGCGGTTTATCTCCACAAGGCCAAGACCTATACGGTGCAGAGATTGGACCTGGAGCGCCGCAATATCTGGGTGGAGCCCATCGAACCCAATTATTTCACCCGCATCCAGTCGGATAAAGAGACGGAAATCCTGGAGGTGCGGGAGAAGCGCCGTATCGCCCAATTTACCGCCTGCACCGGGCGGCTCAAAGTCACCGAGCGCCTGCTGAGCTACGAAAAACGGCGGCTGCCGGGCCAGGAGCTTATGGGCGTGGCGCCCCTGGACCTGCCGCCTTCCATCTTTGAGACCGTGGGCATGTGGCTGGAGATTCCGGACGAGGTGAAGAACGCGGTCTACGCGGCGGGCCGCCATTTCATGGGGGGCATCCATGCTCTGGAGCACGTGCTTATCAGCATGTTCCCCCTCTTCACCCTGGCGGACCGCTACGACATCGGCGGCATCTCGCACCCGGCGCACCCCCAGGTGGGCCGCGCCGCGATTTTCATTTATGACGGCTACCCCGGGGGTGTGGGCCTGGCGGAGCGGGCCTTTGAGATCCTGGAGGACTTGCTTATCCGCACCCGGGAGGTCATCGACGCCTGCCCCTGCGAAGACGGCTGCCCTTCCTGCGTCCATTCCCCCAAATGCGGCTCCGGCAATAAACCCCTGGACAAGGAGGCCGCGGTCCTCACCGCGGGGTTGCTCCTGGGGTTGGAAACTCCGGCAGTGGCCGAGGCCCCGTCGGAATTTTTGGTAGGCCCCCTACCCTCTCCTAAACCCGAACCTGAACCGGAAACCTGGATCAAGGGCCGGAAAGTGGGATTTTTAGACCTGGAGACCTGCTGCTCCGCCGCGGACGTGGGCGGCTGGGGCCAGTGCCACCGCATGGGGGTCTCCCTGGCGGTCCTGGGGGAGTCTAACCCGCCCCGGATGGCCACCTACCGGGAAGGGAATTTGGAGGATCTGGGCCGCCGCCTCCAGGAACTGGACCTGGTAGTGGGCTTCAATATCAAGCGCTTCGACTACCGGGTGCTCCAGCCTTACACCAACATTGACCTGGCCTCCCTGCCCACCCTGGACATCCTGGAGGACATCCAAAAAAACCTGGGGCATCGCCTTTCCCTGGGCCACCTGGCGGAAAAGACCCTGGGGGAGGCCAAGACCGGGGACGGCCTGTTGGCCCTGGAGCTTTACGCCGCGGGCAAATGGGAGGAGTTGGAGTCCTACTGCCGCCAGGACGTGCTGCTCACCCAACGGCTCTTTACCTTCGGCGCGGAGAAGGGCTACCTCCTCTACCAGCACCGCCAGGGCCCGCTGGTGCGGGTCCCCGTGGATTGGCGGGAAGAGCGGTTTTTCGGCGGGAAAGAGTAAGGATTCACCACAGAAACGCAGAAGACACAGAGGAGCACGGAGGAGAAGATTTCTGGCTGGGCGCTAAGCGCCAAGCCAAAATTATTATCTCTGTGAACCTCTGTGATCTCCGTGTCCCGGTGGTGAAATCATCCCTCTGCATTCGGTCAATTAGTGGCGGTAAGGCCAATATCTTGCGGCCCCTCATAGGTAATAGCCCCCTTGTGGACCACCACCTGGTTTCTTCCCCCTGTTTTCGCCTGATAGAGCGCGGCATCGGCGGCGCGCATGACTTCCTCCACATTGTCACCATGTCCGGGGCAGTTGGCTACCCCCAAGGAAGCGGTGATCTTGCCCAAAGATTGTCCCTGATGCTTGATATCAAGCCGGCCCAATAAGTGGCGCAATTCTTCCGCCCGCTTATAAGAATTTTCCAAAGAGGCATCCGGTAATATCAGTAAAAATTCCTCTCCCCCATAGCGGCAGGGGACATCCTCCCGGCGGATATGCTTCTTGAGAAACCTGCCGATGGCCGCCAGTAAAGTATCGCCGGCTTCATGGCCATAGGTGTCGTTAACCCGTTTAAAATAATCGAGGTCCATCAGAATGATCCCTAAGGGAGCTTTCCTTCTCCGGCCCCGGTGTATTTCCCGTTCCAGGGTCTCTTCCATATAGCGCCGATTGTACAGACCCGTTAAGGGATCGATAATGGCCTGCATATGCAGGCTTTCCCGCAAGTTCAGGTTGGCCAGGGCCATGGAGATTTGCTTGGCCACGGTGGTGGCCAAATGCTGATTCTGGGCTAACCAAGAATCTGCCGATGCTTCCGGGATATTTTGGGAGCTAAGGTCGGCGGGCTGCAGATAAATCAGGCCTAAAATTTCGCTCTGGGCGATTAAAGGAACACACATATAATCGGTGGTTGCCGCCGGAATATGTGTGCAAATTAAACCGGATGCATAATTATTGCCGAGATGCACCCCGCCACGCCGCAAGGCCCAACACCCGTTTACCGTGAATACATCTTCATTAGCGGAGATGCCTCCCCAGCTAATGACGGCCTGGATAAATTTGCTTTGCCGAGGGGTGACCATAAAGAGAATGCCTGCCAGTTCGGGAAAGAATTTAGGGAGCACCTGGGCAATACTTTGGTAGGCTTCTTGACAAGTGAGGCACGCCTGAAGCAATTCCCCCATTTCATTCAGCAAGGAGATCTGTTGGTTATGTTTGTTTATTTCCGTAACCGTATTCTCAAGTTTGGCCATGGCTCCTTGCAAGGTGTCTTCAATCTGCCGTTTTTCCGTAATATCGAAGAATACCCCGTTGATATACTTGATGTTATGATCAGCATCACAAATAATCCGGCTCCTTTCCTGGAGGCAGACATGGTGTCCGTTTTTATGGATTATTCTGTACTCCCGGACATAAGACAAATCAGTTTTCCAGGCATTGATGAGGACTTTCTTGCCTTTTTCCCAATCTGCCGCCACCACAATATCCGGCCATTTTATGATATTCTTCTCGAACATATCCCGAGGATAACCGGTTAGCTCCAGGACTTTATTGTCATAAAACCTTACGGTTTCATCCTTATCCCACGTAAAGACTATGGCCGGGATGTTGTTGACCAGCGATTGAAATTCCTGCTGGCTCTGGGCCAGCCGCTTTTTGTCTTTATCGATGGCTGAAAATAAAGGCACGATCAGGGCCACGCCCAGTAGCATGGATATGGAAATCGCCAGGGAGGCGATGGCCGAGGCAAGGTCGGCGGAAAGCGATGGGGAATCGAGAAGCCAACCATAATAGGTCAGGCAACGTCTGAGGGCCATGAGTAAAGTGGCCGAGGCGATGAAAATCCAGGCAATTCTCCTGCCGGTGATGGAAATTAGCCGGAAAGCCAGGATGGCCGCGGTAAATTGTACTGCAACTGAGGTGATGACGATGATTTTGATGACCGAGTCCATGGTCCGAGGTCTCACTTTCGAATTCAGGATTTGCAGCACGGTTCAATATAAGTTTCTTATCGTTAAAAAAATGACAGAACCTTAGAGTAACTGGTGGATGTTAGGAAAAATTTAGGTGGGTAAGGGGCAAGTGATGCAGACTTCCACTGCTTACATTCACAAACCCTCTTATTCTTTGCTTGCCCTTTGGCCGCGGTTATTCTATATTTTGCCAAAAACCGCGAAAGGGGTATGCAATGAACCGGAAAAGCCGGTGGTTAGCCTTGGGGTGCTGTCTGGCGTTGTTAGTCTTCTGCACCGCCGTTTCCTCTGCTCAGGAGAAGGAACCCACAGCGGGGCAGTCCGTAGGCAACGTAAAATTCCCTAAACCCATGACCGATGAGGACGCCAAGTATTTCGGCCTGGCCAAGGCCGGGGAATTCACTTTAAAGGACATTAAAGCTCCCTATATCCTGGTGGAGCAGTTCAGCACCACCTGTCCCCATTGTCTGGCCCAGGCTCCCATCATGAATCAGCTTTTCTCCCAGGTCCAGAACGATGCCGCCCTTAAAGACAAAGTGAAGTTCATGTCACTGGCCCAGGGAAATGATGCCAATGCCGCAAAAATGTGGAAAGCTTTTCAAAAGATCCCCTTTCCGGTTATTGCAGATCCCAAGAGCGTCTTCGGGGATGCCCTGAAATTCCATCCCTATCCGGTGAGCGTGCTGCTGGATAAATCCGGCAAGATTCTCTGGGTCCACATCGGCTCTTTTGAAAACGCGGACGAGGCCCTGAAGGAGATTAAGGGCAAAGTGAAGTAAAAAGAAAGATTAACCACGGAAACCCAGAGGACACAGAGTTTCACAGAGGAAAATTTTTGCTTCGGCGCAAAGCGCCAAAGCAAAGTTATTGTCTCTGTGTATCTCTGTGTTCTGTGTATCTCTGTGGTTAATTTTTTGGAACGCGAGAAATGGACCTGCAATCCATTCTATTAGCCACCGATTTTTCCGAATGCGCCTGCTCCGCCTTTCAGACCGCAAAAAAGTTGGGCCGGCCTTTTCGCGCCAAGATTATCCTCCTCCATGTCATTAATGAACGCCGGGTGGCAATTCTGGCGGACCACATGAAGGTGGCGCCCGAAACCCTGATCCCGGAACTAAGGGAACGGGCCAACGAGCAACTGCAGTCCTTTATCAAATATTGCGACCCGGAAACCCTGCAAATCGAGAGCATGGTGACGGTGGGAGTCCCCTTTCAACAGATTTCCGTGTTGGCCCGGGACTTGGCGGTGGATTTGGTGGTCCTGGGAGGACATGGCAATCGGGGGCAGGCCCCCCTGGAAGAGGTCTTTTTCGGCTCCACCGCCGAGAAAGTGGTGCGCCTCCTTCCCTGCCCCGTCCTCTGCGTGCCCCTGGGAAAAGAATAAATCATTTATACTCCCGATGGCAAGTCATCATCTGCTTCTGCAAATCCTGCAACTCATGTTGCCACATCTCCAACTGCCGGTTCTTCCAGGCCAGTTCCAGGTTGGCCACGTGGTCCAAGTATACCTGCATTTCCGTCTGCCACTCCGGTTCGGCGAAGCGGTTGAATTCCCGGGAAATCGCCATAAAATCCTGTAGCTTGGTTTCTTCCGGGAAATTCCCCCGGCTGGCGATTTTCTGCAACTCCCGGAAAAGCCCGTTCAACCGTTTCTTCACCTCTTTAAAACTCGCCAGTTGTTGCAACCCCTCATCCTTGCAGGGAACCAAATCCGGGGTGGCGTAGGCCGGAGGCAGCCATTTAATGCTAACCTTGGCGGCCAGGCGCCCTTTTTTCTCTTTGATATGGACGTAAGCTTCAATGCCCGGAGCGAGATTAATATCTTCACCCGCTTCTCCCTGGCGGAGCCGTTGGGCCAGGGCCTCCAGGTGGGCGGCCAATTCCTGGCGTAAAGCATTTTTGGGGGTTTTATCCGCCATAATGAAAACCTCACCGCAGAGACGCAGAGAGCGCAGAGTTCCGCAAAGATAATAATTTTGTATTGGCGCAAAGCGCCAAATACAAAATCTTTTCTCTGTGACCCTCTGCGTCCTCTGCGCCTCTGCGGTTATTTTTTTCTTACACCGGGAAATCCACTTTGATTTTAAAGATCTCAGAGGCCGGCAGGCTCAAGACCTGGATACCCGTAACCCTGGATATCTCGGCTAAAATCTCCTCCAGCCGCGCCGTTGATTCGGCGATGAGGGTGAACCAGACGTTGAACCGGTGGCGGCGCAGGTAATTATGGGTCACGCCGGGGTAATGGTTCACCGTCTCCGCGAAGCGCTCCACCTCGTTAGGGGGCACGCTGGCGGCGCACAGGGTGCTGGTGTAGCCCAGTTTCCGGGAGGTGAAATTGGCGCCGATGCGGCGGATAATGCCGGCGTCCACCATGGCCTGCACCCGGCCCAGCACCTCCGCCTCCGGGGCCCCTACCCTTTCCCCCATCGCCGCATAGGGCTGGGAGACTATGGGGAAGTGGGACTGTATTTCGTTCAAAATAGCCTTGTCCAAGTCGTCTAAAGGACCGTTTTCCGTTTTCCGTTTTCCGTTTTCCGTAGTCATTGACAATTTCTTGCGTCTTTGCGCCTTTGCGAGAAATTTTTTATTTTTCAGCCCTCATATGGGCAGATAGGGTCTTCCCCCAGGACGTCGCCGCTCAGGGCATAGGCCCGGGCCCGGCAGCCGCCGCAGACCTTGCGGTACTGGCAGGCATGGCACTTGCCGTGGTAGTCGTCCACCCGGCGAAGTTGCTGAAATAGTTCGGAATTAGCCCAGATTTCCGGGAAGGGCGTCTCCCGGATATTCCCGGCCACCAACTCCAGATAGCCACAGGGCTGCACCTCCCCTTTATAAGAGACGAACGCGAACCCCTGGCCCCCTAAACAGCCCTTGGTCATGGCCTCCATACCGTGGCTGGCGGGGGTGATCTTCTCCCCCCGGGCGGCCGCGTCCTGGCGCCAGAGGCGGTAATACTGGGGCGCGCAAGTGGGCTTGATGAAGAGTTTGCCTTCCTTCTGGCGCGCCAGCAGCCAGCCCAGGGTCTCTTCGTATTCTTCCGGGTGCACCAGTTGGTCCCGGATCTCCTCGCCCCGGCCCGTGGGCACCAGGATGAAGACGTGGTGGGCCGCGGCCCCCAGAGAAATGGCCAGTTCATGGATGGCCGGGAGTTCGCTCCGGTTGGCCCGGGTGACGGTGGTATTGATCTGGAAAGGCAGGCCCGCTTCCTTACACGCGGCAATACCCGCCAGCGCGCCGGTGTACGCGCCGGGCACGGCCCGGAGCGCGTCATGGCCGGCCGCGGTGGCCCCGTCTAAGGAGATGCTTAAGCGTTGAATGCCCACCTCTTTTAAGCGCGCGGCAATGGCCGGGGTGAGGAGCGTGCCGTTCACCGCCATCACCATGCGGTGGCCTAATCTGTGGCCGTGGGCCGTGAGGTCGAAAATATCCTCCCGGAGCAGAGGCTCGCCCCCGGTCAAGATAACCACCACCTGGCCCATGGTGGCCAGGTCGTCCAGGAGTTTGCTCCCTTCGGCAGTGCTCAGTTCCCCGGGGTAAGGCCCGGAGCCCGCGGCCGCCCGGCAATGGAGGCAGGCCAGGTTGCAGCGCCGGGTGGTCTCCCAGGCCAGGAGGCGGAGAGGCGGAATTTTAGGTTCCGGGGAAGGACTTCCAGGTTTCATCATTGATGGCTGTTTGTGCGGTTGGGTAAATTTTATTAAAAATAAGATACCAGACCTTCTCCGGCAAGGCCACCTTTACTCCAAAATTTTCCCGGCAACCAATTATTTGTCCCTGGAGCTGGCCGGGGAAGGACGGAGCTTGTTCCTCACCAAGGAGCAGATGGGCTGCAAGCTGGGCACCGTATTCCTGGGCTTCGAGAAGGGTAAGGAACTAAAGGAATACCTGGGCAACGGGGTTTTGGAGAAATACGGGGTGGTCTTATACGCCAGCGAAGAGGCGGCCGCGGCATTTGATGGGTTTTTGGAGGGATTGCTCACCTCTTTACCCTCGATTATAATGAGTTGCAGATAAAAAGGTATTCAAGCGTAGGGGCGAACCTTGTGTTCGCCCTTGGAACTCCGGGGCGAACACAAGGTTCGCCCAAAAATATATATGAGATAACAAATTAGCAACAAAGGAATAATCCAATGAAATCACCAACAGGTAACTACCGGGAGCGTTCCCTGAAGATCCACGGGATGATCTGCGCCAAGTGCGGCCGGGAATTCACCCACCGCAATCGGCAGTTGTTGACGGTGCACCACAAGGACGGCAATCCCTTAAACAACCCCCCGGACGGCTCCAACTGGGAGAATCTCTGCGTCTACTGCCACGAGGATGAGCATAGCCGGGGACTTCTTGGGGACTATCTTCGGGAAAAATGAGAGAAGTGTATTTCCTCTGTCACCGGCGTTTACCATAAATCGTCTGGTCAGAAGAAAAGGCGTCTCGACCTTACCTTGGCGGAGACACAGAAGCACCTTCTTAAGGGGAGTCCAAGATCTCCCGGATTTTTTCGACCATGACGTTGACCTTGAAGGGCTTTTGCAGGAAGCCTATGTCATCGTTGAGAATCCCATGATGGACGATGGCGTTTTCGGTGTAGCCGGACATGTACAGGACCTTCAGATCGGGCCGCAGAGAGGTGAGACGTTCGGCCAGTTCCCGGCCCCCCATCTGGGGCAAGATGACGTCGGTCAGCAGCAGATGGATGGGGCTCTTCCTTCTTTCGCAAGTCAGCAGGGCTTCACCGCCATTGGCGGCAGTCAGCACTTTATAGCCAAACCTCTTCAAACCCCTGGCAATTACTTGTCTCAGGGTATCATCGTCTTCCACCACCAAAATGGTTTCCGCACCTTTAAGCTGGGTGACTACCACCGCCTTCGGCTCGGCGCCGCTCACGGCCTTTTCCACCCGGGGTAGATAGATCTTAAAGGTGGTCCCCTGCCCTTTCTCGCTATAAACCCATATATGGCCGCCGCTTTGTTTGACGATGCCATAAACGGTGGCCAGGCCCAGTCCGGTCCCCTGCCCTAAAGTCTTAGTGGTGAAAAAGGGTTCAAAAATATGGGCTTGGGTCGGCGTATCCATCCCCATGCCATTATCGCTTACCGCCAGCATCACGTAGGGGCCTGGGACCACGTCCAGGTGGCTGCGTCCATAGTCTTCATCCAGGAGGGCGTTGGCTGTTTCAATGGTAAGCTTCCCTCCGTAGGGCATGGCGTCCCGGGCGTTGACCGCCAGGTTCATGATGATCTGTTCAATCTGGCCTTTATCGGCCCGCACCGCTCCTAACTCAGGGTCAATAATCGTCACCAGTTCGACATCTTCCCCGATGAGACGCCGGAGCAGCTTTTCCATGTTGTTGACCAGGTTGTTGATGCTGAGGACGCTGGGTTGGAGAATCTGTTTGCGACTGAAGGCCAAGAGCTGATGGGTGAGGGTGGAGCCCCGCGTCGCGGTTTTCATAATCTCGTCGGTATAGTGGTAATGGGGATCATTCTTATCCAGATCCATCTTCATGAGTTCCCCATACCCCATGATGGCAGTGAGCAGGTTATTGAAGTCGTGGGCGATGCCTCCGGCCAAAATCCCCACGGCCTCCATTCTCTGGGCCTGGGTCAACTGATTTTCCAGACGCTTGACCTCCGTAATGTCCATGAAGTAGCCGATGGTGGCTTTCTTGCCGTTAAAAGAAGTGGTGGTCACCGACTCCATGGCCCACCTGATCTCTCCTCCCTTGGTCTGGAATTGATATTCATAGGGGGTGGTGGTTTTGCCTTTCAGCATATCCACCGCCGAGACTCTGATCCTTTCTTTGTATTCGGAGGTGGCCAGATCTAAACAATCATTGCCCAGCAATTCCTTCTCGCTGTAGCCGGTAATTTTTAGGAATCCGGGATTAACCAATCTCAATTTGCGTTTCTGAACAATATAGATGCCGATGGGGGCATAAAAAAAGAGGTCCCGAAAAGCCTCTTCCAAACGCCGGCGCTTGGTGATATCGATGCCCAGGCCCACCACGTAATCCAGGCCTTCCAAGGTTATCCGTTTGCCGGAAAGCAGATAGGGGATGGGGCTGTTATCTCTCGATACCAGATCTGCTTCCACCGTGGCCTTGCCCTCGATAAAAGCCTGGCTAATGGCGGTTTCGGTTTTTTTTCGGTCTGCATCTGCAAAGAAATCCAGGGGTCCCATGTTGGCAATTTCTTCCGTGGAATAACGGGTAACAGTCTCAAAGGTTTCATTCCAACGGATCATTTTTCCCTGGGTATCAAAAAGATAAAAGATACCTGGCAGGCTTTCTATTACCGCTTCGGAGAGGATTTTCTCCTTCAGCAAGTTCTGAGCCATCAAACTGCGGCTTTTTTCCGACTGTTCCGATTCCCACAGTTGCCGGCGCAACTCTTTTACCTCCTGCAAGAGTTGCTCTCTGCTCTTATCCTCATCCTTCATTATGGACCTCAAAGCCTAAATTGCCGACGAACTTCGCCTCCATCTTCCGCCTGGATCTAGAAGTGTATTCCCCGGGGATTTTAAGGTGAGAACATATTGAGGAAGGTCTATTGGGGAAGATTGACTGGAGGATCCACCCCCAGCTTAGCCTCTCTTTATTCAGATTTGCCTTTTCGTGGAGCCCAATCTTAGTAGACATGACAGTAGTTTATCAGCTTACGTCAGATCTGGTGTCGGCATGTATATGAAACTTATTCGGCTCACTGATAAGATACGGCAATTTGCTCCAAATACTTAAATTTTTTAGCCAAGCCAGCTTAATGTCAAGAAAAAAAGGGGGATGCCGGAACACCCGGGAAGTATATTTTTATCGCCGGCGGCCCTTGATTCCCGATATATCATGGTTATTACCAATCAATAATGATTACCATTTTATTTTAGGGCAGCCGACTCCAGCTGACCGAAAGAAAGGAGACAATGGCTACTAAACTCGAAGATATGTGGCAATGCCAGATGAGCAACTGCGGCTATATCTACGATCCGGCCCGAGGGGATAAAAAGGGGAAGATTCCCCCGGGCACCAGGTTTGAAGACCTGCCGGAAGATTGGCAATGCCCTTGTTGCGGCGCCAGCAAAAAGATGTTCAAACCCCTGGCCGGACCAGGGTCGGTAGCCGCAGAGCAGGATAAATGCTCGACGCAGTGAATGGGGAAAAAGCCGGCAGGTACGCCTTGGCGCTGCCGCTCTCAAAAAACTAATCCCAGTGGCCTTAGCCGGCAGGCTGGGGCCACCGGGATTACCAGGCCCAGGACTAGGCCGGGCACCGGCTGATGGTGATAGTTCAGGGTCTTCCCTGAGATTTCTGGTACTGATCATAGACCAAGCCGCCGAGCAGGCCGGCGCCACCGCCCACAGCCGCACCTATGGCCGGAGAACCCGCGACCGCGCCGATGACCGCGCCACTGCTCGCGCCTAGGGCCCCGCCACTCAAAACCCGCTGCTCAGTGGGAGTCATACCGGCACAACCGCTTACCACCAATAAGAGAAGTAAAACTACCGTTGCTTTTCTCATTTTCTCCCCCCATTTATCACCCACATTGCGGCAGCAATCGATGATTCTTAGCTATTAGAGGCAGGAAACAGAAAAACATTAACAAAGTTAAACTGATTTTTAACTTCTTTATCAAATTGACTAAATCAACCTCCATTTACCCTCCGAGTAATAAATTGCAGATAACGGCGGCATGGCGTAAGATAGTCCCCTTAAAAGCCCATGAGCCAACGGGATACCTCCTCCTTCTGGGCCCAGATCCGAGGCCTGGCCTGGCCTTTCTGGGCCGCCAATATCATGGAAATGACCGAACGCCTGGCCTACTACGGCGTGCGGGTGGTCATTCCCATTTATATCGCCCAGGCCGATGAAATCGGCGGCCTCCACTTCACCCAGGGAGATAAGGGTTTCATCTTCTTGTGGTGGGCCCTGGTGCAATCCGCCCTGCCGGTGTTTACCGGGGGCAGCGCCGATCGTTACGGCTATAAAAGACAGATTGTCCTAGCCATTTTCTTAAAAATACTGGGCTACTTGACCATGGCCACCCAGCGCCAGTTCTGGCCGTTCTTTGCCGGTTGCCTGCTGTTGGCCGCGGGGACCGCCATCTTCAAACCCCCGGTGCAGGGGACCTTTGTCAAGATGCTCTCCCGGGAGACCTCGGGAGTGGGCTGGGGCATTTTTTATATGTTGGTCAATTTGGGCGGTTTTTTGGGGGCGCCCCTGGCCCATTTTCTCTGCGGTTACTCCTGGCCCCTGGTCTTTTCTGGCTGTGCCGCGATGGTCAGCTTGAACTTCTTCTGGCTCCTGTCCTACCGCCGCGTGGATTCCGGCGCGGATAAAACCACCAGCGCCCTGCAGGTAGCGGTGACGACGGTGCGACAACTCCTCGACCTCCGCCTGCTGGCCTTCTTGCTGATTGCCTCTCTCTTTTGGGCCGTGTTCACGCAGCTATGGGATATGCTGCCCAACTTTATTGTCGACTGGGTGGACAGCAGCGCGCTGGCCCGCCACCTCCCGGGCTTCATGCTCTCCCGGGACGTCTCCCGGGGTCCCCAGATCGCCCAGGAATGGGTGATCAATTTTAACCCCTTCCTCATCATCCTTTTGGTGGCGCCCCTATCCTGGCTGGTCAACCGGCAGATGCGCCGCCTCACTTCCATATTCTGGGGTTTTGTCATCGCCGGAGCGGGGCTTTACCTGGCCGGGTCAAGCAGGTCCATCTACATCTGCCTGGGCGGCATCGCCTGCTTTTCGATGGGAGAGATGCTCTGCTCCCCGAAGTTGAACGAGTACCTGGGCGTGATCGCGCCCCCGGATAAGAAGGCCCTGTACATGGGCTATGCCAACATCCCCAATGCCATCGGCTGGGGCTTCGGGGCTTTGGTGGCCGGGCGGATTTATGAGCGCGCCGGGGAAAAGGCAGGGCTGGCCCTGAAATATATGTCCGAAGTATTACAGGTCCAGAAGCTGCCGCCTCGCCCCCAGGCCTTTGCCAGGTTAACGGAGATGCTGGGCCAATCCCCGGCCGCGGTGACGCAAATCCTGTGGGATCAGTACGACCCCTCCTGGGTCTGGGTGCCCTTTGCCCTGGCCGCCCTGGCAGCCGCCCTCCTGTTGTTTATCTATAATCACTATGCCAAAGGCTGGCGGGGGATAAACGCCTAACTGGCCATAAAACCTGTGAAATTATACGCCCGGGCCCTGGGCCTTAACTTCTCAACCTCACCTAGCTCCCCTTTCTAACAGGTTCATCAAAAGCACTTCATGCTCCGTGGGCAGGAGAAAAATTCTTCCCAGGGGCCTTCTCCCTGACCTAACCGCCCGCAGTTTTTCAGGCTGGAGCAACAGGAGTGCAGCCGCAAGGGGCCGGGATGGTTGGATATTGTCTGCCCCCCGCAGAAATTAGGTGGTTTTGCAAAAATATTTGTTAAAATAAAAGTTTGGGGAAAATAGCAGTTATCCTCTAAACTGCAGCCTACACAATCAGCCTGCCCCCACTCGGAACAGACTAAGTTAATAGCGTCCCTTAAGACAGGAAAAAGATGAAGGTCTTGTTAATCCAACCGCAGGCCCCGATGTTGTACTGGAAGTTGCCGGAATTATGCCGATTGAGCGGCAAAAAAGCCCTTTTCCCGCCCCTGGGCCTGATTACGGTGGCAGCCCTGCTCCCCCCGGAATGGGAATTGCGCCTGGTGGATCTGGAAATAGAAACTCTCACTCCCGAGGATTGGGAATGGGCCGAGATGGTGATGATTTCCGGCATGGTGGTCCATCGTTTGCCTTTTCTGGATTTGGTGCGAGAAGCAAAACAGCGGGGCAAAATAGTAGTGGCGGGAGGTCCCTATGCCAGTTCCGAGCCTGAGGCACTGATGGCGGCGGGTTGTGATCTCCTGATCAAAGGGGAAGCGGAAAACACCTTGCCGTTATTCTTTGCCGCTCTTGAAGAAGGCCGCCGGGGGTTGGTCCTGGATAAGGGGCAAAAACCTGAGCTTTCCGCCTCGCCGATTCCCCGCTTCGATCTCCTCAAGATCCACCATTATCTGACCATGGGGATCCAGACTACCCGGGGATGTCCTTATGCCTGTGAGTTCTGCAATGTCTCCAGCCTCTTTGGGCGTAAGTGTCGGATCAAGGACAGCTCTCAGGTTATGGCCGAACTGGAGGCCATTTACCGCCTGGGTTGGAGGAAAGAAGTTTTCGTTTGTGACGACAATTTCATCGGCAACCGAAATCATGCCGTGGACTTGCTGCAACGCTTGATCCCTTGGATAGAGGAGCGGGGGGAGCCTTTTACTTTCTGGACGCAAACCTCGCTGGACCTGGCCCAGGATCTGGAAATGATCGATCTCATGACCCGGGCCAACTTCAGTATGGTCTTCATCGGCGTTGAGTCTCCGGACCCGGAAGCCCTGGCCGCGGCCCATAAATATCATAACCTGCGCAATCCCCTCTCAGATAGCCTTAACACCATCACCGCCAACGGTCTGGGGGTGTTGGCCAGCTTTATTGTCGGCCTGGACGGGGAAAAACCGGGAACCGGCGAGCGTATCCGCGCCCTGGTGGAGGAGACCGCCACCCCTCTTCTCCAAGTCAGTTTCCTGGTGCCTCTGCCCGGGACCAAGTTGCAGCATCGCCTCCGGCAGGAAGGACGCCTGCTGGAAGACCGATTTAACAGCGATCTGGTGGATAAGACCCTCAGCTATGTGCCCACCAGGCCGGAAGCCGAAATCATGGCGGAATACTTTAATTTATGGGAAGACCTTTATGAGCCCCGCCATTTTTTGGAACGGGCTTACCGGTTTGCTCTCAGGATCAGGCCCACCCGGGCGGCCCTGGCCAAAAAGCGGGGAGCGCCCCCGAACCCAAGTCGCCCCCGGACGAAAGCTCCCTTGACCGCACAGCTTTACGCCCTCCTTGCCTTAGTGACCCTCTGTTGGCGCCGGGGAGTTTTAGCCTCTTACCGGGGACAATTCTGGCGCCAGTTACTGGCAGTATATCGTCAGAATCCTTCCCGTCTGATCAAGTACTTGCAAACACTGGCTATGGGCGAGGATATGTATATTTTCCGGGAATTCATGCTCAAGATTAGGAAAGAATATCATCCTCAGATATGATATTTTTCAGGTTCAAGCCTTACAGCTCAAAGTTAAGCTTATACCCATAAAGTTATTAGGAATATATGGAACAAGTGAAAGTCATCCCCGTGGAGCAACCCGGGCAGATACGGGCCTTTGTGGACCTGCCCTGGAAGATTTACGCCCGGGACCCCCAATGGGTGCCCCCTTTAAAAAAGGAGGTGGCCCGGCTTCTCGACCCCCAGGCTCATCCTTTCTGGAAGTTCGCCCAGCGCCAACTCTTTCTGGCTCAGCGCGGTTCAGAGATTGTGGGGCGCATCGCCGCCATCGTGGACCATAATTACAACCGGTTTCACGATGAGCGCATGGGCATCTGGGGTTTTTTTGAATGCGCCGACGACGTTGAGGTTGCGGGAGCCCTCTTGGCCGCGGCCGGGGACTGGGTTCGGAGCCGGGGCATGACCTTTATCCGGGGCCCCTTGAACCCTTCCACCAATTACGAAAGCGGCATGCTGGTGGAGGGATTTGCCCAACCCCCGGTATTTATGATGAGCTATAATCCTTCCTATTATCCGGGGTTGGTGGAAGCCCAGGGCTTCACCAAAGAAAAGGATCTGCTGGCCTTCCGGGTGGATCGCGGCTGGCAGCCGCCGCCCTGGGTGAATCGTCTGGCCCGGCGCATCATCAACAAGAGTAATATCCAGATGCGGCCCTTTCGCCTCAAAGATATCCACACGGAAATGAATTATGTGAAGGAGATCTATCATGAGGCCTGGTTCGACAACTGGGGGTTTGTGCCCATGACCGACGCCGAAGTCGAGGATATGGGCCGCCACCTGGCGCGCATCGTGGACCCGGATCTCTGTTTCTTCCTGGTGGACGGGGAGGAACCGGTGGGCGTGGGGATGGTGGTCGACGATATCTATCCCCTGCTAAAAAGGCTCAACGGCAAAGTGGGACTCCTGGGTTTGCTCAAGTATCTCCTTTACAAAAGAGAGATCAACGGCTGGCGGGGGATGATCTTTGGCATCAGAAAAAAGTACCAGCAACAGGGGCTGCCCCTGGTGGCCTTCGATTACCTGTTCCGGTTGTTGATGGATAATCCAAAGTATGCTAGATATCAGTACATTGAATTAGGCTGGAACCTGGAAGACAATGATTTGATCAACCAATGGTATCTTGATGGCGGCGCCAAGGTGAACAAAAGATTCAGGTTATACCGCAAGGAATTGGCCGCCTAACCCAGGTGCTGCGCCTTCCTGCTGCCCGATCAAACTACGGCAGGTTGATTAACATTTACTACGTAAGATTTTATCCTTACATCACCTAAATATTCTTATGAGCTTTACTTTGTGGTTCACCGGCATTCCTGCGTCTGGAAAAACAACTTTGTCGCAAGGGATATATTTTCATTTAAAATCCCGGGGTCTCAAAGTCGAATTACTGGATGGCGATCTGATACGCACCGCCTTTAACCAGGATTTGGGATTCAGCCAGCGGGACCGGGACATTCAGGTGCGCCGCCTGGGCCTCATTTCCCAGTTGTTAAACAAGAATGAGGTAATCGCCATCGTCGGCGCGATTTCCCCGTACGCGGCTACCAGAGCGAAAAACCGCCAGATTATCGACCATTACCTGGAGGTCTTTTGCGACTGTCCTGTAGAGGTCGCCAAAACCCGGGACCCCAAAGGACTATATGCCAAGGCCCTGGCAGGAGAAATCTCGAATTTCACGGGTGTCTCCGATCCCTACGAGCCTCCCGAGTCACCGGAGATTATGGTCCAGACGGCTCAGGAAACTATTGATGACAGTATGGCCAAGATACTGACTTATCTGGAGAAATGCGGCTATATCTCCTAAAGGGATGCTGCCGTCGGCATTGATCACCCGGAAAAAGAGGTACAACCCTGGCCCCCACAGCCTGCCAACTTTGGTTTTTGGTAATCTTTAAGTATAATTGAAGAAGTACTCGCCTGGGGAGAAACTCTTAACCACGGAGGGGCCCAGAAATATCCGGGGAAAACCGGCTGCCTCTGATGTGGCTAAATTTTCCTTTTATCTGGACGTTTTTTTTCAGGAACCTCAAGCATCAAAAATCATCATCCTGCAAACATACAAGCTCGCTCCTGGTGATGCGAAGTAATAGGGGTCCTAAAAACTTTGAAAAAACTATTTTGGCAAGCAATTCCTGGCATGAATTTGACAACTCTTTGGCGGGTATTGTGGCGTAACCGGTTTCAGGTGGCTCCCCGCTATTGGCAGCGGCTTCTTTATTTATTTGGTATGGCCGGTGTTAATTCGGTTTTGGCCTGCTTCGAACGCCGTTGCAACGATTATAAGATCAAGGGTACCAAGCCCGTGGCCCCCCCGATTTTTATCATCGGTTGTTGGCGCAGCGGCACGACCCATCTGCACAACCTCCTGAATCAGGATGAAAACTTCACCACGCCTACTTATTACCAGGTCATGTTTCCGCACCATTTTGTCTATACCCAGCCCTGGGCCATGACCATCTTCAACTATTTCTCTCCGTCGAAAAGACCCATGGACAACATGACCATTGCCGCCAAAGTGCCCCATGAAGATGAATTCGCCCTGGCGGCGCTGGCCACCGTCTCCCCCTATATGCGCGTGCTTTTCCCCGGCAGCGGCGATAATGGTTTTGGGGCCCTGGACCCTGCCCATTTGGAGAAGGAGGACCTGGATGAATGGAAGGCCGCTTTTTTGTATTTTGTGGAGAAACTTACCTTTTCCAAAGGCAAGAGGATTGTCTTCAAATCACCCCCCCATTTAGGCCGCGTGCGCCTCTTGTTGGAATTATTTCCCCAGGCCAAATTTATTCATATTTACCGCAATCCTTATAAAGTCTATCTTTCCATGAAACATTTGTGGCAGACCGGCTTCAGCTACACTCATCTCCAGATTCCCGATCCGGAGGCCGTGGAAAAGAATATTTTATCCTGGTATACCGAGCTTTATTCACTGTACGAGCGGGATCGGGGGTTAATTCCGGCCGGGTCCCTGGTGGAAGTAAGATACGAAGACCTGGTAAGCAATCCCCGGGAGACTTTGCAAAACATCTATGCCGCCCTCGGCCTGCCTGGGTTTGAGGAATGTTGGCGCCGGGTGGTTCCCTATTTGGAATCCCAGAAAAATTACCGGAAAAACACCTATAGACTGGACGCCGCCACCATCGCCAAAGTACGTCAGCATTGGGGGCCAACCTTTGAACGTTACGGCTACGACCTCCACTGCCCCGACTGCTTATAAACGGCCATGCATAACCGCCCCTTACCCGCGGCAGGCAGACCTGGAGTTTGACCGGTGATAATAATGCCTCCCTCAGGCTGAAAAAGCTCAGCGCTTGACGGCTAGAGGGGATTGCTTCTTTGGAAAAGGGCTTATATCCTTCATTTTTTCCTCTATTCCTGGAAAAAGTGATATTAAACCATTAAGTAATTTATAAGCGAGGTTTCGGTGTTGGCACCCATGCGTCCGATAATTGCCACGGTCTGGCGGCTGGAAGAGTTCTCGCCGGCAGTGGCACAAATGGCCCGGGATACAGGGACTATCGCCCTGGTCGATATATCTCACTTGACTTTGAGCGCCGCAGTTCCGGCCTTAAAGCAGGCTGAATTTCCTGGGGAAGCGGTCCATCTCCAGGTGGCCCCGGAGGTCTTGAAAGACCCCTTACTTCCCGAGCTTCTGGAATCTCTGGCCCTCAAAGGGCTGTGGGTGGAATTTCAGCCCCTGGTGCTGGATGAATCCCCTCCACTGGCCCTGGAGAGGCTCCTGGCCTTCAGCCCTGACGTGGAAGTCTTTCCCATTCTCAGCGATACCCCTTTTATCCTGGAGACCTTGGACCATCTTCCCCAGCTCCCCCATCTGGTCCTTAAAGGTTGTGAAGCCGCAGGCTGGGTGGGCAGTGAATCCATCTTCACCATGTATGCCGCGGTCCGGGACCGGTTGCGTCAGCGGCAGTCCGCTCCTTCCCTGGTAATCCGGGGAGGGGTGGCTACTCCGGAAGCAGCCGCGGCCTTTTTGGCCACCGGCGCCCGGGGCATCGTTTTGGAAAGTCTCCATTGGCTGACGGACCTGGTGGGCCTGGGAGAGGCCCCCCGCCAGGGGCTGGCCCGCTTGCGTCCCGATCACACCCAATTGGTGGGCCTCGATCTGGGAGTTCCCCACCGCTTTTTCAATCGGGGCAACTCCCAGGCGGTAAAGAAGGTTCAGGACGCGGCCGCGGCCGCCGGGGGCGAGTTAACTGGAGAATCCCGCCGGGCCTTTGCCCGGGAAGTCGCCCGGATGGCCGTCCCCGTCCAGGAAAGCCGGTTTCACCGGGAGGAACTCATTCCCCTGGGAGTGGAGGCGGCCTTTGCCCAGGATTTTGCCGCCCACTACGGCTCAAGAACCCAGCAAGCGCTGGCAGGCTTCCTGGCCGCCATCAAGGGGCAACTGGCCCAGGCCCAGGAAAAGGCGGAAATTTTGGGCAGAAGCCCCGTGGCCCGGGAAATGGGCTGTAAATACCCCCTCATTCAAGGGGCCATGTCCTGGATCACCGATGTCCCGGAATTCGCCCGGGCGGTGGCCGAGGCCGGAGGCCTGCCCACCGTGGCTTTGGGGCTCATGGACCGGGAGGCTTTGGCCCAAAAACTTCAGCGCCTGCCAGAAGTCATGGGGGATTTGCCTTACGCGGTCAATGTCATTGCCCTGGCGGAAAATCCCCATCGGGACAGCCAACTGGCCTGGATTACCCAAAATCGCCCCCGCTTCGCGGTCATTGCCGCGGGGGAGCCATCCTTTGCGGCCGAGCTGCAAAAGCAGGGCATCGAAGCCATCTATATCGCCCCCAACGAGGACCTGCTGCGCCTGGCCTGCGGGGCCGGGGTGCGCTACCTCATCCTGGAGGGCAATGAAGCCGGCGGCCACGTGGGCCAGCACACCACCTTTACCCTGGCCCAAATCCTCCTGGAACTGAAGCGTAAAGAACCGCAACTCCTGGAAGGACGGCGGCTGATCCTGGCCGGGGGCATCTATCACCGGGAGACGGCCTCCATGGCCGCCATGCTGGGAGCCGACGCCCTGCAAATGGGCACCGCTTACCTGGCCACCCGGGAAATAGTCAGCACCGGGGCCTTATCCGCCCTCTATCAGCGGCTCATTCTGGAATCCGCCCCCGGGTCCACGGTGATCAGCGGGGAATGTTCCGGACTCCGGGTGCGGTCTTTAAAAACTCCGGCCATGGACCGCATCGCCGCCCTGGAACAAGATTTTAGGTGTGGCCGCCAGGACGAAGCCTCCTTTCGCCGGGACATGGAAACCCTGGCCGCCGGCAGCCTGCTGGTAGCCGCCCGGGGCACGGCCGGGCCTCAAGGCCCCCGGTTGCCGGAGGCCGCGTGCCTGGACCAGGGCCAGTTTATGAGCGGGGCCTGCGCCGGCGCCATCACCCAGGTCCAATCCGTGGCGGAGCTGCACCGGGAGTTGGCCGAGGGTCCCCTTAGCTTAGAGCAGCCGGAATTGGGGGCCCCCCGAAAAACCGCCACCCCGGGACCCCGGCATCGGGGCTCCACCTCCCGGAGGGACGAAGGGGAGAGGATCGCCATCACCGGCATGAGCCTGGTGAACGCCCTGGGGAACTCCCCCACCGAGGTGTGGGCTGCCAGCCTGGCTTTGAAAAGCGGCATCACCCTGGTGCCGCCGGAGCGCTGGAACCATCAACTCTTTTTCCATCCCCGGCCCCGGACCCCGGAGAAAACCTATTGCCAGGTGGGGGCCTTCCATCATTTAGTCATCACCCGGAAGGACCTGGATATCGCGCCCCAGGACTTCCGCACCATGACCCACGCCACCAGGCTTACCCTGTGGCTGGCGGCCAAGGCCATTGAGGAATCCGGCATCCTCTCCGCCGGCATCCCCCCGGAGCGCATCGGCGTGCTTATCTCCCAGAATTCCGGCGAGGCCGCGGGTACCCTCATGGACTTGTTGGTGCGGGGCGCCTGGGATGAAATCCTGCACACCATTCAGCGGGTGGTTTCCCTGTCCCCGGAATTGGCTGAGGCCATCACCAATGAGGTGAAAGACGGGCGGCTGGCCATTGACGATACCACCCTGCTGGGGAGGCTCAACTGCACCGCCGGCGGTTTCATTTCCAATAAATACGGCTTTCAAGGTCCCAGTTTTGCGGTGTCCGCGGCCTGCGCCACCTCCCTGGTGGCTCTGTACAGCGCCATCCAGATGATTAACAACGGCATCATCGACGCGGCCATCGTCGGCGGCGGCGAAGAGAATCTCACCCCCATGCACTTCCTGGAATTTTCGGCGCTGGGGGCCTTGGCGGGCATCTCCGGAAAGCAGCATCCCCCGGAAGAGGGCAGCCGTCCCTTTGACCTCACCCGGGACGGCATGGTGCTGGGGGAAGGCGGAGGCATGATCGTCATCGAGTCGGAGTCGGTGGCCCGGCGCCGGGGCGCCCGGGTGCACGCCTACCTCACCGGCACCGGCGCCTCCAACAACAACCTGGGGCTGGTGGAATCCTCCCGGGACACCCAGGAGATCGCCATCCGGACCTCCTTTGAGGACCTGCCTTACGGCCCGGAGGCGGTGGATCTGATTGAATGCCATGCTACCGCTACTTTCCAGGGGGACGTGGAAGAGGTCAAGGCCCTCCAGACCTTTTACCAGGGCAACAGCCGCACCGTGTTATCCTCTTTTAAATCCCAAATCGGCCACACTCTGGGCGCCTCCGGTATCAACAGCCTCATCCGGGGCGTCTCGGGCATGCAGGCCGGGGTCTTTCCCCCCACCCTCAACTACCGGAACCATGATCCCGCCATGGGCATCGAGGAATCCGGGCTCATGGTGGCCACCGAGCCCCTGGACTGGCCCGCCGCCAATGGACGCCCCCGTAGGCTCCAGGTAAATTCTTTCGGATTCGGCGGCTCCAACTATGTCATGCATCTGGAGGAGTCACTGGACAGCCGGGACACCGTCTTGGTCTCTCTGCCGCCGGAGTCCACCGGGGCTGAGGCTTCCGGCCCGGAAGTCGCCCCCCCCATTGGCGTCATTTGCGGCCGCACTACGTTAGACGGGCATCCCTACCGGGTGGCCCTGCCGGCCGACTCCGAAAAGGAGGCCTTAGACCGGATTCAGGAACTGGAACCCCTCTCACCTAACGGTCCTCTCCCGGAGAAGACCCTGCGGGTTTTGGGGCGCAAAGGAGTCTTTCTGGGGCCGGAAAACGTCACGCCCCCGCCCCTCGCCCTGGTCTTTCCCGGACAGGGGGCCCAATACTCCGGCATGGGCCGGGAACTCTATGAAAACTTCCCCATCATCCGGGAGTATATGGACCAGGCCGCGTCCTTCGCCGATTTCGATCTTTTGGATTTAATCTTTAATAACCGGGAAGAGGACCTCCAGAAGACCCGCTGGCAGCAACCCGCCACCTTCACCCTGGAATACGCCATGGTGCAGTACCTCCTCTCCCTGGGCATTAGGCCTAAGGCCATGGCCGGCCACAGCCTGGGAGAACTCACGGCCCTGGCTATCTCCGGAGTATTTTCCTTTGAGGACGGCTTCCGGTTGGTGAACCAGCGGGCCATCTGCATGGACAAGGCCTGCCTGCTGAACCTGGACCCCGGCATCATGATCGCCACCGACATGCCCCTGGAGTTGGTGGAAGCGAAGGTGAAGGCCTTAAAGGACGTCTTTATCACCAACTATAACGCCCCCAACCAGATAGTGGTGGGAGGAGAGACTAACACCGTCCAGGCCCTGCGGCTGGAGATCAAGTCCGAAGGTTACCGGGCCACCCAGCTGAAGGTGAGCATGTCCTTCCATTCTCCCATTATGCGGGTGATCCATGACGATATGTTGGCGTTCATCACGCCTTTGCCCTTCCACGCTCCCAAGATCCCGGTGATCTCCAACACCACCAAGGAGCCCTTCCCCGATGACCCGGAGGCCATCAAAAAGATCGTCATGGCCCACCTGGAATCTCCGGTGCAGTGGATCAGCAATGTCCGCACCTTATGGCAGGATTTCGGCATCCGGGTCTTTTTGGAAGTGGGGCCGGGAGACGCGCTCAGCAATCTCATCACCGAAACCCTGGAATCGCCCCGATGTATTGCCACCTGCCTGGCGGAAGCGGAAGGCCAGACCCTGAAAACGGCCACCGCCCAACTGGTGGCCGGTGGTCATCTGACCGCGCCTAAGCCATTGAAGTTCATCTCCTTCCCCACGGTTCCGGGCCAGCGCCCGGCCTCGGCGCCGGCGACGTCCGGCACGGCGCGCTCCGGTCTGACGCCGATAACGCCGATGGACCCTATGGAGCGCATTGTCCAGCGGGAGATCAACGCCTTTGTCCTGGAAAGCTTCGGACGCTTCTTGAAACCGGGCCTGCTGGCGGCCATCCGCCGGGAGCACGATCCCCATTTCTCCGAGGACAGTCTGGAACAGTGGCTGCAAGCCCGGCAGATGGCCGGAAGCCAGGCCTCGGCCCTCACCTCGGCTTTTGCCGCCGCGGCGGCCCTGCCAACCCCGGCAGCCGCAACGGCTGTGCCCGTCCCGGCCGGAGCCCAGCCGGTCTCCGACTATCTGGAAGAGGTGATCCTCCTCATCATGGAGGCCACCGGCTATGATCGGGATGAGATTGAGCCGGACATGGACCTGCGGACCGACCTGGCCATCCGCTCCAGCCGCCTGCCGGTGATCATGGACGCGGCCGAAACCAAGTTCGGCATTGAAATCCGCCTGGAAGACTTCATGGATGTCCGCACCGTCCGGGAACTGGCCACCCAGATTGCCGAAGTGGCGGCCCGGGGCGGAGAACCGGGGGCCGTGACCCAGGCGGCCAAAGCTGCAGCCGCCCCCGGCCGGGAGTCTCCGGAGCCCCAGGTCCCTGAGGAGGAGAAGCTCAAGCGGCTGACCTTCCATCCGGCGCCCCTGGCGGACTTCGAGCCCCAACCCCTGGAATTGACCTCAGCCGACACCGTGGCCCTGTTCTGCCCCACTCTGAAGTCGGAATGGCGGGAACGGATTAACGACCACTTCCGCCAGATTTTTGGCGTCACTCCGAAGACCTTCGCCTTCCTGGAGTCTCACCCGGGCCAGGAGGGGGCGGGTTTCGACCTGCGCCAGCCGGAAGAGGCCGCCCGGGCCGCGGCCAAGATTAAGGAAGATGACTCCCTGGCCGGGGTGGTCTTTCTCCTGGACGACAGCCTGACCCCAGAACTCCACGAAATGGTGGACCTGCCCCACCTGGTCCAGGGCTTTTTCTCCCTGATGCAGACCTTGGTGGCCGCGCCCCGGAAGAAATTTGCCCTCACCCTTAATTGCTCCGGGGAGGAAACCGGCGGGTTGGGCCTGCTGGCCCAGGGGCTTCTGGGCCTCTTCCTGAGCAGCGCTTTAGAGTACCCCTCCGTATTGTGCCGCACCCTGCGGCTGGACCGGGACGCGGACCTGACCCGGGCGTTGCGCCAGGCCCTGGACCCCCGACAGCCGGTGGTGGAGACCATCTATCAGCAAGGGCAGCTCCTGACCAGGGAAGGCCGGATGGCTTTGTCCTTGGTTTCTGGGGAACCGCGCCTGACCTTGAACCGGGAAGACGTGGTGGTCTTCTCCGGGGGCGGTTACGGCATCACCCCCCATTTGGTCAAGGGTCTGGCCCCCTTAAAACCCAGGGTGGTCATCCTGGGCCGCACCGCCATCGACCTGGAGCCGAAGCTGGTGGAACTGCTCCAGGAAGACGAGCCTGCGGAAAAAGCCCTGCGCTGGGAGATTATGCAGCAGCAGCCGGACATCTCCCAGGATAATTTAGGCCGGGAGATTACCCGTCTCTTGCAGGCCCGGCAGGTCCTGAAGACCCTGGCAGACCTGCGGGCCTCAGGCCTGGAGGTCACTTATCTCTCCTGCGACGTGACGGACCCGGCCCAGGTGCAGGCCGCAGTCCGGGCAATCCTCGACAAGTACGGCCGGCTCGATGGCATCGTGCACGCCGCCGGCCTGGTACGGGACCGGTTACTACCGGACTTGTCTGCCGATGATATCGCCAGCGTCCTGGACGTCAAGTTCCGGGGCCTCTGGAACCTGTTCACCACCGCCAGGTCCAGCGGCTTGCGCTTCCTGGTGGCCCTGTCTTCCGCGGCGGCCATTCAGGGCAACCGGGGGCAGTCCAACTATACCGCGGCCAACCGCATGATGTCCGGCCTCCTGAGTCAGATAAAGGAGAACCATCCGGAAATCCGGTGCAAGGCCCTGATGCTGCCCCCCATCAGCGGCAGCGGCATGGCCGACAACGAAGAGGTGCGCCGTTTCCTGGAAAAGATGGGGGTCGGTTATTTTGAGCCGGTGGAACTCGCGGAACTCTTCTGCCGGGAGCTGCTCCTGGGAGAGCCTGACGAGGTCTGGGTGATGTTCATGTCCCGGCTCCCGGAGATCAAGAGCGTCCGGCTGGATACGGAAAGCGCACCCCAGCCCTCGCCGGGCGTCACCACGGGCAGTCTGGTCTTTGCCCCGGAACAGTTCCCCATGATCGACGCCGTTTCCCAGCTCTCCCTGCGCCAGGGGTGGTTACGGGCGAACCGGACGTTTTCCCAGGAAAAAGACCTGTGGATCGCCGACCATAAACCCTTCAAATTTTTAAAATATCCCCTGGTCTCCACCATCATGGCCCTGGAGACCTTTATGGAAGCATCCCGCCTCCTGTATCCCTACCTGCGGGTGTTGGGAGTAAGAGAGGCAAAGTTTACCGAGGTCATCGAGGTCCCGGTGGAAGTGGCCATCGATTCCTACATCACCTGCCAAAGTTGCCGACATCAAGGTGGGTTGACGGTATGCGACCTCACCATGGAAACCCCGCTTATCTCTCCCACGGGCAGGGTACTGGAGAAGAAAGCCCTCAATTACCAGGCCCAAGTGCTTATGGGGGGAGAAGGCGCACTACCCTGGCTCGATCTCCCGGATTTTCCCGTGAAGCTGGAAGAGTTGGACACTCGTCCCGCGGATTTAGAAGAAATCATTGAATGGTATGATGAGCACACGGAAATGCAAGGCCGATATAGGGTGGTGGGCCATTTGGACGGCTCCGGGCCAGGAGTAGTGCGAGGCGCGGGCATCTACCGGATCAACCCGGACTTTTCTCACCTGCAAGCGCCCAGCCTCCAATACGCTCCCTATCTCTTGGAAAGCCTGATGCAGATGACCAGCTTTTACCTGAAGATGAGAAATGAGGAGGATGACCGCACCTTTATCCCCGTGGCCATTGGGGAGATGGTTATTGGCCGTCAGTGCCGGGATCAGGAGCAAATTATTCTGGAGGCCCGGTTGCGCGTCGATGACGATAAGGGCATGGTCTGGGACGCCCAAGCCAGCGACGCCGACGGCCAGCCCCTGATGCAGGTAAGGAACCTCCAGATGCGCTGGTTTTCCGGATGATGCAGGTATCGGGAACAATCAGGGAGCAGGACAGTTATGGCCCTCTGGCCTGGAACCTCCACCATCCAGGGGTGAGCCGCGGGGCGCTCTATTCTCCCTATGGGGAGCCTGCTTATCTGGCCTTACTGCCGGAGAACGGGAGTAATTCCAGGCGTCTTTGGCCCAGGTCCTTTAGCTTGCAAATGAAACAAGAATTCCTGTCGGCCCTGCTCCAGGAACACTACCCCTCCGGCAGGACTCGGGAATTGTCCCTGGTGCAAAACCGCTGGGGCAAACCCCATCTTCTGCTGGACGGCGCTCCCGGACCCGGGGTTTCTTTCAGTTGGAGCGCGGGGGCATGGTGGGCGGCCCTGGGCACCACCAGTTCCTGGATCGGCTTGGACGCGGCCTCACCTTATGAGTTTACCGGGGCCTATCCCGTGCACAAGGTCTTTCGGACCGGGGAGTGGCAGGCGGCCACCTCCCTGACGGGAGGGGACCGGGAAGAAGCCGCGGCCCTCCTCTGGTCGGCCAAGGAAGCGGTGGTGAAAGCCCGGGGCTGCGGCTACCATTTCTGCGGCCCCCGCCAGATCCGGGTGGAAAGCACCGGTAAAGGGGACCACGGCCCCTGCTGGCGCGGCTATTTGGAGGCTCCCGGTCCGGACCCGGCTCCTTGGGGGAGTCAAGAAGTCTTGGCGGTAGCCTCCATCCGCCTGCACCAGGTTTGGCTCTCGGTGGCCTGGATGCGCCTTGCCGCCCCTAAGACTCCGGCCCCGGGGGGATAAGCCCATGCGCGCCTTGGTTACCGGAGCCAGCGGCTTTATCGGCAGCAACCTGGTGGATCGCTTGCTGGCCGCAGGCGCCGCGGTCAAGTGCCTGGTGCGCCGGGGCAGCAACCTTATCTGGCTCAAAAATCTGCCGGTAACTCTGGTGACCGGGGATTTCCAGGACCCGGCCTCCCTGGCCCCGGCGGTGGCGGACACCGAAGTGGTGTTCCACGTGGCCGGCGCCACCCGGGCCCGGGACCGGGCCGCCTTTTTCCGGGCCAACTTCGAGGCTACCCTCAACCTGCTCCAGGCCTGTGAGCATTATGGTCCTCCAGAGCAAAAATTCGTATTAATTTCCAGTCTCTCTGCCGCCGGTCCCAGCTCCGGCGCCCCCCTATCCGAGGACCAGGAGCCGCAACCCGTATCCGCCTACGGCGCCTCTAAGCTGGCCGCGGAGAAAGCCGTCCTGGAGTACAGCCAAAGCCGCGGCGCCACCATCATCCGCCCTCCTGTGGTCTATGGCCCCCGGGACCGGGACACTTTTTTGCTGATCAAAAGCATTAATCGGGGCCTCCACGTTATTCCCGGCGGTCCCGGGCAAAAAGTGAGCCTGGCGCACGTCCACGATCTGGTGACCGGGATCTTGCTGGCCGCGGCCTCCCCCCGGAGCCAGGGGCGCATCTATTTTATCTGCGGCGAAGGGCATTATGATTGGCGGACCATCGGGGAATATACGGGCCGGGCGCTGGGCAAACGCTACCTGACCTTTTATGTGCCCTGGTGGCTCATGCGTCTGGTAGCCCTGGGTGGCTCTCTCACCTCCCAGTTCACCTCCACTCCCACCTTAATGAGTCTTGACAAGCTCCGGGACATACGGCAGGCCCAATGGCTATGCAGTAATGCCCGGGCCAAGGCCGAGATCGGCTTCCAGCCGTCCATGGACCTGTTAACCGGCCTGGCCGACGCCGCAGCCTGGTATAAGGCTGCAGGCTGGCTGTAGACCACCAAGAAGAAGCGGTTAGCCCTCCGGTTACCCCCTTTGCTTTAATCCAACTTCTTTTTAATAAAATTTAGCCTTTAGCGGTTCCCCAGGGAGATGGCCTCTTCGTACAACAGCGGGATAGAGAGATTCCAGTAGATAACCCCGGTATTCTAATACCGAGTTGCAGTTAAAAGATACTATACGGGCGAACCTTGTGTTCGCCCCGGAGCCACGGGCGAACACAAGGTTCGCCCCTACAGTTCAACGTCCTTTGAATGCGAATTGGTATAAATACCGTGCTTTTCCAGGCCATAAGGACCGGGAACTTGACTTTCCATGGCATTTACTCCTCTCCGTTTAGGGTGATCTCCGTTAAAAGCGATTAAGAATATGGAGATATTAAAAAAAATAACTAGCTGAGATTAATTTGGGTTTTAACTTTGACGATTAGGTATATAAAGCATTATTCGCTGATCATCTGAGACGGTTTTGATTGCCTTGAGAAAAGGAGGCAGTGACATCCATGGTCCAGCGAAAAAAGCAGAAAGAGCTGCAATTCAGTCAGTTAGCCAAATCACCTGCCGTTATTAAGGTCCTGGATGAAATCATCACTAGCGGTTTGCCCCGGGGGTGGCCCACCAGGGTCCGGAACTGCTGTTCCGGAGCCGCAAGCCACTGGCTTCCGGGAGAAAAGTGTTTATCAATAAAGAAAAGACGCCTTTATTCCTCAACTTCTCAGCCTTCCCCTTTGCCGACGCTCTAGGCCGGATCGTAAAAGAGGTAGTGGCCATGAACATAACAACCCGCCGGTTGGAAGACGAGGCCTTCGAGAAACTGTTTACCCACGCCCCCATTGGCATCTTCATTGCAAAAGGGAAAAAAATCGAACTGGTTAATCCAGGGTTCCAGCAAATCACCGGCTATAGTGAAGCCGAGTTGATGGCTATGGAGCCTCTGACCATGGTTGTCCCTGAATTTAAAGATCAGGTCAGGGAAAAAGCCATTCGCACCTTAAAAGGGGAATGCTCTTTACCTTATGAATTCCCCTTTATCACCAAGAGCGGCGAGGAAGGGTGGGCCATGGGGACCGTGGCCTCCACTCTTTACCAGGGGGAGAGGGCAACTTTAGCCTACTTCATGGATATCACCATGCGCAAGCGCGCCGAGGAGGCGCTAAAGGAGAGTGAACATAAGTATCGGGAACTGGTGGAAAATGCCAACAGCATCATCCTGCGCTTGACCAAAGACGGCAAGATAACGTTTATTAACGAGTTTGGCCAGAAATTTTTCGGCTACACCGAAGAGGAAATTATCGGGCGCCATGTGATAGGCACCATTGTTCCCGAGAACGAGAGCACCGGCCGCAATCTCAAGCCGATGATGACTGAGATCTGCGCCGACCCTAAGAAATTTGAGAATAACGTTAACGAAAACATTCGCCGTAATGGTGAGCGAGTCTGGGTTGCCTGGACCAACAAGATGATTCTCGATAACCAGGGGCAGTTGGCGGAGATTCTGAGTATCGGTTCCGACATCACCGAACGCAAACGGGCCGAAGAGGCGCTGGAGCAACGCACCGAAGAACTGACAGGCCTCAATGCCTTGGCCCACCGGGTGGGGGCCTGCCTCTCCCTGGAAGAGCTGGTGGCTGCGGCCCTGGACCCGACGGTTTATACCGTTATGCCCGACCAAACTTTGCTCTATGTGAGAGAAGCCGACCATTTGGCCCTGCAGGGAACCAGGCCGGACCGGCTTCTCCTGAGCTGTAACCAAGGGCGGCTGCGGATCGGGGAATGCCTGTGCGGTTTGGCTTTACAGGAGGAGAAGTCGATCTATTCTCCTAATATCCATGCTGATACCCGGTGTTCCCTGACGGCCTGCAAAGAGGCCGGGGTCCGGTCCTTTGCGGCCCTGACGCTGGTCAGCGGCGAGCAGATCCTGGGGGTGCTGGGGCTGGCCTGGGCCGAAGTGCAAGACCTGCAGGGCCAGGCGAGGTTTCTGGAAACCGTCGCCGGGGAGATCGCCATGGGCCTACACAACGCCCTGTTGTACCGGGAACTGCAAGATCACGCCAGGGAATTGGACCATCGGGTGCGGGAGCGCACTCTCCAACTGCAGGTCGTCAACAAGGAACTGGAAGCCTTCGCCTATTCCATCTCCCACGATCTGCGGGCCCCGCTCAGGGCGGTGAGCGGCTTTGCCCAGATTATCGCCCGCCGCCACAAGGCGGCGCTCAACGAGGAAGGCCGGCACTATGTGGATAACATCGTCCTGGCCGCGGAACGCATGGCGCATCTCATCGATGATCTGTTGACTTACTCCCGTCTGGGGCGCCAGGCTCTTAAGATCAGGAACTTGGACTTAAAAGAAGTCCTCCGGCAGGTACTGGATGACCTGGACTCCCGGGTTGCCACCTTGGGGGCGGCAGTACAGGTGGCCGAGGATTTGCCTTGGGTGCCCGGCGATCCCACCCTCTTACGGCAGATCTTCACTAATCTATTGGACAACGCTCTCACCTATCGTCAGGCCGGGGTCCCTCCCCGGATCCAGATTACCTGGCGCCTCGAAGAGGACCAAATTGTCTTAAGGGTGAGCGATAACGGCATCGGTATCGACCCCGCCTACCACGAGAAGATCTTTAGCGTCTTCCAGCGCCTGCACAGCGAGGATGAATATCCCGGCACCGGCATCGGCCTGGCCATCGTCAAAAAGTCGGTGATCATGTTGGGGGGCCAGGTTTGGGTGGAGTCTGAATTAGGCAAGGGCAGCACCTTTTACCTGAAAATACCCAAGGAGTGAACCATGCCCAGACCTGCGCATATCTTACTGGTGGAGGACAATCGCCTGGACATCGAGTTAACCCTGGACGCCTTCAGGGAAGCCCGCCTGGGCAATACGATTCACGTGTCCAAAAACGGCGAGGAGGCTTTGGCATACCTCTTTGGCCAGGGGGAATATGCCGACCGTCAGCAGTATCCCCTGCCGGATATTATTCTCCTGGACCTGAAGATGCCGGGCCTTGACGGGTTCGAAGTCCTGCGTCAGGTTAAGAGTGCGCCGGAACTGAAACGCCTCATCGTAATCATTCTCACCTCCTCCAGAGAAGAAGGCGATTTGGCCTTATCTTACGATTGCGGGGCCAACAGTTACCTGGTCAAACCCGTGTCTTTCGAAGGTTTTCTGAAGGTGGTGGAACAGGTGCAGAGCTACTGGCTCATCCTCAACGTGGCTCCCCCCCATGGAGGATAACCAATGAATCCCCTTATTCGAGTGCTTTATGTGGACGACAATCCCCTGGACCGGGAGCTGGTGCGGGACGCCCTGGAGAAGGAGCAGGAAGGGTTCCACATCACGGAGGCGGCCTCCCGCCAGGAGTTTGAAGCCCGCTTGCAGGAGGGCGGGTTCGACCTGGTGCTGAGCGATTTCAACATCCTGGGCTACGAGGGGTTGCAGGTCATTAAAGCGGTGAAGGCCAAGGACCCGTACCTGCCGGTGATTATCGTCACCGGCACCGGCTCTGAGGAAATCGCGGTGGAGGCCATGCGCGCCGGAGCTTCGGACTACATCATCAAGACCCCCAGCCATATTCAACGCTTACCCATCACCATTCACAAGGTTTTGGAGAGGCGTCAACTCAAGGCCGAAAAGGCGCGGTCAGTGGCGGCACTGCAGGAGGCTCGCCGGGATTGGGAGGAAATCTTTCAAGCCATCGGCCATCCCACCCTTATCTTAGACCCGGAGTATCACATCATCAACGCCAACCGCGCGGCGTGCCAGGCAGTGGGGCTTTGGGAAGGGGAACTGCGGGGCAAAAAATGCTACGAATTCTTTCACGACAGCCAACAGCCTCCCGATAACTGTCCTCTGAAGAAAATGCTGCGAACCGGCCGGCTGGAAGCCATGGAAATGGAAATGGATGCCTTGGGCGGGACGTTCCTGGTTTCCTGCACGCCGGTCTTGGATGAGGCCGGGCGGCTTGAGAAAATCATTCACATCGCCACCGATATCACCGCGTGCAAACAGGCCGAGGCGGAGCTGGCGGAAGAAGCGATCCGGCGCCGCATCCTGGTGGAGCAGTCGCGAGACGGGATCGTCGTCCTCGACCAAACCGGCAAGGTCTACGAGGCAAACCAAAGCTATGCCGAGATGTTGGGATATTCGGCCGAGGAATTACGCCAACTATACGTTTGGGATTGGGACGCGCAATGGACCCGGGAAAAATTATTAGAAATGATACAAACCATCGATGAAACCGGGGATCACTTCGAGACCCGCCACCGGCGCCAGGACGGCACGATTTTTGACGTTGAAATCAGTACTAATGGAGCCGTATTGGGGGGACAGAAGCTGATATTTTGCGTGTGCCGGGATATTTCCCAACGCAAGGCCGCCGAATTGGCCCTGCGGGAGAGCGAAAAAAAGTACCGGTTGTTGGTCGACCAGATTCCGGCGGTGGTGTTTAGGGGCTATGCCGACGGGAGCCTAGATATTTTCGATCGGAAAATTGAGACCCTCACCGGGTATCCCAAAGAAGATTTTGACTCCCGCCGCCGCAAATGGTCCGATCTGATTTTGGCAGACGACCTCCCCGAAGCCAAAAACGAATTACTGGAAGGCCTGAAGACCACGGGGTCCTATGAAAAAGAATACCGCATCCGCAAAAAGTCCGGGGAGATTATCTGGGTGCAAGTCCATGGGCAGATCTTCCTGGATGACGCCGGCAGGATTGACTTTATCAACGGGGTAATTTTTGATGTTACCGACCGCAAGAAATTGGAGGAACAACTTCTCAAGTCCCAAAAGATGGAAGCGGTGGGGCGGCTGGCGGGAGGCGTGGCCCACGATTTTAACAACCTGCTTACCGCCATCATGGGCTACAGCGAAATGATGATGCTGGACCTCCGCCCAGAAGACCCTTTCCACTCATATGTGGAAGAGATCACCAAGGCGGTGAACCGGGGGGCCTCCCTGACCAATCAGCTCCTCGCCTTCAGCCGCAAGCAGATTCTCCAGCCCCGGGTGATCAACCTCAACGACGTGGTCAAGGATATGGACAAGATGTTGCAGCGGCTGATCGGCGAAGACATAGAACTGGTCACCTTCATTGACCAGGAGTTGGGTTTGGTCAAGGCTGATCCCGGCCAGATCGAACAGATCATCATGAATCTGGTGGTAAATGCCCGGGATGCCATGCCCCGGGGGGGCAAACTGACCATTGAAACCGCCAACGTCTATTTAGACCAGGCTTATGTCCAGGGGCGGGCAGACGCTACCCCTGGTCCCCATGTGATGCTGGCGGTGAGCGATAATGGCACCGGGATGGATGCGGAAACCTTGTCCCACATTTTTGAGCCTTTTTTTACCACCAAGGAGAGCGGCAAAGGCACCGGTCTGGGTTTGGCCACCGTTTACGGGGTGATCAAACAAAGTGGCGGCAATATCTGGGTATACAGTGAGCCCGGACAGGGCACAACTTTCAAAGTATATCTCCCCCGGGTGGAAGAAAGCCTGGAAATGGTCAAACCGAAGACAGCCCCGGTTATTTCTTTGGAAGGAAAAGAGACCATCCTCCTGGTGGAAGACGACGTCGGGTTACGGGAGTTGATTTCCAAGGCCCTGCGCCAGTATGGGTTTAAGGTGTTGGAGGCTGCCCAAGGAGGGGAGGCCCTGCTGCTCTGTGAGAGAGAAGAGGCCCCCATCCATTTAATGCTCACCGATGTGGTGATGCCCCAGATGAGCGGTGGCGCCCTGGCCCAACGGCTAAAGCTGCTGCACCCGGAAATGCAGGTGCTATTTATGTCGGGTTATACCGAAGACGCCATCGTCCATCATGGGGTATTAAATTCTGATGTCAATTTCATTCCCAAGCCTTTCAGGATGCTGGCCCTCGTGCAAAAAGTCAGGGAAGTGCTGGATAGTGCTTCAAGTTCATTTTGAGTTTGCCATTCTGGCCAGCAAGATGACCAGTAAATATTCCAGCCATGATGAGTATCCCAGATGATGACCGCCCTTCCGCAAGATTATGCCGCCCTGGATGTCCCGAGGTTCTTCTGCCCCTTTTTCACCCCCGGCCGGAGTTAGCCTTATTTAATCCGCCCACCACTGCCCAAGAGATGTTCATCCCGGTGGCACCCGGGGTGGCCGCCGGCGGACGCTTTTACGCCGCGGGACCCCAGGCCCCCACCCTGCTGTTCTTCCATGAAGAGACGGGGTTTCGCAACCTGGAGAAAAACGGCCTAGTTATGGAAAATTTTCTTGACAACTACATTGTCATTATGACAATATAGTTGTCATGTATGCACTTCAACATAAAAGGCCGGTTATTGAAGAGCTCATCGATGAAGTGGTGGCCTTATACCATCTCTTGCAGGTTGTTGCGGCTCGGGTTCACGCTGATATCGGGCTTACTCCGGCACAGCGCGGCGTCCTAAAGGGCATTGAACGGCATGGTCCCCAAACGGTGCCGCAAATGGCCCGGGCCAGACCGGTTTCCCGGCAGTACATCCAAACGATTGTCAACCAGCTCAGCCAAGAAGGTTTAGTGGAAGTAATTTCTAATCCTGCGCACAGACGATCCGGTCTCATAAGACTAACACCTAAGGGAGAGGAATTGATGACTGCCGTGGCCGAAAAAGAGGGAGACTTCATATCAAGGTTGAAAATCGACGCGGGCGATGGGGATTTGCAATTTGCCGTATCAGTGCTGCAAAAGGTCAGAGATAGCTTTGATACCTCTCACCGGAGGAAAAGCCGACAAGGAACTGCAGATACAGGAGGAGCAAATGCTAACAAATATCTTTCTAACAATTCTTAACCGCGAAGCATCTTCGCCTAAAAGCGGAGCCCAGCGCATCATCGAAAGCCTGCACCTGACCGAGGGCAAGACAGTAGCGGATATTGGGTCAGGAGGCGGCTATTTTTCGCTCCTTTTTGCGCAGAAGGTAGGTAAGAACGGAAAGGTATATGCGGTTGATAACAAACCAAATCACTTGGACTTCGTGAAACGCCAGGCAGAAAAGGCGGGATTGAGTAATATCGTCTCCGTGGAGGCGGGGAATGAAGCGGTCGCTCTGCCGGAGGCTGCTTTAGACTTGATTTTTTCGCGAAATGTTTTCCACCATTTAACTGATCCAGCAGGCTATTTCCGCAGCCTCAAAAGAGCGCTGACACCTGAGGGAATTGTCGTGGTAATAGACCACGTGCCCTCGCGAGGATTCGGTTTTGTAAACATATTCAAACACTTCACGCCTGTTGAGGTGATCCATAAAGCGATGGAGTCAGCAGGATACCAACTATCTAATTCTTTCGATTTCCTGCCGGCGCAGAGCTTCACGATGTGGTCCTGCACCGGTGAAACGCTCTGACTTCAGCCCTTCTTAAATTAACTTGAGACCCCGTGGGTTGATCCCCTCGGGGTCCTATCATTTCTGCCGCGTCCATACCAGCTTACGCCACCTAATACCAATTCGCATTCAAAGGACGTTGAACTGTAGCGAACCTTGTGTTCGCCCGTGGCTCCGGGGCGAACACAAGGTTCGCCCCTTGTATAGTATCTTTTTGACTGCAACTCGGTATAAAACATCTTGGCTAAACGAGCAGCTCAGTCGCTTTAAAAAAAAACCACGAAGATACCAGGTGGTGACCCCTGGCACCCACAGTAAAAAAATGCACCCGGTAATAGTGAGATAGAGGGGAGGTTGAGGCCCTAGATACAATTTTCGAATGCAGTAAGGCTCCATGCCAAATCTGTTCAAACGCTTGATTAGCCAGGCTGAAGTGGAGTGTTGCTATCTGCAGCATCTCCGCTCCGTTCCTTCCATGGTTACCATTTTTATATTCAGAGCATATCAGGAATTCTTCCCTATCAGATGATAACTACCTAAGCTGGCAGGTAATTCTCGCCTTCATCTCGCATCATTCTTACTGGCGCTTAATTACGAACGGTTTGAGATGCAGGTCCCTGGTCTCTTTCACCGTCAGGTATCAGGGGGCTGAGGGGTAAGTGGGCCAAAATTTCCGAAAATTTAACTATCCCACTAGTGAGTTGATAAATTCAGGGAAAATTATAGTATCATAACAGCGCGGCCAGGATTCGGCTTCCAGGACAGAAACTTTGGGAGATTTTCCTGGAACCAAAAGGTTACAAGACCATTTTTCGAGGGCGGCGGCCAGGTTGCCGCCTAACCCCAGATAATTTAGCAGTAACCCAGATGACGGCGGGGAGGACCTTCCATGGCCCTACGGGTTTCTGTCACCTTTCTCCTGTTGCTGCCTTATTTTCTTCTTCCCGCCACTTCTTCAGCCGGCATTGTTAATAAGCAAAAACAGGTTGTAGAAAATTCCTTGGAGACGGACCCGGGCGAGGTCATTGTCGGCACGGCCGCGGAACTGGCCGAGGCCGTGGTTCAGGCCAACCTGGGCGGGCCGAAAACCATCCTGATCCGGGATGGGACTTATACTCTTGATGACGGGTTGTGGGTGGAGGCCGCAGGGGTCACCGTGCGCAGCTTGTCGGGAAACCGCAGCGCGGTGATCATTCAGGGCCAGGGCATGGCCGGAGACGTGTCCCACATTTTCAACGTCCCGGGAGCCAACTTCACCGTGCGGGACGTCACCTTAAAGGGGGTATGTAACCATGCCATTCAGATACATGGCAACTACAACGCCACCGCTCCCACTATCAGAAACGTCCACATCCTGGACACCTACGAACAAATGATCAAGGTCTCCTACGACCCCGCCGACCTGGGCAAAAGAGCGGACAACGGGGTGGTGGAAGACTGTCTCTTGGAATACAGCGCCGGTATCGGTCCCCAGTGGTACATCGGCGGCGTCGACGCTCATAATGCCCGCAATTGGATCGTGCGGCGCAATATTTTCCGGGGAATTAGAAGTCCCAGCGAAGACGTGGCCGAATTCGCCATCCATTTCTGGTCCGGTTCCGAGGACACCCTGGTGGAAAGGAACATCATCATCAACTGTGATCGCGCCATCGGCCTGGGCCTGGGGGATCGGGGGCATCAGCGAGGGATTGTGCGCAACAATATGATCTACCACAATGCGGTGGAAGGGTTCGCGGATGTGGGCATCGCGGTGGAATCGGCTCCCGGGGCCCAGGTTTATAATAACACCATCTACCAGGAACATAGTTATCCCCATGCCATTGAGTATCGTTTCCCCGCCACCACCGGTGTCCTCATAGCCAACAATCTCACCAACAAAGCCATCAGCCCGCGTGATGGCGCCACCGGCACGGTGTCTGACAATGTGACCAATGCCCAGGCAAGCTGGTTCGTAAATCCCCCGGCCGGAGATTTGCACCTGAAGTCAGTTATCAAAACCGTGGTCGACCAGGGGAGAATCATTGCCGGCCTGGCCACCGACTTCGATGGCGATCCCCGGCCCCGGGGCGCCGGCATCGATATCGGCGCAGATGAGTTTAAATCTTCAGGCGCTTTGGTTCCCTCCACCCTGCTTTTACTGAGTGACTAATTTTTTTACCCCGATTAATTAATGACCGGTTGCCAGGCGTGTCACCTCTGCATTTTGGTAACGAAACGAAGTAGATAACCCTACTCCTTTCCTCTCAAGACTTGGAGGGAGTCTATGAAGACCGTGGTAAAGTCTGCCATCCTGGCCTTAAAAGTCAGCCTCTGCTATCTTTTGTTGGGGGCCTTCCTCGGGCTGCCCTCGGCACAGGGAGCCGGTATTTTTAATAGTTATGAGCATGCAGATGGGGATTATCGCCCCAGTCTCGTCTATGAAGAGGACCGCACCATTGCGGGGCACCTGGGTCTGAATGAAACCTTGTCTTTTCGGTTGAATCTTTACGGCGCCCCGGGCGCCGATCTGCCCCTGCTGGTCCAGGTGCATGAATGGGGGGGCAACTTCCAGCGGCAGGAGGATATTGCCTCCTATGTGCCCCGGGCATACTCCTTTGTCATGCTTTCTTTCCAATACAAGCCCGCCACCGGCAATGAAGATGATTGGTGGTTCGGCACCCGCTGGGGCGGGGAGTGCCGCCTGTGGGCGCATCAGGCGGTGATGAACATTGTCCGGGAGGCGGTGAACACTTCTCTGATTCCCGACCACCTCCCCGGCGTCACCGTTGACCCCAACCGGGTCTATCTGTTCGGCAGCAGCATCGGCGGCACCGGCGCCTGGCAACTGGGAGTGCGCAATCCCGAGGTCTTTGCGGCGGTTCACGCCCACTCGGGGTTTGCCCGGTTTACCCCGCCGGTGGGCCCCTTTCAGGAACAATTCGAGAACGATATCGTGGGCGGCCCCGGTGACGGCATAATTATCCGGGATCCAGGCGGCCATCCTTATCCGGCCCGGGATTATGCCAACCTGGCCTGGTGGCTCAGTAATTATCGGCAACCGGCCTGGGAGACGCCTTTTGTGGCCATTACCGCCGGGATGGCCGATGACGTCGTACCCGCCGCCTCGGGAGGGGACCTGATGCAGCCGGTGTTTGACACCCAGAAGAGGGGATTTTTTTACTTACGCCATCCCTGGGGACATTCGGATGAGTGCTTTGTGCAGATGAACTGGTTGGCCAATTTCCGGCGCAACCAGAGCTTCCTGGCCTTCACCAACCGCAGCGGCTATGGCGTGGAACCGCCGGCTACCGGTATGGTCAACGACCTGTATGCCTTCAGTTGGGACCCGGCCAGCATTGTCGATCAAACCAATCACTATGAGGTGCTCCTGGTGGGCAGCGGCACGGCCGATGTCACCCTGAGACGCCTGCAGCGATTCCGCGTATTGCCGAATCGGCGTTACCGTTACTGGATAACTAGTAAGACCGGTCCCGGCACTGCCATCACCGCCAGCCCCGCCGGGTTGTTGACTATCCCCCAACGCTCCGGCGGCCAATTGCTTATCGTGGAACCGGAGAAAACCACGGTCATGCCCCTTACTACCAACCTCCTCCTGACTGATTAGGAATCAGACCAAATCCGCACAACGCCCCTGCGCCACAAAGAAAAAGGGGTTAGCCCTGCGGCTAATCCCTTTTTATTTGTGCGGGCGGGGACGACGAGACTCGAACCCGGGACCTCCGGCGTGATGGAGATCCAAAAAATTGTGAATTTGCCGCGAGTAATTATGAGGAAGGGGCAATAACAGGCTCTTGCAACAGGTTGACGATCTTATCCATTTCTGTTGCGGCAAAACGATTATCCAGGCGTTTTCCCTCAAGACACGCCATTTGAATATCCCGGTGCAGCGCCAGGATACCAATCACGGGGATACCGATTTCGTTCAGCTTGCCGGAGAAAGGAAGCCCAGGCTTTTTTGCCCTGATACTCCTTCCCTGCTGTGGTAAAAATTTATCCCGGTTGACGAACTTGCCATTTTTAGGTTAATCATATGCCCATGCCCCGTTCACGCGGAAATTTTTCTCTGGCCTTTGGTCTCTGGTTCCATTTCTGGCTGGTGCCCGTCACCATTATCGGCGGAACCTTGACGATTCTCTTCAGCTTCCTGGACCGGGGCGGCTGGATGCTGCACCGGATCGCCCGCTGGTGGGGCCAGAGCCTGTTAGCTTTGGGCCGGGTAACGGTTCAGGTAGAGGGTTTGGAAAACCTGGCGCCAGGCCAGACTTACGTTTTCGCCGCCAATCATCGCAGCAACTTCGATATCTACCTGCTGCTGGCCTTCCTGCCCAGTGACATTGCCTTTGTGGCTAAAAAATCCCTGTTTAATATTCCTCTTTTCGGCCAGGCCATTTACCGCATGGGTTGCGTGCCTGTGGATCGGGAAAACATTCAGCAGGCCATCCGCTCCCTCAACCTGGCCGCGGCCCGGGTCAAGGAGGGCAACTCCATCGCCATCTTTCCCGAAGGGACCCGGACGACCTCTCCGGAGCTGATACCCTTTAAGAAAGGGGTTTTCATCATGGCCCAGAGGTCCGGGCAGCCGGTGGTGCCGGTGTCCATCAGCGGCACCCGCTTCATTCAGCCCCGGGGCACCATCCGGGTGCAGCCCGGACCCGTAAAAATAGTGGTTCATCCCCCTATTTTCCCCCAAAAATACCGCCGCAAGGAAGAGTTGATGGCCGCAGTGCACGCCAGCATGGCCGCGGGCTATGACCCCTATTACCCCTATGGTCCGGGAGGCGGCCACGGCTAACTGGGTTGATTTGACTTTTCTGGGGGGGCTGGGGGAGATCGGCCTCAACCTGATGACCGTGGAGACCCCGGAGCACCTGGTGGTGGTGGACGCGGGCCTCATGTTCCCGGAAGACCACATGTTGGGAATTGACATCGTCATTCCCGATTTTACCTATCTCCGGGAACGTCAGAACAAGCTTTGCGCCTTGATCCTGACCCACGGCCACGAAGACCACATCGGCGCAGTGCCCTTCCTCCTCAAGGAGATGGACCTGCCGGTGTACGGCACGCCTTTGACCCTGGCTCTGCTCCGGGAGAAACTCCGGGAGCACGGCCTCCTGGAGGCCACCGATCTCCGGGAGATTCACCTCCGGGAACCCCTGGTCTTGGGGCCATTTGAGTTTGAGTTCATCCCCGTGCCCCATTCCATCGTCGACGGCGTGGGCTTTGCCCTGCGCACCCCCCAGGGGGTGCTGATCCACTCCGGGGATTTTAAGGTGGACCGGAACCCGGTGCTGGGTCCAGCCATGGACCTGGACCGCTTCGCCCATTACGGGGAACAGGGCGTGCTGGCGCTGCTCTCCGATTCCACCAATGCCGAGCGCCCCGGCTACACCCTGAGCGAGCGGGAAATCAGCGCCACCCTGGAGGAATTCATCCGGGGAGCCCCGGGCCGGGTCATTGTCGCGGTCTTTGCCTCCCATATCCCCCGCTTGCATCAAATCGTCACCTTAGCCGCCAAACATGGGCGCAAGATCCTCTTTAACGGCAAGTCCATGCTCACCAATACCCGGTTGGCCAAAGAACTGGGCTACCTGGAGATCCCCACGGGGATGGAGATCAACGTGGGGGACTTGAAAAATTTGCCCCCCGAAAAAACCATCATCGTCACCACCGGCAGCCAGGGGGAGCCCATGAGCGCCCTGGCCCGCATCGCCTTGGAGGCCCACAAGCACATCCATATTCAAAAAGGTGATCTGGTGATCCTCTCCTCCAAGTTCATCCCCGGCAATGAGCGGGCCATCACCAACGTCATCAACAATCTCTACCGCCTGGGCGCAGAGGTGGTCTACCAGCAGGTGGCGGACATCCACGTCTCCGGCCACGCTTCCCAGGAGGAGCTGAAACTGCTGCTGAACCTGACCCGGCCCCGCTATTTCATCCCCATTCACGGGGAGTTCCGCCACCTCATCAAACACACCCACCTGGCCCGGGCCGTGGGCCTCCCGGAAGAGAGCCTGCTCCTGGCCAAAGATGGGGATCAGGTGCGCTTTGAGGACGGAGAGGCCGCCATCAACGGCGGCATTGAGGTGGGACGGGTCTTCGTGGACGGCAAAGGGGTGGGCGACGTGAGCCGGATGGTGCTCCGGGACCGGCGCCACCTGGCCGGGGACGGCCTGGTCATCGCCCTGGTGGCCGTGGACCCGGTGGCCGCCCAGATCGTCTCCGAGCCGGACCTCATTACCCGGGGCTTCGCCCTGGAAGATGAACAGGCCCCCCTGCTGGAACAGGCCCTAAAGGTCTTCCGGGAGATCGTGGAGCGCGGCTTAAGCGAACCCAATCAAGACTGGCTGGAAATCCAGGCCCAGGCCGGCAAGGCCCTGCGCAAACTCTTCTTCAAGGCCCTGGAACGCCGGCCCATGATTCTGCCGTTGATTTTGACGTTGTGAAATTTGCAGAGGATGGGGAACTTTTGCTTATCTTCAGGAAAGTTATCTGGCCTGAAAATCTTAAAAAATATTCAAATAGAGAGCATGACACACTTCGTTAATTATTAAAGAATTTATATAAATTAACTTTACTAAAGAGAGTCTAATTCAATGCCATCTTTTTTTAATTGATTAATTCCCATTTGAAAACATATTTTACGTGCTACAGCTTTTCCTAGTATATTATTAATAATATCTTTCTTTGAATATTTTGATAAATATTTTAACTTATCATAATAATTTCCGCCATCTAATCCGTAATACATTAAAGCTTCTATTTTAACTAAAATCAATACAGAAAAAATAAATGAACGTTTTCACAAATATTATATTTAAATATGAAATTATACCCTTGCTTCAAAAAGAGAATTTTACAAAGATCTTCTTTCTTATTATTCTTATCATTCTTAGCAAGGTAGGACAGGAAGGGGAAGCGCATCCCGCCTCATGTAGACTTATATTTTTTATACCCGCTGCCCTGTTTCACAAAAATACTGGTAATCAGTAGTTTGTTATGTTAAATTTTGAATGGGATGACGCCAAGGCCGCCCTGAATTTTCGCAAGCATGGCGTTACTTTTGAGCAGGCCGCCTATGCTTTTCTTGATCCGTTCGGGGTTGAGTGGTTAGACGAAAGAGCCTCATATTGTGAGGAAAGAGTCATTCTTCTCGGCATAAGCAGCGGTCAGATTCTGAGTGTGGTGTACACAGAGCGCCACGATCGCATCCGTATCATCTCCGCACGCAGGGCAACAAGATATGAAAAAGACAAATACTATCGCCAGAATGCAACATGATGGGAAGCTTGCGAAGCGCCGACCGGATGGCAGCGAAGAGGTTGTCCCCGTTATGCCGGTTGCTCCGATGCGCGATGCTGACATAGAAGCTGCCGCGGCCAGCGATTCTGATAATCCACCACTCACCCCGGAACGGGAGGCCCAATTAAGACCTGTACCGCGTGTAAAAACGCTCCGTCGAGCCCTGGGGCTGACCCAGAAAGAATTTGCGGCTCGCTATCATATTCCCCTGGGAACGCTTCGTGACTGGGAACAAGGGCGATCCCAGCCCGATCAGCCGGCTCAGGCATTCCTCGCCGTTATTGCTCGTGCGCCGACCGAAATCGCCGCACTGCTGCTTAAGTGACGTTATGGCTCTTACCAGAGGATTTCGCACCACCTTGCTGGAACGTGCCCAGAAGGACGCCGAGTTCCGCAAGGCCATGCTCAAAGAGGGCATCGACGCCATGCTTGCCGGTGACGTGGAAACCGGCAAAGCTATTTTGCGCGACTACATCAACGCGGCTGTGGGTTTTGGTCTTTTGTCCGAAGCTACCCACATACCGGCCAAAAGCCTGAGGCGCATGTTTGGCCCCAAGGGAAACCCGCGTGCGGACAACCTGTTTCAGATCATTAAACACCTGCAAACCCGGGAAGGCATTCATTTGGAAGTGGCCCCGTGCTAATTGGCCGGATTTATAGAAGGTATCTATAAAGAATACAGAATTTTGCTTATGACAGACGAACAAAAAATCAACCAGAATTTGCATGCCGTCGAGAATGCCATTGCTCAGCAACGGCTCGAAGGGCTTGAAGTGCCTCCAGACGTTGCCGCAGAGATGAAGCGGGCCGCCAAAGGCGAAATTGATATCGAAGAGGGCATCCGCAACACGGTTCTTAAGTTCGCACATGACAAAATATGAGGGCCAAGACCATTACCTTGATTCGGAAGCTGGCGTTCTAAAGGACAAACTCGGCATCAAGGATGCAGACGAGCTAAAGAAGGCGGAAGCATCTTTGGTGGCGTGGCGGAGCTTTCAGCTTAGCGAAAAGCCTATTCAGGGGCGTTTCGACCTTGAGCACCTCAAAGCCATCCATAAACATCTGTTCGGCGATGTTTACGAATGGTCCGGTAAACTTCGGAATATCGACCTTGCTAAAGGCGATAGCTATTTTGCCAATCACCGACAAATTATCAGCGCGGCGCGTCCAATTTTCGAGAAATTGGCGGCAGAAAACTATCTGAACGGTTTGGATGCAGCAGGTTTTAGCGAACGGGCAGCTTACTATCTTGGAGAGATCAACGCCCTGCACCCGTTCCGTGATGGCAGCGGCAGAGTGCAACGGGAATTTATCAACCACCTGGCTTATCAGAACGGTTATTTCATCGACTGGACGAACGTCAACCAAGAGGAGATGCTTCAGGCTGCGATGGAGTCATTCCGCAAAAGTAATAACACGAAATTCGCCACTCTCATTCGTGATAACTTGCGGAAACTTCCGGCGTCTAATTCTGCTGAATAGGCCCCGTCCAAAACCAAAATGCAACGTGATGGTAAGCTTGCGAGGCGCAGGCCGGACGGCAGCGAAGAGGTGGTGCCCGTTATGCCGGTTGCCCCGATGAGCGAGGCTGACATCGAAGCCGCCGCGGCCAACGATCCTGATAATCCCCCCCTGATGCCGGAAAGGGGGGCCCAGCTAAGGCCGGCGCCCCGGGTAAAAACGCTCCGTCGTGCCCTGGGGCTGACGCAGAAGGAATTTGCGGCCCGCTATCATATTCCCCTGGGAACCCTTCGGGACTGGTAATGCAGAATTGGTTCGAAAGAAATCCCAAGAAGATTTTTGTCTTTTTTCTCTGTTTGTTGCTCCTGGGCGGGGTCTGGATCACCGAAAAGATGCTGGCCTGGAAATCTCAAACCTACAAATCCGGCCTCACCCGGGTCATCCGCCTCCGGGAGTTCGAGCCCCTCTATCAAGGAACCTTTACGCCCTCTGCGGACGACCTGCGGATGGCCGACAGTCTCGTCAAAAAAGCCTACCCTTTTCGCGTTGACAGTAATGGCTTTATTGAACCTTCCCGGGTCCACGCCCACCCTGATCTGACGTTGGTCTTTCTGGGGGGCTCCACCACCGCCTGCTGCTACATGGAGGAAAAGGAGCGTTTCCCTTATCAGGTGGGCCGCTTGTTGGAACAGGAGACCAAATTAAAGGTCAATTCCTACAACTCCGGGGTGGGGGGCAACTTCTCCCTCCATTCCCTGGATATCCTGCTCAATAAAGTCATGCCCCTGAAACCCGATATCGTGGTGATGATGCACAATGTCAACGACCTGACGGTGTTAATGTTCGCCAACTCCTATTGGAGCAAGGCTTTCAAAGGGGGCAACACCGCGCCGGTCGTGGTCTTGAAAAAGAGATATATCGACTTCAGGCTGATGGTGGAGGACCTTATTCCCCATCTCTATTACGAACTGCGAAACCTGGAGAGGAAGATCAGGAGAACCTTGAAGCCTAAGAAGGCCCGGAAGCAGGAAGACGAGTTGCGGGATTTCCGGGGCAAAAAATTAGTAATTGATCAGGCAAAGCTCCTGAATGAATTCAAGATGAACCTCAACTTGTTCATCGACATGTGCAAAGCCAGGAACATCACTCCGGTCTTAATGACCATGGCCAACCGGCTGAAAGACCAGCCGGACCCCCTCATCACTAGTCTCACCGCCGGGCTGAAGCGGGACCAGGGCGTCACTTATAAACAGTACAAAGAGCTCTTTGACCTCTTCAATGAGGCCATCCGCCAGACCGCTGCGGCCAACGGAGCGACTCTCATCGATCTGGCCCGGGCCGTGCCCCCGGAACGGGAATATATTTACGATATCGTGCACTTTAACGGCAAGGGCTCCCAATTCGCTTCCCGGGTGATTGCCAAGGGTTTGCAACCCCTCATTGCTGCCAAAACCGGAGGTCCGCAGCCTAAAGCCAAACCCCATCATCCTCCTGGGAAATAGCCTAGAAGAGAAGATCTTTCCTCCAGGAAATTATTTATCCGCCGAAAAAAAAGTTTCCGAATAAATCATTGACTTCCGGCAATTTACCTGGATAATATTTTGTTAATATGAAAAGAACCGTTGCCTCCCGGAGCTTTAACCTGCCAGCCCTGGCGCTGATGGCCGCGGTTATCTTTGTCCCCTGGGGAAATCCAGCGCTGGGGGCGGTCCCGGCGAAGGGTTGCCCTCACTGTGGCGCCGGAAACCACGGGGTTTCTTCCGGCCCTTGCTGCCCGCCGGAAATGCCGGGCCAGAGCCGCGGTTCCGGCTCTCCGGGCAAGCGGGCCTGCTGCTGCGCCCCCGGCAGTCCGGCCTTCATCTCCCTGCCGGTGGCAGTTTCTCCTACGTGGCACGTCACCACTTACTTACCCACCAGGGTCGTTGTCTCATCCCTGCTATTTCCCCTTAATATTTTCCATCCTCCAGAATTATCATCCGTCGCTGCGGTCTAATTTAAGCGCCGGTATTTCTCCCTGATAGTCCGGGGCGCTCCCCTCCTATCCTGGTCTTTTTTCAGGAAAAGGCCTTGGGGAATTAGGGAACATTTTCAGGGACACCTATTTCCAGCCCGGAAATAAGTCTGGCAATAAACATTGACCGCTTTTAGGCCCAAAAATTACTCCACTTCCATGCGAAAAGATGAAATTGGCAAAATTGATGATTATTATGCGGTTAATATCGGCTTTGGTATTTCTTCGGCCGGGCCTTATACCGTTTTCGCTTTCAACTGCAACAAACTATTAATGTAACATATTGATAATCTTTATTTCTTTTAACCGAAAACGGAAAACCGAAAACCGAAAACGGTATTAATGACTTCCTGCGTATAAATGTTCCCTCTGAAATTGGCTGAGCCGTCGCCCACCAGGAAATGCATAAAGCTGGTTCCGGAAAGATTATCTGATTATTAAGCCATGCCTCTAAGTGCCCACAATTTAATCAAGGCAGAAAGAAAGATGGGGTATCCAAAACTATTCAGCCGCGTCCCTTTATTCCTGATCCTGGGTCTGGCCTGGACTTTAATCATGTCACCGCCAATAAAGGCCCAAACATCATCAGGACTGCCCCCGGATCTACAAACCCTCATTCAGGAAGCCTTGCAGGCCAATCCGGAGGTGAAACAGCGTTCCCGGTTAAAGGCCGCGGCCCAGGAGGCCGTCCGCCCCGCGGGGACCCTGGACGACCCCAAGCTTTATGTGAACATCGTCAATCTGCCGGTGGATACCTGGAGCTTCGCCCAGGAGCCTATGACCCAGAAACAGTTCGGGGTCTCCCAAAAGATCCCCTTTCCCGGCAAGCTGCGCCTGCGTTCCGAGGTGGCCGCGGAACAGGCCAAATCGGAAGGTTTTGTCTACCAGGACAAACGTAATGAAATCAGGGCCATGGTGATCCAGAAATATTGGGGTTTAGCCCTGACCTATGCAGGCTATGACATCACTCAACAAAACAAAAAATTCTGGGAGCAGGTGGTGCAGGTGGCCGAAACCCGCTACGGGGTGGGCATGGGCCGGCAGGCGGAAGTCCTCCAGGCCCAGGTGGAGTTGGGCAATTATTTGAACCGCCTGCTGCAGTGGCGTCAGCGCCAGGAATCGGAACAGGCGAACCTGAACGCCCTGCGCTCTAAGCCGCCCCAAACCCCGATTCCCAAACCCCAATCTTTGCGTTCCACCCCCTTTAATCTCAAGTTGGAGCAATTGTTGGCCCAGGCTCGATCCCGGCCCCAGTTGCAGGCCATCAAGACTCTGATAGCCAAACAGGAAAAGGCCGTGGATTTGGCCCGGAAGGATTATTTCCCGGACGTCACCATCGGCGTGATGTACGGTTTCCGGGAGACCCTGGACCCCCCGGCGAACAAGCCCCAGGCCGATTTTTTTTCCACCACTTTCATGTTCGATCTGCCCGTCTGGCACTCCTCCAAGATCAAGCCCAAGATCAGGGAACAGGTTAACCGCAAGGGCGCGGCCCGGGAAGCTTATCTGGCCGCCTGGGACAAAGAGGCCGCGGCCATCAAAGACCGCTACGCCAAGCTGGAACGCCTCAGCCATCAGATAACCCTTTACGAAAAAGGCATTATCCCCCAGGCCCGGCAAGCCGCAGCCACCTCTCTGGCTGATTACTCGGTGGGCCGCCTGGATTTTGCCCGGCTCTACCAGAACCAGATCGCGGCTTTCAACGCCGAGTTAACTTTGCAGGAATACCTCAAGGAATATGAAGAAAATTGGGCTGCCCTGGAGTGGCTGGTGGGGCAAGAGCTGCCCCGGCGGCCCGGAGGTAAGAAATGATCCCTTCCCCCCGCCGTTATCTCTTTTGGGGTTTGACCCTGGGTATCCTTCTCTGCCTGCTGGCGGCGGGGGGATTTCATCTGGCCGGTTATCAGCTTCACCGCGGGGCCCAAATGGCTCCGTCCGGGACCCAGGAAGCGCCTAAAACCCAACTTTACCGCTGCCCCATGCATCCCGAGATCGTCCGCAAGGAGCCGGGAAAATGCCCCATCTGCGGCATGGACCTGGTGCCTGTGCCCAGCACGGGGGTGCCCGCGGCCCCCGCGGTCAAGAAAGAAGCCAAAGTCCAACTTTACCGGTGCCCCATGCACCCGGAAATCGTCCGCAAAGAACCGGGCAAGTGTCCCCTCTGCGGTATGGATTTGGTGCCGGTCCGGGAGGAGGCGGGGGCGGCGGAGACCCCGGGTGCTATTGCCGTCTCCCCGGCCACGGTCCAATCCATGGGAGTGCTCACCGCCAAGGTGGAGAAAAAGCCGCTGTCCCGGGTCACCGTGGCCGTGGGCCTGGTGACTTATAACGAACGCCATCTGGCCACCATCACCACCAAAGTAAACGGCTGGGTGGAGCGCCTCTACGTCAATGCCACCGGCGATACGGTGCGCCGGGGCCAGACTTTGCTAGCCATCTACAGTCCGGAATTGGTGTCCGCCCAGGAAGAATACCTCCTGGCCTGGAAGAATTACCGGACCATGGCCCAAAGCCCGGTGCAGGAGATGGCTCAGGGGGCCCAGCGCCTGCTGGCCGCTTCCCGGCGCCGCTTATCTTACTTTGATATCTCTTCCCGGCAGATAGAGACCCTAAAAAGGACCGGAAAGGTAAAAAAGAACCTGGTGCTGGCCTCTCCGGCCAACGGCATTGTCACCAAGCGCATGGTAACCCAGGGGATGTACGTGCAGATGAACATGCCCTTGCTGGAAGTGGCCGACCTCTCCACCGTCTGGGTGGACGCCCAGATCTACCAGTACGAACTCCCCTGGATCAAAGTGGGGCAGCCGGTGACCATGAGCCTGGAATATCTGCCGGGTGAGTCCTTCCCCGGCGCCATCGATTATATCTATCCTTATCTCAAAGGAGCCACCCGCACTGCCAAGGTCCGCCTGAAATTTCCCAACCCCAAGCTGAAACTCAAGCCCGAGATGTTCGCCCAGGTGAAGATCGAGTCCCCGGTGAGCAAAGCAGCGGTGGTGGTGCCCTCCCAGGCCGTTTTCGACACCGGCCTCAAGCAACACGTCTTCCTGGCCTTAGGCCAGGGCCGCTTTCAGCCCCGGGAAGTGAAGTTGGGGGTGGAGGGCAACGACGGCCTGCGGGAGGTCCTCTCCGGCCTCCAGGGGGGAGAGGACGTGGTCATTTCCGCCCAGTTCCTGCTGGATTCCGAGTCCCGTTTCCGCCAGGCCGTCCAGATGATGTTGCCCACTGCCGCAGACGGAAAAAAGGAAGGGGACAAAGAAGCCGCGCCCGCGGCTAAATCCCAGGCGCCTGCGCTCATGCCTCCGGGCCATAAGCACTAAATGGCTATGCAGGTATTCAGTAGATCATGGAAGCTCACGAGGTAAGTTAGTTTTTTCAAGAGATAATGGCGGGCACGGAGGCCCGCTCCACCGGGTTGAAAGAAGATTTTACCGAAAACTGAAAACGGAAAACTGAAAACTGCCCTTATGATCTCCCGGATTATCGATATCGTCGTCAAGAACCGCTTCATGGTGGTGTTGTGCACGGTGGTTGTCGCCTTGTGGGCCGCATACGCCACCTATAACCTGCCGGTGGACGCCATCCCCGACCTCTCCGACGTCCAGGTGATCATCGCCACCGACTACCCCGGCCAGGCCCCCCAGGTGGTGGAGGACCAGGTGACCTACCCCCTCACCACCGCCATGCTGGCCGTGCCCAAGACCAAGGCGGTGCGGGGCTACTCCATGTTCGCCCTCTCCCTGGTCTACGTCATCTTTGAGGACGGCACCGATATCTACTGGGCCCGGACCCGGGTCCTGGAATACCTCAATTTTGTGCGCAACAAGCTGCCCCGGGAGGTCAATCCCGCGTTAGGACCCGACGCCACCGGCGTGGGCTGGGTCTATCAGTACGTGGTGGAAGACCCCACCCATAAACACGACCTGGCCCAACTCCGAAGTATCCAGGACTGGTATCTCCGCTTTCAATTGCAGGCGGTGCCCGGGGTCTCCGAAGTGGCCTCCGTGGGCGGTTTTGTCAAGCAGTACCAGGTGGTGGTGGACCCCAACACCCTGGCCGCCTACGGCCTGCCCCTGGCCAGGGTCAAGCAGGCCATCATCCGCTCCAACAACGACGTGGGCGCCCGGGTCATCGAAAAGGCGGAAGCGGAATACATAGTCCGGGGCCTGGGCTATATCAAGAACATTAAGGACGTGGAAAATATCGTGGTGGGCGCGGATAAGAACGGCACGCCCGTGCTCCTCAAAGACCTGGGCTTGGTGCGTCTGGGGCCGGACCTGCGCCGGGGGGTGGCCGAGGCTAACGGCGAGGGCGAAGTGGTGGGGGGCATCGTCGTGGCCCGCTTCGGCGCCAACGCCATGGATGTCATCAATAAAGTCAAGGCCAAACTGGAGGAGTTAAAAGCCGGTTTGCCTCCGGGAGTGGTGATCAACCCCGCTTACGACCGCACCAATCTCATCCAGCGCTCCATTAATTATTTGAAAGAAAAGCTCATCGAGGAAATGGTGGTGGTGGCCCTGGTGTGCCTCATTTTTCTCCTCCATTTCCGCAGTTCCCTGGTGGCCATCGTCACCTTGCCCCTGGGGGTGCTCATCTCCCTGGCCATCATGTATCAGTTCGACATCAGCGCCAACATCATGAGCTTGGGCGGCATCGCCCTGGCCATCGGCGTCATGGTGGACGCCGCGGTGATCATGATCGAGAACGCCCATAAGCACCTCGAGCATGCGCCGCCGGACGCGCCCCGAGCCCCTATAATCCTGGAGGCCGCCAAAGAGGTGGGGCCGTCGCTGTTCTTCTCCCTGTTGGTCATTACCGTCTCTTTCCTGCCCATCTTTGTCCTCACCGGGGAGAGCGGCCGCCTCTTCAAGCCGTTGGCCTACACCAAGACCTTCGCCATGGCCGCGGCCTCCATCCTGGCCGTCACCCTGGTGCCGGTGATGATGGCCGTCTTCTTAAGAGGGAAGATCCCCCCGGAATCCCGCAATCCTTTGAACCGCCTGACCATGCGCCTCTATCACCCGGCCCTGGAAGCGGTGCTGCGCTTCCCTAAGCTTGCCATTATCCTGGCGGTTATCCTGGTTTTTGCCACCATTTATCCCTTCTCTAAACTGGGCTCCGAGTTCATGCCGCCCCTGGATGAAGGGGATCTGTTGTATATGCCCACCACCATGCCGGGTATCGGCATCACCGAAGCCAAGAACATCCTCCAGCAAACGGACCGGATTATCCGCACCTTCCCGGAGGTGGATTACGTCTTCGGCAAGGTGGGGCGCGCCGAGACCGCCACCGACCCTGCGCCCTTAAGCATGATCGAGACCACCATCCGCCTCAAGGACCGGAGTAAATGGCGTCCCGGCCTCACCACCAAAGGCCTCATCAAGGAACTGGACGCGGCGGTCCGCTTCCCCGGCCTGGCCAATTCCTGGGGCTATCCCATCAAGATCCGCAACGATATGCTCTCCACCGGCATCAAGACCCCGGTGGGCTTGAAAATCCTGGGTCCCGATCTCGACGTCCTCAACCGCCTGGCCATCGAGGCGGAAGCCCTCTTTAAAACCATGCCCGAGACTTCCAGCGCCTTTGCCGAGCGGGTCACCGGCGGCTATTACCTGGATTTTGACATTAAACGCAAGGAAGCGGCCCGCTACGGCCTCACCGTGGGGGATATCCAGGACGTCCTCACCAGCGCCCTGGGAGGCATGAATTTGACCTACACGGTGGAAGGCCTGGAGCGCTATCCCGTGAACTTGCGGTACTTCCAGGATTACCGGGAAAACCTGCCGGCCTTGCGCCGGGTCCTGGTGCCCACGCCCCTGGGGGCCCAGGTTCCCTTGGACCAACTGGCGGAGATCAAAATCCACCAGGGTCCGCCCATGATCAAAAGCGAGAACGCCCGGCGGTCCGCCTGGCTTTTCGTGGATATCCGGGACATCGACGTGGGCTCCTACATCAACAAGGCCCAGGAGCTCCTCAAGACCCATCTGCAGATGCCGGAGGGCTATAACTACCTCTGGAGCGGCCAATTCGAGGCCATGGAGCAGGCTAAGGCGCGCCTCCAGGTCATCATTCCCATCACCCTGGCCATCATCTTCTTTATCCTCTATATCAACACCGGTTCCTTCACCAAGGTCTGCATCATCCTCCTGGCTGTGCCTTTCTCCCTGGTGGGAGCTATCTGGCTCCTCTACCTGCTGGGCTACCACCTGAGCCTGGCGGTGGTGGTGGGCATCATCGCTCTGGCGGGCCTGGACGCGGAAACCGGGGTGGTCATGCTCCTTTACCTCGACATTGCCTACCACCGCGCCCAAAAGGAAGGCCGCCTCCTCACCTACCGGGATACGGAAGACGCGGTTATCGAGGGCGCGGTGCAGCGCCTGCGGCCCAAGCTGATGACGGTGATGGCCATCCTCGTGGGCCTCTTGCCCCTGATGTACGGCCACGGCGCCGGCTCCGAAGCCATGAAACGCATCGCCGCGCCCATGGTGGGGGGAGTGGTCACCTCCTTCCTGTTGGAACTGTTCATCTATCCGGCCATCTTCCTCCTCTGGAAATGGCACTTCGAGGTGAAACCGCAGAAGTTTCCGGTTGAGTGAGAACCAGGATGCCAACGGCCGTTTTTATTGGTGAATTTTCATGAATTAGCAATATGTTATCAAACTATTTTAATATTCTTTCTTAATTATTGCCAAGGCCCATGCACCCCTCTGCCGGTTAACCCCAGCTTGCCATCATCCCCTGGGACCCTTATATTACCCCCATGGCTCCTCTAATTCCCGGCAATCTCCTGACCACGGCCATGGCCATTCTCCCCCACGACCAGGCGGAACCCGCCCTGGAGTTGGCCCTGTCCCTGGATATCCCTTTTTGGCCCCAGTTACCTCACCTGAACTACTACGAAGATATGTACGTCCAGGCCGCGGAACACTTCCCCGGCATTTTGCTCTTCCCGGAAACCGAAAGCATCCGCTTCGACACCAACCAATTCTATGAAGAAATGCCGGAGATGCTGGAGCATTGGGACGACCTGGATTACTTCGATATCTCCCCCGGGTATTCCGCGGTTTACCACCGCTTCCTGGAGATGGATCTGAGCCGCTGTGCAGCCATCCGGGGGCAACTCGAAGGGCCGGTGAGCTTCGGCTTAAAAATCCTGGATGAAAACGACCGGCCCCTCATCTTTAATGACGAAGTGCGCTCCCTGCTCATCGACTTCATGGCCCGCCGGGTCCAGTGCCAACTGGCGCGTCTCAAAGAGAAGAACGCCAAAGCCTTCATGTTCATCGACGAACCGGGCATGCAATTTATCTTTAGCTCCGTCTCCGGCTATACCGACATGCGGGCCAAAGAAGACCTGGACCGCTTTTTCGCCCAGATCGACCGCCCCCGGGGCATCCACCTCTGCGGCAATCCGGATTGGGAATTTTTGCTCAACCGGGACCTGGATATCTTGTCCATGGATATCTACACCAACAAGGAGGTCTTCCAGGCCTACGTGCCCAGTATCAAGAGGTTTCTCAACAAAGGCGGAGTCCTTTCCTGGGGCCTGGTGCCCACCGGCGTCGATGTCTTTAGCGGGGAAACCACGGAAGGCTTGATGGATTTCCTGGAGGACCTGTGGACCTTCCTGGGACAGGCCGGCATCGACCGGGACCAGCTCCTGGCCCAGAGCCTCATCACCCCGGCCACCTGCTGCCTGATCAACCCGGACCGGGAAAAGACCGTAACTATGGCCTACGCCTGGCTGAAGGACATCTCCCACCGCCTGCGGGAAAAGTATAAGCTGATTTAAAGACCTAACCACAAAGACACCAAGATTCACTAAGAAATTTATTTTTGCTCTCTTGCGCAGCAAGAAAGCAAAAATAAAATCTCTGTGTACCTTTGTGTCTTGGCACCTTTGTGGTAAATCTTTCTTTAATGACCACCCGGCAGACCCCCGCCATTGTTCTCCAGGTCCGCGATTACGGGGAAGCGGACCGGCTGGTAAATTTCCTCACGCCCGAGGCGGGCCGGGTTTCGGGAATAGCCAAGCATGCCAAAAAGAGCCGCCGCCGTTTTGCCAACTGCCTGGAGCCTTTGAACCGGGTGATTTTTCACCTCTCCTCCCGCCCCCGGGGGGATCTGGAGTTCCTCCAACAAGGCGAGTTGGTCAACCCGTTCGCCAATCTCCGCCGGGACCTGCGGCGCCTGGCCGCGGCCGCGGTGCTGGCGGAACTGGCCGGAGAGCTCTCCACTCCCCCGGAGACCACCGCCGCCATCTTCGGGACCTTAAATACCGCCCTGGAGCATCTGGACGCCGGGGCCGACCCTGATTCCCTGCTGCCTCCTTTTTTGCTGCATCTTTTGCAATTGGGGGGCTACGGCCCCCGGTGGGAGCACTGCCGGGAATGCGGCCGGGAGCCTGCCTCCCCCTTTTTTTTCAGCATTCCCCAGGGCGGGATCATCTGCGAGTCTTGCCGCCGCGGCGCCTCCGGCCCTTTGCTCCCCCTCAATCCCGGGGTCTGGAAACTGCTGCGCCTGGCCGCCGCCCTGCCGCTGGAAAAACTCACCCGCCTCCGCTTCCCCCCGGCCCAACGTGATCAGAGCCTGACGTTATTGCAAACATTCCTGCGCCACCACCTGGGCCGCAGCCTCAAGTCCTGGGCCTTCTGGGAGAAGATGGTCCGGGGGAGCGAAGGACTTGGATTCCGCTAAGACAGTTTTCCCCTCATTAATCACGGTCTCTGTGAAAGTGCCTTTCCTTGTCATCCTGAGCGGAGCGAAGGATCTCGTATTTTTGCGCCCGGGATTTCTGAACTGGTTGTAATCATCGGCAAGGCCTGGATAAGCTGTGCTGCCAAAGACGAGATTCTTCACTCCGCTTCGCTCCGTTCAGAATGACAGAAGAGGGACTTTCGCAGAGGTCTCTTATACCGAGTTGCAGTCAAAAAGATACAAGGGGCGAACCTTGTGTTCGCCCTGGAGCCACGGGCGAACACAAGGTTCGCTACAGTTCAACGTCCTTTGAATGCGAATTGGTATTAGTCCCAAGTTGTTCCCCTATCTCCCCCCTGCTCCCCGCGGCGGAAGTGGCTATAATCTGCCCCCTTTATTTGCGCGGCCAGAATAAAGTTTTCTCGGTAAAATGCCGATTTTAAACCAGACCGAAGGACCGACCAGATAATGCGGGAAACCCCATGAAGACCAAATTTTTCCTTCCGGCTCTTAGTTCTTGTTTTTTCCTCCTGATTAACTTCTGGGTCACACCCCTGGCCCATGGAGCCCGACTTGATATAGTCGTGGACCACGGAGTGGAGAAAGATGCGGAAGACCAAGGCCGGGCGGCAGTTAAAGGCATCATCGATTTTTTTCAGAATACTTACGGAGTGGCCTTAGAGAGGGATATGCGCATAAAATTCTCCTGCGATAAACTCAACTACAAGAAGGCCATCCAGAACTGGTACGGCATGGGCGAGAGCCAGGCCAACTTTCACGCCCAAAACTCCAAAGGTTTGCAAAGTCGCGGCACCCTCATTGTTAATTTGGGGGACCTGCGCGGTAATTTCCCCCAGCTATTCGTTCTCTGCCATGAGATGGTCCACCATTATCAGGGGCAGATAAGCGGAGACCGGCACGGCTATTTAAGGTGGTTTTCCGAGGGCATGGCTGACGCCGTTGCCGTTCATGTCCTGGAGACCGTGGGGGTCAAAGATGCCAGGCGTTACAAAGACAGTTGGCAGGAGAACCTCAAAAAGGCCCGTAATTGGCCCAGGCTGGATAAGTTACACGCCCCCCACGAGTGGTTTGCCGCAGTGTACGCCTATGGCCCCTATGTTACCTATAAAACCTCGGCCCTGGCAGTCCTGACCCTGGTTGACTGGAAAGGCTACCGCGCCTTATTTGATTATTTGCGGGACTTAAAGACTGCCACTCCGGAGGCTGCTTTTTACCAGGCCTTCGGCACCAGGTTAGCCGATTTCGAGAAGCAGTTCCGCCCCAATTAGGAGTAATCACCGCTAATCAAGCCCGGCCCGCCGGCAGCTTGCGGCGGCGGGGTCCGGCTTAGAGGTCACCAAGCTCATGAAACTCTGGGTTAAGTCGGTTCTGGCGTTATTATTGGTTTTCAACTTAACGGCCTGTTGCAGCCGGGAAGAAGGACCGGATTCCCAAGGCAAAATCGCCGATTACAGCCGCAGTCTGGTGAACCATCCCCAGGATGCGGAGACCTACCTGAAGCGTGGCTTGCTCTATATTCAGACAGGTGATTTTGGAAGGGCCATCGCCGATTTCAACCGGGCCCTGATGATCGACCCCAAGTTTGCCGAGGCCTACAGTTGTCGCGGTTTTGCCTTTTTGGGAAAAGGCTATTATCACCGGGCCCTGATAGATGCCAACCGGGCCCTGGAATTCAATCCCAAAGACGCCCAGGCTCATTTCTGCAAAGCCCAACTGCTGGACCAGACCGGTAATAAAAAAGAGGCGCTGGCAGCCTATCAAAGCTTTCTCAAATATAGCGCGGCCCAACCCCAGGTCAACATTACCATCGCCAAGGCCAGGATTCAGGCCCTGAATAAAGGGCCGGGATATTGGACCTCCGCCAGTAACCACTGACAAGAGGAGCAGACCACCGGCGGTTTTCCCTTTAAAATCAAGCTCTCCTATGCGATAAGTACTTGAGAACTTGAATTATTTCCATCCTAAAACCGGAAGCCGCGGTCAATGCCCAAGTCTTTCAAACACGGCTACCCGGTGGAGGTGGATAAATTCGCCCCAGACGTCAAGGCCGACTACTTCGACGCGGTGATCATCCCCGGGGGCTACGCGCCGGACCACATGCGCCGCTATCCGGCCATGGTCTCCCTGGTGAGAGAGGCGGCGCAGCAGGACAAGATTGTGGCCGCCATCTGCCACGGCGGCTGGATGCTGGCCTCCGCCGATGTCCTTCAAGACAGGAGGGTCACCGGCTTTTTCGCCATTAAGGATGATTTGGCGCACGCCGGGGCCACTTATCTGGACGTGGAAGTGGCGGTGGACGGCAATATCATTACTTCCCGGAAACCCGAGGATCTGCCGGCGTTTTGCCGCACCATCATTGTCGCCCTGGGAGGCGAGGTTTCGCCGCCCCTCTGCCCCATCTGCCAGCAAACCAGGTACCGCGGCAAGACCTGGGATTAACCTTAAGGGTTATGGGACATAGTCCCGGGACATGTCCCGGCCCGGCGTCATTGCTGTAAACTTTTCATTAAGAATAATGAACATTTGACCAATTGGGTGCTTGGCCGCGCCTTTGCAGGATCGATTTCCGGGAGCCGGGAGTTGGGGCTCCCGAATCTTCTGCGCCGGGAGAAGGGGTTTGTGGCCCTGCTCTTGGGCAAGAGAGGCCAGGGCCAGCATGGAGGGATTTTGCCGGACGGCAGCCAGGGGCGGCTATCGCTGGTTGGGGACGGGGGAAGAGCGGCTCGATCGGGCCCTGGTGGCCGGATTGATGTTGGACGCGGCCCTGGAAACCTCCCCCTTGCCGCCGGACCCGCAGACCCGGAGCCGGGTCCTGAAAAACAGGGTCTGCGAAGCCCTGCTAACCCATCTGGCCGGACGTATCACCCTGGACCGCTTCCGGGACCTGATCCACAACCTGGATCGTTCCTTTTCCTATTATTTCCCTCTGCTTTCCTCCCTCCTGACCTCTGGAGCGCCCGGTCCCGGTTACTCGCGCCCCTCCCCCCCGGCTGCCGGTGACGCCTTTCCTGCTTCCCGGGCGGTGGTTAGGGAGCGCTTGGGAGCGAAACTGGTCCGACTCCAGGGAATTTTGCCCCACCGGCCCCAACGCAAGTTGACCGGACCGAAACTGCAAGAATTCCTGGAGCGCACCGGGGGAGCCTGGTTCCGCCTCCGGGATTTCCAGGAGCACTTCCAGGTGGACCGCAAGACCGCCTGGGAATACGTGCAGAAATTTTTGCAGGCCGGGCTCCTGGTCCACAACCAGGGCCGGGCCGCGGCCGTGCGCTATAGCCTGGCTGACAAGTTCCTAAAGGTCAGGGCCGGGGCTCTCCGCCATGAGGTGGCCGCGCGGCTACCTGACCTCCCCTCCCCTCTTGCTGCTTTGCTGGCGGACCGGCTCATCATCAGCGGCGGCGAACCTTTCTGGGAAACAGAATGGCGGCCGTTTCTACCTGGCTCAATTTTTCAGGAAATTATCTCCCGGCTTGTCGGCCCCGCCTCTCTCCTGGAGGTCGTCTGCGGCCGGGACGCCGACAATCGCTTACTGCGGCTAACAAAGGAATGGTTGCCCTCGTTGCGGTAGCACAGGCTTTCCAGCCTGTGCTACCGCTCCTAATTTTTCGAAACAGAAACATTCCCCATACCGATAATTAATTTTTTCAAAGTTCTCAAATTTGCTATCTTTTAGGATGATCGTTTTCCTTACGAAAGAGGAGCCCATGCGCATCGCCATTTTAACCAATGAATATCCGCCCCACATCTATGGGGGCGCGGGGGTGCACGTTAATTACCTCACTCATGAATTGGCCGCCCTGGATGGCGGGCGGCACCGGATCAAAGTGCTCTGCTTCGGGGAGCAAAAGGAGCCCGGCGCCAATCCCGCGGTGCAGGGCCTCCAGGTGAACTTCACCTTTCCCTTTCAGGAGCCGAGAAACAAGAGGCTCCTGGAGACCCTCTACCGGAACGTCCTGATGGCCGGCACCTTAGAGGATGTGGAATTGATTCACTGCCACACCTGGTACACCCACCTGGCCGGTTGTCTCCTGAAACAGCTCCTGGGCAAGCCCCTGGTCCTCACCACCCATTCCCTGGAGCCCCACCGCCCCTGGAAGGAAGAGCAGTTGGGCCCGGGCGGCTACCGGCTCAGCACCTGGATGGAAAGGACCGCGTATGAAAACGCGGACGGGGTCATTGCCGTCTCTAAGTCCATGCAAGAGGACGTCCAGGAATTATACGGGGCGCCGCCGGAAAAGGTGCGGGTCATCTTTAACGGCGTGGACGTGGAAAAGTATAAACCCACCCCCAACCCCGCAGTCTTGGCCCGGTATGGAATCGACCCGGAGACCCCCTATATCCTCTTTGTGGGCCGCATCACCCACCAGAAAGGCATCATGCATCTGCTCAGGGCCGCGGCCCACCTGGAAGACGGCGTCCAGTTGGTGCTCTGCGCCACCGACCCGGATACGGAAGAAATCGGCAGGGAAGTGGACCAACGCATCCAGGAGTTAAAAAGTAGAAAAGGCCTGAGGATTATCCACGTCTCCCGGTTTGTGCCCGTTGACGACATCATCCCCCTGTACACCCAGGCCGCCATTTTTGTCTGCCCTTCCATTTATGAACCCTTCGGTATCATCAACCTGGAAGCCATGGCCTGCGGCACCCCGGTGGTGGCCACCGCGGTGGGCGGCATCAAGGAGGTGGTGGTGGACCAGGAAACCGGGATCCTGGTGCCCCTGGAGCACCATTGCCCCGCCGAGCACGAACCCCAAGCCGCAGCCGCTCTGGCCCTGAACCTGGCCGCAGCCATGCAATCACTGCTCTCCAATCCGGAAAAAAGGCGGATCATGGGGGAAAAAGCCCGGAGAAGGGTGGAGGAGATTTTCAGTTGGCGCCAGGTGGCCCGGCAAACCCTGGATTTTTACCAGGAAATAATAAACAGTAAGCAGTGAGCGGTAAGCAGTGAGCAGTGAGCAGTGAGCAGTGAGCAGTTTCTCGTGGTTTTATACCGTTTTCGCTTTCAACTGCAACAAACTTTTAATGTGAAATATTGATAATCTTTATTTCTTTTAACCGAAAACGGAAAACTGAAAACCGAAAACGGTATTATAACCCACCCATAAATTGGTAAACGGCTGGTGAAGAAGGCTTCCCCACTATTGCGAAGGGCGGCCAGAGACGGCCGCCCCACCAAGATATTTATTTGATAATTTGAACTCTTATAAACAATAAACAGTTTCTGTAAGCATTTCTTTACTGCTCACTGCTCACTGCTTACTGCTCACTGCTTACTGCTCACTGCTCACTGCTCACCTTAAATAAGACGATTCCCAAAGGCGGCAGGGTGAGGTTCAGGGAGTGATAGCGCCCATGGAACGGCAGGGGCGCGGCATCCATCCCTCCCAGATTGCCCTGGCCGCTGCCCCCGTACTCCTGGCTGTCGCTGTTCAGGATCTCTTGCCAGAAGCCGCCGCAAGGGACCCCCACCCGATAGTTGTGGTGCACCACCGGCGTAAAATTGACCACCGCCAGGATCATCTCCGCAGGATTGCGCCCCCGGCGCAGAAAAGAGATGACACTGTGGTCCAGGTCGTTGCAATCGATCCACTCAAACCCCCCGGGGCTGAAGTCCTGTTCGCATAAGGCGGGCTCCCGGCGGTAGACGCGGTTCAGGTCCTCCACCCACCGGAGCATGCCCCGGTGGGCCGGATACTGCAACAAGTGCCAGTCCAGGCTCGCCTCATGGTACCACTCCGACCACTGGGCGATCTCCCCCCCCATGAAGAGCAGCTTCTTGCCCGGCTGGCTATACATATAGCCCAGGAGCAGCCGCAGGTTGGCGAACTTCTGCCAGTCGTCCCCCGGCATCTTTTGGAGCAACGATCCCTTGCCGTGCACCACTTCGTCATGGGACAGGGGCAGGATGAAATTCTCCTGGGAGGCGTAGAGCATGCGAAAGGTCAGGGTGTTATGGGCATACTTCCGGAATAAGGGATCATTGGCCAGATATTTTAGGGTGTCGTGCATCCAGCCCATGTCCCACTTCATGCCGAAGCCCAGACCGCCCACGTAAATGGGCCGGGAGACCATGGACCAGGCGGTGGACTCCTCGGCGATGGTCTGGACGTCGGGATATTCCTGGTAGACCACCTCGTTGAACTTGCGCAGAAAAAAGACGGCCTCCAGGTTCTCCTTGCCCCCGTAGATATTGGGCAGCCATTCCCCTTCCCGGCGGGAGTAATCCAGATAGAGCATGGAGGCCACCGCGTCCAGCCGCAGGCCGTCAATGTGGTATTTACCCAGCCAATAGAGGGCGCTGCTGAGTAAAAAATTGCGCACCTCGCTGCGGCCGTAGTTGAAGATGAAGCTGTGCCAATCGGGGTGAAAGCCCTGGCGGGGATCGGCATGCTCATAGAGGTGGGTGCCGTCAAAAAAGCCGGGCCCGTGTTCATCCGCGGGGAAATGGGAGGGCACCCAGTCCAGGATGACGCCGATGCCGTGCTGGTGCAGGTAATCCACCAAAAACATGAAATCCTGGGGCGTGCCGTAACGGCTGGTGGGGGCGAAAAAGCCGGTGGTTTGGTAGCCCCAGGAACCATAAAAAGGGTGCTCCATCACCGGCAAAAATTCCACGTGGGTGAAGCCGGTTTGCTGGAGGTATTCCGCCAGCAGGGGGGCCAGTTCCCGATAGTTGAGAAAGCGATTATCCTCTTCGGGCACCCGCCGCCAGGAGCCCAGGTGCATCTCATAAATGGAGATGGGGGCGTCCAGGGCGTTGTACCGGTGGCGCAGGTCCATCCACTCCTGATCGTTCCAGGTGTAGCCCAGGTCCCAGACGATGGAGGCGGTGCGGGGCGGACCTTCAAAATGAAAACCGAAGGCGTCTGCCTTATCCACCCGGTAACCCCGGTGCCGGGAACGGATGTGGTATTTATAGCAGGCGCCATGGCCCACTCCCGGGATAAACCCCTCCCAGATGCCCGACTGGCCCCGGGGGCTTAAGGGATGGGAGGTTTTGCTCCAGCGGTTGAAGTCGCCCATAACCGCCACCTGCTTGGCGTCCGGGGCCCAGACCGCAAAATAGGTCCCCGGCTCCCCCTCAACCTCCAGGAGGTGGGCTCCCAACTTATCATAAAGGCGGAAGTGGTTGCCTTCGTTGAAGAGATAGATGTCATCTTCGCTCAATAAGGAAATATCGTAACGCACTGGCTCAGACATGGCGCTCCTATTTTTCTCCGGGAAAAGGCCGGAGTATCAAGCTGGTATCGCTCCAACTAATACTAACTGGTTATCAAAGAAATGCTTCCCGTAGGGGCGAACCTTGTGTTCGCCTTGGAGCCATCGGGCGAACACCAGGTTCGCCCCTACGATTCAATACCTTTTTAACTGCAATTCGCTATAAAATCCCCCTAAATTTCCCTTTCTAAAGGGGGACTCTTTTCCTCCCCCCCTTCTAAAAGGGGATGGGTGGATTTTTCATCCCAGGGGGTAAGACAAATTCTTTGTCCCCGGGCGTTTAGGCAACCGCCTCCAGGAGTTGCAAGATACCCTGGAGAGGAATACTCGCCCAGTCGGGACGGTTATTGAGTTCATAGCCCAGTTCGTACACCGCCTTTTCCAGGCACAAGGAACTCAGGAGAACTTGCAGTTCCCTGGCATCCTGGGGCAAAAAATTGGCCGACCCGGCCAGATCCAGATAAGCCTTGAGGTAGACGGCGGACACCCAGAGATGCCAGAAGTGCGCCCATTTTTCCACCGCGTGAATATCTTCCGGACGCACGGTTTGGGAATAAATGGCATGGTAAGCGGCATAGTGGAAGGAACGCAGCATCCCGGCCACGTCCCGGAGGGCCGAGCGCTTAAGACGCCTCTCGGTGAGAGACCTGGCCGGTTCGCCTTCAAAGTCAATAATAATAAAGTCTTTGCCGGTGAAAAGGACCTGGCCCAGGTGGAAATCGCCGTGCACCCTGATGCGCATGGCCTTGATCTTGTCGCCTATCAAGGCCCGGAAGCGGTGAAAGACCTCTTCCTCCATTTCCAGGACTTTTCTGGCTTGATCCCGCCCCTTTTCACCCAGGTGTTTGAGGCGATGGCGCAGGAGTTGAAAAGTGCGGGCGGTGAGATTGCGCATGGACTGGTAGATGGAACGCTGGTACAGGCTGGAGAAGGGCTCCGGCGCGAACAGAGGATCGCTTAAATTGGAGGCCAGAGCCACGTGGAGTTCGGCGGTGCGTTCCCCCAAGAGCCGGGCGGACTCCAGGTAGGGTCCGATCATCTCCAGGGCCAGGGGGGGGACGTCCAGCCTGGTAAGTTCCACCAGAGGTTTGTGGGGAAGGAGGTCCGGCCCCAGTTCCGCCTGGGTGGCCAGGGCCGCCTCAAAGAAGTTGCCCAGGACGTCCAGGGTGTATTTCCAGGCGTCCCCCTGATTGGGCACAAAGCCGTGGAGGATGCCCAGGGTGATGGGCTGCCCCTCGTGGGGGTGGTACTCCAGGGATCCCGCCACCGGAGGGTTATAAGCAAAGGAACTCTTCTCCGTCAGGAAGAGACCTATTTCCAGGTCCAGGTTCATCCCCTCCTCCGCCCGGCGCATAAGCTTCAAGATGAGCCAGTCGCCGAAAACGATGGAGGTATTGCTCTGCTCGGCCTTCATGATGGCGGAAGAAAGGGGCGGCTTCATCAGGCGCTGGATCTGGCGAAATACCTGGGTGTGTTTGGCCGACAGCTCGCCGCCATTCGCCTTGAAGTGGCGGCGGCGGGCCATACTCTCCAGGAGGGCCTGATGGAAATTGCCATCGCTCACCGCCTCAAAAAGGACGCCTTCTTCGGCCTGGCCCCGGAGGTGGGCCACCACTACCTGGGGAGATTCCCCTTGCACCCGAGCAGCTTTCTCGCCAAAGGCTACGGCCAGAGGCAAGACATAGGTTTCCGGTTCTCCTTCCACATAGGCCACCCGGGCCAGGGTGAAATAGGCCACCGACTGGCCGTAGGGGAAGGGAATCACCTCGGTGACAGTGGCGGCCTTGATATTACGGGCCTTGCCCCCGAACCAACGGCATCGGGTGAGATAAGGGGGGATTAAGGCCGCCAAATCCTTCCGGTTTTTCTGCCGGAAAAGTTCTTCCGCCGGGCCGGTTAAGGTATAGGCGGGAATCCGGGCCTCCCTGGGGGTGAGCTGGATTTCCGCGGGCGGCGGCTCTTCTAAAGAAAACCAGTAAGTGGAATGGGGCCCCATGGTCAGAAAGTAGGGCTGTTCGCCGATGGCCGGAAAAGGGGTCTGGGAGATCACCTCCCGGGGGACCAGGCCCCGATGGGCGGAGAGATCCAGTTCCACGTACTGGACGAACCGGGAGAGATTGTTCACCACCAACATGCATTCTTCTTGATGGCAGCGCAAGAAAGCCAGGACCTTATTATTTTCCGGGTAGAGGAACTCAATGCCCCCCCGGCTCAGGGCCTTGTGCTGCTTTCTTAAGGCAATAAGGCGCTTCATCCACCACAGCAGGGAATGGGGATTATTCTGCTGGGCTTCCACGTTAATGGCCTCATAATGGTACTCCGGGTCGATGTTCACCGGGAGATAGAGGCGTTGGGAGTTGGCCCGGGAAAAGCCGGCGTTGCGGTCGGCGCTCCACTGCATGGGCGTGCGCACTCCGTCCCGGTCCCCCAGAAAGATATTGTCTCCCATGCCGATTTCATCGCCGTAATAGAGTACCGGAGTGCCGGGCATGGCAAAGAGGAGGGACTTCATCAACTCGATGCGCCGCCGGTGATTGCCCAAAAGGGGGGCCAGGCGGCGGCGGATACCCAGATTGATGCGGGCCTGGGGGTCCTGGGAATAGACCCGGTACATATAGTCCCGCTCCTCGTCGGTGACCATCTCCAGGGTGAGTTCGTCGTGATTCCTTAAAAAGAGAGCCCACTGGCAATTGGCGGGAATCTGGGGGGTCTGCTGGAGGATGTCGATGATGGGGAAGCGGTCCTCCATGCGCAGGGCCATGAACATCCGGGGCATGAGGGGGAAATGGAAGGCCATGTGGCATTCATCGCCCTTCCCGAAATAGGCCGCGGCATCCTCCGGCCACTGGTTGGCCTCCGCCAAGAGCATGCGGTTTTTAAATCTGGCGTCTACGTGGGCCCGGAGATCTTTTAAGAAGGCATGGGTCTCCGGCAGGTTTTCACAGTTGGTGCCCTCCCGCTCATAGAGGTAGGGCACCGCGTCCAGGCGCAGGCCGTCCACCCCCAGGCTCAGCCAGAAATTGAGGACCCGGAAAATTTCTCTTCGAACCTCCGGGCTGTCGAAATTGAGGTCCGGCTGGTGCGAGTAAAAGCGGTGCCAGTAGTAGGCCCGGGCCACTGGGTCCCAGGCCCAGTTGGAGGACTCGAAATCCTGGAAGATGATGCGGGTTTCCTGATATTTTTTGGGGGTGTCGCTCCAGACGTAATATTGACGGTGGCGGCTGCCGGGAGCGGCGCGGCGGGCCCGCTGGAACCAGGGGTGCTGGTTGGAAGTATGGTTGATCACCAGCTCGGTGATGACCTTCAGGCCCCGGTACTTGGCCTCCCTTAAGAAGGTTTTGAATTCTCGTAAATTTCCGTAATTCTGGTGGATGCCCCGGTAGTCGGCGATATCATAGCCGTCGTCCCTTAGAGGCGAGGGATAGAAGGGCAAGAGCCAGATGGCGGTTATACCTAAGTCCTGGAGGTAATCCAGCTTTTCGGTGAGTCCCTGGAAATCCCCGATCCCGTCCGTGTAGCTGTCGTAAAAGGAGCGGACGTGGAGTTCGTAGATGATGGCATCCTGATACCACAAAGGGTCATCAGCCACCAGGGTGGAGTACTTGCTTTTGCCCATGTTCTTTAACGCTCTTTATAAAAAGTTCAAGGTTCAAAGTTCAAGGTTAAGACCGTGACTTTATTTTAAAAGTTCCAGGTTTCGATTTCCAGAGCCGAGACCGCTGCGAAACTCCTGTGTTTGTCATCCTGAGCGGAGCGAAGGATCTCGTATTTTAGCGCCCAAGATTCTCAAACTGGGTGCAATCATCAGCTCGGTCCGGAAGAGCTGTGCTGCAAAAAACGAGATTCTTCCCTCCGCTTCGCTCCGTTCAGAATGACAAGTGAGGGCACTGTGGCAGAGGTCTCAACTTTGAACCTTGAACTTTGAACTTTGAACTTATTACAGGTAATAATCAAAATCCCGTTCCGTGCGCACCCGGCGCCGCACCCGGAAGATGTAAGCCGGGGCCACCTTGGGGTCCAGTTCCACGTAGTTTCTGGGGCCGTGCCAGAGAAAACGGGCCTCCCCCAAAAGATCATGCACCTGGTAGGGTTGTCCGGGGTCCAGCCCCAGTTCCCCCAAAGGCAACTCCAGCCAGCCCGCCTGGGTATGATGGGGGTCCAGGTTCACCACCACCAGGATGTTGTTGGCCAGGTCTTCGGAAAATTTGCTGTAGCAGATGAGCTGTTCGTTATCCACGGGATAGAAATGCAGATTCCAGTCCTGCTGCAGGGCGGGATTCTCCCGGCGGATGCGGTTCACCCGGGCGATGAAGTCTTTCAGGCTGTCGGGCCTGTTGATCTCCCAGTAGCGGATCTCATATTTTTCCGAGTCCAGGTATTCTTCGCTGCCGGGCTCCCGGGGCCGGGTCTCCCAGAGTTCGAAGGCCGGGCCGTAAATGCCGTAACTGGCCCCCAGGGTGGCGGCCAGCACCAGGCGGATCATGAAGGCCGGACGGCCGCCGAACTGCAAGTATTCCGTGAGGATGTCCGGGGTGTTGGGCCAGAGGTTGGGCCGGAAATACTCCCGCACTTCGGTGCGGGTGAGTTCCGTGAGATATTGGCTCAACTCCCACTTGGTGTTGCGCCAGGCGAAGTAGTTATAGGATTGGGAAAATCCCAGTTTGGCCAGGCGGTACATCACCTTGGGCCGGGTAAAGGCCTCCGCCAAAAAAAAGACCTCCGGATGGTCCTTTTTGATCTCGCTGATCAGCCATTCCCAGAAAGGAAAGGGCTTGGTATGGGGGTTATCCACCCTAAAGATGCGCACCCCTTGCTTGATCCAAAAGAGGACGATGCTCTTGAATTCCTCCCAGAGATCCTGCCAATCCTCGGTTTCAAAGTCAAAGGGATAGATGTCTTCATATTTCTTAGGCGGGTTTTCCGCATATTGCACAGTATTATCCGGCCGCCAGCGGAACCAGCGGGGGTGCTCCTGAACGTAAGGATGATCCGGCGACCCCTGGTAGGCCAGGTCCAGGGCGATGTCGATATTCTTCTCCCGGGCTTTGGCCACTAAACTACAAAAATCCTCCAGGGTGCCCAAATCCGGGTGCACCGCTTTATGCCCGCCCGCCGCGGCGCCGATGGCCCAGGGGGAACCCACGTCCCCGGGCGCGGCCACCGGGTCGTTGTTCTTCCCCTTGCGGTTGGTGATGCCGATGGGGTGGATGGGGGGGAGATAAAGCACATCGAAACCCATCCCGGCGATATAAGGCAGACGGGCCTCAACGTCTTTAAAAGTGCCGTGGCGTCCGGGCTCGCCTGCGGCCGAGCGGGGGAACATTTCATACCAGGCGCCGTAGCGGGCTTTAACCGGGTCCACCACCACGGTGAGATTTTTGTCATAGATGGTGATGAAACGCTGATCCGGGTAGCGGCCCATGAGGTCGGTCAAGGCCGGGTCTTGGGCCGCGTCGAGTTTTTCTTCTAAAGACCCCTCGCCCCGGAGAATCTTTGCTTTTTCTTCGAGCTTTTTGGCCGCGGCCTTGGGCGCGAGGGCCTGGGCCTCTTCAATAAACCCGACCCCCACCAACAGTTCCACGGCCACGTCCTGGCCCGCGTCCACCCTTTTTTTGAGGTCCCGCTGCCAGGTGCGGAAGCGATCCACCCAGGCGGCAATGGCATAAATCCAGCGGCCCAGGTCCGTCACCTGGAACTCCCCCTGCCAGCGGTCATTGACCAGGGGCGTAAGGGGCGCGCTCTGCCAGTCCGGGTCCTGCTCCCGGCGGTAAAGGAGTTGCGCGGCAATGACTTCGTGGCCGTCGGTGACGATATCCGCCTCGACCTTGACCTTCTCCCCCACCGTGCGCTTGAGGGGAAAGCGGCCCCCGTCGATTTCGGGTTTCACCCCTTCAATGACCACCCTTTTCCGGGCTTTGCCGATTTGCAATATTTCCGCCTGGCGCCGGGGCAAAATGGGCCTCCTCCCTACAACTGGCAATGGTTAATTGGCGAGATTTTTAAAAACGACAAAGCCAATAAGGAAATACGGCGCAGAAAGCTCAACCCCTGCTGAGCCCATAGACGTTAAGAAGTTGGATAATTTTATCCCAAAGGGAAGGAAAAATCAAATTACCGCCTGGAAAGATCGGACGGAGTGAAAAGGGAATAGGGACAGACCCTATTCTACTCATTCGGGTCTGTCCCTTGTCTATCCGAGAATTATTGATTGGGATCCGGCACCACGCAGTAGCCGGATTCGCTGCCCTGGTAGCAGGGTTGGTAGTAGTTAGCGCCGTCGTAATAATAGGTCTGGTTGTTGACGATCAGGGGTTGGGCCGAGGCGGCCAGGGAGCCCACCATGGTGCCCACGGCCAAAGCCGCAGCGACCCCCGCGGCTACATCCCAGCCGGGACCATAGTAAGGTCCCCAGCCAGGCCCGCCGTAGACGTTGACGTTCCTGTTGTAGTAGTAGTTGTTGTGATACGGGGGAGGCGGACCCGGCGGATGTGGGCCCGGGGGTCCGGGGTGTGGTCCCGGGGGTCCGGGGTGTGGGCCCGGGGGTCCGGGGTGCGGGCCGGGAGGTCCAGGGTGCGGGCCCGGGGGGCCGGGATGGGGACCGGGGCCGGGATGGAAGCCTCCCGCATAATGCGGCTCCGGCCGGAAGCTGCCGCCGCCAAAACCGCCGCCATGAAAACCGCCCCCTCCATGAAAACCACCGCCGCCGTGGAAGCCGCCACCGCCGCCGTGGAAGCCGCCACCGCCGCCGTGAAAACCGCCGCCGCCCCGGGCTTGCACTTCCTGGGTGAGGACGGGAAAGCCAAGCATTAAGAAGGTTAACAAGCATGCCGCCAGCAGGCGAGAATAGTACGAGAGCCTCATGACTTACCTCCCTTCTTCTTCGACTTCCCCTTCTGGGGCGCCGGAGCGGCCTCCTGCTTTACCGGGATAAACTTGATCTTCTGGGCCCCGGCCGGCGGCTTAAAAGTAAAATAATCGGCCGCAAATTTGGGGGAGAAATTCCAATCGGAGAGATAAGCGGTCCATTGGGGCGAGGCAGGGAGCTTCTTGCGGGTGACCACGATTTTACGGATCACCGGTTTATCCCCGGCGGCGATCCAGACCTGATAGAGAACATCCTTCTTGTCGAAAGCCAGATGGTGGCAGGAGACACCCCGGACCATGTGCCGGCCCGCGTACAGGGCCTGAACCTTGTCCTTGAGGGCCTGGTTACACAGGTTTTTACTGCCCAATTCGGCCAGCCCCACCCGCAAGCCATAAACTTTGTAGGCCTTATCCAGGGCCGCGTCGATATCGCCGGTTACGTCGATGGTGGCATAATGGTTCTTGTACTTGTCGTAGAGGGTGAGGGTCTTGCCGTCTAAGACGAGGAGCTTGCTTTCCAGATCACCATTCCCATCTAGTCGGAGCTTGTCGGGACGCTGCAAGGAGACCGTCACCTCCTGGCTGAACTGCAGTTTCTTGCCGCCGTGATAGACCCGGTCGTTCTCCACCTCGGCCTTGAAGGAAAATTGGGGCTGCTGCTTGAGAAACTCGCAACTGCGGCGGAGAATCTCCTTGGGGTCCGGGATCTTCTCCTTGGCTGCCTTAGGCCCCGGGGCCGCGGCCTGGGGAGTGGCAGCCGGCTTCTTGGCCTGCCCGAAACCGGCTGCGGGGGCCGCCAGGAGGATGACCGCCACCAGGCACAGGCTCCAGGATTTTTTGTGGTGCATCTTTTTCCTCCTTAGGAATAAGGGAACTTAATTACTCGAAACCTCCGGGAAAATCCCTCCTCTGTCATTCTGAACAGAGAGGTTAAAGGATAAAACTGCTTTATTGCTTTATTGCTTTGATTATTAATTGCCGCCACCTTTCCCCTTGGCGCTAATATCTTTGATTCTTTTTTCTCCTAAATTGTTAAAGGGACCGGCAGAATGGCTCCGGCTGGTGAAAGTTTGTTTCTCCTTAAAATTAGGGGCAAGTCCTGAGATAAACCGGAAGCCTTGACGTTGGCGCCCGGACTTACGCCTCGCCCGGCTATCTTAGCATTTTTTGGGGAATCACTCTAAGGGTTTATTTTAAGGTCAAAGAGCCCTGCCTTCCCTGCTTATTCCCATTGACCGGGGAAACAAATTTGTGATATTTTGGTCAAATCGCCTTCAGGAGGTATTGAGGATTCCATGATCCGCGATATTGAAGTAGAAACCATGCCCCGGGAGGACCTCCGGGTTCTACAACTCCAACGTCTGCAAGCCACGGTGGAGCGGGTTTACCACCTGGTGCCCTTCTACCGCCGCCGCCTGGACGAAGCCGGCGTCAAGCCCGAAGACATCCGCACCCTGGACGATCTCAATCGCCTGCCCTTCACCACCAAGCAGGACATCAGGGACAATTACCCCTTCGGCTTGTTCGCCACCCCCATGGACCAGATCGTCCGCATCCACGCCTCTTCCGGCACCACCGGCAAGCCCACCCCGGTGGCTTATACCCAAAGAGACCTGGATAACTGGTCGGAACTCATGGCCCGGACCATCACCTGCGCCGGCGGACACCGGGGGGACATCATCCATATCGGCTACGGCTACGGCCTCTTCACCGGGGGCCTGGGGTTCCACTACGGCGCCGAGCGTCTGGGCGCGGCGGTGATCCCCGTCTCCGGCGGCCAGACCCGGCGGCAGATCATGCTCATCCAGGATTTTGGCCCCACGGTCCTTTGCTGCACCCCTTCTTTTGCCCTCTACCTGGCGGAAGTAGGCCAGGAAATGGGCGTGGAATTTAAAGACACCAGCTTAAAGGTGGGCATCTTCGGAGCCGAGCCCTGGAGCGAAGCCATGCGCCAGGAGATCGAAAACCGTCTCGCCCTGGACGCCCTGGACATCTACGGCCTCTCGGAAATCATGGGCCCCGGAGTGGCGGTGGAGTGCATCGAAGGCAAAAAGGGGCTGCACTTCTTTGAAGACCATTTCCTCCCGGAGATCATCGACCCGGTAACCCTGGAACCCGTGGCCCCCGGGGAGATGGGGGAGCTGGTCATCACCCACCTGGCCAAAGAGGCCTTTCCCCTGCTGCGATACCGCACTCGGGATATCACCAGCTTTGATTACGCGCCCTGCCTCTGCGGCCGCACCATCGCCCGCATGCAGCGCATCCGGGGCCGCTCCGACGACATGCTCATCATCCGGGGCGTAAACGTCTTTCCCTCCCAGATCGAGTCCGTGCTCATGGAGACCAAAGGAATCGCGCCCCACTATCAACTCATCGTGGACCGGGAAGGGCAGTTGGACACCCTGGAAGTGGCGGTGGAGGTGGACGAAGCGGTCTTCTCCGATGAGGTCAAGCAACTCCAAAGTTTGGCCAAAAGCATCGAGCGCCAGATCAAAGATTACTTTACCGTCTCCGTCAAGGTGCGCCTTGTGGAGCCCCGGTCCCTCCCCCGGAGCGAAGGCAAGGCCCAGCGGGTGATTGACAAGCGGAAGATATAGTGGTCAGTGATCAGTGGTCAGTGGCCGGTAGAAGAAGGCGCTTATTTGAATAATCCTGTAAGATCTTATCAGGATTTGATGGCCTGGCAGAAAGCCATGGATCTGGTTACTGAAGTTTATAAGATTACCCATGAATTTCCTAGAGAAGAGATTTTTGGTCTGACCAGCCAACTCCGTCGGGCTGCAGTATCAGTGCCCAGCAATATCACCGAAGGACAGGGGAGGTCATCAAGAAAAGAGTTTCTTTATTTCTTGGGCAATGCCAAAGGTTCTCTATCGGAGGTGGAGACCAAGGTTCTAATTGCTCGTAACCTAGGGTATATCGATAAAGAAGGTATAAATGATCTTCTCAACCACGCGGCAGAGGTAGGGCGGATTCTAAACGGACTTATGGCTTCACTAAGAAACAAAAAATAAAAGTGAATGAATCTAGGAAATATCGATTTTTACTGACCACTGACCACTGACCACTGACCACTGATCACTGGCCACTGGCCACTGACCACTGAAAAGAGTGAATATCTTGAAAAGATTAGCAATTCTCGGGATCGCGTTTTTCCTGGTCTTGCTCGGCCAGCAGGCGGCTCACGCTGGCCAGGGTTTGATTAAGGTCAGCGATTCCGTCTATTCTTATGCGGATATCAAAGGCGCGTGCGCCAAAAACAGTTTCGGCGCCAATGCCGGGATCATTATCGGCCAAGACTATATTGTCGCGGTGGATGCCAAAATGTCCGCCCGGGAAGCCCAGCGGTTCATTAAGGACATCAGGAAAATCTCTAAGAAACCCATCAAATTTCTGATCAATACCCACTACCACCTGGATCACAGCCTGGGGAACTCGGAATTTGCCAAACTCGGCGCCGTCATCATTGCCCAGGAAAACGATAAAGAGAACATGGAAAAAGCCGGGGCCGGTATGCTGCAATACGCCAAACAAAGCGGCCTCACCGAACAAGACCTGCAAGGCACCAAGGTTACCTACCCCACCCTGACCTTCAAGGAGCGGGTCACCCTTTATTTGGGAAATAACCGGGTGGAAATCTTTTTCCCCGGTCCCTCCCACACCAACGGCAGCGTCCTGGTTTACGTGCCGCGGGAGAAAGTCTTATTTACCGGGGATATACTTTTCACCGATTATCATCCCTTTACGGGGAACGCCGATATTGCCGGCTGGATCAAGGTCCTTGACCAACTGATGACCATGGATGCGACGAAAATTATCCCCGGACATGGTCCGGTCTCCAGTAAAAAGGACGTGGCCGATTTGCAGACCTATTTATTGGTCTTCGATAAGAAGGCCAAAGAACTGACGGCCAAATCCCAGGATCTTAAGGTCCTGGTCCCGGAGATGAAAAAAGCCTTGCCCCCCCGGGCGCAACTCGAGGCGCTCATTGGCAGAAATCTGCAAATGAAGTATCTCCCTCAGGGGAGTAAGCCGCAACCCCAAGGTAAATGATGAGCAACTATTAACCAAATAACCAAAAACCGATCACCGATCACTGATCACTGATCACTGATCACTGACCACTGACTACTGACTACTGACTACTGATCACTGATCACTGATCACTGATTACTGCCATAAAAGGGGTACCCCATGAAAGTCGAGCAAATCTCGGTTTTTTTGGAAAATAAGGCGGGCCGTCTGGCCGAAGTCACCCGGGTTCTGGGGGAAGGGGGCATCAATATCCGGGCCCTGTCCCTGGCCGACACCACCGATTTCGGCATCCTCAGGCTGATCGTGGATAAATATGATCAGGCCCGGGAACTCTTGAAGGAAAAAGGCTTCACTGTCGGCAAAACGGAAGTGGTGGCCGTGGAAGTGCCCGACCGTCCCGGCGGTCTGGGCCTGGTCCTCCAGATTCTGGCCCAAGCCGACATCAACGTGGAGTATATGTACGCCTTCGTGCAGCACAGCGGCAAGAACGCGGTGATCATCTTCCGGTTTGATAATCTGGACGAGGCTATTAGCTTGCTCCAGAAGGAAGGTATTCATATTTATAAGGGCGAAGAAGTCTACCGTCTATAAGCCAGGGAGGGAGAATTGATGAAGAAAACGGCAATCTTGTGCGGTCTGGCGCTGGTGGTGGCGGGCCTGATCCTGGTGGGTTTGGGTTGCGCGACCAAGGTTAAACAAGAACCTTATGTTATCGGGGGCATCTTCTCCATTACCGGCCCGGCCTCTTATCTGGGGGAACCGGAGCGCAATTCCATGGAGATGGTGGCGGAGGCGATTAACGCCAAAGGCGGTATCGCCAAGCATCCTGTGAAAGTGGTGATTTACGACGATGAGGGCGACGTCACCAAGGCCCGCCTCCACGCCGAGAAACTTCTCCAAAAGGACAAAGCCTTAACCATCGTCGGCCCCAGCCTCACCCATACCTCCATGGCCGTGCTGGAGATTACCCAGAAGGCCAAGCTGCCGCTGATTTCCTGCGCCGCGGGTAATGCCATTACCGCTCCCGCCAAGGATCGCCACTGGGTCTTCAAGACGGCCCAGACTGATAAGATGGCGGTGGCCCGGATTTATCAATATTTGCAGAAGCATGGTACCCAAAGGGTGGCTATTCTCACCGTCTCCACCGGCTTCGGCGTGTCCGGCAAAGCCCAGTTGCTGGGGCAGGCGCCGCAGTACGGCCTCACCGTGGTGGGCCAGGAAGTCTTTGGCGAAAAAGACACCGATATGACCCCCCAGCTCACCAAGATCAGGGGCACTGACGCCCAGGCGGTGATCTGTTGGGGCACCGGTCCGGCCCCGGCCCTGGTGGCCAAGAACATGAAACAGTTGGGCATGACCCTGCCTTTGATCCAGAGCCATGGCGCGGCCTCTAAGAAGTTTATTCAACTGGCCGGCGAGGCGGGGGAAGGCATCATCATGCCCGCGGGCAAGTTGGCCATCTGGAGCCAATTGCCGGACACCGACCCCCAAAAGGCTGTGTGTAAGGAGTACGCCACCAAGTATACGGCCAAATTCAAGAAACCCGAATCCAGCTTCGGCGGCTACGCTTACGACGCCATGCGCATGCTGTTCATCGCCTTGGAAAAGGCCGGCGGCGACAAGGCCAAGATTCGGGATGAACTGGAAAAAATCAAGAATTTCGTGGGGGTCAGCGGCATCTTCAACATGAGCCCCGATGACCATAACGGCCTCTCTCCGGCGGCCTTCGTCATGGTCAAAATCAGCAAAGGTGAATTTAAGCTGATTGATTAAATACAGTTTTTGGTTTTTAGTGTTAGGTTTTCGGTTCAAAGTCACATTGACCTTGGACCGAAAACCTAACCTTTTCTCGGTTGGACGATAACTTTTGATGGCGGGAGGGAATTCCAGACTCCCCAAAATTCCCGGTAACTACAGAACGATTTGCCCCGGCGTACTGCTAATGTCTCCCGGGCTGCACCGATATCTTATTTTCACCGTTGAATTTCTTTTTTACTAAAAACTAAAAACTAAGAACTAAAAACTATCTTGGAACTCGCCCCCCTACTGCAATATCTTATTTCCGGCCTCACCAACGGCGCCATCTATGCCCTCATTGCCCTGGGCTTCGTCATTATCTACCACGCCACCACCATCATCAACTTTGCCCAGGGGGAAATGGTGATGCTGGGAGCCTTGAGCGCCATCAGCATTTATCATCTCTACCCCTCGCTACCCCTGGCCTTCCTGGGGGGCGTGGTTTTGGTCACCCTTATCGGCATCATCTTTGAACGCCTGGCCTTGCGGCCGGTTAAGGACCCCAGCCCCATCACCCTGATTATCATCACCGTGGGTGGGGCGGTCCTTATTAAAGGCGTGGCCATGCTTCTCTGGGGCAAGGATGCCTACAGCCTCCCCTCTTTTTCCGGAGATAAGCCTTTTCATCTAGGCCCCGCCACCGTACTCCCCCAGAACCTGTGGGTCCTGGGCCTCACCGGGGTGGTGCTCCTGGCCCTGGAGGCCTTCTTCCGCCTCACCCTGGTGGGTAAAGCCATGCGGGCCTGCGCCTATAATCCCAAAGCCGCGCGGCTGGTGGGCATTTCCCAGGGCCGCATGGTGCAACTCTCCTTTGCCCTGGCGGCGGCCCTGGGCGCGGGCGCGGGCATCCTCATCGCGCCCTTGACCCTGGGGGTCTACGACATGGGCACCATGTTGGGGCTCAAGGGTTTTTGCGCCGCCATTCTGGGAGGTCTGGGGTCCAGTTTCGGGGGGGTGCTGGGAGGACTCATCCTGGGAGTGGCGGAATCCCTGGCCACCGGCTTCATTTCTTCCGGCTACCGGGACGCGGTGGCCTTTTTCATCCTCCTGGTGGTCCTCTTTCTCCGTCCCCAAGGCCTGATCCGGGGCGGGTCATGAACCCGGGGCGTCTCCTCAATCCCTGGCTGTTTTTCGGCATTGCCGTGCTCCTGATTGCCGGGGTCCTGGACAATGACTATTACCTGACCCTGATCAATTTCATCGGCATCTTTACCCTGCTGGTGGTGGGGCTGAATCTGCTCATGGGTTACGGGGGCCAGATCTCCTTGGGCCACGCCGCCTTCTTCGGGATCGGCGCTTACTCTTCCGGGATTCTCACCGCCACCTGCGGCGTCAATCCCTGGCTGGCGCTGCTCGCCGGGCTGGTAATCTGCGGCCTCACCGCCTTTCTCATCGGCGTGCCGTCTTTAAAGCTCCGGGGCTATTACCTGGCCATGGCCACCCTGGGTTTCGGGATCATCGTCTATATCTTCTTAAACGAAGCCGAACCCTTGACCGGCGGCCCTTCCGGGTTGGCGGGCATTCCTAATCTCTCCTTGGCGGGCTTTGAGCTCAAGACTCCCAAGAGCCTATTCCTTCTTATCTGGCCCTTGTTAGGAGTAATCCTGGGCTTAAGCGCCAACCTGGTGGACTCCCGCACCGGCCGGGCCTTAAGGGCCTTGCATGAAAGCGAAGCCGCGGCCCAATCCCTGGGGGTGAACACCGCCCGGGTGAAGATCATGATCTTCGTCTGGAGCGCGCTCTACGCCTCGTTAGCCGGCAGTCTCTACGCCCATACCATGAACTTCATCGCGCCTTCGTCTTTCGGCTTCATGTTTTCCATTAAACTGGTGACCATGGTGGTCCTGGGGGGCATGGCCAGCATCTGGGGGTCCCTCCTGGGCGCGGCGGTGCTCACCGTGCTCCCGGAGATTCTCACCATGTTCCATGATTACGAAGTCATCATCTTCGGGGCCATCCTCATGGTGGTGATGATCTTCCTGCCCCGGGGCCTGGTGAGGGGCATCCTGGACCTCTGGGAATTCCGCAAGTATAAAAATGAGAGCAGGATAAATGCTTAACCACAGAAGCCCAGAGAGCACAGAGTTACACAAAATTAGTGGTCAGTGGCCAGTTGTCAGAATTTAATTCTCTTTTTTACTGATCACTGGCCACTGACCACTGACCACTGACCACTTTTCAGTGTCCTTTGTGCCTTGGTGGTAAATCTTTTACCATGCTTATTTTAGAACTCAACGACATCTCCCTGGCTTTCGGGGGCCTCCAGGCCCTGGACGGAGTCAGTTTTGCCGTCTCCCCGGGCACGGTGCAGGCGGTCATCGGCCCCAACGGCGCGGGCAAAACCACCCTTTTCCACCTGATCACCGGGTTTCTGACCCCCCAGTCCGGCCGGGTCGTCTTCCAGGGCCAGGATATCCAGGCGCGGCCCCCCTTTGAGGTGGCCCAGCTGGGGATCGCCCGCACCTTCCAGTTGGTGCAGCTCTTCGATCACATGAGCGTCCTGGAAAACGTCATGGTGGGCCGCCACCGCCTGAGCCGGGCCGGGCTCCTGGCCGGGGCGTTGCGCCTCCCCTGGACCCGGTGGGAGGAAAAATCCATCCGGGAGCACGCGATGGCGGACTTAGCCTTTGTGGGCCTAGCGGACCGGGCCCACCAGCCCGCGGCCGCCCTGCCCCTGGGCCTAAAACGCCTCCTGGAAATCGCCCGGGCCCTGGCCGCGGAACCCGCGCTGCTCCTGTTGGATGAGCCCGCCTCCGGTCTGGACGCAGTGGAAACCGAGCGCCTCCAGGAAATGATCCTGGCCCTGCGGGAACGGGGCCTCACCATCCTCCTGGTGGAGCACGATATGGGGTTAACCATGGAGGTGGCAGATCAGATCGCAGTCTTAAACTACGGCCAACTCATCGCCACCGGCACACCGAGGGAGGTACAGAAAAACCCGGAGGTCATCGCCGCGTATCTGGGGACGGATTGGCAGACTTAAGGAATCGTTTTCCGTTTTTCGTTTTCCGTTTTTCGTGAAAAACCAGTGGCCCAGGCGTCTCGCCTGTGGCAAATAATTTATGTGTAGGGTGGGCACTGCCCACCATTTTCTCTAATATTGAGTTGCAGCCCGTAGGGTGCGTCTCACGCACCAATTATGGCGCGTAAGACGCGCCCTACATTGATTCCTCCTTGTTCCCAAGTTGCACTTGGGAATGCTATATTTTAGTCAAAGCTGTGCTTTGACACCTTTATTGAGATGTAGGGGCGAACCTGGTGTTCGCCCAGCAGCATCGGGGCGAACAGCAGGTTCGCCCCTACGGAAAATTTACATTTGATGTCGAATAGTTATATGAACGAATCCCTTTCACTCGAAGATCTCTTTCCCGGCCTGCATCCGGGCAGCGCCATCCGCGGCCTGCGCCTCCGGGAGGGCCTGACCCAGGAACAGCTCGCCCGCCTCCTGGGGATCGAGCGCACCAACCTCTCGGAAATGGAAAACGGCAAGCGCCCGATCGGCAAAAACATGGCGAAACGCCTGGCGCAGGTTTTGAAGACTGATTATAGGGTTTTTCTTTAAATTAACAGTAATTGAGACAAAGTAAAATGTCATTAAAAGGGTTGGACTTATGGAAATCTATGGCCCCCCTGAATTAGTGACCATAACCGGCAAGGGCGATTTTCTCCTTAATAATAATACTGTTAATTCCCCTTTTGTATTAGGATTAAGGTGGGCAATGCCCACCCTACACAAATGCTAAAAATCCGCAACCTCTACGCCTACTACGGCTCCCTCCCCGCCTTGAGCGGGGTCACCTGCCATATCCGGGAGGGGGAGATTGTTACCTTGATCGGCGCTAATGGCGCGGGGAAGACCACGCTTTTGAATGCTGTCTGCGGGCTGGTGCGCTGGCGGGGGGAGATTACTTACCAGGACCGGCCCCTCACCGGCATGGCCCCGGAAAACCTGGTGGGCTTAGGCATTTCCCAGGTGCCGGAGGGCCGCCAGCTCTTCGCGCCCATGACCGTGGCCGAGAACTTGGAGCTGGGGGCTTACCGCCGCCATGGCCGGGATAAAAAAGAGGCCATTGCCGCAGATCTGCGCCGGGTCTATCACCTCTTTCCCCGGTTGGAGGAGCGCTTGACGCAAAAGGCGGGGACCTTGAGCGGCGGGGAGCAACAGATGCTGGCCATCGGCCGGGCCCTCATGGCCCGGCCCAAGCTGCTGCTGTTGGATGAACCCTCCCTGGGCCTGGCCCCCCTGGTGGTGGAAGATATCCTGGCCATCTTAAGCCAATTGTGCGAAGAAGGGATGACCATCCTCCTGGTGGAACAAAACGCCCGGGCCGCCCTGAAAGTGGCCCACCGGGCCTATGTGCTGGAGACCGGGCGCATTATCCTGAGCGGCGCGGCGGAGGACCTATTGGCCGACCGTCAGGTGACGAGGGCCTACCTGGGCCGGGATTATAAAGAATTTACGGAAGGCAGGTAGTATTCGCTTTTTCGCTATTCGCTATTCGCTTTTAGCTTTTCCCCAATAGCGAATAGCTAATAGCCAATAGCCTTCTTTGCGCCTTTGCGTCTTTGCGTGAGAACAATAGGAGGTAAGAGCCGTGCGCCAGCCGGAATATGAGGCCATGGACCGGGAGGGACTGGAACTGCTCCAGTTGGAGCGGCTCCAGAGCACCTTGACCCGGGCTTATCGCCAGGTGAAGTTTTACCGCCGCCAGTTCGAAGACCTGGGCCTGGGGCTGGAGGCCATCCGGGAACTGAAAGACCTGGCCCAGCTCCCCTTCACCACCCGGGAAGACTTATCGGAGAACTACCCCTACGGCCTCTTTGCCGTGCCCTTGAGGGACATCGTCCGCATCCTCTCCTCCCCCGGGACCACGGGCAAACCCCTGGTGGTGGGCTATGCCGCCCAGGACGTGAAGCTCTGGCTGGAACTCCTGGCCCGTCTCTACACCGCCGCGGGCGTGGGCCGGGAGGACATCGTGCAATTGATTCTGCCCCCGGGCCTGGCCAACTGGCGCCGGGACCTCCAGGCCGGGGCCGAATACCTGGGCGCCTCGGTGATCCCCGCGGCCACCCTCAATTTCGCCAAAGAACTGATGGTCATGCGGGATTACAAGACCTCGGTTTTGGTCACCACCCCGTCTCTGGCCCGCCACCTCCTGACGGTCATGGACCGCATGCGTCTGGCCGCGGCGGAACTGAGCCTGAAAAAGGCCCTGCTGGTGGCCGCGCCCCTGCCCCGGGAGACCCGCCGCCAGATCGAAGAGGGGTTCCAGATCAAGGTGGCCACCGCCTACGGCATCACCGAGGTCATGGGACCGGGCCTGGCCTTTAGCTGCGAGGCCAACCGGGGGTTCCACTTCTCCGCCGACCATTTCTACCCGGAGATCATCGACCCGGAGACAGGTGAGGTGGTGGCCCCGGGGGTGTGCGGCGAACTGGTGATCACCACCTTAAGCACCGTGGCCTTTCCCCTGGTGCGCTTCCGGAGCGGGGACCGGGCCCGGTTGGACCTGGCACCGTGCCCCTGCGGCCGTACCCTGGTGCGCCTGGGGGAGATTTCCGGGCGGGTGGACGCCATCTTTTCTGTGGGGGGCATCAAGGTGCACCCGGACCAGTTGCAACTGCTGCTGACTGAGGTTCTGGGGGGAAAAGGGGCCTCCTACCGCTGGCAGGTGGACGCGGAGGAGGGCCTAGACATCCTGAACATCGATTTGACGCTGAACGAAGCCATCTTCTCCGATGAAGTCAAGGCCCTGGAGGGCTTGTGCCGCCGGGCCCGGCGCCACCTCCAGGATCATTTGGGGATTAATGCGCGTCTCACTTTGAAGGAGGGTGGTTGATCCCGGTGGCCGGAGAGGCAACCCTGACAAAAGTTGCCGCGCCCAGAAGTAACCAGGAGTTTTACCCTGATAACTAGAACGTACTCTTAATATTCCGATTCAAATACTTCGTTAATGAAAATGAATAAAACAGAAGGAGGGCAATAAAACATAAACAGGTTTTTTTAGTGGTTGAAGTTTGTAACTCTTGTCTTACTATTTCTTTCCCTTCCAGTCCGGGGGTTAGATGTGCATAGGGGGCTGTCTGGGAGGGCCGGGAATTTTTTTCGGTAAAAACTATCCCGGTCGCAAGTGATAAAATAGATAGCGATACTTGTCATTAGAATCAAAGCGCTATCTTTTTACTTGACAAAATTAGCAGCAAATCCATAAGATATTACCCAAAGAGTTGGATTGGAGGTAAACTTAGAGAAGCAATATAAAGACTTAAGGGGGGGAGAAATGAAAAAAGGAAGTTTTTTGCGACTCGGTGGCTTGATGCTGCTGGTGGCCTGCCTGCTACTTACTTATACTCCGGTCCGGGCGGAAATGTACGTGGAAGCCTACCTGGGTGGAGTGCAGGGAGCCAACGCGGGGATGGATGTTGGCACCAACCATCCAGGAACCTTTGGGGGAACAATTTATCAAACCAGTGAATTTCACAGCATTCCTGGAAGACTGGACCCGGCGGTTATCGGCGGGTTAAAGATCGGCACCTGGTTCGTTAAAGAAGGCTTTCTGGGATACAACTATCCCGATTGGATGAAGTACCTGGGATTTTACCTGGATTTCAGTTACCATCGCCTCAATTTTCGCAACCAGCAAGGGAATTCCGTGTCGTTTGATAACCTGGTAGGAGGTTTCAACCCCACCACCAACAATTTCTTCAGCGAAGGCACCGCGGCTACCCTGGCCTTTATGTTTGCCGGGCGTTACGGTTTTCTGCCCGACTCAGAGGCGCCCTTCGGGCGTTTGCAACCCTATGTGGCCGTGGGTCCGGCCATCCTTTTTTCCACTCAGCAACCGAAACTCAGCAGCATCTCCATATTTAACCCGCCTCCGGTATTTTTAAACCCTTACACCATTAAACCCGGATCTCAATCCGCAACCACCATAGCCCTGGCGGTGGACGCCGGTATCCGCTGGATGTGCTTAAAGAATGTGTCTCTGGACCTGTCCTTCAAATACCGGTTTTCGCAGCCGACTTACAACTATGATTATGTCGATCCCTTGGATTTCACGCGTCAGAGTTTAAGCCTGAACCCGACTTATCACCTCTTCAGCGGCCAGCTGGGCGCGGCTTACCATTTCTAAGGCCGACGGCGAGATAATCTAGAAGGCGGTCCTTCCGGGCCGCCTTTTTCTCTGGGAAAAAGCTTCAGCTTGTCTCATCTTTCCCGGCATCCCCAGGCAATCTCACCGGAAATCTTTAAGTTTATGATTTACCTTCAGGAAAAAATAGCCTATGATACAAACTTCATAATCAAGTTAAATATGTTTCAAAATTATATATCAGCAATTAGGAGGAGCATTATGAGCAGTCTGCGCAGGGTTTTGGTTTTAGCGAGCGTTCTTTTAATGGCTACCGCGGGTCTGTCCTGGAGCGCCGAACCCATCAAGATGGGCGCGGTGATGCGTCTATCCATCGGCGCGGAGCATGGCATCCCCTGCACCCGGGGGGTGGAGATGGCCGTGGCCGAAGTCAACAAGGCCGGCGGTATCAACGGCCGCCCGGTGAAACTCATCGTCGAAGATGAAAAAGACTCCCCCGCAGCTGCGGTTAACGCCGTGCAGAAGCTTATCAACGTAGACAAAGTGGTGGCCATGGTGGGCCCCATGACTTCCGGGGATACCATGGCTTCCGGCAAGATCGCCAATGACGCCAAAGTGGCGCTCATCAGCCCCACCGCCACCACTCCTAAATTGAGCGGTTACGGTGATTATGTCTTCCGGGGCTGCTCCCGCATCGACACCCAGGCCAAGGTCCTCACCGACTATGTGGCCAAGCATTGGAAGCCCAAAACCGTGGCTATTTTCTTTTCCAATGAGCCTTACGGCAAGGGTTGCGCCGCCCTCTTCGGCAAGTTCTTCGAGAAGAACGGCATCAAAGTGGTGGCTCAGGAATCCTTTATGCGGGGTTCCCGGGACTTCAAGGCCCAACTCACCAAGATCAAGGCCGCCAAACCGGATATCCTTTTCATTCCCGGCTACACCCCGGAAACCGCCCCGGCTGCGGCCCAGGCCCGGCAGTTGGGCATGAAACAAAAAATCCTCGGGGTTTACGGTGACATGGACCCCGTCTATATCAAATTGGCCGGCAAGGCCGCGGACGGCCACGTCATCGGCGTAGAATACGATGAAGGCTACAATACTCCTAAAAACAAAAAATTTATTAAGGATTACAACGCCCTGGTAAAAAAGAATAAAGATCCCTACAACATCATGTTCGCGGCGCTCTCCTATGACGCCGCTTCCATGATCCTGGAAGGCATGAAAAAGAACGGGCCCACGGCCGAGGGCATCAAAAAGTACTTGGAAAACGTGAAGGACTTTGACGGGGTCACCGGCAAACTCTCCTACAACAAGACCCATGACGTGGTCCGGGCCGGCGGCCCCGGCGTCTACCTGGTGGAAGTAAAGGGCGGTAAATACGTGGTGATTAAGTAATCGTTTTCCGTTTTCCGTTTTCCGTTTTCCGTATCCGTTTTCCGTAAAGGAAGGATGGGCTTCCTTCTCCAGGAAAGGGACAAGCGGACCGAATAGAAACAGAAAAGCAGGGAGACTGGCCATCAGGCAGTCTTCCTGCTTTTTTTATACTGCTATGGAAACTAAATTGCGAAAAGGTCCTTTGTACGCACCCTGTTTTTTACGGTAAACGGTTTTTCTACTTTTCCACCAAAATTACCTTGTGGTCCACCAGGTTGAGGCTGTGGATCACAGCCTTGACGGTTTTCTGTTCGCCGAAGATACTCACCAGACGCAGATCTTCCCCATCCGGCTCGATGAGGTCCACGTCCTGTAAAAGTAATTCTTCCTTGCCATCCTTTACGATATAGGCCGCAGCTTCACACATGGCTCAAAATCTCCTTTAAGCGGTGACTGACGATTTTATCCACCAAATGGGGCAGAGGCTCGGGAGCCAAGCCCACAACCTCCACCTTTTCCTGGGTTAAAGGTAAAAGAATTTTGGGGGCGGCCGCGGAGGCGATGGCCTCGGCCATCTTCGGGGTGAGTTCCCCCATCATGGAGTTGGCGAGCACGATGGAGAGAGACCCGAGGATGACGTCCACCTGGCTGACGGTGCGGATGATGGCGTTCTCCCCGGACGCCCCCCGATTAGCCCGGGCTTTCATCATCTGGGCGGTGGCCACCGCATTGGTCCCCAGAGCGATGACTTCATGATCTTCCCGGTACACCTCTTTCAAACGCTTAATGAGGGTGGCGCCGATACCGCCCCCCTGGCCGTCGATGACGCAGATGCGCATCCTTGCCCCTTACTTTAAATTATACTTCTCCCGGAGTTTGACGTAAACAACCTCCGGCACCATACCTTCAATATTGCCTCCGTGGACGGCGGCTTCCTTGAGGATGCTGGAGCTTAAAAAGACCCATCTGAGGCCGGTCATCAAAAACACGGTCTCGATTTCCGGTTCCAGGCGGCGGTTCATCATGGCCAATTGGAACTCGTATTCAAAATCGGTGACCGCCCTCAAGCCCCGGAGAATGGCCCGGGCCTTCTTTTCCCGGGCATAGTTCACCAGTAAACCGGTGAAGGTATCGATACTCACCTGGGGATTATCCTGGAGGGAGACCCGGATCATTTCCATGCGCTCTTCAATGGTGAAGAGGCACTTTTTCGTGGGGTTCCAGGCCACGGCCACGATGATATGGTCGAAGATCTTCAAGGCCCGTTGCAACAGGTCCATGTGGCCGTTGGTGATGGGGTCGAATGAGCCGGGGTAAACCGCAATGTCAGGCATATGCCTGGTTCTCCTAAAAATGCTTAACCGCAGAGGCGCAGAGGACGCAGAGGTACGCGGAGAAAACATAAAAAATTGTCTTCTCGGCGAAACTCTGCGTTCTCTGCGTCTCTGCGGTTAAGCATTTATCCTGCCTTGTTTGTATAAAAAGCCACCTGGGTGTCGCCGTAGCGCCGCAAATCCCGGCGTATAAGTTCGCCCGCGGCCTCCGGCAGTTGGTCCCGGCGGCTGTGCTCCGCCACCACCCAGGCGGCGGGCGCCAGGATGGCCGCGGCTGACAGGGCCTCCAGCGCGGCTGCCGCCTTCTCGCCGCCATAGGGAGGGTCCAAAAAGGCCAGGTCGAAATCCTCGCCGTGTACCGCTAATTTCTTCAAGGCCTGGCGCACCGCGACAGGCAGCACCCGGACCCGGTCCTTGAGGTCCAGGTCCTCCAGGTTGCGACGCAGCACCTGCAAAGCCTCCGGGTTATCCTCCACAAAGACCGCTTCCCGGGCGCCCCGGCTTAAAGCCTCGATACCCAAGGCGCCGGTGCCTGCGAAAAGGTCCAGGACCCGGGCATCTTCCACCGCGTCTCCCAGGATATTGAAAATGGCCTCCCGGACCTTGGCCCCGGTGGGCCGGATGTGGCCTTTGACCGGCGCTAAGCGCCGTCCCTTAAGAGCCCCGGCGATGACCCGCATGACTGCCCCTTGGGAGCAGTCAGCTTTCAGCTTTCAGCGGTCAGCTTTTTGCCGTAAGCCCCCAAAAATCCCCCTAAATCCCCCTTTAAAAAAGGGGGACTTTTCAAACCCCCCTTTCTTAAAGGGGGGTAGGGGGGATTTTTATCCCCGGGGTTGCGGCACCTGTGGTTCATCAATTTTTAGCTGATAGCTGATAGCTGATAGCTGATAGCTGAATTATTTCAAATACGTCTGCGTCAAAATCTCCGCAATCTGCACCGCGTTGGTGGCCGCGCCCTTGCGGATATTATCCGCCACCAACCAGAGGTTGAGGCCGTTTTTAATGGTGAAGTCTTCCCGGATGCGCCCCACTAGAGTCAGGTCCTGGCCCGCGGCGTCCAGGGGCATGGGGTACTGATTTTTGGCCGGATCGTCCACCACCTTCACCCCCGGGGCTTTGGCCAAAAGCTTCCGGGCTTCCTCCGGGGTGAGTTTCTTTTCGGTTTCGATATTCACCGACTCGGAATGCCCGTAAAAGACCGGCACCCGCACGGTGGTGGCCGTAACCTCAATGGCATCGTCCCCCATGATCTTCTTGGTTTCGTGCGCCATCTTCATCTCTTCCTTGGTGTAGCCGTTCTCCAGGAAGACGTCGATATGGGGCAGGCAATTGAAGGCGATGCGGTGGGGATATACCTTTTTCACCACCTCCTGGTTGTTAAACAGCGCCCGCACCTGCGCGGCTAGTTCCTCCACCGCCTTCTGGCCGGTGCCGGAGACCGCCTGGTAGGTGGACACCACCACCCGCTTGATCCTGGCCGCGGCGTGCAAAGGCTGGAGCACCACCACCATCTGGATGGTGGAGCAGTTGGGGTTGGCGATGATGCCCCGGTTGCTATATTGGGCGATATCCTGGGGGTTCACCTCCGGCACCACCAGGGGAATCTCCGGGTCCATGCGCCAGGCGCTGGAATTATCCACCACCACTGCGCCCGCGGCCGCGGCGATGGGCCCGTATTCCTTGCTGATGGAGCCCCCGGCGGAGAACAAGGCGATGTCTATATCTTTAAAGGAGTCCTTGGTCAGCACCTCCACCGGGATCTCTTTGCCCAGGAAAGTGACCTTTTTCCCCAGGGACCGCTCCGAGGCCAGGGGGAACAACTGGGCCACGGGAAACCGCCGTTCTTCCAGACAGGCCACCATCTGCTGGCCCACCGCGCCGGTGGCGCCGACAACTGCTACTCTATATGAGCCACTCATATTTAAACGACTCCTTGATCCTTCTTTGTATCTGGTTTTAGTGAGCAGTAAGCAGTGAGCAGTGAGCAGAAAAAGATAAAATGCTTTTCATCAAACGATCGCCATTTGAATGAGTTCGATTATAGAAGAAGGCAAGAAATGAGAGGTTTTCTCCCCCTTTTCTAAAGGGGGTGGGGGGGATTTTTTACGGCCTCAAAATCCCCCTAAATCCCCCTTTAAAAAAGAGGGACTTAAAAACCCGTTTTCTCTGGCGTCCTCCCCATACGTATCACAAATTATGAAGCACTAATAACTGCTTACTGCTTACTTTATAACATTTCCACCGCGTACTTGGCGATCAAATCCCCTACCTGCCCGGTGGACATCCCCATCTTGCCCGCGGCCATGGACTTCAGGTCTTGAGACGCGGCCTTTTTGATGGCTGCGTCCACCGCGGCCGCGGCCTGGGACTCTCCCAGCTGCTCCAGCATCATCTGGGCGGCGGCAATGGCGGCGATGGGGTTGACCACCGCCAGCCCCGTGTATTTGGGGGCGGAGCCGCCGATGGGCTCGAACATGGACACGCCTTCGGGGTTGATGTTCCCCCCTGCGGCCACGCCCATGCCCCCCTGGATAATGGCCCCCAGGTCCGTGATGATGTCCCCGAAGAGGTTGTCGGTGACCACCACGTCGAACCACTCCGGGTTTTTCACGAACCACATGCAGGTGGCGTCCACGTGGGCGTAGTCGGTGGTGATATCCGGGTACTGGGGGGCCATGGCTTCGAAGGCCCGGAACCAGAGGTTCGAGGCGTAAGTGAGCACGTTGGTTTTGGCCACCAGGGTTAATTTTTTGTCTTTATTGCGCTTTCTCGCCAGCTCGAAGGCGAACTTCAGGCAGCGGTCCACTCCCTTCCGGGTGTTGATGGAGGTCTGCACCGCCACTTCGTCCGGAGCGCCGTGCTTGTGGAAACCGCCCGCGCCCACGTACATGCCTTCGGTGTTTTCCCGGACCACCGTAAAGTTGATGTCTTCAGGGCCCTTGTCCTTCAAAGGGCAGTCCACCCCCGGGTAGAGGACCACGGGCCTTAAGTTGATGTATTGGTCCAGCTCGAAGCGGGCCCTAAGCAGAATCCCCTTCTCCAGGATGCCCGGGGCCACGTCCGGGTGGCCGATGGCCCCCAGGTAGATGGCCTTGAACTGCCGCAGTTCGGCGATCACCGAGTCCGGCAGGGTCTCCCCGGTTTTCTTGTAGCGCTCGCCGCCCAAGTCATAGTAATGATAGTCAAATTTGATGTTGGCGGGGCTGGCCACCGCGTTCAGCACCTTGATGCCTTCGGCCACCACTTCCGGGCCGGTGCCGTCCCCGGGAATGACTGCAATTTTGTGGGTCATGCCTGTTTCGCCTCCAGATGCTTCTTGATGTGGGCCATGAGGCCGCCGTCCGCCAGGAGTTCCTGCATAAAAGGGGGAATGGGGTGGGACGCGTATTTCTTACCGGTGGAGAGATTGGTAATCTCCCCGGTGTCGAAGTTAACGCTGATCTCCTGTCCGGCCTCGATCTCTTGGGCCGCGGCCGGCGCCTCCAGGATGGTGAGGCCCATGTTAAAGGCGTTGCGGTAAAAAATCCGGGCAAAGCTGGCGGCAATGACCCCCGCCACCTTGGCCGCCTTCAGGGCCACGGGCGCGTGCTCCCGGGAGGAGCCGCAGCCGAAGTTCTTGCCGGCGACGATGAAATCCCCGGGCTTGGCCTTATTGACGAACTCCGGGTCCGCGTCCTCCATGGCGTGCTGGGCCAATTCCAGGGGGTCCGAAGTGTTCAGATAGCGAGCCGGGAGGATCTCGTCGGTGTTGATGTCGTCTCCGAATTTGTGCACTTTGCCTTTAAGTTCCATGGTCGCCTTCTCCTACCCGGCTTTCCGGGCCAAGATTGAAATAACTAATTTATCAGCAATGCAGGATAATTCAATAGGGAACCGCTTTTCCCCGGGAGACTTGTGAAAAATATCTCACGTTCAGGCGCAAAGACGGAAAGAAAAAAAGGTAAAGATTGGGAATCCAAAGGGACAATTAACCTTAAAAGTCAAAAATTATCATTAATCAAAATTGACATAATATATCAATTAATGATATATTTAGCCATGACTTGGGCAGTGCTGTTAACTACGAATGTCCGCAAAAGGCTCAAAAGACTACCCAAGAGTATTGATGAGATCTTCCAGTATTTATTAGCAGAAATGAGGCTTTCAGGTCCGGTCCAGGCGGCATGGCCAAATTATGGCAAGCTCCGGAATGATTGTTACCATTGCCATCTTTTAAGAGGCAGGCCCACCTATGTCGCCGTCTGGAGAGTCCTAAGCAAAAAGGACAAAATAATCGAGGTCACTTATGTCGGCAGCCATGAAAAAGCCCGGTACGGGCGACTATGTTGAGGTCAAATTTCGCATACCTGCCACCAAGGTGGTTAAGGTAAAAGAGGTTTTGGCCGCTTATGGGGCCATTGCCGCGGAATCTGACTCCGTGCCGTGGGAGGAGGTCTATCCTGATTTCCAGGGGAGCGTTGCCCTGCGTGGGGCCAGGAAGCGGGAGGGGCTGACTCAAAAAGAGCTGGCTGCTTTGGTGGGCATCAGCCAGACCCATATCTCGGAAATGGAGCACGGCAAGAGGCCCATCGGCAAGGACATGGCCCGAAGGCTCGCCAAGGTTCTCAGGGCCGACTACCGGGTTTTTCTGTAATTAGAAAGAAACTCACGCCAAGACGCAAATTCGCCAAGAGATGTTTTTATCCCCCCTCTTTTCCAGGAATTCGGGTATATTATAAACGCAGTCATGGTTACCCGGAAGACCTGCTTTTCTTTATCCGTCTCTTTTCTTTTAACCGGAAACTGAAAACCGAAAACCGTCTTTATGCCGCCGCCGGAAAAAATTTACGTCTACGAAATCCAAGGGAAAGTCACGCCCCCGGAGGCCCTTTGCGGCGACGACTTCCTGGGGGCCTGGCGGGAGGGGGAATATTCCTACCTCTTTTACAGCCACCCCAAGGAAGGCCCGGTCCAGGCCTGGCTTCAGACCACGCCGGCAGGCGTCTATTCATCGGAAACCATCCTTAATTACGCGGATTGGGAGGCGGGCCAGCCTTTTAAACCCTTAAGCATCGCGGGCCTGCACTTCTGCCCCGTCTGGGAGGAGCCTGCGCCCCCGCCTGGCGAGACGCTCATCCACATGGAGCCTGGTCTGGCGTTCGGCTCCGGCTACCATCCCACCAGCCGCCTCTGCCTGGAGCTGCTGCGCCGGGTCTATGAACAAGACCCCCCCCAAGAAGTCCTGGACCTGGGCAGCGGCACCGGCATCCTGGCCCTGGCCGCGCTGGCTCTGGGCGCGCAACGGGTAATCGCCGTGGAGTACAACGAACTGGCAGTGCGCACCGCGGCCAAAAACGTCCGCCATAATCACCGGGAGCGGGACATCCTCCTCATCCAGGGGGACGCCCGCCACTTTGCCCACCTGCCGGGAGACCTGGCCCTGGCCAACATCCACCTGGACGTGCTCCTGGACCTCCTTAAAATTCCCGAGTTCCTCACTCGCAGATGGTATATCTTCTCCGGAGTCCTGGGGACCCAGATGGACCGCTTCCGCCAGGCCCTGGCCGCCACCCCCCTGAAGGAGTTGGCCGCCCTGGATGAAAATCTGTGGTTCGCAGTACTGGCAGTCAAGGAAGCATGAGGGCGTTGGGGTGGAGTGGAGGGGGGATTAGCGTCAGATAAGCTTTCTTTCCTAATCTTTTTACTATCCTTTTCTCTCATAAAAATCTAATCCGCTGCCTATTCTTTCTTAACTTCTTCCTGTTCCCAGCCGATAAATAATTAGTTTCCAAATTGTTCAGGGGGTAAAAACCACAACCCAAAGCTAACTTACTTCATTTATAACCATTTTTAGTTGGGGGAAAATTCCGCGTCGTAATTCCCGGAAGAAAAAGAGACCCTGGCTCCTGCAAGAGAAATTCTGCCCTCCCGCTCCCCTTTCCCGACCCTTCTCTGCACCTTTCTCTTTGTTGATACTTGCTTTGCGTCCTGGTGTCTCATCCCAGCATTGATAAAAGCAAATTAAGATAAAGGAGAAGTCTCGCATGAAACTCAAGTTGTCCACCAAACTCTTGGGAGGGTTCCTCATTGTCGCCCTCATCACCCTGGGGGTAGGTTACCTGGGCTGGAACGGCGCCAGTACCCTGACCGGCTACCTGAATACCGTGGGGAATCAGAGCCTGCCCAGTGTCCAAAATCTGCTCACTATCCAAAAGAACCTGGAATCCCTCCGCGCCGCGCAGAATGTCATGCTCAATCCCAATCTCAGCGCCGCTATGAGAAAGCTCCAGTTTGACCGCATCGCCGAGGCCCGGGAGAATTATGGCAAGGCCTGGAAGATGTTCGAGGCCCTACCCAAGAAAGGCGAGGAAGCCAAGATTTGGGAACAGGTGAAGCAGGCCATTGAGGTCTGGAAACAGGAAAATAATAAATTTTTCGATTTCGCCAAAAACCTGGAAAAGGCGGAAGCGGGCAAAGGCGATATTTTTAAGGCCATGAACCAGCAATTGATGGAAAAATGTCTCCCCCGCCAGGCGGAAAGCTTGGCCTTGATGGACAAGATCGTGGCCCTAAACCAGGAGGAAGCCAACCGAACCATGGCCCGGGCCGAGTCCGACGCCAACCGGACCAAGTTCCTTTCCGGTCTGGGCATGGTGTTCGGCTTTGGCCTGGCCTTGTTACTGGGGATCATTTTGAGCGTGTCCATCACCCGGCCCATCAACCGCATCATCGCGGAGTTGAATGAAGGCGCCGATCAGGTCTCCTCGGCCTCCTCCCAGGTCTCCTCAGCCAGCCAGACCCTGGCCCAGGGCAACTCGGAGCAGGCTGCGGCTTTAGAAGAAACCTCCTCTTCTCTGGAGGAAATGGCCTCCATGACCAAGCAAAACGCCAACCACGCCAGCGAAGCCAACGCCTTGATGCAGGAGACCGGCAGGGTGGTGCAGGAAGCCGACCGCTATATGCAGGACCTCACCTCTTCCATGGAGGAAATCTCCCAGGCCTCCGCCGATACGGCCAAAATTATCAAGACCATCGATGAGATTGCCTTCCAGACCAATCTTTTGGCCCTTAACGCCGCGGTGGAAGCCGCCCGGGCCGGAGAAGCGGGAGCCGGTTTCGCGGTGGTGGCTGATGAAGTCCGCAACCTGGCCATGCGGGCCGCGGAGGCCGCCAAAAACACCGCCCAACTCATTGAAGGCACCTTGGACAAAGTCCAGGGCGGCACCGACCTGGTGTCCAAGACCGGTGAGGCTTTTGCCCAAGTCACCCACAGCGCCAGTAAAGTTAAGGACTTAGTGGCGGAGATCGACGCCACCTCCCGGGAACAGTCCCAGGGTGCGGACCAGATCAGCAAGGCCGTGGCGGAGATGGACAGCGTGGTGCAACAGAACGCGGCCAATGCCGAGGAATCGGCCAGCGCCGCCGAAGAGCTTTACGCCCAGGCAGAACAGATGAAGGGAGTAGTCGGCGGCCTGGTGGCCCTGGTGGCCGGCACTAATGGTAAAGAGCAATCGAGCCTGGCGGCCAGGTCGATCCAGGGCTCCCATCGCAGCCAACCGGCACTATCCCATCCCCGGAAAGCCGGTAATGGCCGGGCCAAGGCGCTGCCTCAACCCCAGGGACACGGCCCGGACCGGGGACTCACCCCGGAGCAGATTATCCCCATGGAAACCAAGGATTTCCAGGACTTTTAAAAAGAAACCGGGGTAACTTCTAATCCAGCCACTCTCTGAAAAGCCGGGACCCCAGGCCCCGGCTTTTCAGACTCCCCCAGGCGCCTCTTTCTCTGGAAATATCCCTGTCCCCCCATCCTAAATTCACGTAAGATACAAATAGAGAGCGACGGGGCTATCTTCCCTGGTTCGTAAGCCGCAGCCCCCTATCAACCTTGAACCAAGGAAATTCTGATATTACCCGGAATTCCTTACTTTGATCCTGGGGGAACCGGATGCGGAAAACGCCAGGCCTCCTTCCGGCCGGATATCATTTTTATCGCCTCTGGTCCCGGGTCCCCGGGAAGAGGAAAAAATGAGAAATAAAGCCAACCTTCATAATGCCTGCGAATTTACTTATGGTCTCCCGGATACACCTTTAGGGGACTTGACCCTTTCCTTCTCCGCCCATGGTTTGACGGTTCTCACCTATGGGAGGGGAGAAACCGTGGTAAAGGCCCCCTCCCCTCCTGCGGCCATGGCTGCCTGGCTGGAAGCGGCTAAAAAAGAGCTGGTCCATTATTTCCACGGCCGCCCCACCGATTTTGCCTCCCTGCCTCTGGACCCCCAGGGCACCCCCTTTCAACTCCGGGTCTGGCAGGAACTCCGGAAAATCCCCTGGGGCGCCGCCATTACCTATAAAGAACTGGCAGCCCGGGTGGGTTCACCCCGGGGCTTCCGGGCCGTGGGCCAGGCCAACGGCGCCAACCCCATCCCCCTCATCATCCCCTGCCACCGGGTGATCAACGCCGACGGCTCCCTGGGGGGCTATAGCTCCGGCCTGGAGCGTAAACGCTGGTTACTGCGGCATGAGGGGCTGAATTTCTGAGTGCGGGATAGGACAAAGATTCATCACCAAGACACAAAGGAGACCAAGATGCGCCAAGAATATTTTTACTTGGGCGCCTTGGCGCCCAGGTAAAATCAATTCTTTGTGATCCTTAGTGATCTTTGTGGTTTGGTGGTGAATCTTTTCCCCTGCCTCCCCTACCCTTCTCTTCTTCTCCCCTCACGGTTTACAACTGCGGCAGGGGCTGAAGCCTTCCAGGTAAGCCTGTTTGAGGGAGTTGATTTTCCTGCGGTTGGCCGGGGCGATTTTAGCGGCATGGGGGCACCGGGGACGGTGGAAGCGCAGGGTGTTGCGGTTGGCCAGATAGAAGGGTTCGTCCTGGTTCAGGGCTTTTTGCCACACCCCCCGCCGGGCGTCCATGGCTTCCTTCTGCGCCGCCAGCAGGACTTCCCGGTAGCTGACATTGGGGAGGTGAAGATAGACGTGGGCCAGGCCCTGGCGCAGCAAGGCCGCTTCCACCAGGGTATTGTCCGCCAGGAAGACATGGGCCAGGAGGCGGCCGTAGTGGTCGTAACGGAGCGGGCCGTATTCCAGGCGCACCTCTTTTCCCCGGGTGAGTTGCGCCAGATAGGCCCTGGCTTTATGGGCCAGAAACTGGGCGGGCCGGCCTTCCCTGGCCATCTCCGGCGCGTCGATCCCCAGGAGGCGCACCTTCACGCCTCCGGCCAGGATCAAGGTGTCTCCGTCGACCACCTGGATGACCTTGGCTTTTTGGGGGGGATGCTGGGGCGCGGGGCGGCAGCCCCAGGCCAGGAGTGCCGCCAGAATCACGAGAATGCAGACCGTTTCGCGTTTGAAGAAAATGAGAGTAATCGGCCGCAATTTGAGACCTTTGCGAAAGTTCATTTTTTGTCATCCTGAGTGAAGCGAAGGATCTCGTATTTTGGCGCCCAGAATTCCATATCTGACTTTATTCCTAGGAAATTACTAAAATGAACTGCTGCCCAAAACGAGATTCTTCTCTCCGCTTCGCTCCGTTCAGAATGACAGAAGAGTGACATTTGCAGAAGTCTCAGTTTAGAAGGCCGTTTCTTTTAACCGAGAACAGAAAACTATCCCTTAAGTTTTTCCTTAAAATAAGGAATTGTAACCTTGAGCCCCTCTTCCAGAAGCACCCCGGGCTGCCAGCCCAGGCGCTCCTGGGCCCGGGTGATGTCCGGCCGCCGCCGGACCGGGTCGTCCGGAGGCAGCGGTTTATAGACCAGGGAGGCGGCGCTGCCGGTAAGGGCCAGGACCTTCTGAGCCAACTCCATGATGGTGAACTCTTCCGGGTTTCCCAGGTTCACCGGCTCCGTCTGCCCCTCGCAGTCCATCAGCCGCACCAGGCCGTCCACCAGATCGGAGACGTAACAGAAAGAGCGGGTCTGTTGGCCCTCGCCGTAGATGGTGATTTCTTCGCCGCTTAAGGACTGGACGATGAAATTGCTCACCACCCGGCCGTCGTTTAAGGCCATGCGGGGACCATAGGTATTGAAAATGCGGGCGATGCGAATGTCCACCCCGTTCTGGCGGTGGTAGTCCACCATCAGGGTTTCGGCCACCCGTTTGCCTTCGTCGTAGCAGCTCCGGGGTCCCAGACAGTTGACGTTCCCCCAATACTCCTCCCTTTGGGGATGCTCCAGGGGATCGCCGTAAATCTCGGAGGTGGAGGCCAACAAGATCCGGGCCTTGACCCGCTTGGCCAGGCCCAGCATGTGCAAGGTGCCCAAGACATTGGTCTTGATGGTCTTCACCGGGTTGTATTGATAGTGCACGGGGGACGCGGGGCAAGCCAGGTGGTAGATCTGGTCCACTTCCAGCATAATGGGCTCCACCACATCGTGGCGGATCAGTTCCAGCCGCGGGTGGTCCCTGAGGTGCAGCAGATTTTCCTTGGAACCGGTGAAATAGTTATCCAGGCAGATAACCTCATGCTCTTGCCGCAACAGGAACTCCACCAGATGGGAACCGATGAACCCGGCGCCGCCGGTGACCAGGATACGAGCCATAAAGTGTCTCCTCCCCAGGGGTTTTCGCCCTACCATTGTAACCGCGCTTGCCCCGTAGGTAAATTCCAGATTGACAGGTTCGGTGATTTAACTAAAAATGGAGATAGGTTCAGCTGTCAGCATTCCTGGGCTAAGCCCAGGTTCTCTCTTATAAAAACCTGGATATATGACTGAGAATATGACGCAGTCTTTATTCATAAGGGACAGACTCCTTCTTCCGGCTTTTAAACCTGTAACCTTGAACCTTGAACCCGGAACTCTTTACGGCAGAGGAAAGCTGATGCATTCCCAAGGGAAGATGGCAAGCAACAGGTGGCCCATCCTGGTCCTGGCCCTGGCCCTCCTGGCCCCCGGGGCCTGCACCCCCGATAAGAAGGCCCAAGAAGAGCTGCGTCAGGAGATCAAGGGACTGACAGCCGCCATCAAGGGCTTGCAGGAGAAAATGGACAAGCTGGAGCGCGGCCAGCAAGAGATCCTCCAATTTCTCCAGAAACCCGCGCCGCCACCTGCACCAGCCGCCGCGGCCCCGCCGTCCGCCCCGGAACCTCTGACCCTCAGCCAACTGTTGAAAAACAGAGACCGTCTCCAGGGAACCCGGGTGACGGTCAGGGGCATGCCGGGGACGGTGCTGGTGCACCGCCAGACTCTGATCATGAGGGCTCCGGAAGGGACGGTGGATGTTTTTTTCGGCGCCATTCCGGACGTCCTCACCATCAACCGCCTTACCTCCACGACCTTGGATCATCCCCTGACGGTCACCGGGATACTTCATCTCTCCCCCAAAGGAGTGGGCAATCCCAAAATTAATGCTGAGGCTATAGAGTTCTGAACCCCACGGAGCCTTCTTCCCCCTGGCGCACCTTCCAACGGCGGCTCTGGGCCAAGAAGCCGCTGGCGGCCGACGCGTCGCCACAATCCGGCGCGACCCTGAGCCGCAGCCTCAGCCGTCTGGACCTGGTGGTCATCGGCGTGGCCCAAATCATCGGCGCCGGCATTTTCGTCATCTCCGGAGTAGGGGTGAAGATCGCCGGTCCCGGCATCCTCCTTTCCTTTCTGGTGGCTGGCGCCACCTGTACTTTCTCGGCCCTGTGCTACGCGGAACTGGCCGCCATGATTCCCCAGTCGGGCAGCGCCTATTCCTATGCCTATACCATTTTCGGAGAACTACCGGCCTGGATCATCGGCTGGGACCTGATTTTAGAGTACGGCATGGGCGCCTCCACCGTGGCCGCGGGCTGGTCCTTCTACTTTCAGGACCTCCTCCGGGGCTTTGGCCTGTCATTGCCTGTCTGGGCCAGCGGCCCCCCTTTGACCCTACCGGGCCGGGTAATCAACCTGCCCGCGGCCCTGGTGGTGCTGGGATTCACTTTTCTTCTGATTTTGCGCACCCGCCTCAACGCCCTCATCGCCATGCTCATCGTGATAGTGAAGCTCTCGGTTATCGCCTTCATCCTGGCCCTGGGCGCCGGTTATGTCAAACCCCACAACTGGCTGCCCCTGGCGCCCCATGGCGGCTGGTCCATCATCCAGGCGGCGTCCCTGGTCTTTTTCGCCTACCTGGGCTTCGACGTGGTGGCCATTACCGCGGAGGAATCCCGCCACCCCGACCGGGACGTGCCCTTCGGCATCATCGGCTCCCTGGCCTTTTGCAGCCTCATCTATCTGGCCGCCGCCTTGGTCCTGGTGGGCATGGTGCCTTACACCCAGGTGAATCCGGATTCTCCTTTCTCCACCCTCTTTCGCCAGGTAGGGATCTATTGGGCCGCGGACGTGGTGGCCATAGGGGCCTTGATCGGCATCACCTCCGTCCTCTACATGCTGCTCCTGGCCCAACCCCGGGTGCTCTTCGCCATGGCCCGGGACGGTTTGCTGCCCCGCTGGGTGGCCGGGCTCCATCCCCGCTACCGGACCCCTCACCGCATGACCCTGCTTTGCGGTGGGGCGGTGGCCCTGGTGGCCTCCCTGACCCCCATTGAGAAATTGGCTTATTTGTGCAATATCGGCACCCTGTTCGCCTTTTTCCTGGTCTGTACCGGGGTGCTGGTGCTCCGCTTCACCCGCCCGGAACTGACCCGGCCCTTCCGCTGCCCCGCCGGCAAAACCGTGGCCCTGCTCGGGTGCCTAATCTCCCTGGGACTGATGTTGTCCATGCCCGCCAGCTCCTGGTGGCGCTTAGGCCTATGGCTGGCCGCCGGTCTGCTCATCTATTTTCTTTACGGGTGGTATTCTAGGCGGTTAACTGCCCCTAATATCAATGCGCCATCAGAAGGCATTAAAATGTAGCGGCGAACCTGAGGTTCGCCTTGGAGCCACAGGGCGAACACCAGGTTCGCTACGCCATAAATTCGGGATATTTTTATCCTGGGAATATTTGGGGAAAGGATCTTTGACCAAGGTAAAATGGCGGGCGCAGCCCGCCATGCTGCTCCCTGCTCCCTGCTCCCTGCTCCCTGCTCCCTGCTCCCTGCTCCCTGCTCCCTGCTCCCTGCTCCCTGCTCCCTGCTCCCTGCTCCCTGCTCCCTGCTCCCTGCTTACTGCTCACTGCTATTGCGGTATGGTCTGATTCAACTGCACCCAGTAGGACCCCAGTTGGGCTAGGGCTTGGGTGAAAGCTCCCAATTCCCTGGGCTTGACTATGTAACTATTGGCTCCCAAATGGTAGCACGCATCGATGTCGCTTTCTTGGGGGGAAGAGGCCAGAACCACCACGGGGATAGCCTGGGTCCGGACGTCGCCTTTAATGGCCCGCAATACTTCCAAACCGCTGACTTTGGGAAGTTTCAACTCCAGGAAGATCACCTTCAGATTCTCCCACAGTTCGCTCCCATTTGGTCCGGGCGCAAAAAGCATTTCCAGGGCTGCGGCGCCGTCCCGGGCCACTTGTACTTTTACCCCCAGGCCTTGTTGCTGCAAAGTCCCGAGGATCAATTCCACATCCTGGGGGTTATCTTCCACCAACAAGATGTTCACCCGTTTAGGATGCATGACCGGACTCTCCCGGAACGCCAAACTGCGACGGCGCCTCTTCCTGGGGCAGGGTGAAGCAGAATTTGGCCCCTGCCCCCACCTTCCCTTCCGCCCAGACCCTCCCGCCGTGGCGCTGGATGATGCGTTGCACTATGGCCAGCCCCATGCCGGTGCCTTCGAACTCGTCTTCGGGATGCAGCCTTTGAAAGACCTCAAATAATTTGGCCACATACTCCATTTCAAAGCCGACGCCATTGTCTTTGACGCAATAGATGTTTTCCCGGTCGCCGGCCTCGCCGCTGATCTCAATGAGAGCTTCTTTCCGGGGCCTGGTGAACTTGAGGGCGTTTTTCAAAAGATTTTCCAGGACCAGGCAAAGCATGTCCCGGTCTCCCCGTCCCACCGGCAAGGGATGAAATTGGACTTGCACGTTCCTTTCGGGTTCGGCTTTCCGGAGTTCGGCGAACACGGACCGGGCCAGATCCTCCATCTGCAAGTCCTTGATCCGCATCTCCCGGCGGCCCAATCGGGACAGGGTCAGCAGATCGTCAATCAGGTTCCCCATCTTCCGGATATCATTTTGGATGATATGGAGATACCTGACCCCTTCCGCATCCAAGTTTTTGCCGCTTTCCTCCAGCAGTATCCGGGAAAAACCGCCGATGGCCCGCAAAGGAGCCCGCAGGTCGTGGGCCACGGTATAGCTGAAAGACTCCATCTCTTTGTAAGCGGCGTTAAGTTCCTGGACCCGTTTATTCAATTCTGCCGCGACCTGTTTGAGCCTGCTGTCCCGCTCCTGAATGGCGTCGGCCATGCGGTCGAAATCCCGGGCCAGCAGTCCCAATTCCCCGGAGCGGTAAGGCGGACCGGCCCGCACCGTCATATCCCCCGCGGCCAGTTGTTGGGCAACCAGCTCCAATCCTGTCAGGGGGCGCAAAATGAAAAAGCCGGACCCGAACCAGGCTGCGGCCATAACCAACATGGCCACCAGCCCCAAAATGATCAGGTTGCGTTTCAAATTATGGGCAATGGCGGCAAAAGCCGCGGCCTGGGGGATGCCCACCGCCACCTGGAAGTCCTGGAAAGGGGGAGAAAGCCTGGCGAATCCGAAGAGCCGGGGGACGCCACTCATAATGCCCTCGGCAACTCCCTCCCCCTGGGAGATCATGGTCTTGACCAGGGCAGTCTCGGGCAACTGCCGGCCGATAAACTTCTGGGGCGAGGGATACCGGAACATCACCTTGCCCCGGCGGTCAGCCATTATTAAGATGGAGTTTTGGGGCAGGTTGGCTTTCATGATGAAGCGGCCCAGCCACTCCAAATCAAGGCCGCTGGCCAAAACCGCGGTAATCTTACCGGAGGGGTCCTGGACGGGGAAGGCCAGGGGCAGGTTATATCTGCCGGAAATCCTCCCTAATATGGGCGCGCCGATGACCATGTGCCGGGTCTGCATCACCTTCTTAAACCAGTCCCGGTCCCCCACATTTATCGCTCTCGAACTCGGAGGAGCGCTGGCGAAAATGTCACCGTAGGGATATGCCGCCAGCAAGGACAGGAAGTTCTCATGGTTTTTAATCACCCGGCTAAACAGCAGATTGCAGGCTGACGGGTTCTTCTGCAAGACTTGGGGCAATTGGGCCAGGGTTTGAAAGAGCTGGCTGGCGTTCTGAAACAAGGTCTCTTGAATCTTGGCCACGTTCCGGGCCACCAAAATGGCGTCCCGCGGCAACTCTCTGATGGCGTTTCCCCGCTGTTCCAGATACGAATAAATGGTCAACCCTAGCAAGGGGATAATGGCCAGGAGCACCAAAATAATGGCGCGCACCCGCAGGCTGCCAAAGAAAACGCGACGTTGAGGGCTATTACCAGCAGAGTTCAAGGGCTTAAGCTCTCGCTCAGATGCTGCCGCTTCTACAACTTAATTCCCCCCAGGGTCCTGGGTCCCCGGCATTAATCCCTAATTATCAATCTATACTTATTCAATAGAAATAAGCCGCAAATCTATTTACTTTTCCTTCCGGCGCCTAAAAAAGAGGAAGGGACCTAAAGGCTCAGTCCTCTTGCAGCGCCGCCAGATGGAACACCGCCTCCACCTGGGGGACCACCGCGGCCACCGCTTCCCGGCCCCCTTCTCCCCGGTCCACCAGGATGATGACCTTAATAATTTGAAGCCCGAATTCCCGGGCCGCGTCAATGGCCTTCAAGGTGGAGCCGCCGGTGGTGATCACGTCTTCCAGGATTACCACCCGCTCCCCCGGCTTGACGTCTCCCACCACCAGGCCGCCGGCGCCGTGCCCCTTGGCTTCTTTGCGTACGGAAAAGGCGTTTAAGGGTTTTCCTTTTAAGTAACTGGTAAGAGCCACCGCGTGGGCGATGGGGTCCGCGCCCATGGTCAGGCCGCCGATGGCCTGGATGTCCAGGTCATTCACCAGGTTAAAGATTATTTCTCCGATTAACGCCAGACTCTGGGCATTGTGGGTCACGGGCCGGCAGTCCACGTAATAGGGACTCTCCCGGCCTGAAGCCAGTTTGAACAGTTGGTGGGGGCTGTAACGGAAGGATTTTTCTTTCAGAAGCTTTAGCAGCTCACGCCTTTTGTCATCCATGGTCAGATCTCTTTATTTTTAAGTTTCACGGGCCATGCCAAAACTTATAAGCCAGATGCAACTGCCGGATAATCCGGACCAGGACCCACAGTCCTGCGACCCCGATCAGGACCGCGAGGACCTTTTCGTAAAACAGCGTTCCCGCCTTCAACACCATACTGGCGCCCAGCCCGGCGCACACCCCGCCGCAAGCCAGGTCCCAGCCGATTCTGCCCCAGAAGAGCTTGCCGCATTGGTCGCAGAAACCCCAGGTGGCCGTTTCCGATTCACAATAGACACAATATTTCTTGGGGGTCTCCGGGGACGGCTCCTCCCCTCCGGAGAGGATTCTCTCTTTGACCAGATCCATGAACTTCGGTTTTTCCTCTGCCATCCTCTATCTCCGGAAACTAAGGCGACGTGCGGTTTTTGACCAGATCCAAGTATTCTTTGAGCGCGTCCTGGGTGGATCTGAAGGGAATCTCCGTCCAGGGAATTTCTGCCGGGCCAAAGACCCGGGCCTCCAGGGTCTCATCCCCCGCGGTCAACTTCCCCGCCAGATGACGGGTGATATAGGCCGCCACCACGGTCCGGCTCCGCTCATAGGAATAAATATTGAGGAGCCGCACCACTTCCACCTCCAGCCGCGTCTCTTCCAGGGTCTCCCGGACCACCGCCTGCTCCAGGGTCTCGCCCACATCCACGAAACCCCCGGGGACCACCCAGAGGCCGTATCCCGGATCGATGGCCCGCCGCACCAAAACCAGGCCCCCGTTAAGGGGCACCAAACCGATCACCGCCAGCTTGGGATCAATATAAAAGACGAACCCGCAGGCCTGGCAGACCAAGCGGTGGGGTTCCCCGGCCTTTATCAGGCGCGCCTCCAGTTCCCCGCCACATTGGGGGCAATATCTGTAGGTTTCCGCTCCGAGCAGGTCCATCTTAAGGGTTGCTCCCGACCCCGGCTTTAAGGGCTGCTTCTCTTTTCCGGGGCCCCACCAGCCGGTGTGCGGTCAAGTATTTAAAGATCAAGTCCGCGGCCAGCCGGTTGCCGGCGGCATTCCAATGGCTGTCCCGGAGTTTGTACAAGGTCTGGGACGCCCCCAGCTTCTGGAAAGGCCCCAGCATATCCAGGCAGTGGAGCTGGCGCTGCCGGCAGTAATTCCGGATGAGCCCGTTGGGATAGGCCAGATCAAAGTCAGCCGCCCGCAAGTGATAGGTTTGATAGATTTCCTGTCTCAGGTTCCGGTCCACCTGAAACTGGTCCGGAAAGACGGCGAATACTAAGGGCGCCTTCCTCTGGGAGCACCAATTTTGAATCTTGGCGAAGACGGCGGCGTCTTCGCGCCATTCCCTCATCAATGTGGCTTGTTTATCTTTGGCGAAGACCCATACCCGCTTCTTCTCTATCTCCAGGTAACCCTGGTTGGAAAAGGTCCCTTCCCGGGCCACCTTGGCGGTGTTTTTCTCCTGGGCTCTCCGGCGCCTTTCCCTGGCGACGATCAATTTGCCTCTAATTAATTTGTATAACCAAAAATTGCGGAATTGCAGATAACCCAGCCAGCGCCGCCAGGGGTCATAGGGCTCATGGATGAAAGGGCCTCGTTGCATGATAAAATCATATTCCTCAAAGTCATTACCCACAAAAAAACCCACCAGCACCAAATCCGGTTGCCATTTATCGCCAAATTTATTCAGAATATGCCAATAATAACCAGGCCCCATTCCTGGCATGCCGGCGTTGAGCACTTCGACATGGTCATATCCCCCGGCTTTTAAGGCCCGGGATAAGTAATTATGGTAATTTGTCTTTAGTTGATAGTCGGAGACCGCAAAAGAATCACCCAACCCCAAGATCCGGAAAATACCCGGGGGCTTGCTAAAACTTTTTTGGTCCAAATATCCCTGGTCTTTATAATCAACGAGGTCTCCCACCACTCTATAATTTATTTCCAAAAAAGACGGCTCTTCGAAATGTAAATAGATTTCTGTAATAACAATAACAATTGTAATCGATAGCAGCACAACAACTAGATTTTCCAAACAAGATTTTAGTTTATTTTTGTAAAGTTCTGGATTTTTATAAATCAATAAGCCGCCGCCCCCCAGAATGAGGAGCATGATGAAGAAAAGATAGATACTGAGAAATAAAGATAATACTAATAAAGAAATAATAAGAATGAGCATGATGGTGTCAATAGATGGTGCGGATAAATGCGTTTATTAATCCAATTTAAAAGGCGCCGGGGTAAAGGTCAACAGGAAGACCAGGATGGTGATCACCCCTAAAATTTTGCGCCGCCGGTCCAAGGGTACCCAGTCGTAAGCCGGGGGGGGATGCCGGAGGCCCAAAAAATAAAGGAGCACGGCCCAGACCAGCCACCCTTGCCAGAAAAAAAGGCCAACTGCCACCAGCAGCAGCAGGCAGCACCAGGAAATCACCTTATGGTAAGCGGGAAAGAGGGCATAGGAGACATGGCCGCCATCCAATTGCCCCACCGGTATCAGGTTGAGGGCGGTGACCAGCAGGCCGATCCAGCCGGCAAAGGCCACGGGATGCAGATAAATTTGCTGGTCCGGGGACAGCTGGCCGAAAACCAGGTAACTCAAGAATTTGAATAAGAGGGGTTCCCCCAGGATCAGGCCCTCGGCCCCTCCGGGCATTACCGTCACCCGGGACAGTTTCAGCCCCACCAGGATTACCGGCAATGCCACCACCACGCCGGTCAAAGGACCGGCGCACCCCACGTCCAATAAAGCCCGCTTGTCCTGGATGGGGGAACGGATGCGGATAAAGGCCCCGAAGGTGCCGACGATGAAGGGAAAAGGCGGGGCCGGAATAAAATACGGCAGGGTGACGTTCAAATGATGCCGCCGGGACACCAGGTAGTGGCCCATTTCGTGGGTGCCCAGGATCAGGAGCAGGGTGAAGGAGAAGGGAATCCCCCTATAAAGGTCATAAGGATGGGTGAAGGGGTTCACTCCCTGCTGTAAGGCGCCCGCAGTGATGGTGGTGGCCACGGTGGCCAAAAAGAGCACCAGGTGCAGGTAGATGCGGGTGGGAGGCGGCTCCTTGACCGCCAGGGGCTGCCGCTCATACCCCCAGACCCGATCCGCCTCGCTGGGTTCATAGAGAGGTCGTCTCTCTTCAGTCATTCCTGCACCAATGGCCACTAGAGGTTATGAAAAGTGGTGAGCTTTTTATTATGCCGGGCAGTGCGCCCCTGCCATCAACCTTGAACCTTGAATTTCTCCCCAGGTTCATTTCCGCTTCATTCCCGCCTTTAACACCCCGATCTCCTCGGGAGTGAGGACCCGGTGGGCTCCCCGGGGCAGCCTTCCTAACCTTAAGGGGCCGAAAGCGATGCGCTTCAGTTTGAGCACCGGGTGCCCCACTTGGGCCAGGAGGCGCTTGAGCAGATGGTAACGGCCTTCCCAAACCGTGATCTCCAGCACGGTCTTTTCCGGGTCTTTTTTACGCACCAGCACGGCCGCGGGCACTTCCCGGTTTTCCACCACCACCCCGGCGGCCAGGGACCGCAAGGTCTCCCGGCTCACCTCCCCTTCCACGGTCACCCGGTAGGCGCGGGGCACCTGGTACCGGGGGTGGGTCAGGCGCTGGGCCAACTCCCCGTCATTGGTGAGGAGCAGCAAACCGGTGGCGTCATAATCCAGACGGCCCACCGGATAGAGGCGGGGACCCTTTTCTCCCAAAAGATCCGTGACCACCCGCCGGGCCTGGGGGTCCTTGGTGGTGGACAGATAACCGTAAGGTTTGTGCAGCATCACGGTTACCAGTGACTCGGGCCGCACCCGGCGGCCGTCCACCTTGACCACGTCCTGGACCGGGTCGATCTTCAGGCCCAACTCCCGGACCACTTGCCCGTTCACCAGCACCCGCCCGGCCCGGATCCATTCCTCCGCGGCCCTTCTCGAGACCACGCCGGTCCGGGAGAGATATTTTTGCAGGCGCTCTAGAGGCATGGGGCGATGAGTAGGGGGGGAGTAAGTAATAAGTGATAAGTGATAAGTGATAAGTGATAAGTGGTAAAACTGATTCAATGAGCCTGCCATCACAGATCACTGATTACTGATTACTTATCACCTATTACTCTAACTCCTCCAAAATCTATCTCCATAACTGAATATCTTGATTAAACCCAATGGCTTCCCGGACTTCCGCCATGGTGCGCCTGGCTTCCTCCCGGGCTTTTTTGTTACCCTCCTGAAGGATGTCCAGCACTTCCTCCGGGTGGGCCTCGTAGTAGCGCCGCCGCTCCTGGATGGGAGCCAGGTTGGCCAGCAAGGCCTCGGCCAGGAGCTTCTTGCAATCCACGCACCCCAGATTGGCGGCGCGGCACTCCCTGGTAATCTCCTCCAGGCGCTCTTGGGGCAAATTAAGGCGGTGAAAAGGAAAAGCCAGGCAGCGGTCCGGCTCCCCCGGGTCTTTTTTATAGGGCCGCTGGGTATCCGTGGTCATCTGCCGCACTTTTTGGGCGATGGTTTTTATGGGGTCGCATAAGTAAATGCAGTTGTTGTAGCTCTTGCTCATCTTGCGGCCGTCGGTGCCGGTAAGTTTGGGGATCTCCGTCAGCAGGGCCTCCGGCTCCGGAAACAGCGGCCGGTACAGGTGGTTGAAGCGCCGGGCGATCTCCCGGGTCATCTCCACGTGGGGCACCTGGTCCACCCCCACGGGGACGCCGTGGGCCTTGTACATCAGGATGTCCGCGGCCTGGAGCACCGGATAGCCCAGAAATCCGTAGGTGGCCAGGTCTTTATGGGCCAGTTCCTGGATCTGGTCCTTATAGGTGGGGTTGCGCTCCAGCCAGGGCACCGGGGTGAACATGCCGAAGATGAGATAGAGCTCGGCGTGCTCAGGGATGGCTGACTGCACGAAGATGGTGGACTTGGCCGGATCCAGGCCCACGCTCAGCCAATCGATAATCATCTCCGGAATGTAGGCGGCGATGCCCTGGGGGTTTTCGTATTCCGTGGTGATGGCGTGCCAGTCCGCCACAAAATAGTGGCACTCGTACTCTTCCTGGAGCTTGAGCCAGTTATGGAGCGCGCCGTAGAAATTGCCCAGGTGCATTTTGCCGGTGGGGCGCATGCCGCTTAAAATGCGCTTCTTTTGCTCGGTTTTGGGTTTGTCGACAGTAGTCTCAGCAGATGTCATTCTCATTCCTAACGTCAAGATTATCTTTTCGCCGGGCCCCGGCGAAATTTATTCATCAAAAATTCAAAATTATCATTAGGAAGCCCTCTTTGGCAAGTAGAGGCGGCAATATTCCCCGGAAATCGAAAGGCCCGGCTTTTTTGCCGGGCCTCTCTGCCGGAGGATAGTCACTTCCTTAAGATTACCCACTCCAACCAGTGAAGACCAATTACTCCCGGAGGGATTCCAGATAAGAGCTCAGAGAGCCGACATCCTGAGGAGCTTCCACTTCACTCCCGGACCGGAGGTCGTGGATGGCCACCCGCACGGGCTCCTCCAGGGTGGTGGGAAAACCCTCGCCGTTTAAGTCACTAACGGTGATATAGGCCCGCTTGCCTTTGTATTTGATCCATTTGGTAAAAGAGGCCTTGCCCGCGCAACTGGCCGCGAGATTAAAACCATGATCTTTCATAACTTCTTCAACGCTCATGCTTGTCACCTTAAAATCGTCCGGACTTTAATGCCGGGTTTTTCCATGGTAGGGGCGGGGTTCCCCCGCCCGCAGATCCACCTCATCGCGGCACGGGCGGGGAGACCCCGCCCCTACCCGATGCGCCTTAGCGTTCCTGCCACTCCGGTTTTCTCTTCTCCAGGAAGGCCTTGACCCCCTCTTCCGCGTCCTGGGCGCTGCACAGGGCGGCAAACATATCGCCCAGCATGTCCAGGCCCTCATGATATGGCATGTCCTGGGCCCCATAGATGCCCGCCTTGCCGATCTGCAGGGCCAGGGGGCTTTTCTCCGCCAGTTTCTTGGCCCATTCTTCGGTGGCTTCCTCCAGTTGCTCCAGGGGCACCACCTTGTTGACCAGACCCAGGCGTAGCGCCTCCGGAGCCGGGATAATTTCCCCCGTGAGGACCATTTCCAGGGCCTTTTTGCGGCCCACAATGCGGACTAAAGGCGCGGCCGGACCCAGGCAGATGAGGCCCACGTTGATGGCCGTGGTGCCGAACTTGGCGTCTTCCGCGGCTATGGTCAAATCGCAGGCAAAGGAGAGGCCCGCGCCGTTGGCCAGGGCATAGCCCTTAACCGAGGCGATCACCGGCTTTTTCATCCGGGCAATGGTGTGGTTATGCTCATCCATCAGGTGGATGAATTCCCGGTACTCCTTGTTGGTCTTATTCTTAAATTCGTCCAGGGAAATGCCGGTGGAAAAATGCTTGCCATTGGCGTCGATAACCACCACCCGCACCTCCGGGTCGCTCTCCATTTCCCGAAGAGCGTCGTTCAGCTCCCGGGCAAAAGGGACGTTGAAAGTGTTCATGGCCTGGGGGCGGTTCAGGGTAATAAAACCGATCTTATCTCTTTTTTCCACCATGACGTTGGCATCGCTCATCACGCACTCTCCTTTAGTGACCGGTGATAGATCAAGGCTGATTCCTCGATTTCCTACTTTTAGGGGTTTATGGCCGCGGCCTGAAAAAAACAGGCCTCCTTTCTCAGGGTCTGAAGATAATAGCGTAATTGTCCCAGGGTTTGCCGCCAGACGGCCGGATCTTTGGTGGCGGCATAGAGGGGCGCGGCCCCGTTCACGGAGGTCACCAAAAAAGTGGCGATTTCCTGAAGATCGAGCCCTTCCCTTAATAAGCCTTGCCGGTCCGCCTCCTCCAGCCACTTGTGCATCAAGGCGCAGAAGCCCTTAAAACCATACAGGACCTGGTTGCTCATAACGGAGGACTGCCCCGCCAGATCCACCAGGGAATTGATGAGAAAACAGCCGCCCTCAAAAACGCCGCCGCCCAGGTAATCTTTCAGGTTGTTCTCCAGGACTCGGGCAATACGCTCCAGAGGATTGGAGATATCTCTCACCCCGTTAAAGACCACCTTTTTCCAAACCTGGGCGCATTCCTCATAGACGGCGTACCAGATTTCCTCCTTGTTCCGGAAATGCCCGTAAAGGCCGCCCTTGGTCAGACCCGTGGCCTCCATGATGTCGGCAATGGAGGTATTGAAGTAGCCCTTGACCGAGAAGAGCTGCATGGATTTAGCGATGATATGGTGGCGGGTAAGATCACCCTTAGCAGACATCCCAAACCTCTATTCCGCAAAACCGGCCTCACGCCAAGGCGCCAAGTTAGACGCAAAAATTGCGGTTGCCCAGGCTTTTCAGCCCTGGTACCTTTAACTTAACTAAATATACCGACCGTTTGGTTTATTTTTAACCCGTATAAATGCGGCTGTCAAGAAGATTTATTTATCCAATAGAGAAAGTAGTTCAATCCTTCTCCACTCCGCCCCCTTGAGAGACATCAGCCTTGATTTAGACAATGTTTGTCATACTGAACGGAGCGGAGCGCCGTGAAGAATCTCGCTTTTTCCATGACCTTTGAGATCCTTCACTGCGTTCAGGACGACAGAAGAGGGACTTTCGCCAAGGTCGGAACTTGGAACCGAAAGGAATAAATCCCCTATTTTTCTCCCCGACTTAGCAGAAATTTCACCTTTTCCAGAACCTCCGGCAACTCCTTGCCGGTGTTGATCCCCCAAAAATCAGGCGAGGTGAAATCCACCGCGTCGAAATCCCGGGCCTGGGCCTCCAACAGTTCCGCCCGGCCGTCGGAGATAGACTTGGGGTCCTGGGACCGGATGTCCAGCCTTTCCTTGACCACATCCAGGGGGCAGTTGCAATAGAGAAAGATCGCCCCGGCCCCCTGCTCCCGGGCCAGTTGCTGCGCCAGTTCCCGCTCCGCGGCCCGCTTATAGGAACCGTCCAGGATAACGCTTTGCCCCCCGGCCAGGTGCCCCCTGGCCTGGCTAAGCATCTCCTCATAGGTGCGCCGGGAGAAGTCCTCGTCGTAAATCCCCTTCCCAAACTCCGTGGGCGTGGGGGTGGTGGGGGTGAGTCCCGCCAGGGATTTCCTTACCGCGTCGCTGTGCACCACCGGCCAGCCTAATTCCTCACCCAGAGCCTTCGCCAAAGTGGTCTTGCCGGTGCCCATCATCCCGAAGATGACAATGACTTTTTTCATGATTTAACGCCTTTTAACCGCAGAGACGCAGAGGACGCAGAGTTGCGCAGAGATAATTTTTCATGCTTTGGCGCTTTGCGCCAAAGCATAGATCTTTTCCTCTGCGAATCTCTGCGCCCTCTGCGTCTCTGCGGTTAATCATTATGCCGCCGCCTTCTCTCCGGCCGCGGCGTATTCCCCGGCCAGGGCGAAGTAGGCCCGGGCCAGTTTGCCGGCCTCCTCCCGGGCCTGAGGACTTTGCTCCGGGTCCTGGGAGGAAAAGGCATTGATTTTGCCCCGGACATAGGCCCGGTAACACTTGTAAAAATTCAGGATTTCCAGCAACTCCCGGTCCCCGGAGGCCCGGGCGAAGCCCTCCACAAAATAGCGGCTCAGTTCCCGATAGCCATGAAAATCCAGGTCCATGGCCAAAAAATCGATGTCCGCCGCCACATCACCATAGCGGAAGCGGGGATTAAATTCAATGCAGTCGTAGATATAGACCCCGTCCGCCAGGCAGATGTTCTTCATGTGCAGGTCCCCGTGGCAGTCCCGGATGCGCCCTTCCTGGAGGCGCCGCAGGAAAAGCTGCCGGTTCTTTTTCAAGAAACCCCAGGAAAACACCTTAATCCGGTCGAACAAAGAAGGTGAAAGTATCTCCCCCGGCAGGCCCGCGGTGCGGGAGAAATTCTCCTGATGGTTGAAGTGGATGATGGCCGGTTCCCCGAATTTATTGATCCGGGGGCCGGTGGCCGCCTGTTCGTAGAAAGGCACGAGGCGGTCGATGATGCGGTCCAGGTGCTCCTGCCGCAATTCCCCCCGGTCTGCCACCCGATCCATCATCCCTTCCTGGGGCATCTTGACCATCTTCAGGGCATAGTCCAGGAGTTTGCCCGGCCCCCCCAGGCGCACCCCACCCTGATGTCCCACAATGGGCAGGACCTCCAGGTAGATCTCCGGACACAGGCGGCGATTAAGAAGCAATTCCTGGTTAAGATAAAAATGCCGCCGGCGCAAAGTGGTGAAATTCAAAAACCCCAGATCCACCGGTTTCTTGACCTTATAGGCAAAAGCATCGGTGAGAAAGACCCAGGAGATGTGGGTCTGCACCAACTCCACCCGGGAGGTGGGCTGCGGATAAGCCGATGGTTCCAGCAAGGCCGCGGTGAGGTCCATGGGTTTATTATAAGCTTTGTTACCCCAGGGGACCAGGAGCCATTTAGCTGTCAGCCCTTAGCTTTCAACTTTTGAAAAAATTGGCAAGCGCCTTAAATTGAAGGAGTTCTTTTTTGGGCAAGACTCCCTGGAATTTTTTAGCTGACCGCTGATAGCTGATAGCTGACAGCTTTTTCCAACCGTCGCTGCTATAATAGGTAAAGCAAATTTCATGAACCTCTTCCGGACAAAGACCGCGGCCCTCTCCTACGGCGCTCTCCTGGCCATCTGCTGCAGCATCGCCTTTGCCAGCTATGTGGGCTCCTACATGCGCATCCCGGTGGTGCCTCTTTTCGCCACTTCCCTGGGGGCCAGTACTTTCGAGGTGGGCCTCATCAATGCCGCATTTTTGCTCATGTCCGGGGCCCTTTCCTTCCCCTTGGGGATTCTCTCCGACCGCTGGGGCCGGAAGCTGCTCATCGCCTCGGGATTGGCGATTTCCGCGGCCACCTCCTTTCTCCTCTGCGTCAGCAGCACCCCGGGGCAATTGATCGCCATTTACCTGCTGTTCGGCACCGGCCTGGCGGCCATCGGCCCCACGCTGATGTCCTATGTGGCGGATTTTTCCCCCGTCACCCACCTGGGACGCTCCTACGGCTGGTACACCACCGCCATCTATACCGGCATGAGCCTGGGTCCGGCCCTGGGGGGCTTTGTGGCCCAATGGCTGGGCTTTAGGCCGCTGTTTCTTATTGCCGGTATTTTTGTCTTCCTCCTCATGGGGGCCGCGGTCTTCTTCCTGCCGGGTCAGGCTGCCCATCTGAGCCAACGGCCCTCCCATGCGCAGCCCCCCAAATTCAACCGCCACCTCCTCCACAACCGCCACCTCATAGGCTGCTGGCTGCTCACCCTGGGCAGTTGTTTCGGCCAGGGCATGTTCGTCACCTTCACCCCGCTCCTCACCCATGACCGCGGCCTGAGCATGGGGCAAATCGGCCTGGTCTTCACCGCCCAGGCGATCTTTAACGCCCTCTCCCGTCTGCCTTTCGGCCGCCTCAGCGACCGGGTGAAAAGCCGGGCCCAACTGGCGGTGCTGGGTTTTATCCTCTTCAGCCTCTCTTTGGCGGTCTTCGGCTTCTGCCGCACCCTGACCCAATTCCTCCTCACCGCCGTAGCCTTGGGGGTGACCATGGGTCTGGCCTTCACTCCCTTAGGGGCCCTCATCGCCGAAGTGGCGCCCCCCGAGGCCCGGGGCCTGGCCATGGGGGGCTATAATACCAGTATCTATCTCGGCATGATGCTCAGTTCCGCGTTTATGGGCGGGGCCATCGGCGTGCTGGGTTATGGCCTCAGCTTCGCGCTCACCGCGGTCCTGGTTCTCCTGGTGACCCTGGGCTTCCACCGGTTGCTCCGGGATTTTGCCGGCAGGGGAGATTGACGGCAGTGTGCGCTTCAACCTGGTATTGGCGGCCACCGGCTAACGCCTGCGGTTGCCGGGGGAATATGCTTCTGGCCCCCTGTGGATACTTGATCTTCCCGGACAACAGTCTTAATCTTTATTAACGATGAAAATCCTGCTGATCCAACCTTCCCAGTACCGGGAACAGGGCCGCCTGGACAAGCGCAAACGCCGCTGGCTCCTGGGCCTGACCCTCCCTTACGTAGCCGCCCTGGCGCCCTCGGGCATGCAGGTGGAAATCAAGGACGATCTCCTGGAAGACATTACTTTTCAGGAGAAATGCGACCTGGTGGCCTTCTCTTTCATGTCCCACCAGGCGCCCCGGGCCTATCAACTGGCCGCGGGGTTCCGCCGCCGTAAGATCCCGGTGGTGATGGGTGGCTTCCACGCCACCCTGGCCCCGGATGAGTGCCAGGAGCACGCGGACGCCCTGGTGCTGGGGGAGGCCGAAGAATCCTGGCCCCTGCTGCTCCAAGACTTCGCCGCCGGACGGTTGCAGCCCCGCTACCAGGCCAGGAAATTGTCGGATTTAAAGAACCTGCCGGTGCCCCGTTACGACCTGCTTAATCTCAAGCGCTACAAGCTGCTGAACATCCCTTCCCAAACCACCCGGGGCTGCCCCTATAATTGCAGCTATTGCGAAGTCACCCAGGTCTACGGGGGCAAGTTCCGGCACCGCCCGGTGGACGAAGTCATCCACGAAATTCAGGAAATCCGGCGGATTACCCAAAGCGATTTCATCTACTTTGTGGATGACAACTTTGTGGCCAACCGCAACCATGCCCTGGAGATCATGGAGCGGCTCATCCCCCTGAAGCTGATCTACGGCTGCCTGGCCACCACCAACGTGGGGGACGACCCGGAAGTCTTAGACCTCATGGCCCAAAGCGGCTGCCTCCACGTGAATATCGGCATGGAATCCATCAACCCGGAGAGCCTCCAGGCCATCAGAAAGAAGCAAAATAAAATCAAGGACTACGAACGCCAGTTCAAAGCCCTGCGGGACCGGGGCATCGGCTATTCGGTGAACGTTATGTTCGGGTTGGACGGCGACCACCCGGAGATTTTTGAAAGCACCGTGGATTTCCTGATTAAGGCCAAGGCGCCGGTCTCCTTCATGTTCATCCTGGCCCCCCGCCCCGGCACCAGGGTGCGGGACCAACTGCTGCAGGAAGGGCGCATCTTCAACCACGACTGGACGAATTATTGCGGTTTCAAGGTGGTCTACCACCCCAAATACATGACCGCCCGGCAACTGGAAGATGGTTACTGGCGGGCCAACCGGCGTTTTTATTCACCTTTATCCATCCTCAAACGCCAGAGCCTGCACCTTTTTTCCCTGCACATGCTGCCCTTCAACCTCTTTTTCGCCTGGGCCGTGCGCCGGCGCTACCAGCCTTTGGACCATTATTTTTAGGAAAAAAACTCACGCCAAGAAGCTAAGGCGCAAAGACGCAAGATGGAAAATTAAGACAGCCTCCTCCTTTCCTGAGTCCTCTGTCGAACTCCCGTCATCTGTCATTCTGAGGGAGCAGCGCGACCGAAGAATCTCTTCTTTGGCAGCACAGCTTTTCTCCTCTATGCTAATGATTAAACCCATATGGGGAATTTAAGGCGCTGGAATACAAGATCGCTACGCTCAGGATGACAAAAAAGGATTTTCCAGAGGTCTCAACTTGGAACCGGGAACCTTGGACTTGGAACTTTTATTAATATTTTCTCTTGACATACCGCTAAAATATTTTATATAAATACTAGTTAATTTAATTTTTCCCAGGCAGGGGGATTACGGCCATGCACTGCGTAAGCGTAAAACCGGGCGTCGATTGTGCCTTCATGAGCAAGAAAGGCTGTTCGTTTAACGGCGGCAAATGCCACACCATCGTGGAATCCTGTGAGGGTTGCGATCGCATCCTTAAGTGGGAAGATGGCAGTTACTGCGGCTCCTTCCCCGATCCCAAGGCTAAGTGGCGGACGGGACACTGCAATCTGGCCACACACGTGAAAAAGGAAAAGAAGGACAACGGCAGCGGCAAGATCAACCCGCTCAAGGCTTCCAAACGCAAAGCCGCGGGCCGCTAATTAATTAATAAGCGGCTCTGAACGGACAGCGCGGTCCCCAACCAGGCAGACCGCGCTTTTTTTTGCCGTTTTTCGTTTTGCGTTTTACGTTTTTCGCAGTTTTTCGTTTTTCGTAAAAAACTTGTACTGATTTCGCTTTAAAATGTAACAAATTCGCACTGTAACCCATTGATAATCTTTTATTCTTTCAACGAAAAACGCAAAACGTAAAACGTAACACGGTTTTATTTACTTCCCCAGCTTCTCCAAAGCCTCTTTAATCCTGGTCACCCCGGTGGTGATGCGCTCCCGGGAGGTGGCATAGGAAAACCTGAGACAGTTGTCCTCCCCGAATTCATTGCCCGGCACCGCCGCCACCCGGGCTTCCGTCAGCAGGTAGTCCGCCAGGGCCTGGGAATGGGACTGCCCTTGGGCAGGATTCAATTTGCCATAGTAAGCCGAAAAATTGGGGAAGAGATAAAACGCCCCCCCCGGCTTGGGGCAGGTGGCCCCGGGAATCTCCAGGGTGCGCCGGAGAATATCGTCCCGCCGCCAGGCGAATTCCGCCACCATGGTCTTGACCGCGGTCTGGGGACCGCTCAGGGCCTCCACCCCGGCCTTCTGGGACACGGAGGTGGGGTTGGAGGTGGACTGGCTCTGGAGATTGGTGGCCGCTTTAATGGCCGCCTCCGGCCCCAGGAGGTAGCCGATGCGCCAGCCGGTCATGGCGTAGGTCTTGGACAGACCGTTCAAGATAAAGGTCCGGGCCTTCAGCTCCGGGGAGAGCATGGCCAGATTGACGAAGGTTGCGCCGTCAAAGAGGATCTTGTCATAGATATCGTCGGAGACCACGTAGATCCCCTTATCCAGCACCACCTCCCCCAGGGCCTCCAGTTCCTGGCGGCTGTAGACCATGCCCGTGGGGTTGGAGGGGCTGTTGAGGACCAGGGCCTTGGTCTTGGGAGTGATCCGCTCTTTAAGTTCCTGGGCGGTGAGCTTGAAGCCGTTTTCCTGGCGGGTGGGGACCACCACCGGGGTAGCGTCCGCCAGCATCACCATGGGGGGGTAAGAGACCCAAAAGGGCGCGGGAATCAGGACCTCGTCCCCCTCTTCAAAGAGCACCTGGAAGAGATTGTAGAGCCCGTGCTTGCCCCCGCAAGAGACCAAGATCTCCGTGGGTTTATAAGTGAGCCCGTAGTCCTCCTCAAAGCGGCGGCTGATGGCTTCCTTAAACTCCGGGGTGCCCCCCACCGGGGTGTAGCGGGTGTGACCCTCATGGATGGCCCGGATGGCGGCTTCTCTGATGTTCTCCGGGGTATCGAAATCCGGCTCCCCCACGCCGAAATTGACGATGTCCAACCCCTGGGCCTTCAACTGATTGGCCTTGGCGTTCAGGGCCAGGGTGGCGGAGGGGGGAATCTGCAGAATACGTTGAGCTAGTTGCAACGTCGTGGTGCTCCTTCTCATGGAATTTTGCCTGGGGGAAAGAGGAAAAGCTTTCACCACCAAGACACAAAGGCACAAAGGATCACCAAGTATTTTTCTTTTTCTCTTGCTGTGCCAGCAAGAGAAAAAAATATCTTTGTGCATCTTGGTGTCTTGGTGTCTTGGTGGTGAATCCTTCCCCTCCTGCCCTTCCCCCAAACCTTTTGATAATTAACCAAGATTATGATAATTGTCAACAGCGGGAGGAGCAGGTTTGCAGTCCCTGGCCATTATCACTAAAAAGCACCAGCCCGACGCCTGGGAGGCCGGTCAAGCCCTGGAGGTTTGGTCCCAAAACCGGGGCCTGAAGGTGGTCCTGCTGGTGAACGAACCAGATCACCAGATTCTCCCCTTGCCTGATGACATTGAGTTCATCGTGGTCATGGGCGGCGACGGCACGCTTCTCAGCGTGGCCCGGCGCTACGGCCAGAGAGGTATCCCCATCCTGGGGGTGAACGTGGGGGGCCTGGGGTTTCTTACAGAGGTCTCCCTGGAAGAGCTTTATCCGGCCCTGGAGCAGATTCTGGACGGCAGGTTCGAGGTGGAAGAGCGGATGATGCTCTCCGCCACCATTTTCCGGGAGGGTCAGCGTTTCTGGGAAGAAACCGTGCTCAACGACGCGGTGATCAACAAAGGCGCGCTGGCCCGCATCGTGGAACTCACCGCCTGGATCGACGGGGAATACCTCACCACTTACCGGGCCGACGGCCTCATCATCTCTACCCCTACCGGCTCCACCGCCTACACCCTGTCCGCGGGGGGGCCCATTGTCTATCCCACCCTGCGCCACGTGCTGCTGCTCCCCATCTGTCCCCATACCCTGAGCAACCGGCCCATCATCCTGCCGGAGACGGTGACCGTGGCCGTCACCCTGGACCCCAAGGCCGAAGACGTCTATCTCACGGTGGACGGCCAGGTGGGCCAGGCCTTGCAGCCCGGCGACCGGGTGGAGGTCCGCCGCGCCCCCCACCACCTGAAGCTGATCAAGTCCCCCCGGCGCAGCCATTTTGAAATCTTAAGGGCCAAACTGGGTTGGGGGGAGGTGCGGGGCCCTAATTCCCAGGTTTGCAAAGAACCGGCATGAATTCAGTGGCCAGTGGCCAGTAGTCAGTGGTCAGTGGTCTTAAAGATTCATTTCAAACCTCATTTTTTGCATCTTTTTTTCTAAGGAACGGCTAAGAGTTAAACACATACCTAATCTTCTTGTTTTTCACTGGCCACTGGCCACTGGCTACTGACTACTTTTACTATGACCGAGCCTATCCAGGAATTCCCCGTCCGCCGCTATCGGCCGGAGGGGATGGAGGAAGTCACCGACCCCGTGGCCGTGGAAGAGCCCCTGGAGATTCGTCTCTCCGGCGAGCCTTTTCAGGTCTTGATGCGCCTCCCGGGGCTGGAAAAGGAACTGGCCGTGGGTTTTTTGTATACCGAGGGGATCATTAAGAATTTGGGTGATATCACCACCCTCCACTTTTGCGGCACGGCCACCGATCCTTTGCTGCCACCCAACGTGGTGGATATTGTCTTGAGCGATGCGGCCCGGGCCCGCACCGGCCGGCGTCATCTGGAGGTGGCCTATTCCAGTTGCAGCCTCTGCGCCAAGGAAGCGGTGGAAGAAATTTGCCGGAAGCTGGACCCGGTGACCAGCGACCTGACCGTGAAGCGCCGCACCATCACCGCTTTGATGGAACGTATGGCCGCATCTCAAGAAGTCTTCAAAAAAACCGGGGGCACCCACGGAGTGGCCCTGGCAACGCCTGAC
>JBMORF010000075.1:0-49745 GCA_049322315.1 Thermodesulfobacteriota bacterium | reverse complement strand
CTTCTTTGATGACATGGGACTCGTGTCGCTGCTTGATTATCTGCGCAGGTCTCAAGGTGCTTCAGGAACCGCCGTGTACGGAACCGTACGCACGGTGGTGTGAGAGGACGGGGGCCGTAAGGCCCCCCTCCTACTCGATTGGCCTTTTACCCTCCTAAAAGAAACAGACGGGCGTAGACCAACACCGGGGCGGCAAAGAGGAGACTGTCCAGGCGGTCCAACATGCCTCCGTGCCCCGGCAGGACCTGGCTGGCGTCCTTCACCTGGGCCCGGCGCTTAAGCATCGATTCGAAAAGGTCCCCTAGCATTCCCACCACCGCCAGGGTCAGGGACAACCAGATCAGGGAAATTAGTTTTATGTGGGGGATGAGCCCCTTTCCGGCCAGTATCCCCACCACCAGAACGCTGGCCAATCCGCCCCAGACTCCGGCCCAGGTCTTGCCGGGACTCACCAGGGGGTAAAGCTTGCCATTCCCCCAGGCCCGGCCCACATAAAAGGCCCCGGTGTCCCCGGCAAAGATGACGAGGAGCAGCCACAAGACCCACAATTCCCCCTGGGGCAGGTAGCGCAGCCAGATAAAATGCCCCAAAAGAAACGGTAGGTAGATGAGCCCCAAAAGGTTGACCGACAGGTCCCGGATTAATTGTTCAATATGACCAAAGCTGAGGAGGTAAAAGAGGAAGAGGATAAATATGCACCAGACCAGGACGGCCAATACCATGGAAGGATTGCAGGGGATAAAGCCCACCGGATAACACAAGTTACTGGGGGGAGAAACCGTGCAAAAGCTGAGGAGCACCAGCGTCCCCAGGAGGAGGGATTTTAACCGCTGGAACTTGGGGTTATCCGCCAGTAACATCCCCAGAAACTCCCATTGGGCCAGGGCGCTCACTGCCAGAATTAACAACACCAAGCCGAGGCGGCCCCCTTTCAAGATCACCAATAAAAGCAAGGGCACCGCGATCAGGGCGGTAAGCCAGCGGCGGCTGTGCATGGTTTCTCCTTCGGGGGGGGTGTGGGGGGGGAGGAGGGACAGGTAACACCGCCGCCCCCGGTTGTTTTTTAGCAGGCAAGGCCCCTAGGCTAGATCCCTGCTCCCCTCCACACCCCCATATTCTTTCAGGTTTTGGCTGGAGCGCTCCTGTGCCAGAACCACCACAATACGGCGCCGCTTAGTACGGCGATCCCCAGGGCCACCACCTGGGTCAGGGGCCAGTTGAAGACGATGATGGGGCCCCGGTAATCCAAAGGACTCCGGAAAAACTCCGTCACAAAGCGCACCAGCCCGGCCAGACCAAAATAGGTCAGGACCAGCTGGCCCTGAAAACGTTTTCGGGTGCGCAGTACATAGAGGATGCCGAAGACTCCCAGGCAGAGCAAAGCTTCGTACAGTTGGGAGGGATGGAGGGGCACCCGCAAAGGGCAGAGGGTTTCCGGGTTGGTGAAGGTCACGGCCCAGGGCAGGGTAGAAGGTTTGCCGTAGCAGCAACCGGCCATAAAGCAGCCCACCCGGCCCAGGGCCTGGCCGATGGGCATGCCCAAGGCCAGGGAGTCCAAGAACTGTCGCCAGGGAAGGGCGTGCCGGCGCATATACCAAAAAGCCGCAATCAGAGCGCCCACCACGCCTCCGTGGAAGACCAGCCCCCCTTCCCACAGGGCGAAAATCTTCAGAGGATGGGCCAGGAAGGTGGAATATTCCAAAATGACATACAGCAGCCGGGAGCCCACCAGGGCCCCCACCACCGTATAAAAGCACATATCATAGAACTGGCCCCGGCTCAGGCCCTGGCGGGCGGCCTCCCGGCCGCCGATGTAGATGGCGCTCAAGAAGGCCAGAGCCAGGAAAAAGCCGTAGGTGAAAATCTGTATCGGCCCGTACTTAAGCAGGACTGGAAACATTGACGCCCTTCTCTTCCCGGAGGATAACCCAGACCAACACCCCGGCGCCCAGACAGACCAGGCTGTCCGCCACATTAAAGGCCGGCCAGTGGTAGTGGCCCCAATAAAAATCCAGAAAATCCACCACCTCCCCGAAGCGCACCCGGTCCACCAGGTTTCCCAGGGCCCCGGCCATAATCAGGCTGTAGCCCAGGGCCGCCAGCCCCTGGTCCCCGGGCAGGCGCCACCAGAGATAGGCCACCACCAGCAGCACGATGCCGGTGGTGCAAACGAAAAAGACGCGGACGAAGTCCAGGGACCAGGAGCCCATCAACCCGAAGGCCGCGCCCCGGTTATGGATGTGCACCACGTTGAAAAAACCCTTGATCACCGGAATCTGGGAGCCTAAGGGCAGATACTCCAGGATCAACTGCTTGGTCACCAGGTCCAAAACCACTCCCACCAGCAAGATCGGCAGAAGAATGAAAAGTTTGCGCTTCATGGGCCCTCACCTTCCAGCACCTGGGAGCAGCGGGCGCAGAGTTGGGGATGTTGGGCATTTTGCCCCACCGTGGAATAAGAAAACCAGCAGCGCACGCATTTGTCGCCCCCGGCCTTCTCCACGGCCACCGTTAAATCTGGAATTTCCTGGCCGGCCAAACCCGGGGCAGGCAGGTCTTCCAGACTAGGGAGAAGGGTCAATTCCGCCACTTGCGCCAGGATTTGCAACTCACCGGCCTGGGCCTGCAATTGGCTGAAGAGATTGTCATTAACGGCTGCCAGGTAGACCTTGGCCTCCTGGGCGGTGGCGATGGTTTTGTCTTTCCGGGCCTCTTCCAGACCCCGGTTGATCTCCCCCCGCACTTTCAACAAAAATTCGTATTTCTGGAGCAGAGCCGCATCCGGGAATCCCGGGGGTGTTTCGGGGAAGGCCGCCAGATGGACGCTCTCCTCCTTATCCCCTCCCGGCAGGAAACCCCAGACCTCCTCAGCGGTGAAGGAAAGAATGGGGGCCATCAGCAGGGTGAGGCTGCGTAACAGCTCGTATAAGGTGCTCTGGGCGCTGCGCCGGGCCAGGGACCCGGCCGCCGAGACATAGAGCCGGTCTTTGAGGATGTCCAGGTAAAGGGAGGACATCTCCACCGCGCAGAACTGGTGCAAGCGGTGGAAGGCCAGATGAAACTCGTAGTCCAGGTAGGCCTTTTTCACCCGTTCGGATAGTTGCGCCAGCCAGGACAGCGCCAGGCGGTCCAGCTCCTCCCGCTGTTCATAAGGCACCCAATGGCGCTGGGGGTCGAAGTCATTGAGGTTCCCCAGCATAAAGCGGGCGGTATTGCGGAAGCGGCGGTAGGCCTCCGCCAGTTGCTTCAAGATGGCGTCGGAGAGACGGATGTCGTCCCGGTAGTCCTCGGCGGAGACCCAGAGGCGGAGAATCTCGGCGCCGTATTTCTGCATCACCTCCTGGGGGGCGATGATGTTGCCCACGGACTTGGACATCTTCCGACCTTCCCCGTCCACCACGAAGCCGTGGGTCAGCACCCCCTGATAAGGAGCCCGGCCCCGAGTGCCCACCGCGGCCAGCAGGCTGCTGTGAAACCAGCCCCGGTGCTGGTCGGAGCCTTCCAGATAAAGGTCCACGGGAAAGCCCAACTCCGGATTGGCCTCGCACACCGCGGCGAAGCTTACCCCGGAATCGAACCAGACGTCCAGGATGTCCGTTTCCTTGGCGAATTCTTCCCAGCCGCACTTAGGACAGCGGGTCCCGGCGGGCACCAGTTCCCGGGCTTCTTCGGCGAAATAGAAATCCGCGCCCTCCCGGCGCACCCGGGCCACGATGCCCTCCAGGATTTCCCGGGTGAGAAAGACCTCGCCGCAGTCCCGGCAATGGAAGGCGACGATGGGCACGCCCCAGGCCCGCTGCCGGGAGATGCACCAGTCCGGGCGGTTCTCCACCATTTGGTAGATGCGGTCCCGGCCCCACCTGGGGATCCAGGTCACCTTATCGATGGCCTCCAGGGCCTTTTGCCTCAGACCATTGATCTCCATAGAGATGAACCACTGCTCCGTGGCCCGAAAGATGATGGGCTGCTTGCAGCGCCAGCAATGGGGGTAGCTGTGGGTGGTCTCCTCCGCCTTTAAAAGCCTCCCCTTTCCCCGGAGCAACTCGATGATCCCGGCGTTGGCCTCCCAGACTTTTTGGCCTGCGAACTCCGGCACTTCTTTAGTAAAGCGGCCGTTGTCGTCCACCGGCGAGTAGGGTTTAAGCCCGTATTTGCGGCCGCTGTCGTAGTCCTCCTGGCCGTGCCCCGGCGCGATGTGCACCAGTCCTGAGCCCGCGGTAAGGGTGACGTAATCCGCCAGGATCACCTGGGAGTCCCGGTCCAGCCAGGGATGGCGGCAGACCAGCCCCTCCAGTTCCCGGCCCCGCCGGGTATTAACCACCTCACCCTGAAGACCCAATTGGGACAAGAAGCCCGCCGCCAACTCCGCGGCCACCACCAGGCCCTCATCTCCCACCCGCACCACGGCGTATTCCACCTCCGGATGCACAGCGATGGCCTGGTTGGCGGGCAGGGTCCAGGGGGTGGTGGTCCAGATCACTACATAATCCGCGCCCAGCTCCAGCCGGTCCGACTTTTCCTTAACCGGAAATTTTACGTAAATGGAAGGGGTCTGATGCTCCTCGTACTCCACCTCCGCTTCCGCCAGGGCGGTGTGGCAGGTGGCGCACCAATGCACCGGTTTCTTGCTCCGGTAAATGGCGCCGCTTAAGAAAAACTTGCCGTATTCCTCCAGGATGGCGGCCACGTAAGCCGGGTTCATGGTGAGATAAGGCCGGGCCCAATCCCCCAGGACCCCCAGGCGCTCAAACTCGCGGCGCTGGATGGCGATGAACTCCTGGGCGTAGGCCCGGCAGCGCTGGCGCACCTCCACCTGGCTCAATTTTAGGCCCTTGGCTTTCAGGCCCTTGTCCACCTGGTGCTCGATGGGCAGGCCGTGGCAGTCCCAGCCCGGCACGTAGGGGCAATCCAACCCCGCCATCTGCCGGGATTTGACGATAATGTCCTTGAGGATCTTGTTCAGGGCGTGGCCCAGGTGAATGTGACCGTTGGCATAGGGCGGACCGTCATGCAAAATGAAGCGGTCCCGGCCCCGGCTCTGGGTGCGGATGCGGGCGTACAGGTCCATTTCCGCCCAATGCTTGAGGAGGTCCGGCTCCCGCCGGGGCAGGTCCGCCTTCATGGGAAAGGAAGTGCGGGGCAGATTCAGGGTCTCTTTATAATCCATAAGGTTCAAGTCTCTTTTCTAGTCTCTAACCTTATTAACATACCCCATCGCCCCGAAAAATCAATAAATTGGTGGAAAGGTGGTGACTGGCCATTTTTAACAAGATGTAAATATGACCGGGGAAAAGGCATGCAGGGGATCGCGAACAGATATTGCAAATACCAACCCTCTGGATTATATTAACGATAATTGTTATTTTCGTTAATAACGATTTTCATATGATCGGAGACGATAATATGAAAAGCAGGATGACCACGAGAGCTGGCAATTATGTGCAGCAACCAGGAGGATATAAGGCCTTTATTCCGAAGGGGTTGCCTCCGGACCCTCCCCTTCTTTATGACGACGAAATATGGAAGCTATTATCGGATGCAGACCGCTCCTTGGGCCGCCTTGATGGTTCCACAGATATGCTACCCGATCCTGATCTTTTTGTATTTATGTATGTGCGCAAAGAGGCTGTGCTTTCCAGTCAGATCGAAGGAACCCAGGCTTCTTTGATGGATGTCTTGGAATATGAAGCCCATGCCTTGGAGCCAGGCCGACCAAAGGATGTGGGAGAGGTGATAAATTATATTGAGGCAATGAATTATGGACTGGAACGTTTAAGGGAATTACCTTTGTCTTTAAGGCTAATATGTGAAATTCATGAAAAACTTTTAGCAGGAGTGCGGGGGAGTGAGAGAAGTCCGGGAGAATTTCGCCACTTTCAGAATTGGATTGGTATTCCCGGAATAGATGGGTTAACCACTGCGGAATTTGTGCCTCCACCCCCCCATGAGATGATGGAAGCCCTTAATGATCTGGAAAATTTCTTTTATGATCAAAGGCCCTTACCTATGCTGGTCAAGGCGGGCTTGATTCATGCTCACTTTGAGACGATTCACCCATTTGGGGATGGGAATGGCCGCTTAGGGCGACTCCTAATAACCTTTTTAATCTGTCAGCAGGGAGTTCTGAAGCGTCCACTCCTTTATCTTTCATATTTTTTTAAGAAATATAAATCCGAATACAATAAAAGATTGCAGGCTATAAGAGATAAGGGGGATTGGGAGAATTGGCTAAAATTCTTCTTGCGCGGTGTTTATGAGGTAGCACAGGAAGCAACTAATAAAGCCAGACAAATTGTGAACTTGAGGGAAAAACATCGGGCACTAATTTCGCAAGAATTGGGGCGAGGTGCAGTTAATGGGCTCGCACTTTTAGAAGTACTTTATTCTAATCCAATAATCTCAGTGGAAACTGTTTCTGAAATTACAGGACTTTCCTTTCCTAATGCAAACAGACTGGTAAGAGATTTGTGTAAGATAGGAGTTTTAGACGAAATTACTGGCAGGAAGCGAAATCGGCGTTTCTCCTATTCCACTTATCTGGATCTTTTTAAGGATAGCGATCAAAATGGCCCAGCCGCATAAAACCTCCACTTCTATCCAAAGAAAAATATTTTCTTTCTCACGTAATTGTCGATGGCAAATTATTATCAAAAAAAGTCAATGGAGGATTTTTGGGGCCAAGGAAAACTGAGATTGGCAGTCGCTATTGAACCTTGCCGCCGCACCCCGGTTGACATCTACAAGCGGTGGTGATTAAATTGGCCTTATTTCAGGAAAAGGAGAGAGCATGTCCCAAAAGATAATGGTGGCCCTGGATGCTTCCGAAGGGGCTTGGCGTGCGGTGGAATATGTGGCCCGGACCTTTGATCAAACCCCCGGCGTGGAAGTCACGCTGTTGCATATCCTTTCCGGCCTCCCCCCGGCCTTTTGGGATGACGGCCATATCCTGGAGGAAAAGGAACGGGCAGCCCGGGAACGGATGATTGCCCAGTGGCAGGCGGACCAGGAAAAGAACTGGCTAGGTCTGGTGGCCAAGGCCAAGGACACCATGGTGGCCGCGGGCATCCCGGCGGCGGCGGTAGAGGCCAAGTTCAAACCCAAATACTATGACGTGGCCGAAGATATTATCAACGAAGCCGTGAGCGCCGGTTGCTCCACGGTTATCATGGGCCGCCGGGGTCTGGGTAAGGCCAAGGCCCTGTTACTGGGAAGCGTGACCTCCAAAGTGGTGCATAATGCCAAAGGTTGCGCGGTAACCATTGTTGAATAGTAAACAGTGAGCAGTAAGCTGTGAGCAGTGGAACGAAAGTTCACTTGAACTCCCCATTGCCCATTGCCCACTGCTTACTGCTCACTGTCTTATGAACCCCATCTCGATGTAATTGTCGTTAAGAATCCGGGCCAGGCTGAACTCCCGATTTACTTCCTCAGGGGTGATCAAAATACCCTTATCTGTCAATTCATTGGCGACCAGCTCAGGACCATGGCCGGCAAAGAGGCGGCGTAACACCTGATGCATGGTGGCGGAGGAGACGTTCCCTCGCTCCGGGACCCCTCGGGGGACGTCGTTGTGGATTTTCTGGAAGAAAAAGCCTACCTGAAAATCTCCGGCCAGGCTGGAAAACCGCACTACCTGTTCCCCTTCCGTACCCTCATTGAGAAGTTCCTGGGGCACATAGCGGTTTAAGATGCGCGCCGTCTGATTCTGCTGCGCCAGATAGAGGATGGAGACTGCGTCGTAGTGGTCCAGGGGGCGCTGCTCCTCCTGCTCCACCCGGGAGGTGCCGAATTTGCGGAAGCGGTATTCCGGGGCATTGAGGTGATGATTGGCCACCAGATCAACGCCCATGGTGCCCACGGAGCAAGAGAGGTTTAACTGCGTCGGGTCCTCGACGGGCACCCCGTAGGCCCGTATTTTTTCCAGGATCAGATTGTGGCGATGGCCGCAGAGCAAGCGGCGGATCAGGGCCTGCATGAGATTGGGGCTGGCCTGATATTTAGGCGACAGGGCCAGGGAAGTCAAGATTTCCACCGTCATTTCCACAAAGTAGCTGTCAGTGCTCAAAAGGAGGTTGATCTTGCCGGGACCGCCGCTGTCCGGGCTGTAACGGCGGTAAATTTCCTTCCCATCGTGTTCTTTCAAGAGCCCCAAGACCGTGATCAGGTCATAGGAATCGAGATTACGATTTTCCATCTTCTCAACCAGACATTTTTCCGCCATGATCCCGCCCTCCTTTCTTTTGGATATAAAATAATCACCGCCAATGGGGCAGGCAATCCGTAACTTGTACAATTATTAAGCGGATACGATCAAGGGACCCCCGACCTGAGGGTTAAAGTTGAAAGAATTGCCCCAACAGCGCTTACCTTGCTTTTGGACGGCTGATGCTGATACTGGTATCCTTAAAAAGAAATAACTTTTGGTAAACGCTATAAAGGCAAAATTTCCCGACAGTGGGTGGGGCAGACGGGTGGAACCCTTCGATCAGATCAATCTGTGATATGATGAGAAAAAAGAGGGCTGGGAGGATAAATCTCACGCCCCCGAAACTTTGCTGGAGGTCGGGGCATGGAAATCAAGGTTGGCCACTCTGTGTTGGAACTGACGGAAGGGGATATTACCCGGCAGGATACGGAGGCCATCGTCAATGCCGCCAATCAATCCCTGCGGGCCGGAGGCGGGGTGGACGGCGCCATCCATCGGGCCGGGGGGCCCAAGATCCAGGAAGAGTGCCGCCAGCTCGGCGGGTGTCCCACGGGTGAGGCCCGTATCACCACCGGCGGCCAACTAAAAGCCCGGTATGTGATTCACACCGTGGGTCCGGTCTATCGGGACGGGCTCCACCGGGAGCCGGAGCTCCTGGCCTCCTGCTACCGGGAGAGCTTGAAGCTGGCTACGGCCAAGGGCTTAAAAAGCGTGGCCTTTCCCTCCATCTCCACCGGCGCCTACGGCTATCCCCTGGCGGACGCGGCCCGGGTGGCCCTAAAGACGGTAAAATCCTACCTGGCGGAGCATCCGGAAATCGAACGGGTGCGCTTCGTCCTCTTCGGCCAGGCCGCGTACGCGGCCTATGAAGCGGCCATGAAAAAATTGTGACACCCGGCTACAGCTATTCTGGCAAAGGGGAAGGGACATGGTCCTCAGGACCCTGGCCCCTCCCCCCACCAACCCGGAACAAAAAGCAGCGGTTATGGTGGAAGGGGCCGGCGTCCAGGCGGGTATTGCCCAGGGTGGCAGCAAATGGCGGCCACAGGACTGAGGCGGGGCAAAAAAAAGGCCCCACTCGGACTAGTGGGGCCTCAAGGTTCATCTTTAGCGGGCTTCTTCGGCTTCGGCCCGGCCTTCTAACTCGCCGATATAGTTTTCAATCCACTCCTCGATGAGATAAACCCGCCCCAGCTTTTTGTCGCTGCGGGGGAAGACCTCCACCGGGGCCCGGTCGCCTTTTTTGGTATAGCAGCAAAGTGCGGGGATGGTCTTACCGAAATATTCTTTATAGTCTGCGCCCCGGACCTCGCCGAAGATAGGACGATACTCTGAGGCAGGGCCGCTGGAGGCTTTATGGTACTGCCGGAAGGGGTCAGCTATGTCCCCGAGATCGATAGCCGCGGTTTCTACGCCTTTGGCCTCCAGACTTTTCAGCAAATTCAGGACATTGTCGTTATCGCACTTATATTTGTCCTCAGGTTTATGTTTGGTGCTGTAGTAAAATTCTACATAGTTGAGCCTCGCCATCGTTTGCCTCCTCCCTGTTCAGGCAGATTAAAGTTAGTTGTGCACACTTTCACGTCCACCCTACATACCATTCCCAATTTTCCGATGTCAAGAATTTTTCTGGATGAGCCCCGGGGATAGTGCAATATAGAAGGGAAGGCTGGACAAACTTGGCCGCCATGATAAAAATGGGGAGCCGCATCGGCGCCGCCTCAAGAAAATCGGGATTTTTAGGGGGAAATAATGACGACGCGTAAATGGGCCAACCTCCCGGAATGGCTGCCCCTGCCGCCGGAGGGACAGATGCCGGCGGTCGTGCAAGACGCGGCCTCCGGGGCCGTGCTGATGCTGATCATCCTGAACCGGGAGGCGGTGGACCGGATTGCCGCCACCGGCCTGGTCCACTATTATCATCCCCGGAAACGCAAGGTGGTCTTAAAAGGCGAAAGCTCCGGCTATTCCCAGGAAGTGACCGAGATCAGGCTCAGCTGCACCGGCGACCAGGTGCTGCTCCGGGTTCAGCCCCGGGGCGGGGCCTGTGAATGGGGCTATGAATCCTGCTTCTTCCGCCGTCTGGACGACCACGGCTGGGAGACTGCCGACCCCCGGGTCTTCGACCCGGAAGAAGTCTACCCGGAATTCGCTTTTTCCCATTAGAAGCTGTTGGTAGTCAGTAATCAGTAATCGGTGATCTTTTCTGATTACTGATCACTGATTACTATCCTCTCCCCCCCCCACATATCCCTAAAATAGACTCATCGGATCTATATCTAAAGTCAAATCAATCTTACTCTTCGGGGGCGGCGTCCAGAGTCGCCGCAGCATTTCCAAGGCCCGGTGCAGGGGAGGGCGGCCGTAGCTTTTCAGCAGCAGTTGCCAGCGGAAGCGGCCCTTAAGCCGGGTCAGGCCCGGGGGCGCGGGACCCAGGACCCGGATCAGGGGGGCCAGGTCCTCCTCCCGGGCGATGGCCTTTTTCAGGGCCGCAGTCAGGCGGGTGGCGGCCTGGGCCACCGCCTCCGCCGGAAGGCCGCTGAGCCGGGCCAGGGCCAACCTGGTGAAGGGGGGATAGCCCGATTCCCGGCGGCTCTCAAGTTCCTGCTGCACAAAACCCTGGTAATCCTGGGACTTAATCGCCTGGAAGACAAAATGGTCCGGGTGGAAGGTCTGGATCAGGACTTTACCTGGGGCCTCCCCCCGGCCGGCCCGGCCCGCTACCTGGGACAGGAGCTGGAAAGTGCGCTCACCCGCGTGGTATTCCGGAAAAAAGAGGTGGCGGTCGGCGGCAATCACTCCCACCAGGGTGACTCCGGGGAAATGGTGGCCCTTGGAGATCATCTGGGTGCCCACCAGGATATCGGTGCGGCCCCGGGCAAATTCCTCCAGGACCTTAAGGGCCCGGCCGCTGTGGGGGGCGGTATCCCGGTCCAGGCGAGCCACCCGGGCCTGGGGGAAGATTTTGTGAATCTCCGCCTCCACCCTTTCGGTGCCTAAACCGTAGCGTTTCAGCGCGGTGGACTGGCACTGGGGGCAGCGCAACGGCACCGGTTCTTCATAGCCACAGTAATGGCAGATAAGGGCGTTTTTGGCCTGGTGGTAAGTCAGGGCTACACTGCATTGGTAACATTGGATCACCTCCCCGCAGAACAGGCAAAAAAGCACGGTGGCGTAACCCCGGCGGTTTAGGAAAAGCAGGGCCTGTTCCCCCCGGGCCAGGGTCTCTTCCAGGCTTAAGGCCAGGGGCCGGGAGATTACCGGTAAGCCCGGGCCAGAGCGATGTTCCTTGAGGGAAATTAGGTGTATGTCCGGTAGGGCCTGGGGGGTGACCCGGCGGCTGAGATTGAGATAGCGGTATTTTCCTTCCTGAGCCCGGTAATAACTGGTCACCGCCGGGGTGGCGGAAACCAGGACCACGGTCGCGGCCGCCAGCTTTCCCCGGTAGAGGGCCACGTCCCGGGCCTGATAGAGGAGCCCCCCTTCCTGCTTGTACGCCGGGTCGTGTTCTTCATCCACCACCACCAGCCCTAAACGGGGCAGGGGCGCAAAGATTGCGGAGCGGGCTCCCACGGCAATGTCCAATTGCCCCAGGGTGATGCGCCGCCACTGCTCCAGGCGGGCGGAGGCTGACATACCGCTGTGGAGCAGGGCCACCCGGGACCCGAAGCGCCGTCTGAAGGCCAGGGCCACCGGGTGGGTAAGGGCGATCTCCGGCAGCAACACCAGGACTTGCCGCCCCTGGTCCAGGGTGGCTTGGGCCGCCGCCAGATAGACCTCGGTCTTGCCGCTGGCGGTGACCCCGTGCAGCAAAAAGGGGGAAAATTCCCGGCTGCTAATACCGGCCACCACGGCGGCCCGAGCCACCTCCTGGTCGGCACTGAGTTTCAAGGCGGTCTCTGCCGGGGCCGGGTCTTGCCCTTCCAGGGGATCCCGCCAGGCGTCCCGGTCCTCCAGGGCTATCAGGCCCTTAAGCGTCAGGCGCTTGATGACGGGGGCGCAGCGAGTAAAGAGCCGATTGAGTTCTTTTAGGGAAGTAGGGCCATTTTCCTGGAGATGCTGGATCAGACCCTGGGCCCTGGGGCTCAAGCGGCGGGGCGGCTCGGTTCCTTCCGGTAAGGGTTGCCAGGCCGCCCAGCGTTCGGTCCGGAGCCCGGGGGAGCCGGCGCCGCCGGGGATCAGGTGATCCAGGGCTTCCCCCAAGGGGTACTGGTAATAGTCCGCCAGCCAGCGGAAGAGCGGCACCATCTCCGGTCCGAAGCGGGGCAGGGGGTCAAGTATGGCCTGGATGGGACGCAGGGCCGCCTCCGGCATCTCCCGGGCCGGTCCCAGCAGATAACCCGTAACCAGGCGCCGCTTGGCCGGGACCCGCGCCAGGCAGCCCACCCGGGCCTTTTTTTGTAGGGCTTCGGGAAGCCGGTAAGTAAGGGTGTGAAAAATGGGCAGGGCCGCGGCTACTTCCCAGAGGTCTGCGGCTGCTTCCGGTTGCCTGGCTGGTGGTTCTGAAATGTTCAAAGTTCAAAGTTCCGGGTTCAAAGTTCAATGACCAGGCAAAAAGAATACTGTCTATCACCACTTTTCCGCCACACGGGGGAAAACGGTAATAACTCCCTCTCCCCCCTCTCAAGGGGGGAGAGGACAGTTGCCAATTTGAGGAAATCAGGCTCTAAGCTGAGGCGTACTCCCGGCATAATCCGATTGTAAGCCGAAAATATCGGCGTAGGCAGCCGCCACCGCGCAGGCGCTCACCGGGAAGGAGACCAGCAGGCCGATTCCCAGAGCCAAGACGCCCCCCAGGTTGATGAGGATGAGCAACAATAAAAAGACAAAAAAACCGAACCATTGCTTCTGCACCGTCTGTCGGCTGAGTTCCATGGCCGGCCAGAAATCCAGGCGCCGGTCGATGACGATAAAGGAGGGAAAAAGATAACAAACCATGAGGAAAATCCCGGGCAGGATCAAAAAGACCAGGCCCAAGATAATCAGCAGGCCGCTGATGACGGACACCAGGATGAGTGGGAGTAAAAAATTGAACCCGGCAAAAAAGTCCCGGAATTCCACGGTCCGGCGCTGTAGCAGCTTGGCGCTGACTATATAGAAGCCCGCGCCCAAGGGTCCGTCGATGACTAAGCCGATGGGGCCTCCTAACCAGGGCAGATAGTTTAAAAATGCCTGGATGAAGGCAAACAACAGGGTAAAGCCGACAAAGCCTCCGGGGTAGAGTTTGAATAATTCCCAGCCTTCCTTGAGATATTTGCCGGGCTGTGCTATCACCCCGGAAATTTCTGGGACTGGCGCCGACAAAGGCTGCTGGCAACTGGGACAAGATTCCGCGTTTTCTTCCACTAACCCGCCGCAGTGGGGACAATTACGCATGAGCGCCTCCTATGACCGTTTTCCGTTTTCTGTTTTCCGTTTTCTGTTGTAATAGATATCAATGCCGCCGGCGCGGCAATAATGCCCAGGGAGGATAGCCAGGTGGAGTTCATTTTAACGGAGCGGCAGGAGGACATTGGCACTATCACCCTGAACCACGACCGGAAGCGCAATGCCCTGGGCAAAGGCCTCATCAATGAACTCATCCGGGCTTTGAACGAGATGCTTCATCACCGGGTGCGGGTGGTGATCCTCCGGGCCAATCCCGGGGCCGAGGTCTGGTCCGCAGGCTTCGACATCACCGAATTGCCGCAGCCCGGACGGGACCCCCTATCTTATTACGACCCCCTGGAGAAGGCCATCCGGGCCATTCAACGCTGCCCCGCGCCGGTCATCGCCATGATGGAAGGTTCGGTCTGGGGCGGCGCCTGCGAGCTGGCCTTGGTCTGCGACCTCCTGGTCGGCACCCCCAACACCTCTTTCGCCATCACCCCGGCCAAAATCGGCATCCCTTATAACCCTTCCGGCATCCTCCACGTCCTCAACGTCTTGGGCATGGCCGTAGCCAAGGAGATGTTCTTCACCGCCCAGCCTTTAGGCGCGGCGCGGGCCTTGGCCCTGGGAATTCTCAATCATCTGGTGCCCGTAGCCGAGCTGGAGGCGTTCACTTTAACATTGGCGCACCAGATTGCCGCCAATTCACCCACCAGCATCGGGGTCATCAAAGAGCAACTGCGCATCCTGGGGAACGCCATACCGCTTAGTCCCGAGACCTTCGAGCGCATCCAGGGCCTGCGCCGTCTGGTCTATGATAGTCAGGATTACCTGGAAGGTCAAAAGGCTTTTTTGGAAAAGCGGCAACCGGTCTTCCGGGGGAATTAATATAACTGCCACTTGCGGTTCCTCGGCGTTTTTTGCATCTCGGCGTGAAATTTTTTTCACGCCAAGACGCCAAGGCGCGAGGTCGGGTTTCCACCGGGCGCCAGAGGTGCTTGCTTCCCAAACCGGGCGTGGGACCCTGGCAATGCCGAGCTAACCTTGGGGAGGGAAAATATTTTTTAAAATTTTAATTATTTTGCTATAATTACCTTCCCCATGCCTGGTGGGGACGGGAAGACATGGATCGTTGCAGGGAAGGCATCCGGCTCGCCGGGAAGACCGCCGGCATCCGGCCTGGGCCCAAAGATGGGCGGGAGGTAACTATGAATGCATTCAGGTTGCCGCGGTTGTTGGTTTTTGGGGCCATCGTTCTCTGCCTGCCAGCGGCTCCGGCCCGGGCGCAAATGACGGACCTGGGCACCCTGGGGGGGAATAACAGCAGGGCCAACTGCATCAACGACAATGGCGAGGTGGTGGGGTGGGAAGTGGATACCAGTGGGCGTTACCGCGCCCGTTATTGGTACCGCGGAGGCATAACCGACCTGGGCACCCCGGAGGGAGATACCAGTCGAGGTCAAGGCATCAACAACCAAAGTTGGGTGGTGGGAGACACGGGGACCAGTTCCTCGCAAATGGGTATCTTTGCTGTTCACTGCCAAAATAATATTCCCGAACCATCCACCTTTACGATTGTGGATGATCCTCCGCAGGGAAGTAGCAGTCATGTTTCTGCGATCAACAACAGCTCCAACAAATATATTGTTAGCACCTCCTACGACAAAGATGGGCGGATGAGTGCCCGTTTCCATTACGTTTACTCCCCTAAAAACAATCCCAGCGGCGGCATGTCCGAAGCCAACGGCGGCATCACCGAACTGGGCACCCTGGGGGGAGCCAACAGCGAAGCTACCGGCCTCAACGACCTGAACCAGGTGGTGGGCTCCGCCGAGACCGCGGACGGGGAGGAACATGCCTTCCTCTATACCGGCACCCCCGGCGTCGACGGGGCCATGCACGACCTGGGCACCCTGGGGGGGAACCGCAGCAAGGCCTACGGCATCAACAACCTGGGCCACGTCGTGGGCTCCTCCTTAACCGCCCAGTGGGCGGAACATGCCTTTCTCTATACCGGCGTTCCCGGGGCCGGGGGCGCTATGACCGATTTGGGCACATTTGGAGGGACCAGGAGCCAGGCCCGGGATATCAACGACCTGGGGCAGATTGTGGGCTCTTACTCCACCGCCAGCGGCAGAATACATGCCTTTCTCTATACCAATGGCGTCGTGCGAGATCTGGGCGTCCTGCCGGGGGGCACCGACAGTTGGGCTTATAGCATCAATAACCTGGGCCAGGTAGTGGGCGAAGCCACCACCGCGGCCGGGTACCGCGCTTTCTTGTACAATCCTCCCCAGGCGCTGGCGCCGGCCCTCATGCTGCTCCTGTCCGAGTGGCTGCGGCCCTTCACCGGGTGGGGCCGCCCCCCCTCCCTGGCCCTGCCCCCCGCGGCCGGGCTGGGCGGAATGGGGGGAGATATTTTTTCTCGCAAAGGCGCCAAGGACGCAAAGAGAGGTTAAAAACCTTGGCGTTCTTTGCGGCTTGGCGAGAAATATCTGTTTCTCGCAAAGACGCAAAGCTGCCAAGAGAGAACTACTTCCGCCGCTCCTTGAATTGTCGCACCTGGTACATGAAGGCCTCCAGGCGGGTGCGGGTGTGGGTCTGTTCCTGGCCGTCGTAGGCCAGGTTCAGGAAGGGGATGTGGTCGTGCTCTTCCTGGAAGCGCCGGAACAGGGAATTGACCACGGTGCCCGGCATGCAGGTAAAGGGCATAATGTTCACCAGGCCCGAGGCGCCCTTGCGGATGAAGTCCCGGGACTTGCCGATGCTCAGGATGGCCTCCCCTTCAAAAGAGGGGTCCAGGTAACTCCGGGCCAGCTCCAGGGTTTCGGGGATGGTGGGCTCCGCCAAATTGCGCACACTGCCGTGGAAGATTTCTTCCAGCAGGTGTTCGTCTTTTCTCTGGAAGTATTCTTTGATCAGGATCTGCAGCAAATGGCGGTAGCGCTTGAAGCTCCGGGCCCGGCGTTTGGAAGTGTAATTGACGTAGAGCAGCCACTCGCCGATGGGGGGCATCCACACTTCCCCTCCCAGGGCCTCGATCTCCCGCACTGCGTTTTCGTTGGCGAAACAGTTGGCCCGGGTATAGATTTCGCCGATGATGCCCACCAGGGGTTTATCACCCGCGCCGTTTAGGGCCACGTCGTCCATGGTCCGCCGGGCTTGCCGCATGACCGCCGGCAAGTCCCCCCGGTCCCGCAGGACGTGGTGGACCTCACGGAGATAGTGCCGGTAAACTTCATCCGCATTTCCGACCTGGCGCTCATAAGGCCGGGTCTCCCGGAGCTTTTTCTCCAACAGATCGATGGCCACGATCCCCCGCCAGGCGATGCGGGTATAATCCCCCCCCACCATGCCTAACTCCTGGTACATGGTTTCGCTCTGATCCGGGGAATAGACGGGAACCTGGGGATAACCCAGCTCGTCCAGGACCAGGCGGTGGTAGCGGTGGTACTGGCCGAAGCGGCAGGGGCCGTCGCCGGAGGGCATGAAGAAGGCGCTCTTTTCCGGGTCGAAGTCCGGGCGTTGCACCAGCTTGGCCAGGTCCCCGGTGGTGAGGATCAGGGGATAGCACTCCTTCCCGGAGGTGAGACGGCGCCCCAACTCCAGGGTTTCTTCGTCCGATTCCGGCAGCATCTCGGCTTCCCCGCCGCAGGCCTCGAACGCGGCCACCAGGGCCAGGGCCTGGTCGGTCATGTAGGGGAGAAAGACCTTGCGCCGCTGGGTTTCCACCACCCGGTGGCGGAAGGGGGAGACCCTCTCCGGCCGGGGTTGGGGGGTGACGTTCTTCAGGCTGTCCAGGAAGGCTTCCAACCTTGTAATGGCCCCCACGTCCGCGGAGTGTTCATCGATTTCGATCTCGAGATACGGTTTGCCCCGCATCTTGTCCCGGAAAAAGTGCTGGATAAAGGAGTCCGGGCCACAACCGAAGTTGGTGATGTAAATCCCGTAGAGGCGGGGGTCCTGGCGGATGAGTTGGGCCGCGCCCAGGATCTTCTGGCCGAAGCGCCAGTACATGGGCTTGATTTCGTCCAGTTCCTCCACCTGATCCAGGGTCAGGAAATCCATGGGCAGGGCCAAAACCCCCAACTGTTTCAGCTTGCGGTGGAGGTTGAGGTTCATGCCCGGGTCCAGGGCGTTGTAGGGCCGGCCGATAATGACCATGAGCCGGCCGTCTGCCGGCAGGGACTCCATAATCTCCCGGCCTCGTTTTTCCAGGGCCTGGTAATAAGCCCGCTGCGCCGCTTCCCCCCGGTCCAGGGCCCGGTTCAGCCGGAAGGTGGAAACCCCAAGTTGCGCCACCAGGTCCTTTAAACCCCGGCGCAGTTCCTGGCGGCCCCGGCCGAAGTAGAGGACCGGGCTCAACAGTTCGGTCCCGTATTTGCTCAGGTCGATGGTGGAGGGGGCCACGTAAGCCAGGGTCTGGGCCATGGGGCAGACCTGGCCCTGCTTGATCTCCGGATGGGGATTGGCCATATCGATGATGCTGGGCAGAAAGATGCGCGTCACCCCTTGCTGGATCAGGTCCAGGATATGGCCGTGGGCCACCTTCACCGGGTAGCAGGGCTCCGCGGCCAGACACTCCACCCCCTGGCGGATCACTTGCTTGTTGGTCTTCTGGGAATAGACCACGCTGAAACCCAGATCCTCGAAAAAGGCCCGGAAAAAAGGCATAAGCTCCTGGAAGAACATGGTCCGGGGGATGCCGATGACCCCCCGCTTGCCGGGCTTGGGTTCCTCGGAGCCGTACAACAAATCTTCCCTTTCTTTGACGAGGTCCGGGAGGTCCACCTTGACCTGCTCTGAGGCGACCTCGTATTTTTCGCAGCGGCTGCCGTAGAACAGGGGCTTTTCCCCGGCGATCTTTACCTGCCGGATTTCGCAGCGGTTGGGGCAGCTCTGGCATTCAAAGGAAGTGATGGCATACTCCCGGTCGGCCAGGTCAAAGCCCTTGAACCGGGAGGTCTCCCAGGTACGCTCCCGCATGGCCAACAGCGCCGCGCCGATGGCCCCGGTGACGTCGTGGTGGGGGGGAACGGTGATCTTTTGGCCCGTCACCTTCTCGAACGCGGCCACAATGCCCTTGTTGGCCGCGGTGGCCCCCTGGTAGAAGACGTTTTGGCCCACCTTCCGGTCTTCCACCACCTTGTTCAGGTAATTCTGGACAATGGAGTAGGAGAGGCCCGCCACCAGGTCTTCCTTGAGCGCGCCTCGCTGCTGGTGGTGCACCAGGTCGGATTCCATGAACACCGTGCAGCGCTCCCCCAAGGGCACCGGCTTTTTGCTGGCCAGGGCCAGTTTGCCGAATTCTTCCTTGATGGAAATGCCCAGTTTTTCCGCCTGTTCCTCCAAAAAGGAGCCGGTGCCCGCGGCGCAGACCTTGTTCATCATAAAGTCCACGATGGCCCCGTGCTCCAGGGAAATGAACTTGGAGTCCTGGCCGCCGATCTCAAAGATGGTGTCCACCGTGGGATCGATGGCCGCGGCGGCGGTGGCCTGGGCGGTGATTTCGTTTCTCACCACGTCCGCGCCGATGAAGTCCCCGGTGAGGTAGCGGCCCGAGCCGGTGGTGGCCGCGCCCATGATTTTGACCCGGCCCGCGAGCTTGCCCCCCACCCGTTTTAAGCCCTCGGTGATGGCCTCCAGGGGCCGCCCGGCAGTGAGGAGATATTCCCGGGCCAGGACCCGCATATCTTTATCGATGACCACCACGTTGGTGCTGATGGAGCCTACGTCCACCCCCAGATATGCCTCCTCGTTGGCGCCCAAGGGGGGCAGGGGGGCCACCGCATAGGCCTCCGGCCCCAGTTCCGCGGGCGGGCTTAAAGGAGGCAGGGAGCGGCCCGCTTCCACTTCCCGGGCCAGATGGTCCTTTAAGGCCTGGAGATTCAAGGTGAAATCATCGGGTGGCTGTTCCCGGGAGGCCAGGACTGCGCCCACGGCCCCCAGGGCGCAAAAATGGGGAGGGATGATGAGGCCGGTCTCATCCAGGTCGAAGACCTGGCGGAAGGCCTGGCGCACCCCCAGATTGTGGGCTACGCCCCCTTGAAAGGCCACCGGCGGGGTGATGGTCTTGCCCTTGGCGATATTGCTTTTGAGATTCCGGGCCATGGCCTGGCACAGGCCGGCAATGATCTCGAAATCCGGGGTGGCGCCCTGCTGCAAGTGGATCATGTCCGTCTTGGCAAAGACGCTGCAACGCCCGGCAATGCGGGGGGGAGTGGTGGATTTCAAGGAGAGTTCGCTGAACTGCTCGATGGTGTAACCCAGGCGGTGGGCCTGCTGATCCAGGAAAGAGCCGGTACCCGCGGCGCACATGGTGTTCATGGCGAAGTCCTGGATGATCTGGTGGCCGTTTTCGTCCGCCACCAGGATCAGCTTGGCGTCTTCGCCCCCCATATCGATGATGCTCCGGGCTTCCCTGTGGAAATGATAAGTGCCCCGGGCCTGGGCGATGACCTCATTGACGAAGACGCCGCCTAAGAGCTCGGCCAGGACTTTTCCGCCTAAGCCGGTGAACGCGGCCAGGCGGCATTTATCTAAAGGAAACTCGGGCGCCAGGGACTCCAGAAGCTGAAGCGCCACTCTGTAGGGCTCCCCGTGATGGCGGCGGTTTTCCTCCCGAAGCATTTCCCCTTCCGGGCTGAGCACCGCCAGGTTGACGCTCACCGAACCCACATCAATTCCCACATCGAAAATGTCGCGCATAATTCGAATCCCCCGAATGCTGGGCAGTTTGTCTTAAGATATTGATGTTTAGTATTAAGTGCTATATTGGTTAAATTTCGATCATCTCACTTGAATCAAACAGTATTTTAGATAACTTCGGTTCATTGTAGATTTTCCAGATAGCTTACCCATTTATGGAAATGGGGGCATTCTTCACGGATTGCATTAAGTCCAATTCGTTTGGAAATTACTAAGCCGTAAAATGGCTTATTATAGCGAGGGAAGAGACCTTCCAGCCTTTTTGATGGAGCAGTTTTGGGGTCATCGTTGATCTCTTCCGGGGTATTAAAGTCAGCTTTGACCTTTGCAAGATCAGGCTCTTTATATTAAGTTTTTAAAGCCAGATCTTCTACCAAGCGATCGGCAAAGGCGAAGATGTAGTCTCGCTGCTGGCGAGTAGCGTAGCCGATGCAAGTGCAACGCATGGTTTGCTGGCTGCGGATTAAAAATTCGAAGCGTACGAAGTTGTCCCCCAATTCCACGGCAAAACGGAAGGGGCGGCAATCCGGGTGGGCGAATTGCTCGGGGCTCAGGAGGTCTTCGGGCAGGTCCACCCACCAGATGCCATCCAGACTGGAGGCCAACGCGTGTTCCTGGAGGTAGTCCCGTATCCGGGGGATATCGTTACGGCTGATTTCGTCCAAGTGATATTGGCGCATGTTAAGGACCGTTTTCGGTTTTCGGTTTTCGGTTAAATTTTACGGAACTGTTCACTTATAAAAAAACACTGTAGCATCTCATACCTCCAGTTCTCGTGGCAGTCCATGCACGTGGCAATGACCTTCGATAGTCACCATGATAGGTGCTTCGTCCACTCTGCGATGATAGTAGCGGACATCAGACGGCAATACAGAGGACATCGGAGCCGGTTGGGACTTAATGTGCTTGGCTATTGCCCCTTCGAGGCGCTGTCGCAACCGCCGCTCACTTCTGAAAGGAGCAACAAAGACAATTTCGTTTTGCAGCAATTTCAGCATTACAGGGACAAACTCCTCCAATCGCTCCAAGTACTCGGGCATCTTGTCTCGTGTCCCTTTTCGCCAAAGCCCATTCCAGAGGACCTTCGCTTCTCCTCGAACCAACAAGTCAGGATCACAGATGCGATAGTTTCCTCCAACCGTCTGGATTAGGTGATCTTTAATTCGCTGCCAAAATGATGTGCTGGTCTCGCCCACATAGGTGACGAGATAGCCGCCCCCTGAATATGGAATGGTCCACAAGTAAAGACCTGGTTCTTTCGAAACGGGATGATCGAAAAGAAGGTGTTTAGAAGTACGTGTGAGCCCGAATGGACCTTCAAACTTTAGCACAAAGTCGATCTTTGTCATTGCACTATCGGGTTCAGGACTCATACTTATCTGTCAAAAGTCCATAGACTGGAAGCGGCCCTTACCCCCTCCCCTCACAATCCTTCCTCCCTCACGGCTTTGGCCGGCGGGGGAAGGGGATGTATTCCACTGCCGGGATCTGGCGCATGGGTTGGGGAAAGAGGCGCATGAGGTCCAGGATTTCCTTGGGTAACTCGGAGGAAACCGGCAACTCCAGGGTTTGCGCGGCTTCGAAGGTAATGGCGAAGTCGTGGGTCCAGGTGCCCCCGGTGAGTAAGCGGGCCAGTTCGTCGGCCTTGTCCGGAGGAAATTTATTTTCCAGGAGTTCCTGGACGCTGTTTTTCACCTGGGTAATGGCCTTTTCCGCCTGGTCCGCCAGGATCAGGGTGCTGTCATCCACCTCGGCCACGGGTTTTTTGGCCACCGCCCTGAGGAGGGAGGCCGCGGGGAACTGCCCCAGTTGCGGGTCCACCGGACCCAGGACCGCGTGTTCGCTCATGACGATTTTATCCGCGGCCAGGGCGATGAGTGTGCCTCCGGACATGGCGTAGTGGGGCACAAACACGGTGACCTTGCCTTTATGCTTCTTCAGGGCCCGGGCGATCTGGGTGGAAGGCAGCACCAGCCCGCCGGGAGTATGGAGCACCAGGTCGATGGGCACGTCGTCGTCGGTTAAGTGAATGGCCCGGATAACCTCTTCGGAATCGTGGATGTCGATGTACCGGAAAATAGGAAAGCCCAGCAAAGCCATGGTTTCCTGGCGGTGGACCAGCAGGATCACCCGGGAGGAGCGTTGCTGCTCCATCTTTAGGAGCAGGCGTTTGCGGGCGAATTCCATGGCCTTTTGCTTGAAGAGGGGCTGGAGGGCAATAAAGATTAAAAAAATCCAGAAAATTTCGGTGCCCAAGATTATTCCTCCGTCGGCGCCCCGGCCGGGCCCCGCCTGGCGCTCCGGGCCGCGTCCAGAGCAGCATAAACCCATAGTGCCAACAACAGGCTCAAAGGCAGAAAAAAGAAGGGGGAGCCCAGGAGATACCGGAAAAGTTCCCTGACGACGTCCCAGGTTAGGGGTTTGGGATAGAAGTATTCATAATAGCCCCGGGAAAAGAGGGCCAGACCGGAAAGGAGCAGGACCCCGAAAAAGAGGTTGGTGAGGAGCACCAGGATGATGCCCTTGCGACGGTCGTGGTTGTAGAGTTGCCCCATCCCTGGAAAGACGAAGGCCGAAAGCAGAAAGGCGATAATGGCTTGCCGCATGATGCCTGATTCTATCGGAAGAGTATCGGGGGGTCAAGGTGTCAATAACGCTGGCAGATGTCCGGGTTTGCCAGCATCCTGTTCTCTGTTGACCACGCCAATATTTTTGTCAAGTTCCTATCTAGACAAAATAGTTAGCAAGACTGTTTGCCGGACGGCAATCTGCTATAATATAAGGGATTCAATTTCGAGGGATTTTGGTGTTTCCGCCAGAACCTGCCGGGGGTATGCTTACGGCTCCAGGAACTCTTTCCCAGCGGAAGCTGCGGGTGACGGGCATCGTCCAGGGCGTGGGCTTCCGGCCCTTTGTCTATCGCCTGGCCTTAAACCATAACCTGGCCGGCTGGGTCTGCAACACCTCGGGCGGGGTGGAGATTCAGGTGGCTGGCTCGCCTCAGTCCCTGGAGATTTTCGTCCGGGAATTAGCCGCGGAGGCGCCGGCCTTGGCCCGTATTGACGCGGTCCTGCCCCTTGAGGCCGAATCCTGGGGCGAGGAAGGCTTCCGCATCCTGGAGAGCCAAAGTTTGTCCCGGACGGAGGCCCTGATCCCCGCGGACGTCTCCACCTGCGCCGACTGTTTCCGGGAGATCATGGACCCCGGAGACCGGCGGTTTGGCTACGCCTTCACCAACTGCACCAATTGCGGCCCCCGCTTTACCATCATCAGGGAGGTTCCTTACGACCGGCCCCAGACCACCATGGCCGAGTTCGCCATGTGCCCCCAATGCCGGGAGGAATACCAGGACCCGGAGGACCGGCGCTTCCACGCCGAGCCCACCGCCTGCCCCCGCTGCGGCCCGGCGCTCTGGCTGGTAGAAAAGGGCAGCCGGATCGAGGGAGATGCTCTAGAGGCCGCGGGCCGTCTCCTAAGGGACGGGAAGATCGTGGCCGTCAAGGGGCTGGGGGGCTTCCACCTGGCCGCGGACGCCCGGAACGAAGCGGCGGTGAGCTTGCTGCGGGCCCGCAAATGCCGGGTGGCCAAACCTTTCGCGGTTATGGTCCGGGACCTGGCGGAGGCGGAACTCTTGGGGGAATTGGGGAATTTGGAGCGAACCCTGCTCCTGTCCCCGGAGCGGCCCATCGTCCTGGTTAAGAGCCGGGAAAACAGTCCCGTCTCTCCCCTGGTGGCCCCGGGGAATAATTACGTGGGGCTCCTGCTGCCTTACACCCCCTTACATCTGCTGCTTTTTGAATATGCGCCGCCGGCTCTGGTAATGACCAGCGGCAACCTGAGCGAAGAGCCCCTGGTCTTCACCAATGCGGGGGCCAGGACGCGGCTTAATACCCTGGCGGACGCCCTGCTCCTCCACAACCGGGAGATTCAGGTTCCTTGTGACGATGCCGTCGTGCGTCCCCTGGCCGACGGCACGGTGATTCCCATCCGCCGGGCCCGGGGCTTCGTACCCCGGTCGCTGCATCTGCCTTTGGAGACCCCTGCCGTCCTGGGGGTGGGCGCGGAGCAGAAGAACACCTTTTGCCTGGCCTGGGGCCGCACCGCGGTGCTCAGCCAGCATATCGGCGACCTGGACACCGTTGAGACCTTCGATTATTTTCGTTACGCCATCCGGCACTTTGCCGGGCTCTGCCGCCAGGAGCCGCGGGTGGTCGCCCACGACCTGCACCCCCAATATCTTAGCACCAGCTATGCCTTGCAGCAGGAGGGCGTCCGGCTCCTCGGCGTCCAACATCATCATGCCCATATCGCCGCCTGTCTGGCCGAAAACGGGCGAAACGATAGGTGTATCGGCATTGCCCTGGACGGCACCGGCTACAGCCCGGACGGCACGGTCTGGGGCGGCGAAATCCTGGTGGCGGACCTGGAGGATTACACCCGGGCCGGGCATCTGGCCCTGGTGCGCCTCCCCGGGGGGGAAGCCGCGGTGCGGCGCCCTTCCCGTATGGCTGCGGCTTATTTGCGGGCCGCATATGGGGATGATTTTGGGGCAGTGGCCGCGGCACTGGGTCTCACCTTCGATCCCTTGGAGGGAAACATCCTCAAGCGCCAATTGGCCACCGGGCTCAATTCCCCCCTGACTTCCAGCGCCGGACGCCTCTGCGACGCGGTGGCCGCGGCCCTGGGGGTCTGCCGGGTGCGCACCTACGAGGGGCAGCCCGCGGTGGAGCTGGAGATGGCCGCCGCGGCGGACGAGGAGGGGTTTTACCCCATCCTCCTGAACCTGCAAAAAGAGACCCTGGTCCTGGATACTCCGGCCCTCTTTAAGGAAGTGGTGGAGGATTACCGCCGGGGTACCGGGGTGGCTCAGGTTGCGGCCCGGTTCCATAACTCCCTGGCGCGCTTGCTCACTGCGGCCTGTGAGGCGGTGCGGGAGCGGACGGGTCTCAACCTGGCAGCCCTGTCCGGCGGGGTATTTCAAAACGCCTTGATCTTCACCAGGCTGCGCCGGCGCCTGGAGGACCTGGGTTTTGAGGTGCTTTACCATACCCGGGTCCCCCCGAATGATGGGGGCATCTCCCTGGGGCAGGTGGCCGCGGCCGCGGCCCGGTTGTCCAAAGAAAACGGGGGGTAAATCAGGGCTGATGGTCCCCGTTCCCCAAAGTTCACTGCTGGTGGCCCAGAACTTCCGGTCTGGGTGAACTTAAAAGGCGGGCGAGACGCCCGCCCTACGAGTTTTTCAAGTTTTGCGGTCGATCCCCAGGCCCCAAGAAAAGCCGCCTGGCAATTTTGGCTTATTTACGGAAAACAGAAAACAGGGGTTTTACATGTGCCTTGCCATTCCCATGCGCCTAGTGGAGATTGACGGCTTTCTGGGCGTCGCCGAAGTGGACGGCGTCTCCCGGCAGGTGCGCCTGGATTTACTCCCCGAGGCGGAGTTGGGGGACTACGTCTTGGTGCACGCGGGCCTGGTCATCGCCCGGGTGGACGCCGCCGAGGCCGAAGAAACCTTGGCCCTATTAAGGAAGCTGGCCGATGAAGTTTAGCGACGAATTCCGGGATAAGGACCTGGTCCGGGATATCGCCCGGCGGCTGCAATCCTGGGGGCAGAAGCCAGCCACCATCATGGAGGTCTGCGGCACCCACACCATGGCCGCGGCCCGCTTTGGGCTGAAAGAGCTGCTGCCGCCTGGGGTGAAGCTGGTCTCCGGTCCCGGGTGCCCGGTATGCGTCACTGCCCAGGAGGACCTGGACGGCTTCCTGGCCCTGGGTAAAGAGCCCGGGATGATCCTGGCCTCCTTCGGAGATATGCTCCGGGTGCCGGGCACCAACACTTCTCTAGAAAAAGAACGGGCCCGGGGCGTAGCCGTGAAAGTGGTTTATTCTCCCCTGGACGCCGTGGATTTAGCCAGGCAAGAGAAAGAAAAAGAAGTGGTCTTCTTGGGGGTGGGTTTTGAAACCACCATGCCCGCCACCGCGGTGGCCCTGCAGGTGGCCGCCGCGGATCAAGTGCCTAATTTCTCCGTCTTTAGCGTGCACAAGACCATGCCCGCGGCCCTTAAAACCCTGCTCTCTGCGGGCGAAGTCCAGGTCGGAGGGCTCCTCTGTCCGGGCCATGTGACCACTATCATCGGCGCCGCGGCTTATGATTTTATCCCCCGGGATTTCGGCATCCCCTGCGCGGTGACGGGTTTTGAACCCCTGGACCTGCTCTTGGGCGTAGAGTCTATTCTGCGCCAGCTTGCCCAAGGGCAGGCTAACGTGGCCAACGTCTACACCCGGGCCGTCCAGGCGCAACCCAACCCTCGAGCCCAGGCGCTGCTGGCCGAGGTTTTTGCGCCCGCGGACGCCCAGTGGCGGGGCCTGGGGGTTATCCCCGGCAGCGGCGCGGCCATCCGGGGAAAATACCGGGACTTCGACGCCCGGAGCCGCTTTGCCGGCATCCTGGCCCGGGTGCCACCCCCGCCGCCTACCGCCTGCCGCTGCGGCGACATCCTCCGGGGAGTGATGCCCCCTAAAGAATGCCCCTTGTTCGCTACGGCCTGTTCCCCTTCCCAGCCCCTGGGGCCTTGTATGGTTTCCAGCGAAGGCGCCTGCGCCGCGGTGTACCGGTATGAGAGGGATTAGGGGTCAGGGGTCAGGTGAACAGTAAGCAGTAAGCAGTAGAAAACGGGACTCACAGGAGTATCTCATCCAAGGTTAATTGGCTTCTCTCTTCTTACGGAAAACGAAAAACGGAAAACGGAAAACGAATCAAATGGACCTGGTTCTCCTCAGCCACGGCGCCGGCGGCCTGGAAATGACGGCCCTCATTGATAAGGTCTTCTTGGCGAGTTACGGTAACGCCGCCTTTCGGGGCGACGACAGCGCTACCTTGCAACTGGGCGGCCAAAGCCTGGCCCTGACCACCGATTCCTATGTGGTGACCCCCCTTTTTTTCCCCGGCGGCGATATCGGCCGCCTGGCGGTGGCCGGGACGGTTAACGATCTCCTCACCGCCGGGGCCCGGCCCCTGGCCCTGTCCGCCTCCTTTATCATTGAAGAGGGTCTGCCCATCGCCACCCTGGAGCGCATCGCCCAGTCCATGCGGGAGACTGCGGCCGAAGGCGGAGTGGCCATTGTCACCGGGGATACCAAGGTGGTGCCCCGGGGCGCCGCGGACCAGGTGTTCCTCACCACCACCGGGGTGGGGGAGGTTATCAGGCCCGGGGTCTCCGGCGCGGCCGCTCTCCCCGGGGACCAAATCATCTTGACCGGCTCCGTGGGGGATCACGGGGCCACAGTGATGCTGGCCCGGGAGGGCCTCCTGGAAGGGACGTCTTTGCGGAGCGACGCCGCCCCTTTAGCGGGTCTGGTGCTCAACTTGCTGGAGCAGGGATGCGAGATTCACGCCATGCGGGACCCCACCCGGGGGGGCATTGCCTCTTCCTTGAACGAAATCGCCCGGCAGTCCCAAGTCTGCCTGGAAATCGAGGAGAGCGCGGTGAAGGTCAAGCCGGGGGTGACCGCGGCCTGCGAGGCCCTGGGCCTGGACGTCTTCAAAGTGGCCAATGAAGGGAAGATGCTGATCTTCGTGGCCCCCCATGACGCCATAAAGACCCTGGACCTGGCCCGCCGCAGCCCCTACGGTGAGGGAGCCGGGATCATCGGGGCAGTAACCGCCGGCCCCCCGGGCCGGGTGCAGGTGCGCACCGCCATTGGCACCGCCCGCATCCTGGACCCGCCTTCGGGGGAACTTTTGCCGCGAATTTGCTGATGGGTAAAGGGGGGTGGGGAGGGAGAGTTACGCCCCACAGCCGCCCCCAGGTGTTACCGGCTTTTTGCTCCGTCTCCGGGAAATAAAAATGCTCCCGAAAGGTAGCTTATTATGCGAAAGAATCTTAACATTACAAGAGTGGCAGATCGGCCATCGGATATTCGGAAAGGAGAGAAAATGTTGGGAAAATGGCTGGCGGTCTTGGGGGCAGTGCTCCTGGTGGCGCAATGCACCGGGGAGCCGCAGACTCCCAAGTCTGTGACCTTAAAAACAGAGAAAGACAAGATTAGTTACGGCATCGGGGTTTCCATCGCCAAAAACTTCAAGAAGCAGGGGATCGAAGTCGAGGTTGATGTCCTGAGTCGAGGCTTGAAGGACGAACTCTCTGGCGCCCAGCTTCTTATAGGTGAAAAGGAACTCGCCCAAGTCTTGATGGCGTATCAGAACGAGATGCGGCAGAAGATGATGGAGGCCAGAAAAAAGGCCATGGAGGCCAATAAGCAAGAAGGAGAGGCCTTCCTGGCGGCGAATAAGAAGAAAGAAGGGGTGTTAGCCTTACCGAGCGGGCTCCAGTATAAGATCCTTGAGGCGGGTAAGGGGAAGAAGCCGAAGGCTGACGATACGGTGGTGGTCCACTACCGGGGCACCCTCATCAATGGAGCCGAGTTCGACAGCTCCATCCGCCGGGGCCAACCTATCACTGTCAATCTCGCCAAGGTTATTCCCGGCTGGAGGGAAGCTGTGCAGCTCATGCCCATGGGCTCCAAGTGGGAGCTCTTCATCCCCCCCCAACTGGCTTACGGCGAGCGGGGATCGGGTAAAGATATCGGTCCCAACGCCACCCTCATCTTTGAGGTGCAGCTCGTAGGTATTAAGTGATCCGGGTAGGAAGCGCCTTAAGGGATTATCTATGGTGCCAGGGAGAGGGGACCATAAGTAGAACACCTGGGCTCTATCCCGGATAATTCGCCAGGATGCAAATAATACCAATTCGCAATCAAAAGGCATCAAAATGTAGGGGCGAACCTTGTGTTCGCCCTGATTGCTCCTGGGCGAACACAAGGTTCACCCCTACGAAAAATTGTCGTTTGATTTCGAATTGGTATAAGACCGCCCACTTGGGGGCAGGCTAGACTCGGGCCTTTTTCCGGAACAGGCCGCTCGTTTTGTTCTTAAATTTCTCCATGTAGAGATAAAAGACGGGGGTGATATAGAGGGTGAGAAGCTGGGAGACCAGCAGGCCCCCCACCACCGCCAGGCCCAGGGGCCGCCGGGCTTCCGCGCCGGCCCCGAACCCTAAGGCGATGGGCAACGACCCCATGAGCGCGGCCATGGTGGTCATCATGATGGGCCGGAAGCGGATCAGGGCCCCGGAATAGATGGCCTCCTCGGGGGGCTTGCCGTTTTGCCTTTGGGCCTCCAGGGCGAAGTCGATCATCATGATGGCGTTTTTCTTGACGATGCCCACCAGCATGATTATGCCCACAAAGGCGTAAATATTCAGATCGTGGCCGAAGAGCATCAAGGTCACCAGGGCCCCCACCCCGGCTGCCGGCAGGCCGGAGAGGATGGTGAGGGGATGGATGAAGCTTTCATAGAGAATGCCCAGGATCATGTAAATGACCAGGATGGACATGATCAACAGGAGCCATAAGCCCTGCATGGAGGTCTGGAAGGCCTGGGCCGCGCCCACAAAGCTGGTGGTAATGCTGGCGGGCAGCAGTTGCTGGGAGAGTTTCTGCACCGCGGCCACTGCGTCCCCCAGGGCGGCGCCCGGCCTCAGATTGAAGGAGATGGTCACCGCCGGGAGCTGTCCGGAATGGTTGATGGTCAGCGGCCCCAGGGTCCGGGTCAGGGAGGCCAGGACATCCAGGGGCACCAATTGCCCTTTGGCGGAGCGGACATAGAGCCATTGCAGGGCCCCGGGGTCCAGCTGGTAGCGGGGCTCCAGCTCCATAATGACGTCGTATTCGTTATTGGGCGCGTAAATGGTGGAGATCTGCCGGGAACCGTAGGCGTAATAGAGGGCGTCTTCAATCTGTTGGGCCGTGACCCCCAGGGTGGACGCCTTGTCCCGGTTAATCACCACGTTAACCTGGGGATTTTTGATCTGCAGGTCGCTGGTGACATCCTGCAGGCCCGGCAGGGTCCGCATCTTGTCCTCCAGGAGGGGGGCATAGTGGTACAGGTCTTTGATGTCCGGGCTTTGCAGGGTCATCTGATACTGGCTCTTGGTCAGCATACCGCCGATGCGGATGGGTGGCAGGACCTGGGGGAAGACCATGATGCCGGGGATGGTGGCTAATTGGGGCCGAAGCTGCTGGATGACCTCTTCCACCCCCGGCCGCTGGCTCCGGGGAATGAGGCGGATGAAGATCCTCCCGGTATTGCCGGAGACGCTGATTCTGGATGCTCCGATGGCGGAAAAAAAGTTCTTCAAATACGGGTTTTTACTCACCACCTCCATCACCGCCTTCTGCTGGCGCACCATGGCTTCGAAGGAGATGCCCTGGGCCGCCTCAGTGAAGGCGAAGATGGTGCCCTGGTCTTCGTTGGGGAGAAATCCTTTGGGAATCACTCCAAACAGGACCAGAGTAATGATGAGGAGCACAAAAGAGACGATCATGGTGGCCAGGCGCCGCCGGAGCACCCATTGGAGAGTTACGTCGTAAAGCCGGAGCATGCCGTTGAAAAACCGCTCCGTGAGGGCGTAGAGGCGACCGTGACCCTCTTCCCGGGGGGGCCGCAGGAAGCGGCTGCAGAGCATGGGCGTGAGGGTCAGGGAGACAAAGCCGGAGACCAGAATGGCGGCGGCGATGGTCACCGCAAATTCATGGAGGAGCCGTCCCAAGATGCCGCCCATGAAAAAAACCGGGATAAAGACCGCGGCCAAAGATAAGGTCATGGACAGGATGGTAAAGCCGATCTCCCGGGACCCCTTCAGGGCCGCCTGGAAGGGGGGCTCCCCCATCTCCATGTGGCGCACGATATTCTCCAAGACCACAATGGCGTCGTCCACCACAAAACCCACGGAGAGGATGAGGGCCATCAAGGAGAGGTTGTCCAGGCTGTAATCCATGAGATACATGACCGAGAAGGTCCCGATGATAGACAAGGGCAGAGCCAGGCTGGGGATGACGGTGGCGGAAAGATTACGCAGGAAGAGGAAGATCACCATCACCACCAGGCCCAGGGCCAGCAGCAGGGTGAACTGCACGTCGTTCACCGATTCCCGGATGGTGGCGGAGCGGTCATATAAAGTGACGATACGCACGGCTGGGGGGATCTGCTGCCGCAGGGTGGGCAGGAGTTTATTGATGGAGTCCACTACTTCGATGGTGTTGGTGCCCGGCTGGCGCTGAATGGCCAGGACGATGGCCCGGGAATTTTTATACCAGGACGCGACCTTGTCATTGGCCACGCTGTTAAAGGCCTGGCCCAGGTCCGAGAGGCGCACGGGTTGGCCGTTGCGGTAGGAGACGATGAGGGGCCGATAGGCCTGGGCGGTGGTGAGCTGGCCGGTGGCCTGGACCGTGAAAGCCTGGTGGGTGCCGTAGAGGGTGCCCGTGGGCAAATTGACGTTTTGGTTCTTCACCGCGGCGGCCACTTCGTTGATGCCCAACCCCCGGCTGGCCAGGGCCTGGGGGTCCAGTTGAATGCGCACCGCGAATTTCTGCTCTCCATAGATCATCACCTGGGCCACGCCGTTGATCATGGAAATGCGTTGGGCCATGAGGGTGTCCCCGTACTCATTCACGGTGGACAGGGGCAGGGTGTCCGAGTACAAGGCCAGGTAGAGGATGGGTTGATCTGCGGGATTTACCTTCTCGTAAACGGGAGGAGACGGCAAGTCCGGCGGCAACTGTTTCCCGGCCTTGGAGATGGCCGCCTGGACATCCTGGGCCGCGGCGTCCAGGCTCCGGCTCAGGTTGAACTGCAGGGTGATCTGGCTGAGCCCCAGGGCGTTGGTGGAACTCATGGAATCCAGGCCGGCGATGGTGGAAAACTGGCGCTCCAGGGGGGTGGCCACCGAGGAGGCCATGGTTTCCGGGGAGGCCCCGGGGAGGCTGGTGGTCACCAGGATGGTGGGGAAGTCCACGTTGGGCAAATCGCTTACCGGCAGATAGCGGTAGCTCATGGCCCCAAACATCAGGATGGCCAGCATGACCAGGGTGGTCATGACCGGCCGGCGGATGAAGAGTTCGGTGAAGTGCATGGGGCTGAAATGATATATTTATAAGTTAAAAAAGATAATCATGAGGTTTATTAGATTTGCACCAGCAATGGTTTTTGCTATCATAAACCCAACCATGTTCGTTTAATAAATCGATTAAATCCTCCTTCTTAATTTTTAGCTCCTTGATTATCCCATATTTCCAGGCTTCGATAACCAGTTGATTAAGCAAATATTCGCCATAGATAGTCTTCTTTTTATAATCTTGCAAAATCTTGCCAACTATCCCTTTAACATCAATTTTCCTGTCTTCTTTTACCCCTTTTATTCCCATTTTTTTATAAAAAGTTAAAATAAATTCGCCCGCCAGAACTGATTCTTTCCCTTTCTTTTTATGCATCGACCAAATGGGATCGCCTATTTGGGATACTGCTGCTTTCAACTCAGCATTGGATTCTTGAGCCGCGGTTAAAATTGCCTCAAAATATTCCACATTCCAATGTTGAAAGACAATGGATAACCATCGACCGTCTTTAAGCATATCAAAACATGATTTGATGCTGTCTCTAAGCCTTTTAATATAGTGTTCTTCAGTAAATTTTAATTCCCCTCCCACGATTATTTCTTTTTGGCGCATTTCGTCATTTGGCATTAGACCAAGCCAAGAATTCCAGAGAATGGAAAGGTCTATATAGGATATGTGCCCGCCGTATGGAGGGTCGGTAAAAACATAGTCAGCAGATTCGTAATAGAGATCTCTCAATTCGTCAACATCGAGTTTATATACTTTAAACTGTCCCTCCCACTTCTCTTTCTTTTGCTTTATTTCTATAGAATTCATCATTTCCTTTTTTGCTTTAAGAATATTATGGAAGCGATTGTAAAAACATTCCCATGGATTTAGCTCCACCACATCTTTGGCAACCTTATAACGATAAATACTGAAGATACTTGACCCACCTCTAGTCTCAACGCGTCCCCTTGTAGAAATAAATGTTTTATTTATTCTGGCAAGTGTAGACGACCAAGCGAGGAGAAAAACCTGCCTTATTGAGTGATTGCCTATTTTACCAATATAATTTTTTAGAATTGCAAGAGAAATTAACTGTTGAGACGTAAAAAGATCGAAATATCTTTCTACATCTGAGTTGGAAGGTAGCTTAACATTAATAGGGAGGTCAACATTATATTTATTAATATCTATTCTTGAACCGTTGCTCTGGTGTATTTTGGTTAATTCTTCTTTGCATTCTTTTTCCATAATAATGAGATTATCTAATATATCATCAACCGCCACCTTAGTTAATTCGACGATCCCAGAAGCTATGAAATTTGCTAATGGATTTATATCATTTTGAACTCCGATTCTATTTTCTAAAAATGCCTCAATAGCTGTTACTCCTGAGCCGCCAAAAGGGTCAATAACGGTATCGCCTCTATCAGAATAATGAAGGATATAATCCCGGACGACATTGAAAGGTCGGCGAGTAAAGTACGGATGAATGCCATAATGCCGCTTAGCCCCTTGGCGATTGGCGGGAATACGGTTGGTTATCGGAATTATTGAAGAATAATTCATAAATTGCCAATGTAACTGCACATAAAATCTAATTCCATCACATCCACATTCCGGGGAGTATTTTCCAGGTCGTGGATGGCGCATAAAATTATGGCCCTGGATAATTCATCCTTGCCATATTTTAGCATCTGATATCTATAATTTTTGCTGTGTCTCTTGATTTCAATGGGAACTGCATAGATTGGATACTCGAAGAATTTAACCTCACTTATGCAATCGTATCCCTTGCCGACATATGGCCCCAACGTCACCCCTAAATGCTTCAACGGACCAGAAGCTCTCAGCAAATCTTTTTCCTGGATATGAGGTACTTTTTCTTTGTGCGCCGAAACTACCCGGCAAATTTCTTTAAGTGACCATTCAACCAATTCTTTATTATGATTTACCAATTCTCGAATTTGCTCCTTCCAGAATCTACTTATATAATCAGTTGTGAATGTAAGTGGCCGTTCAACCTTGTTCAAAATGATTTCACGCTTTGATTTAACCAGCTTACATTTAACAGGTGTTAAATAAAAATCCTCATCTATAATATCTATCTCAATATCAATCCTCTCAAAATCTCCTTTTGATAAATTATACCATCGCCTGATAGATTCTCCTATGCTCTCAGAAGCAATTCCTTGTTGGATTCTGTCATGTCCAACTTTTCCTTCAACTATATTCCATTTCTGGTCAAATTTGTGATCTCTTCCTACACCGAAATAATCGGTCTTGGTAGCGCCGTAGGGTGTTACCAGAGCCACCCGCACCGCCCCTTTTTGTCTGAGAAAAGTTTTAACCGGTCCGGTGAGATTGTGGAAATAATATTGCGGCCCTCCTGTTTCCCGACTTGCCCTTTTGGTTTGTTGGAGGTGCATACTTTTTCCTTCTTTCCTTGGGTTAAGGATATTTCTTGATTTCCACCTTGGCTCCCGGCACCAGCCGGAGCTGGCCGTCCGTCACCACCCGCTCTCCGGGCTTGAGCCCTTTGCGGATGATGGCCTCGCCGTCGAGGCTGCGGTCCACTTCCACGGGGCGGGTCTCCACTGTCTGGTCCTCCTTGATGATGAAGACGAAATCTCCGGCCTGGCTGGTCTGCACCGCCTGGGAGGGAATCAGGATGGCGTGGGGCTGGGTGGTGAGGCGTACCACGACATTGACAAATTGCCCCGGCCAGAGGCGCTTGTGGTCATTGGCATAGGTGGCTTTGCAAAGGATGGTCCCGGTGCTCTTGTCCACGGTATTATCCACGAAGGTCAGAGTCCCCCGCTCGGGATTTTTCACCTCGCCGCCGATCACCGCCTCCACGGGCACCTGTCCTGAGGCCATGAACTTGCGGATTTCCGGCAGGTTTTGCTCCGGCACCGCGAAGGAGACGTAGATGGGCTGGATCTGGTTGATGACCACCATGGCGGTGTCGGCGTCGGCCTTGATCTGGTTGCCCAGGTTGGCCAGGAGGTTGCCGGTGCGTCCGGTGATGGGGGCATGGATATAACAGTAGCTCAGCATCAAGCGGGCGGTCTGCACCGCCACCTCGTCGGCTTTGACCGTGGCCGCCAGGGATTCGGAAGTGGCTTTGGCCTGGTCATACTCCTGCTGGCTGACGAATTGCTTGCGAATCAGTTCGGCGTAGCGCCGGGCGTCGGCCTGGGCCTTGCCGGCCAGGGCCTGGTCCCGGGCCAGGTTGGCCTCGGCCTGGCGCAGGGCGGTTTCCAGGGGCCGGGGGTCGATGACGAACAGAAGCTGCCCCTTGGACACATCCTGGCCTTCCCGGAAATTCACCTGGGTGATCTGCCCCCCCACCCGGGCCTTGATGTTCACCGTGGCATAGGCCTCCACGTTGCCGATGGCCTTCAGCTCCACCGGCGCCGTGCGCTCGGTTACCGTGGCCGCCAGCACCGGCACCGCCGGCCGGGGCGGTTTCTTTTTCTCGGAGCAGGCGGGGAGAAGGAGGGCTGTGGAAAAAAGTAAACCAGCTAAAAGGAAGATTGAAGTTTTGAATAGTTGTTTAGAGATATTCATTCTGGATCAAGAGAGATAACTTATTAAATTGGTGTTAAAATGCAGCCTCAGGTTACCTTCTCATACAATGAATCTCTAAAGACTTGAAAACTTTTGGAGGTATTGCGTTTTGGGTCCATATGAGTTGATATTCTTTGAGCCGCTTCCTTTTAAGGCAAACCACCGCGATAATAGCCGGCTCTTTTTAGGACTCTCTCCAAAGATTCCCACGTATGATCGATGGCGTCCGGATTGCGATATCTCGAATTTCTATCCAATGCTTTAGGAATTCTTGGGTATGCTGTTTTAAGTGCAATTACATCACCAAAAAACCAAGCTTCCAATTCTTGTATAGCTATACGGTTAAGAACTTGAATTTTGCCACTATGGTTTGGATTAGATTTAGTTGATAATCCTTCTCCGCGAGCTATTTCCTCCATTTTTGCCTTTAATTGAAAGCAATCTTCTTGATCTCTATCTAATAAAACAATAATCAGCCAATCTTCAGGCAGCCAATGGCGGTAACCTCTTAACCGTTCCGGCAGTTTCTTAAGCAAGTCAAATTTACCCTGAAAAACTCGTATATTATAAGATATGGCTGGTCCAACAATCTTTGGCACCAGATTATATAATGCAGTTTCAGCTGACTCCTCTTCGACTAAAAATTCAAAATGCATTGTTAATTCCCCGTATAAGCTATTTATAGGGTATTTTCTTGGAAAGGCCAGTTTTAGGTTTGGGGCCGCCTGAAGCTATCAAGGGATCGCCAACATCAAAATAACCTTCCATCCATAAATGTCCTAATTTTGCACCAGATTCCATAAATTCCTGGATATTAGGCATGTCATAAGCCCTTCCAGCCTTGGTGTAGCCTTTTTCATTTCGATAAAGCACCCATAATTCCTTAGATCGCAATCCATTAACCAAGAATGGGGAATGGGTAGTAACCATTAGTTGAGTGCGTTCTGTTACATTTCTGCATTCCTCTGACAGTTCTGGTAAAAGTCGTGGATGCAAATAATTCTCTGGTTCCTCAATCCCTATCAATTGGGGAGGATCAGGATCATAAAGAAGGATCAAATAGGCTAACATTTTTAGGGTTCCATCGGAGGCGAATTTTGCCAGAATTGGCCTGTCGAAGGGAGCATCTTTAATTTGCAATAGAAGTCTCCCGTCAGGCATCATATCAGCTTCAACTTTTTCCAAACGCGGGACGCGTTCGGATAATATCTTTAAAATATGATCCAGACGATCACTATGTTGTTCTTTAAGATATTGGATTACATTAGGAAGATTATCTCCAGTTGCCGACAATCGTTCCTGTGGCCCAGCTTCCGGGGTGCCCCTGGGATCTTCTGCCGTGAGATAAGAGAGATACCACCCGGTTATAAAACGTCGTAAGGCACTGACTCGTGGATGTTTGGCGAACTGTCCCAAAGTATTAACTGCTATCAATTCCGGGGAGTCAAGACGTTCCTCCATCCTTTCATCTTGCTCATCGGGCATCTCCCCGGTAACCACTTTTCCAGTCCCTTCCTGGAAATTTAAAAATCTGAAAGGCTTACCCGGCCACTTGCGGCGCCACTGGAGCCATTCTTCAGCTACATAAGGCCCTTTAGGTTTCTCTCCGATCGCAAGATGATAAGTAATAAGGGGGCTTTGTGGTTCTTCACGGTACTTTAACTCTATCACAATTGGTCCTTCGGCTCCCCTGGTCCGGAGTTCCTTGAACCTCCCACGCTTATCCCATGCCTTCCGTAATCCAACAGAGAAGCATTCTGATAAGAAGGCAAATACATCGAAGATAGTTGATTTGCCACTGCCATTGGGACCCAAAAATACAGTCAAGGGAGTGATATTCTTCAATTCCAGATCATGAAGAGCCCGGTAATTTTTAACTCTTAAATATTCTATTCTTGGCACAGATTTCTTTTGATATTTTTGGGTCGCCATGTGAATTCTCCAAAAATCAGGGGAACATCTGGTTCAATACAATTCCCAAATTATATTTTTTATAGTAACAGCTACTAATTAAAAAAACAGGGTAAATTTAAGATTACAATAATCTCCTCACGCCACCCGCCCCCTGAACCACCAGACGCTCAGGGCCAGGAGCGCGATCCCCAGGAGGGCCATGGCGAGGAGTTGCGGCCAGAGGACCGCCAGGCCCACCCCTTTCAAGAAGACGTCCTGGATGACAATGATGAAATATCTTAAGGGGTTGATCAAGGTAAGATATTGCACCACCTCCGGCATATTGGGGATGGGAAAGACCAGGCCCGAAAGCATAATCGCGGGGATAAAATAGAAGGTGCTCACCATCATGGCCTGCTGCTGGGTGGCGCACAAGGTGGAGATGAACAGGCCCACCCCCACGGCGCTGATGAGAAACAGCAGGGTGCCCAGGAAGAGAATTAAGATGCTTCCCCGGAAAGGCACTTCAAACCAGAAAAGGGCCACCACGGTGACCAGGACCACGTCCCCCAGGGAGATGAGGACAAAGGGGACGGTCTTGCCCAGAATAAATTCCACCGGCCGCAAAGGGGTGACCAGGAGCTGCTCCATGGTGCCGATCTCCTTTTCCCGGACTACGGACAAGGAGGTGAGCGTGATACTCACCAGCATGACCACCATGGCGATGACCCCGGGGACAAAAGAATAGCAACTGATGCGGTTGGGGTTGAACCAGGTCTGCTCCTCCACCACCACCGGCTGGCCCCGGTTCCCCGCCAGCCCCAGGCGGCCCAGGCGCTCTTTCAGCAGCTCCAGGGAATAGTCATTGAGAACGGCGCTGGCATAGCGGCCCACGATGAGGGCGGCGTTGGAGTCTGTGCCGTCGATGAGCAGCTGCACCGCCCCGGTTTTCCCCATCTTGAGATTTTTGGCGAAGTCATAAGAAAGACGCAGGGCAAAAGACACCTGGCCCCGGTCCAGGAGGTCCCGCACCTGCCCGGAGTGGCCCAGGTAATAATCCAGGTTGAAATAGGGATTGGACGCAAAGCGGTTGATCAGGGCCCGGCTCTGGGGGGTGCGGGATTCGTCAAAGATGGCGGTGCGGATATTTTTGATGTCAAAGTTGATGGCATAGCCGTATGTCAGCAGTTGGATCAGGGGAGGCAAAAACAGAAAGATGCGCAGCCGGGGGTCCCTGACCGCCTGGATGAACTCTTTGACCAGAAGATAATAAATGCGTCTCAGCCTCATAGTTACCGGATCTTCTTCACCAGATTGCGGCCCGCAATCAGCAGGAACGCCGCGGCAAAAACCGCGAGCATCAGGGCCTCGGGCCAGAGGATGTCCAGGCCGATGCCTTTCAGGTAGATGCCCTTGCTGATGGTGGCCAGGTAGGTGGCGGGGACAAAATAAGAAGCCACCTGCAGGGCCGGAGGCATCTGGCGCACCGCAAACACGGCCCCGGAAAGCAAGAAGGCCGGTAAAAAAGTGGTGAGCATGGCCATCTGGTAGGCGTCCAGGGTGTTCCGGGCAATGACCGAAATGAGGAGGCCCTGCCCCAAGACTACCAGCATGAAGAGCGCGGCCAGGAAAATGAACAGCAAGACGTTACCCCGGAAGGGGACCTGGAAGAGAAACTCCCCCATGGCCATGGCGATGAACATGTCCACCATGCCCACCAGAAAATAAGGACCCAGTTTCCCCAGGATCAATTCCCACTTTTTCAAAGGCGTGCCCATCAGGCCCTCAAAGCTGCCCCGTTCCTTTTCCCGGATGATGCACAAGGCGGTGAGGAGCGCGCCCACCATGGTCATAATGATGGCGATGAGGCCGGGGACGATGAAGTTGCGGGACTCCAGGTCCTCGTTGTACCAGACCCGGGAGTCGCTCTTGAGGGGGATTTCCAGGCGGGTGAAGCCCTGGAGCCGCAGCCGCTCCACCACGACGTTTTGGCTGTACCCGGAGACGATGCCCTGGAGATAGCCGATGATCAGGTTGGCGGTATTGGCGTCGGTGCCGTCGATGATGGCCTGGACCTTAACGCTTTGGCCGGTTTTTAAGGACCGGGAAAAATCAAAGGGCAGCACCAGGGCCAGCTTCACCTGACGGGTATTGATCAGGTCGGCAATCTCTTGATAACTGTTGACGGCACTATAGATACGAAAATAACGAGTCCCCCGGAAGCCTTGGAGAAAATCCTGGCTGACCCGGCTTTGCTCCTGGTCATGGACGGCCAAAGGCACGTCTTTGAGGTCGAAGGTCAGGGCATAGCCGTTCAACAGCAGCATCATCACCGGCAGGAGGATCACCTGGATGAGGCTGGGCAGATCCCGGCGGATGTGGATCAGCTCTTTGCGAAAGACCGCCCAGGTGCGGATGAAGTCCATGGTTTGGTGTTTTTTTCTGAGGGAGGAAGTTATATCTTTATGTTTCAATAAGCCACTGGCCAAAAAGATATGTTACAGTAGTATAAAAGGCCCCAAAAAGCCCATTATTATCCGGTCCAAGCCATGCCAAGACTAATTCTTTCATTTCTTCATCATTGAGATCATCTTTTAAGAAGCCATCTATTACGGCTTTACGGAGTCTCTGCAACTTATAGCAATCAAGTTCTAGCTTTTTTATTGTGATTTCCGCGGCCTCATCATCGGCATTCTTTGCGCGTATACTCCCATCTGCGGCAAACGCGAAACGATCTTCACAGGTTGGGTCGAGCGGAGATATTAGGAGGTTAGAGTCAAACCATCCTCCCTTTTTTTTCCCACAATGTTGCGGAGCCTTCTTCTTATCCTTTTGCTGACACGAACAAAGCATGTTGCCATAATCCAGAGGATCGACAGCAGGATCATTTTGCGGACGAAAATGTTCAATATGGCTATCTTCAATACCTATAGAATTCTCGCAATAACAGCAAAGACCCCCTTGCTCATGCCACAGCGATTCATGGACCACCCGTTTTTCAACCCCTCTCAATTCACCATATGTAGGGGCCCAATCTTCATTAGCTAATGCCTTCCAGCCTGTAAACTCCTGGGGCTCTATTCCCTTTATAATATATTTCATTTACCGATACGCTCCTTTCGTTTCATGAGCATCTCGGCTTTTACCAAATCGTAATCAAAAGGGATGTTTTCTTTAAGCTTATTGATCAAATTACGAGCCTTATCCAAGTCTCCTTCATCTATTGCAACAAATATCTTATTGAACTCATCTTTAACCTCTTTTGGCCTAGATGGAACGTTCATCACATCTTCAAGAATGGATGAGGCTTCCATGCCATAACTAGACTCTGGCTTGCTCCACTCAATGTTATCCTCGGTCACAGTCAAAAGGAAAACGCTCTCGGCTTCGACATGGCTAATCACCAGGGGAGAATGCGTCGAGACAATAAACTGGCAGTTGGGGAAGGTCTCAGTGAGTCTTGGAATTACTTTTCTCTGCCATGCAGGGTGCAAGTGTAGATCAATTTCATCAATAAGAAATACTCCTTCAACTTCAAGTGGATTCTTTAATGCGGGGTTGGCGATAGCCAAACGACGCGCCATATCCCCTACCATAGCGATGAGACATTTCTCGCCGTCGGAAAGCTGGTCGATCCGGAACTCATTTCCATGTTTTTCTAAAGTCATTCTTAAAGGGGAGCGTCGCACTTTCAGACTGCCATATCCCGGCATCAGGTTAGCTATGGCTTGCCGCACTGCCTCAAGCTGTCTGTCTGGAAATTCCCATCCCCGAGGCCGGGTTTTATCCATCCTATATCTGGCACTTTCGTTCTCCAAGTCCTCGCGTTTACGAAACCACTCGAAAAAAAGACGGAAATCATTCCGGCCTTGGGAGGATAACGCTTGATCATAGGCAGCCAATTGATAAAAATCATGTCGTGTTTTAATTCTCAATGGAACATTAAGTACAGCTCTATTAACCGAATAGAGCACTACTACCGGAAAGCTGGCATCTTCATCCTCCACGAAAAGTGATTCAATCTTACTAACTATATTTTTTATTTCAGATAAGTTAGTAATTCTCTGTTTTTTTATACCTTTCCTGGTTTTGGTAACTTCCCATTCTACCTGCTCACTCATAAACTCTACAACTATTGTATTATAGGTTTCTGTAAATCCTATTTTAATATCGTATTCTGAAAAAAATCTCCCTGTTCCTTGTGAAGATTGTATTCTGCCGATTAATTTAGACAAAAGTATTGCCAATAAGTCAATTAAGCTTGATTTTCCAGCGCCATTCTCACCTACTAGAATATTTATGTCTGGTTGTAGTTCTATTTCCATATGGTGAATTCCACGAAAATTGTTTACTGATAGTTTTTTTACTTTCATATTCATACCCTCTTCAATGTTCTGATTATTGGTGATTAACGAATAGCAGAAATGAATGAAAAATGGCAAGCTCTAATCTCTACTTATTCCCCGCCCGTTCAATCAATGAAATAAACGCGTCCTCCAAACTCGGCTCCACCCGGCCCAGGCGGCGGATGCCGATGCCCTGGGCGGCCAGGGTCTCCTTTATGGCCGCTTCCGCCGCCTCCGCCTGGGTGGTGGCCACGTGCAGGCCGTCGCCGAAGACCGCGGCCTCCGTTACCTGGGGCAATTGGCGGATCGCTTCCAGGGCCTCCCCCAGGCGCTCCGGGAAGACGGCGACGATCTCTTCGGGCACCCCGGCTTTCAATTCCCGGGGGGTGCCCCGGGCGATGAGCCTGCCCTGGTAGATGAGCACCAGTTCGTCGCAAAATTCGGCTTCGTCCATGTAATGGGTGGTGACCAGCACGGTGACGCCCTTTTCCGCCAGGCCGTAGATCAAATCCCAGAAGTTGCGCCGGGAGATGGGGTCCACCCCGCTGGTGGGTTCGTCCAGAAAGAGAATGGGAGGCTCGTGCAAGATGGCCGAAGCCAGGGCCAGGCGCTGCCTGAGGCCTAAGGCCAGGTTGCGAGTCATCTCCCGGCGCCGGTCCAGCAGGCCCACCTGGCGCAGGGATTCCTCGGCCCGGTCCCGGAGCTGGGCCGGGGGCAGGCCGTAGACGCCCCCGAAGAAGGTGAGGTTTTCCTCCGCGGTCAGGTCTTCATAAAGGGAAAAGCGCTGGGACATGTAGCCGATGTGCTGTTTGATGGCCTCCGTTTCCCGGACGATGTCATAGCCGGCTACGGAGCCGCCGCCGCTGGTGGGCAGCAGCAGGCCGTTCAACATGCGGATGGTGGTGGATTTGCCCGCGCCGTTGGGTCCCAGGAAGCCGAAAATTTCTCCCTTGCGCACCTCGAAACTTACCCGGTCCACAGCCCGGAATTTGCCGAAATCCCGGGTGAGGTTTTGGACCACTATAGCCTTTTCGCTTGGCATTATTAAAACCAGATTGTCTGTTATAGTCTGATTCTACCTGGCCCCTGGCCCCTGACCCCTGCATTCCTCCTCCCCGCGCACGATCTGCACGAACATCTCCTCCAGGGCCGGTTCCGCGGGGACGATGCTGACGCCGGTCAACCCCCCGGCCTTTAAGGCCGTGGTCAGGGGGGCTAGGGCCTCTTCTTGCCGCGCCACGGTGACCATCAGCCGGTCCCCCATGGCCAGGACCTGGCGCACCTCGGGGAGGGGGACCAGGATTTTCCGGGCCGCGCGCAAATCATCCGCCCGCACCTCCAGGAGCTCCCCCTCAAAGGTGGCCTTGATGGCCCCCGGGGTGTCGGCCACCAGCAGCCGGCCCCGGTGCATCAAGCCCACCCGGTGGGCCCGCTCCGCCTCGTCCATGTAGGCGGTGGAGAGAAAGATGGTCATGCCGGTGCGCTGCAGCTCATAGAGGATCTGCCAGAACTCCCGCCGGGACACGGGGTCCACCCCGAAGGTGGGTTCATCCAGGATCAAAAGCCGGGGGGTGTGGATCAGGGCGCAGACCAGGCCCAGCTTTTGGCGCATGCCCCCGGAAAGGTTGGCGGCCAGGCGGTCCTGGAAGGGGGCCAGGTTGGAGAAGGCCAAAAGCTCCGGCACCCGGGCCTGGCGCTCGGCCCGGGGCACCCGGTAAATGTCGGCGTAGAAGGCGATATTTTCGGCCACGGTGAGATCGTCGTAAAGGCCGAATCGCTGGGGCATATAGCCGATCTGTTCCTTTAAGGGTTCCGCCTCCTTCACGGTATCGAAGCCCAATACCGTGGCCCGGCCGCCGTCCGGGTCCATGATGCCGCAGAGCAGGCGGATGGTGGTGGTCTTGCCCGCGCCGTCCGGTCCCACCAGGGCGAAGGACTCCCCCGGGGCCACCGTCAGGCTGAAGTTATCCACCGCCACCAGGGAGCCGAAGCGTTTGCTTAAGCCCTGGGTCCGGATGGCCGGCTCAGCGGGGTTTTTTGTCGTTAAGGAAGATAACGGCATCGGCGGGCATGCCCGGTTTTAAGGAATGGTCTTTGTTTTCCACCCGGATTTTGGTGCGATAAACCAGGGTCACCCGCTCCTTATGGGTCTCCACGGTCTTGGGGGTGAACTCGGCCTTGGAAGAGACAAAATAGACCCGGGCCGGATATTTTTTCCCCGGGTAACTGTCGGTGGTGATCTCCGCCTGCTGGCCGTAACGGACCTTGGCCAGGTCGGTTTCAGGGATATAGCCCTCAAAATAAGCGTTGTCCAGGTCACCCAGGGTGAGGACCGGGGAGCCGATGGCCGCCACTTCCCCGGGCTCCATGGGGCGCACCAGCACCACGCCGTTGATGGGAGAAGTGATGGTGGCGTAGCCCAGACGGGTGTGGGCCAGGGCCAGGGCCGCTTCCGCTCGGGCCGCCTCGGCCCGGGCCGCGGCGATATCTTCTTTCCGGGGGCCTTCCAGCACCAGGCTGTATTTTTCCTGGGCCCGGCGCAGGGCTTCTTTGGCAATGAGAAAGGCGGCTTCGGCCTTATCCCGGGTCTGCCCGGAGACCGTGCCCCGCTTAAAGAGGCCCTCCATACGGCGGAAATCCCTTTGCTTATCCACCAGATCCGCCTGGGCCTGGGCCACCGCCGCGGAGGATTCCTTCTTTTCCTGGCGCCGGCTTCCGGCCAGGAGTTTGGCCAGATTGGCCCGGGCCGCGGCAGCAGCCCCCTCGGCCTGGGCCATGTCTTCCTTAAGGTCCTTATCCTCCAACACGGCCGCGGTCTGCCCGGTTTTAATCTCATCGCCTTCCTGGAAATTAATGGCGCTGATCTTGCCGGGCACCTTGAAGCTCAGGTCCGTCTCCGTGGCTTCGATATGGCCGGAGAGACGCAGGATGTCGGGATTGAGGTCCCGGTTGCGGAAGTACAGAAAATAGGCGAGGAGGGCCGCCACCACCAGAACTGCCGGAATTATGAGCTGCTGACGTTTCAGAGCCAAATACCCACCCCCTCAAAGGGCCTGGTTCGCATTGCCACCCAAAATATCAGAACTCCGTCCATAAATCCAGAGTCGGGACCGGTCAGGGTTCTTGAAAGTGGACAGAGGGGCGGCCTAATCATGAGGCTTTATCTCGCCGGGGAAATTAGTAATTTCTTACCGGTTAGACCGGGGCTCCAATTTTATTGGGGTGAATTATAATATGATCGAAATATTATATAGACAAAACAATGAACAGTGATTAACCTTAAACCCAAAGGGGGAAACAAAATTGCATAAGGAAGCGAGACCCAAAAAAGAGCCAAGCAATGATTGCTTTTTGTTTGGGCGTGGTAGTAGGAGTGCCGTTAGGTTTCTTCCTGATAAGCCTGCTTATTATGGGCAGAGAGGAATACCCGGCAGTAGAAAGGGCAACCGGAGAGTCCGGTTATTGCCGGGATTGTGACTGCGGAGTGATGTCACCCGTATATGGCGCTAGCCTAGTGGCGGAATTTTGCAGGCTGGACAAGGGGCAAGATTTGCCAGGGTGATTTTGTCAGAACTGCCCCATACTGCCCCGATAATAGGCAGATATTGCGGCTGGAGGGGGGCGCAGGTTCCCTTAAGTCTCCGGCTTTTCTTCCCCTTTACGGATGCGGGCCAACAGGGCGGTGGTGGAGTACCCGGTAATCAGGGGGATAACTTTGACCTCGCCGCCCCGGCCCCAAACCACGTCCCCGCCAACAATCTCCTCCAGGCGGTAGTCGCCTCCCTTCACCAGGATATCCGGCTGGAGCGCGGTAATCAGCTCCAAAGGGGTATCTTCCCCGAAGAGCACCACCCGGTCCACACAGGCTAAGGCGGCCAGCAGCGCCGCCCGGTCCTTTTCCGGGTTGATGGGGCGGCTGGGGTCTTTATCCAGGCGCTTGACCGAAGCGTCCGTGTTCACCCCCACCAGCAGGGCGTCCCCCAGGGAGCGGGCCTCCTCCAGGTAGCCCACGTGCCCTAAGTGCAGCAGGTCAAAGCAGCCGTTGGTAAAGACCACTTTGCCTCCCTGGGCCTGAAGCCTTTTGACCCAGCGGGCCGCGGCCCCCCGGCTGACTACTTTATGGTTGGTGTCGAAATCGGTCATGGAAAAGATTTTAACACAAAAACTCAAATGATTTTTTGGGGGAAAAGGGCAATACGGTTCACTTAAGCGGTTAGGAATCGGTGGGCAGTGCCCACCCTACGTTATGTCATTCTGAACGGAGCGCAGCGGAGGGAAGAATCTCCGCTTTTCCAGGAAGTTAGAGATTCTGCGTTTGCCTCCGGCTCCCTCAGAATGACATTTTAAATGACTTCCTTTCATCTTGATACGCCTAAGTGAACAGCATTGGGGAAAAGGGGAAAAGGCTAAAAAGGAAAAAGGAAAGGACTTGAAGTGCCATAGTTTTTTCCCCTTTCCCCTCTTCCCCTTTTAACCTTTTCCCCCAAAGTATTCTCCGTGGTCTCTACGTCTCTGCGGTGCATCCATTCATTCATGCCTGACCCGGGCCACGGTGAGGACCTCCACCCTCTTGGCCCCGGCCCGCTTGAGCATCCGGGCGCATTCCTTAACCGTGGCCCCGGTGGTATAGAGGTCGTCCACCAACAGGACGTTTTTTCCCTTTACTTCCGCCGGCCGGGGCACGGCAAAGGCCCGGCGCACGTTGTCCCGCCGTTGTTTGGGGTTGAGCCCCACCTGGGGCGCCGTATAGCGCACCCGGGCCAGGGTCTCTAAGCCCACCTCCACCTCCGGGAAGGCCCGGGCCAGGAACAGGGCCTGGTTGAAGCCCCGGTACTTTAGACGCTTGGGATGCAAAGGTACCGGAATCAGGAGGTCCGCGTCCGCCACCAGCTCCGCACATTTAGGGACTTGCAGCCAGTGCTGCATCACCGGCAGATAGGCCATCTGCCGGCCGAACTTGAAGCGGGTAACGGCTTGGGCCACCGGCCCCTCATAGACCGCCGCGGCCAGGGCCCGGCTAAAAGGGGGCGGCTCCGTCCGGCAGGAACCGCAGAGCCGGTCCTCCCCTGTCGCGACGGGGAACATCACCCCGCAGCAAGGACAGACCGGGCTCGCCACCCACTCGATCCCCCCGGCGCACTCCGGACAGACCGCCACCGCCGCTTCCTCCGCCACCACCCCGCCGCAAAAAAGACAGAGCCGGGGCAGGAAGAAGTCCAGGAGATTCAACGAAAAACGTTTGAACCGATCAAAGCTGACTAAAACCTGTCTACCCTCCAAATATTTTTGAAATTACGATAAGTTATAGTTTCTTGACTAACTTCCCCATTTGGGCAATTATAGCAGGGAAAAAGTTCTTTTCCATATATTTGGAGAAATCATGGATACCGGTTTCCGGCAAGAGGTGTTAAATGTGCTGCTGGCCCAGATTCTAGGACGACATGGAGTCATTTCCGCACCGGAGATAATTCTAAAAGCCAAACCGGGAATCAAACGGCGCATGCCCGATGTGTTGGTATCTTTTTTAGGTCTTCGGTTGATCATCGAAGGAGAGGTGGAAGATGCCCCCAAGGCCGAAGAGCGCGCCCTGGATTCTGCTCGCCAGCGGGTAGAAGAAGGTTTGGCCCATATTGGTGTGGCTGTTGTGTACCCTGCTTTTCTTAGAAAAATAGATAAATTTGACCAAGTGCAAAGGGAGTTGGAAGACTGTCAGTTAAAAGTGGCGATAGTGGATGAATCAGGGGAAACTGGCTTTTCATCCGCAAATGTTGAGCAACTTCCCGAGATGCTCAACAACACGTTCGATAAATTGCTCCAAGAAGATGTGGTGAATCGCGCCGCATCAATTCTAGACGAAGCGGTAGAAAAGGTCGCTCCGGTACTTGCCGCCATACCTGGCTTTCCGCAAAAGGCTGCAAATATTTTAGGAATTCGCGCTCTTCCCAAAAGAAAGAAAGCAACCAAAGACGAGGCAGGGGAATGAAGGAAAAGCTCAGTTCCGCTGAAGCCGAATCAGTTAGCAGGATCAGTAGTCTGGTTATCGTCAACGCAATGATATTCCAGCAAATACTGGCTTACCATGATCCCCGGGTGTCTAATTTGGATAAACTTAAAGATGAAGAAAACCCAATGGGCGCCTTCAGTTCTCAATGGCGAGAAATTCTTCAGATCAACTACTATCCAATATTTAATCTGGCCCGTGAACTTTTGAGGGAATTGCCCGTTCATGCCGATACTGTATCGCTGATAAAATTACTTGCGGATGCAGCACAGCGCATAGTCATCCTACGGGCGGCTCTACGTCACGACCTCATGGGGCGAGTGTACCATAAGCTGCTGGCGGATAAGAAATATCTAGCTACGTATTACACCCGGGTGCCTTCGGCTATCCTGCTATTGAAGCTTGCTCTTAAAGATGAAAATTTTCCTTTGCGTTGGCATGACTTCAATGACTTGATGAATTTCCGTATCGCCGATTTAGCGTGCGGCACCGGCACCTTGCTCATGGCCGCAGCCGACATCTTAACGGATAATTATGTGCGGGCTGCGGCCAAGGCCGGAATTAAACCGGATTTTGCAGATATTTTTCGAGTGTTATCGGAGAAGATCATTTTTGGCTACGATGTTCTGCCTTCCGCAACTCACCTGACAGCTTCCACCTTGGCTCTAAGGGCTCCGGCAATTACCTTTGAAAAAATGAATCTCTTTAATCTGCCCATGGGTGGGAAAGAAGCATATTTAGGAAGCCTAGAATTTTTAAAAGGAAAAGATATTCGGATTAGGGACTTATTCGGAGCACGGTTGGAAGCGAAACAGGTAGGTGGGAAAAAAGACATTGAGCTTACGGAGGTCAACATTCCTCTCCTTGACCTTTGTGTAATGAACCCGCCATTCACCCGGAGTGTCATTGGCAACCTTCTTTTTGGCTCTTTTCCAGAAAAAGAGCGTTCGAAGATGCAATCTGCTTTGAAGAATCTTGTTAAGCATCTCCAAGTGCAGACCAATATTACCGCAGGACTGGCGGCTGTGTTCGTGGCTCTAGCAGACCGTTATGTTAAATCCGAAGGCCGTTTGGCTCTAGTTTTGCCGAAAGCGCTTCTTTCTGGAGTAGCCTGGGAGCCTACGCGGGAACTGTTGCGGAAGAAATATGTTGTAGAATATCTGGTCGCTAGCCATGACCCTGAGCGCTGGAATTTTTCCGAAAGTACCAGCTTGAGTGAAGTGCTCTTGATTGCCCGTAAGAAAAAAGAAGCAAACAATAATCAGGGAATACTTACTTGTATAAACCTTTGGAGAAATCCGAAAGCTGCATTTGATGCTTTAGCGATTTATTATGGCCTGATGAATAATTCCTTGCCTCCATCATTCCCCCGCGGCCAAGGGGCATTAGAGCTATCATTAGGGAAAGAAAAAACTGCTGAAATTTTGACCTACAATTGGGAGGAATCTAAAGATTGGCCCAACTGGATTCTGATGTGCGCTTTCGCACAGTCCGATCTTATAAGAGCTGCTTATTATCTCTTAAGAGGGCAATTGTGGCTTCCGGGGGTAGGAGAGGGGGGCCAGTTTCCCCTTGCTTCTCTGTAATCGTTCAGGCCGCCTCTGCAAACAGCAGATGCACGGGTAGAAGAGACGGAGCAAGTTGACCGGTCCGATGAGCTTGGATAGCCGCCATCATATATTCCACGATATTTCGGTTTTGCTGCCTC
>JBMORF010000074.1:0-50824 GCA_049322315.1 Thermodesulfobacteriota bacterium | reverse complement strand
ACCTTGTGTTCGCCCCGAAGCCACGGGCGAACACAAGGTTCGCCCCTACAGTTCAACGTCCTTTGAATGCGAATTGTTATTAAAGAGGTGTTGCGGGGGAGGGACGGGAAAGCAGCGGGGGGAGGAGAAATAAAAGACCGATAGGTCCACCTTGAGCCCCTGCTTACTACTGGCTCCGGCTGTCCTCCCCCCTTAGCCTATAGTTTCCCAGAGACTTTTTAATGGAAGAGAGGCAGACGGAAGAGCAATAGAAAGCCGTTCAAGGAGAGCACGGCCCCTAAAGACGCGGCCACCAAGGAAAAGATAAACATGGCCCGGGAGGTGGCCAAAATAGAGATGGAGGCCATGACAATGGCGATCTGGAGCAGCACCTCGGCGTAGTCGAAATAGGGGTCTTTGGCCCGGTTGATATCCCGTTCGTGCTCGAACTTTTCCGCTTCTTTCTTAATGTCTTTTTTCTCGGTATTATATCGTTTTTCTTCCCCGGCCAATTTCTTCAAGTACGCTTCCAGACTGTTCTTGATGTCCGGCTTCAAGGTGTCCTGGCGCTCCAGGAGGTCGATTTCCAGACGATCTTTTTGTTGGCGATAGAGGTGCTCACGGATCACCTTGGCCTGGTAAAAGGCCCATTGGTCCGAGGCCTGCTGCTGGGCCAGGAGCATCTCTTTCATTGCGTTGCTCCCCCCCAGGGAAGTGATGGCCAAAAAGACCGCGAAAATCGCGGTGGTCAGGGCCACCCGTTTGGCAAAGGGTTTGCCTTTCTTTTCCTCCAGTTCCTCCGGTTCCGGCAGTTCGATCTCCGCCATGGTCTCCTTCTCCTCTCATCTGACCCAAATTTTCATATCCGCAGCCAGGGCGCCGGCCAGCCCCAATTCATTGCCCCACTCGTCATAAACCTTCTGACCGGCCTCAACTCTTTTAAAAAGCCCGGCTTTGATCAAGGCATGCCTGACGGTCATGCCCGGAAGCAACTCCAGAGGCTCATCATTCACATAGACGCGCATTTTAATACAGTTGTCAGTTGTTAGTTTTTAGTCAGAAAATGCGGGGGGAGGCGTGAAGGAAGGGGGACAGGCGGGAGAAACCCCGCTTTATTCTCCCCGGCTGCCCCACTCCCCCACTTAATCCGTTTCTTTGACACGTCCGTCCACCTTGGGGGCAATCTCTTTTTGCTCCCGGATATAATCGATCACCACGGTCCGCAGCCAGCGGCCAGCGTCGTTGTAAACCAGTTTCTCCCCCTTGAGGGCGCCGCCGATATTGGCGAAATCCCGGGAAGACTTCAGGGCGTCGCCGAAGGATTGGTAGCCATCCCCGCCAGCGGCCATAAAGTCGTTGGTGGCCACCACGTACTCCTTTTGGGGGTCGAGGGGCGCCCCGCCCATGCGGATTTCTTTAACCCTGGAGCCTACCGGGGCCCGGCGGCTATAGGTAAAGGTAAGGCCGGAGACCTGGGGAAACCTGCCCTCACCGGCCTCGATCCCGGAGACGCCGTGTTCCAGGGCTTCTTTGATCTGCTTGCCGGTGAGTTTGATGGCCACCAGATAATTATCAAAGGGCAGGACCGCGTACACTTCTTTGATCGTGATCTCCCCTTTAGGGATGCTGGTGCGGATGCCGCCGCCGTTGATGATGGCCGCGTCCGCGCCTGCGGTCTTCCGGAGGACATCGGCCAGGAAGTCCCCCAGGTTGGTTTCCCGCTGCCGCACGTGTTCGCCATCCAGGTCCACGGCGGTCACGCCGATTTTTTGCCCCAAAATTTTATTAACCTTTTGTTCGTATCTTTGCACCAGACGGGCCACGGCCTTATCTGCCCGGCCCGGGACCGGCTTGATCATCTCCAGGTGGCCGCTGAAGTTGGTGATTCTGCCTTCTTTAAGCGTCAGGTCCAGGACCCCCAGGGCCTTAAAATGCTCCCAGGCCTGGACGATGATGGTTTCGCCCACCACCGCGGGCTCAAGCAGCTTGGTATGGGAATGCCCCCCCACAATGACCCCGATTCCCGGCACCTGGGCCGCCAATTTTCGGTCCGCCTGGTAGCCGAGATGGGAGAGGACGATAACCAGGTCCGCCTGCTTTTTGAGTTGCGGCAGGTACTTTTCCACGGCTACTGCGGGGGGGAGAAATTTCAGGCCCGCAACATTGCGGGGATGAGTGGATTGGGGGGTATCCGGGGTGACCAACCCGATAATAGCTACCTTCAATCCCTGGATTTTTTTGATGATAAAGGGCTTAAGCCCGTCTTTAAAGCCCTCCACGTTGGCTCCCAACACCGGAAAGCGGGCCTGGGCGATCCTTTTCTTCAGGACCTTCTGGCCGAAATCAAACTCGTGGTTGCCCACCACCATGGCGTCGAAGTGCATCAGGTTCATCAGGGCGATGGAGGATTCGCCCCGGGAGAGATTGGCCCAACTGTTGCCCTGGATCATATCCCCCGCGGCCAGCAGCAGGGAAGGCTTTTCCTTCCTGAGCTTATTTACTGCCGCGGCCAGATAAGCCGCTCCTCCCAAGACCTCCTGGGAGCCCACGGACTTGTAGGGTTCGGCAAACCCATGGAAATCATTGACATAAAGAATCCTGAGATCTGCCGCGCCCACCGGTGCGGCCACCATCAGAAGCACGGCCACGGAGATGCCGATTAACAGAGCAATAATTTTTTTCATGGGGAATAATTAGCCTCCCAAAAATAATACGGGCAGGGAATCCAGGTTAATGAGGGTATTAGAGGTGTAGGGGATATGCTTGCCTAGCAAGAACTAATTAGGCCTACCACTGTCAGAAAGATAATTAATAATAGCGCAATAAACCCGATAACTACCCAAACGGAGCGGTAATTACAATTATAGAAATCTTTCAGTCTTGCCGCCAGGGGATAGGGGTTGAGCAACCCACGCCAACGGCATCCATCTGCCCGGCAACGGAATGCCTTTAAGCCCAGGCGTTTAAGAAACCTTTCCTTTCCTGGCCGGGTGCGGCTCCGCTGGAGCCTGGATGAGCCGCAGACAGGGCAGACCAACCTTGGCAACAGGATTTCCTCCGTTCAGATAACCGGCAAATTCCCTTTGCCAATTGCTCTGGTCCAGCCCTTTCCCTGCTGCTGGAGATTCTGTAAAACTGGTGCCGGAGGCGAGACTCGAACTCGCACAGGCGCAAGGCCCGGGGGATTTTGAGTCCCCTGCGTCTACCAATTCCACCACTCCGGCACACCCCGCATATTTTAGCTTTACCGCGCCGCTCTTGGCAAGTCCAAAAAAAGAGAGGAACTCCAGGATTTTGATCCCCCAATTCCCCTCTTCATTCCCGGGCTTCCGGGCCTAAGTACAACGTTTCATAAATTCGGTAACGTATTTTGAACCCTTAGCGGAAGGCTTTTCTCTGCGTATCCTCAGCGTTCTCTGCGTCTCTGCGGTTAACAGAGAAGAAGATTCACCGCAGAGACGCAGAGGACGCAGAGATAACGCAGAAAATGGAAATTGATACGTTAGTATACTTATGAAATCCTGTACTAAGCTTTTTTCGCTATTCATTCCGCCAGGGGCCTCAACGGGCCGCGGGGTACCTCCCAGGGGGGGCGTTACCCGCGGGCCTGGTCCCAAAGCCGCCGTCGGCGGGGAGACTATGGCTCCGGGGGCCTTTAACCTTCTGCTGGCGCAAGGCTATGAGAAACATCAGGTAGCGGCCCTGTTGCACCGGATTGAGAATCGCCATCTCCTCCTCGTCCTGACGTTGTTTCAAGTCTTGCATCTCTTGTTCTTTCTGTCTGATATTGTTGAGGATATTCTTTACTTCCTGCTCGGCGGGATGTTGCCGGCGCATCATCTCCTCCAGCTGCTGAAATTCATTCTTGGCGGCGCTGATCAACTGCCGGCGCCAAGGATGATAACGCTCCCTGATTTGCAGGAGTTGCGCCACAGTCTGCCGATTCACACCCAGGGATTTCTCCAACTGGGCTTGCTGGCCCATGATGGGTGCTTCCTTTTCCGGATAAGCGCTCTTTTCTGGAAACGCACCGGCGGAATCCTGGCTGCTTCCAGCCCTCCGGGAAACCTGAATCTCCCGGGGGCTCGACGGTGGACGGAAAGGCGCGGTTTTCCTGGAATTTTTTCCCTTAATACTCTGGGCTTCCCGCAACAATTTTCTATGGTACAAGATATTACGCGCTAATTGCACTGGAGTCAGCAGTTTCTCTTCTTCTTGGATCTGTTGCTGGTGTAAATTTTGTGATTCTCGCAACTTCCCTTTGATGGCGCTGAGGATGTTTTTCACTTCTTGGGGCGACGGTGAGGGGCGGTAAATGGCCTGCCGCAGGCGCTGGAAATCGGCCCTGGAGTCCTGGAATAATTTTTGCCGCTTGGCTTGGTAGCGCTGTTCGATCCTCAGGAGCTGGTCCACGGTCTGTTGGCTCACACCTAGTTCCGGCCCCAATTGCTTGCGTTTAATTTCTAGAAACTGTTCTTGGAAGCTGGCCCTGCCTCCCTGGGCCGGGGTAAAGGTCAAGGCGACCGCAGCCGCTAGCGCCAGGATTAGGCCCAAAAGATTGTCAAACTTTTTCTTAGACATGAGCCATCCTTTTCGTGCCGGCGCAACCTTTTCAGGAAAGTCTCCTTTTCCTTCTCCGTCATTCCGGCCAAGGTGGAATCAAGATCACCGCGGAGGCCCATCAGGTTGTCATCTGGAGGCATCTCCTCCCCATTCTGGGTTACAAAGACGACGGCACCCAGGGTCTCCGGGGCGGGCGCCGTGACCCGGGGCTTGGCGGCCGTTTTCTCCGAAGCCTTATCCTGTTTGGCCATCTGGGCGGGTGGAGCCATAAGAGGCCGCTCCGGATTAAAGTAACCTAGGGCGACCCAAATCAGCAGCGCCGCCAAAGCCGGGGCCCCCAGCAGATAATAAGGCAATTTTGTAGACCGGGACGGCGGTGGAGCAGGGGTGCTCTGGGCCAGCTTTAAGTGCAACTCCCGATTGAAGTTCTGCCAGAATTGCGGTTCCGGGGCCACGACGGCCGCGGTCTTGACCCTCCTGACCACCTCTTCCACTTCCGCTAACTCCTCCCGACAGGCCGGACACCTTGCCAGATGAGACCCCACCATCTTCCGCCAAAAAGCGGGGAGATCACCGTCGGGATACGCGGGTAACCATCTTTGGATAAGAGCGCACCGCCACTTCATGTTCGTCCTCGTCTTTCAGATATTTCTTCAGGGTTTTAATGGCCTGGCAATAATTGACCCGGGCGGCGCCGGCAGTGCCTCCCAAAACCCGGCTGATTTCCTCATAAGAGAGACCCTGCTCCAGTTTCAGGGTAATGACCGCCCGCTGCTTGGCCGGCAGGCGGGTTAAGGCGGCATAGAGACGCCGGCGTTCCTCTTGGGCGATCAGATCCTCCTCCGGAGAGTCCTTGCCCACCAGGAGGAAATCCTCCGCATCCACCGGATCACCGAACTTCTTCTTGTTTTTCAAGTAATTGTAACATTGATTGATGGCGATCCGGAAAAGCCAGGTCCTAAACTGCGCCTGCTGGCGAAAGCCCTTGATGTGAACGAACGCCTGCATAAACGCCTGTTGCGTCAAGTCTTTGGCCTCCTCCGCATCCAGCACCAGCCGGTAGGCCAAACCGTATATTTCCCGCTGATACTTTATTACCAGTTCCTCGAAGGCCGGGAGATCACCCTCTTGCGCCCGGGCCACGAGCTGGGGGTCAGTCATCGGCAATCCTCATGGGCTTCACAAATTTAGACCCGACAAAGGTGTAAATGTTAAAAGGCGGTTTTCGGATTTCAGCAAATCACCATCCAGGAAAGGAAGGGGGTCGGGGGAGGGGTGGAGGTCCGTGACCCCGGTCCCCTTGGCCAAAAATCTCCCCCTCACGGATACAGCCGGTCCAGGAGGCGGGGGAAGGGAATGGCCTCCCGCACGTGTTTGAGGCCGCAGAGCCAGGCTACCAATCGTTCGATGCCTAAGCCGAAGCCGCCGTGGGGCACACTGCCGAAGCGGCGCAGGTCCAGGTACCATTCCAGGGGTTCCCGGGGCAGCTGGTGCTCTTCCAGGCGGGCCAGCAGGGTCTCCAGATCCGCCACCCTTTGTGAGCCGCCGATGATCTCCCCGTAACCCTCCGGGGCCAGCATATCCACACAGAGGGCCAACTCCGGCGCCTCCGGGTCCGCTTCCATATAGAAGGCCTTGCAAGAACGGGGATAGCGGTGGACCAGCACCGGCCGGTCAAAGGCCTGGGAGATGACGGTCTCTTCATCGCCCCCGAAATCCTCGCCCCAAGCCATGGCCTTGCCCATCTCCTGAAGGCGGGTCAGGGCTTCGCCATAGCTGATCCGGGGGAAGGGGAGAACCACAGCCTCTAAAGAGGTCGGATCCCGCTCCAGGGTCTCCAGTTCCCGGCGATGATGGGCCAGAACCCGGGAGACCGCGTAGCTCACCAGGCCCTCCGCCAGTTCCATGACGTCCTCCAAGGTGTAAAACGCGGCCTCCGCCTCCACCATCCAGAATTCCGTGAGGTGGCGCCGGGTCTTGGACTTTTCCGCCCGGAAAGTGGGTCCGAAGCAATAAACCCGTCCCAGGGCCATGGCCGCGGCTTCCAAATAAAGTTGGCCGCTCTGGGACAGGTAGGCCTTGCCCCGATCCAGGTAGTCGGTTTCAAAGAGGCTGGTGGTGCCTTCGCAGGCGGTGGGGGTGAGGATGGGAGTATCCACCAGGATGAAGCCCCGGGAATGAAAAAAGTCCCGGCAGGCCCGGCAGACCTCGTCCCGCACCCGGAGAATGGCCTGTTGCCGGGGAGACCGGAGCCACAAGTGACGGTGGTCCATGAGAAAGGCCACCCCGTGCTCTTTGGGGGAGATGGGGTAATCCTCGGCCAGGTCCAGGGGTTCGACCCGGGTGACCTCCAGTTCATAGCCGCCGGGGGCCCGGGATTCGGGGCGCACCCTACCCTCCAGGATCAGGGAGGATTCGATGGTGAGCCGGTCGAAGGCGGTAAAGTCCGCCTCCGGGAGTTGCCCTTTCACCAGCACTCCCTGGACCAAGCCGGTGCCGTCCCGGACCACCAGAAACCGCACCTTGCCACTGGAGCGGAGATGGTGGACCCAACCCCTAATAGCCACCAACCGGCCCACATAGTCGGCCAAGCGGGCGATGTCCGCCACGGCGACCTGGCCCGCGCTCTTCGATTTGCGATCTTCGGTAGTCAATGATTTTCAGCTTTCTGCCAGCACCAATCAGATTTATCCATACCGAGAGGTGGGTGGGAACCAGAACAACACTGCTTACGGCTCACAGCATAATCTTGATATGGGCCTTTCCCCGCAGGGTCTTAACCCATTCCACAAATTTCTTTTGCATGATCTGACTTTCAAGCATCCTGCGGATTTGCGGGGCCGCCTCTTCATAGGTGGGAGGCTTGCCGGAGCGCCGCCCTTGCAGGACCATTAATTGGAAACCTTGGGGGGTCTCGATGGGAGCTACCTCTCCGGGCCGCAGCTTGTTGATTACTTCCCCGAGTTTGGGATTCAGGTCAGCCTGGTTGATAAACCCCAAATCCTGGCTGGTGAGTGAATACTTCTGTTGGACCTCTGCCAGGGACCTACCCAGGCGCAAGTCCTTGAGCGCGCCCTCCGCCTTTTGTTTGACCTCCTCCTTTTGTCCGGCGGAGGTGTCGGGGGGATAAGGCAAGGTAATCATACGGAGATGCACCTGGTTACCGGTGCTTTTCCGGAAATTCTCCTCATAAAAACGGCGCACCTCGGCTTCGGGGACCTCGGTCTTTTTGGCCCCCATAGCGATAAAGACCAGACGCTCCTGCTGTATCTGGTCCGCCAACTCTTGGCGCATTTCCTTGTAAGTCATCCCGTTTTTAGCCAGTTCCTTCTTTAAGGATTCATCATTCGGGATGTGATTTTTTTTCTTGAAATCCTCCATGGCCTGGTCAAGTTCTTTGTCCGAGACGGTGATACCCCGGCGTTTAGCCTCGGCATGCGCCAGTCTCCGGTCAATCAAGGCTTCCAGCATTTCCCGTCTCAGGGCCCGGCCCTCCTTCGATTTAAGGTTAATGTTGCGGCCGGCTTGTATCATTCTGGTCATCCGATCCAACTCCGACAAGGTAATAATGTCATCATTGACCACCGCCACAATCCGGTCCACTATCTCCGCCTTAGAGGGAACCGCTAAAAACCAGGGGGCCAGGCAAACGGCCAGACAAACCAATATTTTCAGATCCAACTTTTTCATCTCATTAATTCCTCTTCATCAGCCTTAACAAATGTCTCCACTTCTTTCAAGCAATTTTGCAATCGCACAAACGGCGTATCCTCCGGAAGGCGCATCCTCAAGGACTGATCGGGAGTGAGGCGGAAGGTCTCCGGCCGCTTCTTGAGCAGGGCCAGCAACCGCTCCAGACTAAGGCGCTCGGGCTGGGCGAACTGGAGCACCGCAAAGCTGTCCTGCAAATCCAGGCGTTTAATGCCCAGCCGCCGCAGCTGATTTTTGGCCCGCACTACTTCCAGGAGATTCCGTCCTTCCAAGGGCAGAGGACCGAAACGGTCCAGCAGTTCCTCTTCCAATTCCTGGACCATCTCCGGGGAGAGCCGGTCCGACAGACGTCGGTAGAGGGCTAAGCGTTGCTGGATATCCGGCACGTAATCCTCGGGGAGATAAGCGGCCACGGGCAGGCGGATCTCCGGATCGGACAGCGGCTCTTCCCGGGCCTCCCCCTTGAACTCTTTGATGGCCTGCTCCAGGAGTTGCAAATAGAGTTCGTAGCCCACCTCCGCCAGGTGGCCCGATTGGGCCTGTCCCAGGAGATTGCCCGCGCCTCGGATCTGGAGATCGTGGAGCGCGATTTTGAAGCCGGAGCCCAGTTCCGTGAATTCCATCAGGGCCTTCAAACGCTTTTGGGCCTCGGTGGACAGCCCGGCCTCCCCGGGGACCAGGAGATAGGCGTAAGCCTGGGCCTGGCTGCGCCCCACCCGGCCCCGGAGCTGATAGAGTTGGGACAGCCCCAGGGTATGGGCCCGGTTGATGATAATGGTATTGGCCGCGGGGATATCCAGCCCGGCCTCGATAATGGCCGTGCACATGAGGACGTCCACCTCCCCCCGGCTGAAGCGGCGCATGACCTTCTCCAAGTCCCGTTCCGCCATTTGGCCGTGGGCCATGGCCACCCGGGCTTCCGGCACCATTTCCTGGACCTGGCGGGTCCACCTTCCCAGGGTGCGCACCCGGTTGTGCATGAAAAAAACCTGGCCGCCCCGGGCCAGTTCCCGGCGGATGGCCGCCTGGATCACCGCCCTTTCCGGGTGGCAGAGATAGGTGCGGATGGAGCGGCGGTTCTCCGGCGCGGTATTGATCACGCTTAATTCCCGAAGCCCGGTGAGGGAAAGCTGCAAGGTGCGGGGGATGGGAGTGGCGGTGAGGGTCAGGACGTCCACCGTCCGGCGCCACTCCTTCATCTTTTCTTTCTGGCGCACTCCGAAGCGCTGCTCCTCATCCACGATCACCAGCCCCAGGTCATGGAAGACCACGTCTTTCTGCACCAGACGGTGGGTGCCGATGATGATGTCCACCCGGCCCTGCTCCAGATTTGCCAGGATGCGCTTCTGCTCCTTCGGGGATTTAAAACGGCTCAGGACCTGGACCTCCAAAGGATAAGGAGCCAGCCGCCGGGCAAAAGTATCGTAGTGCTGCTCCGCTAGGACGGTGGTGGGCACCAGCACCCCCACCTGTTTGCCGTCCATGGCCGCTTTAAAAGCGGCGCGCAGGGCCACTTCGGTCTTGCCGTAGCCCACATCCCCGCAGATCAACCGGTCCATGGGCTTGTCCGCGGTCATGTCCCCTAAGACTTCCTGGATGGCCTGGAGCTGGTCGGAGGTCTCCTCATATTCGAAGTTGGCCTCAAACTCCCGGAAAACCGGGTCCGGGGGCGAGAAATGATGGCCCGGCAGCACCCGGCGAGCCGCATAAAGCTCCACCAGTTCCCGGGCGATCTTTTCCACCGCCTTTTTGACTTTTTTCTTGGTGCGTTCCCAGGACTTACCTCCCAGGCGTTCGATGCGGGGGGTGACCCCGTCCACGCCCAGGTATTTCTGCACCAGGTGGAGGCGGTCCACCGGCAGGTAGAGGCGGTCTCCCCCCTGGTACTCCAACTCCAGGAAGTCGTTGACCTCGGCGCCCACGGTGAGTTTGACCAGACCCCGGTAAATGCCGATGCCGTGATCCAGGTGGACGATGGCGTCTCCCTCCTCCAGATCGGACAGGGAGGTAAGAAACTGGGGGGGCCGGCTCTCTTTGTGGCGCCGCCGCTCGGGCCTGAACCCCAGGGCCTCGTCCTCGGTGAGTACGATCAGGCCCGCGGCCAGCAAGCGGAACCCCCCGGAGAGTTCCCCCACGGTGATTTCCACCTCGCCCCCGGGTTCCCAGGAGGGCTCCAGGGTGAAGGCCGCCTCCAGTCCTTCTTCCTTAAGGAGTTGGGCCAACCTTTCGGCCCGATGGCGGCTCAGGCAGACTAAGATAACCTGAAAGCCGCTCCGCCGCCATTCTAAAAGGCGGCCGGCCAGGGCGGGAACCAGACGTCCCCCCTCGGCCCCGGCCTGGACCAACTCCGCGGCCAGGCCCTCATTTTTCTCCACCTGGAAGGTGAATTCCGCCGCCTCCTCGGGCAGGCCCCAGGGGAGCAGGGGGCAGAAAATGGTGGTATGGCCCTGGCGCCGGTCTTCCCAGGGCTCTTCGTCCAGCCAGCCCGGGGATTCTCCCCCGGTCTGATCCGTTAATTTCCGGAGATTCTGGGCCAGGTTCAGGGGGTCCCACTCCACCACCACGGTATCTGCGGGCAGATAATCCCAGAGGGTGCAGGGCCGCTCATAAAAATCTTCCAGGTGGCGTTCGATCCGGGGAAAATGCCGACCCATCTGCACGTTTTGCCAGAACTGGGGGTCCTGGCGGCGCTTGCGCCGGGCCAGGGCGCGTTCCCGGGCCGGGGCGTCCAAAATCACCTCATTGGCCGGCAGCACCAGCAATTCTTCCAGAGAGCCCTGGGATCGCTGATTGGCCGGGTCAAAGAAGCGCAAAGACTCCACTTCATCCCCCCAAAACTCCAGACGCACGGGCCGGTCATACAGGGGTGGGAAGAGATCAATCACCCCCCCCCGGACGCTGAATTCCCCCCTGTCTTCCACCACCGGCCGCCGATCATAACCGCCTTCCAGGAGGTTTTGCAGAAAAGCTTCCCGCTCCAGGTTCTCCCCGGCCATTACATAAGCCAGGGCCTCCTGCAAACTTTCCGGGGGAGGCAGCTTCTGGCGCAAAGCCGCAACCGGGGCCACCAGCAACCAGGGCTCCCGGGAGGTCAGGGCCAGGTAAGCCGCACCCACCCGGGCACAACTCACCTCGGAGTCAAAGCTGAGTTCTTTAAAGGGGAGAACCTCATGGGCCGGGAAGAGGAGGAGCCGGGGCCAGGGGTCCCCCCCGGTGGCAGCCATCTCCGGGGAGAAAAAAGCCAGGTCTTTAATAAAGACCTCAGGGGCTTGGGTATTGGGGGTGACCACCAAAAAGGGGCGGTGCGCCTTCTGAAAGAGGCGGGACAGGACATAGGCCCCCGTAGCCGGGGTGAGACCCTGAAGATAGATCTGCCGCTCCCCCCGGGCCAGGGCCGGCAAGGCGTCCTGCCAGGCGGCACCGGCTGGAGGCAGATCGGTTTGGTGGTGGGTTAAGGGCACTTAATCATTAATTATCGGGGGGTTGGAAGTTAGAGGCTGAAGAGAGGGGGGCCCCGTTAACCCCCCTCCCCTGGGAATTAACAGAGGTGGAGGCAACAAAATCCCCCGCCAACTCCTAAGGATATCCATATTATTAGGATATCCGGAAACCTGGTAATTTTCAAGATAGGGATTTTGCCGGGGGGGGACCTGGAGCTGGCCCTAGGCCAGGTTCTCTTTAACCCCGGAGAAGCCCTAACCACCGGCTCTTGTGGGCAACTTTTTCCGTCTAGAATTAACCCCCAAATCCATATAATTATAATAATTTCAAGACAATATCCTTTGGCACCCCCTTTGCAGTCAAATTGTGCCAAATAGGGCCCGGCGGCAACCGTGAGGGTCACGGAGTCTTAAGGCCAAGGAGGATCACAAGTGCTGGAAGTGGGATGGAACATGGCCACCTACATGGGGATACGGGCCACCCAGGAATTGGAGCTGCTCAGTCACAACATGGCCAATGCCAATACCCCTGGGTTTAAGCAGGATCTCCTCGCCCTGCACCGTCTGACGGACCAGGATAGCCCCATTGACGACCAGGGGCGGCAAGAGGCCCATTTTCTCAATATCCGCTCCCGGGACTTTAGCCAGGGGGGCCTCCACGCCACCGGCAACGACACGGACTTCGGGCTGGACGGCCCCGGGTTCTTTAAAGTACAGACGCCCCAGGGCGTGCGCTATACCCGGAACGGCATGTTCCGGCTCAACCAGGAATGGCAGTTGGTTTCCAAAGAAGGTTATCCGATCCTGGGCAAAAACGGCCCCATCACTCTTAACGCCAATGATCAGAACTTCTATATGGACCAGGAAGGCGGCGTGCATATGGACAAGTCCCTGGGAGATCAGATTGCGATAGTGGATTTCCCCAATCCTCAAGGGCTTATCACCCAGGGAGGGAATTTATATTATGCTGCTCCCCAAGCGGGACAGGAAACCGAGCCCACGAACACCAAGATCCGGCAGGGGGAGATCGAGGAAAGCAACTTCGACACCACCGCCGGGATGGTGAAACTGATGAATATTCAGCGCGGTTTTGAATATTATATGAAACTTATCGACACCTTTACGGCCAAAGACCGCAAGGTCATTGAAGAGATCGGCACCACTGCTTAAGAGGGAGGAGAAGCAGTCATGATTCGGGGTATGTGGTCTGCGGCCACCGGTATGGGGGCCCAACAATTACGGCTGGATATCATTTCCAACAACCTGGCCAACGTCAATACCACCGGCTTCAAGAAGAGCCGGGCGGACTTTGAGGACTTGATTTACCAGACGACTCGCCAGGCGGGAGGCGAACTCCCCGGCGGCGGCCAGGTGCCCACCAGCTTGCAGGTGGGGTTGGGGGTCCGGCCGGTGGCCATTAACAAGGTCTTTTCCCAGGGGGATTACGTCCACACTGAAAACGAACTGGACGTGGCCATTGAGGGCAAGGGTTTTTTCAAGATCCTCAGCAACGGCCTGGAATACTATACCAGGGCCGGCTCTTTCAAGATGGACAAGGACGGTTTTGTCACCACTCCCAACGGCGATCGGGTGCAGCCCGAGTTCACCGTCCCCGTTACTACGGTTTACTCCTCCATCGATTCCAGCGGCAAAATCACCTGTTACGGTCCCGACAATAAAGCGGTGGCCACCGGGCAGATCAGTCTCTTTACCTTCCCCAACCAGGCCGGGTTGAGCAACGTGGGGCGCAATCTCTTCCAGGTGACGGAGGCCTCCGGGGAAGCCACCGAAGGCAAGCCGGGAGTAGACGGGGTGGGCACCATTGCCCAGGGCTACCTGGAAGTCTCCAATGTGAACGTAATGGAAGAGATGGTCAACATGATTATCACCCAGCGGGCCTACGAACTTAACTCCAAGGCCATCCAAACCGCGGATCAAATGCTGGAGCGGGTTGCCAGCCTCAAGACTTAGTAGGAGGATAACGCTGATGCGGCCCTTGGGAAGAATGTTCAGTCTGGCGGCCTTAGTGGTCCTGGCCCTCTTGGTTACCGAAGCCTGGGGGGAAGAGGGCAAGGCCGGCCTTAAGTTTCGGGCGGAAGCCGCCGCAGCCGGAGAATACATCACTTTGAATAACCTGGTGGAACTTTCCCCGGACCTGGCCCAGAAGTACGGCCAGGCCCTGATCTGGTCGGCGCCGCCCCCGGAACAGTTCTTCACCCTGACCCGGGAATTCCTGCAGTACCGTCTGACCCAGATGGGGCTCGGTGGCTTGCTCAAGGACGCCGACCTGCCCGTGGCTATTCAGGTGCGCCAAACCGGCATTATGCTGAACAGCGAAGAGATCACCGGGGCCTACCGGCGTTACGTCCGGACCCAGAATCCCTGGCCTGCGTCGGAAATCCACATCCAGATGTATCCCCAGGAGGAGCCGGTACTGCTGCCGGATAAAAAGTTTTCTCTGGAGGTCTTGCCTCCCAAGGGACAGGAGCGGTTCCTGGGGGAGGTGATCCTGGAAATGGCGGTCCTCAGGGAAGGACGCCTTCTCAAGAAGTTCAAAGTCCGGGGCAAAGTCACCCTGGAGCAAAAAGTGGTCTGCACCTCCCGGCCCGTTCACCCTAAAACGGTGATCGGCCCTCAGGATGTGCATTTAGCCCGCCGGGATGTAACCAATCTCTCCCAACGGGACGTCTTTACCGCGGAGAAGGAGGTCATCGGCCGCACCCTGGCTAAAGGCATAGGCCCCCAGGAAATTCTGACCAGCCGCCACCTCAGTCACACCCCCCTCATCAAGCGGGGAGAGCTGGTAACGGTGGTTTTGAACCAAAACGGCCTGGAGATCACCACCAAGGGGGTGACCCGGGAGGACGGCTTTCTGGGCCGGTCGATACGCGTCCGCAACTCCAAGAGCAAGAAAGAGTTTCAAGCCGAGGTGGTGGACGCCAAAACAGTGAAGGTGGTGTTATGAGACCAGGCAGATTTTTCCGACTGTGGGTGATCTTGGGACTGACGTTGATCCTCGGGGCCTGCAGCTCGCAACTCAATCATTCCAAGCATAAAGGGGTGGTCATGGAGCCTCCCAAGGCCCTGCCCATGCCCCCCTCGCCGCCGCCCCAGGAAGGGTCTCTCTGGACCCCCAAAAACCCCCGGGGCCTCCTGGCCGATCTCCGGGCCTGCAACGTGGGGGACATTGTCACGGTTGTCATCCAGGAAACCAATAGCGCCGCAGATGAGGCCGCCACCCAGGCCGACAGAACTTCCGGAGTCAAGGTGGGCATCACCTCCCTGCTAGGTCTCAGCATGCCCCAAATGAACGCCTTTAAGGACAACACCGTCACCGCCGAAAACGCCATCGAAGGGGCGGTGGGCAACACCTCCAAGGGCACGGGAAGTACGGCCCGGAAAAGCTCCTTTGTCTCTTTCCTGACCACCCAGGTCGTCCAGATTCTCCCCAACAAGAATCTGGTGATCAAGGGTCAGCGCCACATGAAGATCAATAACGAAACCGAGGTAGTTACTTTAAGCGGCATCGTCCGCCCAGAAGACCTGGCTACGGACAACTCGGTCCTCTCCACCAGAGTGGCGGATGCCCGAATGGAGATAACCGGGTTCGGGGTGGTGTCCGACAAGCAGCGCCAAGGCTGGTTGACCAGGATCCTCGACCATATCTGGCCATGGTGAGATCAAATGCGCAATTCAGCAAAAACTGACGTCCTCAGAAAGTCATGGTCTCCCACTATCCGGGGCTTTCTGGCGATCTGTTGCTCCCTGGCCCTGCTGCTGGCTGTGGCGTGGCCCCTACCGGCCCAGGCCATCCGCTTGAAAGATGTGGCCAGCTTTAAGGGGGTGCGCAGCAATCAACTCCTGGGTAACGGCCTGGTGGTGGGCTTGAACGGCACCGGTGACGGCACTAACGTGGATTTTAATATCCAGGAACTGTCCAATATGTTGACCAATATGGGGATAACCCCGAACCGGAACAAAATGAAGGTGAAAAACATCGCCGCGGTGGCCGTGACCGCGATACTGCCTCCGTTTTCCCGGGTGGGGTCCCAAATCGACGTCCTGGTGTCCTCCATGGGCGACGCCAAGAGTCTCCAGGGCGGCACCCTGGTGCTCACCCCTTTGAAAGGGGTTGACGGCAATGTTTACGCCCTGGCCCAGGGTCCTATCTCCGTGGGAGGTTTTGCCGCCAGCGGTGACGCCGGGGGCGGAATCACCAAGAACCATCCCACTGCGGGCCGCATTGCCAACGGGGCCACGGTGGAGCGGGAAATACCCTTTGATTTTGCCGACAAGCAGAGCATTACCCTGGCCCTCAATTCCCCGGATTTCACCACCGCCACCCGGGCCGTGCGCGCCATCAACCGGCATCTCCGGGGCACCTATGCCTACTCCAAGGACGGCGGCACCATTGCCATCAAACTGCCCCCGGCCTTTAAGGAAAGAATGGTATCCATGCTGGCCTCCCTGGAAAATTTGGATATTGCTATGGATACCGTGGCCAAGGTGATCATCGACGAGCGCAACGGCACCGTGGTCATGGGTGAGAACGTCCGGTTGTCCACGGTGGCCATCGCCCACGGCAATCTGATGATCCAGATCAAGGAAAAACCCCGGATTTCCCAGCCCTTGCCCTTCTCTCAGGGGACCACCACGGTGGTGCCGGACACTTCCATTACGGTGAAAGAGGGCAGAGACCGCCTTATGGTCCTGCCGGAGGGAGTGAACATCGGGCAGGTAGTCCAGGCCTTGAACGCCATCGGCGTCACCCCCCGGGATTTGATCGCCATCCTGCAAGCCATCAAGGCGGCCGGGGCCCTCCAGGCCGAGTTACAGATCATCTAAGGAGAACGGAATGGATCGTCTACCTCTGCAGGCTATGTCATCCGCCCCCCTGGGGGTTACGGGCCTCAGTTCGCTCCATTCCTTGCAATATAAGGCCCAAAACCCGGCCGCGCAGCGCCGCAACCTGGCCAAGATCTGCGCCGAGACGGAGGGCGTCTTTATTAACCAGCTTCTGAAACAGATGCGCCAGACTTTCGTCAACTCCATGGACCCCAAAAAGAAACGGACGGAATTTTACCAAATCTGCGAGCAACAGGTGGCCCAAGCCATGGCTGCCGGGGGCGGTATCGGGTTGGCCCAACGCCTCTACCAGGACATGCAGAACCGCATTCCGCCCGCAAACAAGGAGAACCAGGATGAATTATCTAGCAAGCCAGTCCCATCCGGAGACCCTGCTCCAGCAGGAGATCTCCCTGTACCAGGAGCTGTTGGAATGTCTGGAACAGGAAGCCCAAGCTCTGGCGGCGACCCAGGAGGAGACCATCCTGGGCCTGGCCGCCTTTAAAGAAGAGATTCTGGGGCAACTCCTAGAGGTCAAAAAAGCCCGGAAAGAGAGAGCCACCGGCACGGAGAGTATTGCGGGATTGGAAGACCTGGCCCAGTTGCAGCGGCAGGTGGCCGCCCGGAACCTCCGCAACAAGGAAATCATTACCGCCTCTTTAGAGGTGATTCAGGATTATCTTTGCCAGTTCCTTCCTCCTGGCCCCGGTCTCTATCAGCACGAGGGCCATCTGGAAGCAGGGTCCGGCAGAACCCTATTCCACCGCCAGGTCTGAAGTGGAGTTTGCGGTTTTCGGCAAAAAAAACATGGGGAAAGTGGAGTAATAGTAAGACTGGAAAAGGGAGCGTGTCCCAGCCTACAGCCTGGGCGCAGTCATAACCGCGGCGTTGTTATGGTGCCTGCAACCAGGGGATAATTACTCAGGTGGGGAAACGGGCTCTTCCCGTTCCCCCACCGTTATCCCTTTTACCCACTGTTAAAGGAGAACCTGGAGATGTCCGGCATATTGGGACTGATGGATATTGCTAGAAGGACTCTAGCGGCCTCGCAAGTGGGGGTAGAGGTCACCAGCAACAATATCTCCAACGCCGATACCGCCGGATATTCACGCCAGATCGTGATTTTAGAGAACGGCCTGGCCTTAGACACCGCTTACGGCCAACTGGGCACCGGGGTCAAGGTCACCGGGGTTGAGCGGGCCTTCGATTCTTTCGTGACCGCCAACCTGGACAAAAACACTTCATCCCTGTCAGAGTACAAGTCCAAAGCGGACTACCTGGAGCAGGTGGCCAGTCTCTTCAATGAAACAACGGATGACGGCTTGAGCGAGCTCTTTGCCAATTTTTGGAACGCCTGGAGTGACCTGGCCGACAATCCTTCCGGCGCCGGGGAGCGGCAGTCCCTCCTGACCCAGGCCGAGAACCTGGCCGATGCCCTGGGATACCGGTCCAACCAATTGGTCCAGATCCGCACCGCCATTACCCAGGAGATCAACGCCACTGTCAGTGAAATTAACAATTATACCGCCCAGATCGCCGAACTCAACAAGCAGATTGTCGCCGCCGAAGCCGACGGGTCCATGGCCAACGATCTCCGGGATCAAAGGAATATGGCGTTAAATTCCCTCTCCGGGCTCATTGGCATCAGTTACTACACCTCCGGCGACAGCACTATCAACGTCAGCTTGACCAACGGGACTTCCCTGGTGGAAGGGGTGAATGCCAGGAGTCTGAGATCTGAAATCACTTCCAGCGATACGGTGTCCATCATCTGGGAGGGTCCCGGGGGCACGGAAATGGACATCACCTCCGGCCTCAGCGGCGGCGAACTCTCCGCCCAGATTGAAATCCGGGATACCAAAATCCCCGAATACCAGAGCGATTTTGATGATATAGCCAAAACATTAATCGTTGCGGTGAACGGCCTGCACAGTCAGGGGGTGGGGTTGGAGATGCTCACCACTGCTACCAGCCCCTATTATATCGTCACCGGGGATTTGGCCTCGCCTCTGGTCAACAATCCCAGCCTGGCCTTCGGGGATAGCATCACCGCCGGCCAATTCACCGTGCACGTGGAAGACGGTAGCGGCGCGTCCGCGGCCAGCACCATCACCATCACCGGGGCCACCACCCTGGCGGATTTGGCGGCCCAGCTCAATGCCGTCTCCGGCATCAGCGCCACCATCGTCACCAGCGGCACGGAGAACCGCCTGGAAATCACCGCTGACGCAGGCTACAGTTTCGGGTTTTCAGAAGACAGCAGCCAGGCGCTCATGGCCTTGGGCATCAACTCTTTCTTTACGGGGGACAGCGCCTCCAACATCGGGGTCAACGAGGCCTTGGTGGATAACGTCAATCTCATCGCCGCGGGCCAGATCGATCCCACCACCGGCGACCATCCCGTGGGGGACAACAACAACGCCCTGCTCCTGGCCGAACTGAGCGATCAGGCAGTGGGCCCGGGTGGTCTGACTTTCGATGCCGCTTATCAACAGTTGGTGATGAATATGGGTCTGGATGCGGAACAAGCCGGGAACAACCAGGATTTTTACCAAGGTTTAGTGGACCAGTGCACTGAGCTGCGGAACTCGATCTCCGGCGTAAACCTGGATGAAGAGTTGACTAACCTCTTAAAATTTCAAAGGATCTATCAGGCGGCGGCCCAGATTATTACCGCAGCCGACGAGATGCTCCAGACCTTGTTGGAAATCAAATAGCGGGGGTTGAGCCATGCGGGTTTCCTTAACCAGCGTTTATTCTAACATCGAATCGCGGCTAGATAAAATAACCGAGGATTTACAATACATTAATGCCACCATCTCCACCGGTCGCAAGTATCAGAAGATCAGCGACAATCCGGTGGCGGTGGGGTCCCTCATGGGCCTCAATATGGATTCGAGCAAGGTGACCCAATATAAAAGCAATCTGGACACCGCCAGTGACTGGCTGACTGCCACCGAGTCCACCTTGGAAAGCATCAACACTCTGATCATTTCCACTGCGTCTCTGGCCGAGCAGATGGCCACCGGCACCTACACCGCGGCGCAACGAGCCGCCGCCGCCGAGCAGGTACAGCAGTATATGGAAGAATTTATGCAGATGGGCAATACCGAGTTTGCGGGACATTATCTCTTGAGCGGTTATAAAATTGACACGGCTCCTTTCACCATGCAGGATTTCGCCATCCAGGCGCCGGATATGTCCCTCAAATCCAGCTCCGATGGTGCGGCCACTTCTTCCGGCACTTATACCGGCGCCAGCTCCGTCACCTATATAGTGGAGATTGTCTCCGGCGGGGCTACAGGCAGCGCCACCTATCGGGTCTCCGAGGACGGGGGCCAAACCTGGAGCAGTGCCGCCACCACCGGGGCGGGCCCGCTGGCCCTCGGTACCGATGGGGTCGAGGTCTCTTTTAACGCTGGCAGTACCAACTGGGTTGAGGGGGACCGCTTTACTATTTCCGTATATCGGCCGATAACTTACCAAGGTGATGACAATACCCTGGAACTGTCCATCGGCGCTAACAGCCGCCTGGCGGTGAGCCAGGTAGGCAGTGAAGTGTTGGGCGGAGACGGGGGCAGCAACGATCTTTTTCAGATTATGGCCGACTTAAAAAGCGCCCTGGAGGCTAATGACAGCAGCAAGGTGGGCGAAAGCCTGGAAGAGCTGACCAGCTACCAGGAACACCTGACCTCCGTGATGTCGAACCTGGGAGCGGCGCTCAACCGGGTGGAAACCAAGCAAAACACTTATGACGCTTTACAGGAACAGCTGACTCAGAATATCGCTAATAAAGGGGACACCGATCTGGTGGAAGCCGCCAATGCCTTGGCGAGCAAACAATTAGTTTATCAGGCGGCCTTGCAGACTTCCACCATAGTCATGCAACTGTCCCTACTGGATTATCTCTAATAAATTTTGAAAAATTTCTTCCTCTTGCGGAAGAAAGGTAGGGATTGGCGGCGGATTTGGGTATAATGAGGCTGACTTTACGCCCCCTACTCTCCAAGATGGAGGAAATTTTTCGGCCCGGTGATTAACGGCAGGGAAGCCAGGGGGCTTCCAGGTAAAACGGCTGCCGAGGCCCCCAGACCAGGAAGGTTGATTTGCTCATTCTTACGCGCAAAATCGGCGAGGGGATCATCTTGGGAGATGATATCCGCATCGCCATCTTGGAAATCCGGGGAAAACAGATCCGGATCGGCATTGAGGCCCCGCCCCATGTAGTGGTGCTGCGGGAGGAAATCTACCAGCGCATCCAGGAAGAAAACCTCCAGGCCGCTGGTGTCAGAGACGTGGACTTAACAGAACTTGCTAAAATCTGGAAGCAAAAGAAAGAAAATGAGCCCTGATCCCCAAAAAACCCCGACTGAACCGGTCTCAGCCACCATTGCCACCAAACACTTCGGCGAGATCTTAGTGCGGGAAGACCAAATTATCACCTTCAGCCCCGGGCTGTTGGGGTTTACCGAATATAACCGGTTTATCCTCATCGAACACGGCCAGGACTCCCCTTTCCTCTGGCTCCAATGCGTGGACAGATCCGACCTGGCCTTTGTGGTTATCGACCCTCTCTTTGTCCTGCCCGATTACCAGATCGGCCCCATCAACGGAGTCCGCAAAGAGCTGGACATCCAAAACCTCCAGGACCTGAAAGTGCTGGTGATCCTCACCATCCCCCCGGGCCGCCCCCAGGATATGACCGCCAATCTCATGGGACCGCTCCTCATCAACCTGGCCAACCGCCGGGGCAAACAACTGGTCCTGGAAAGCTCCCCCTACTCCCACAAGCACCCGGTGCTGCCGGCGAAGGCTTAACCGCAGTCTGTCTTGTATCCCGGTTATCCGATGAAATTTTTTGGGCAACCTCGCATTTTGCTCTTGACATGAGCATTTGTTGAGGTATATTTGAGGCTATCTTACTAACCTTTAACCATCTCTTTGAGGAGGGTACATAATGGCTAGCATTTCTTGTCCTCGTGCTACGCGTTTATTCTGGCTGATCTACGGGTTTAGTAGGTCAGGATATGGAAGGAGAGAAAAATGCAACCCACGCTCCCTTGGAGAAGGCTCTTTGGATTTATAAAGGAGGCTTCAGAATTTTTAAAACTAATAATTTTTTTTAAAACGCGAGATTTCAAATACATCCGTTAACCTGCTAAATATAAATAAAAATCAATCTCCAATAATTAATGAATATATCTCAGCAGAGATTGACAATGACCAATAGGAGCAATTTTATGAACTAATTTTGGCAATAAGTTTCTTCTTACCAAATTCTTCCGTTAATGCTTATAAAAAGCATCATGGAGGTGACTGGATGACAAAAGCAGAATAAAAACGTCTCAGTATTATGAGATGAGGTGAGATTATGGCTATAAGGGTCCAATTTGAAATTAATGAAGGTAAGTTTAAGGAGTTGGAAGAGCTTATGAAGAAGGTGGGAATAAAAACTAAAAAAGATCTTCTAAATAATGCTCTTACTTTACTTGAATGGGCCGTCAACGAAAGGAAGGCGGGTCGGATTATCGCTTCTATCGACGAGGAGGAGCAAAAGTACAAAGAAGTGATTATGCCCATTTTGTCTAATGTGTAAATTCATATCTTAGTGATATGAAGCGAGGTCGGGAGGTAATTAGAATATATGCCTCCCTTTTTCGCTTTTAAAGGGGGATTTTATGGACCTGTTGAAGGAGGTACCACAAAGCCTAACAACAAAAGAATTCATGGAGAGGGAAGATGCTATTCATATGAGGGCAATGCGAGAAAGGACAACAATATTTACCCTGAGAATTTATGGTTTTTTGGTATTTTCAACAGTTATTATCATATTATTACAGGGATTTAAGTTTGGAGGATTCAGTTTAGAATCGAGCTTTTTGCATTGGTTAGGAGGGGCTATTATAGGAGAAATTGGAATACTCGCAGGTTTGGTTTATAGCTTTTTCTTCAAAAAGAAATAGATTGAAATGCCGGTTTTTTGTTTGGTTTAAAAAAAAGCGGGCCCTAAGGCCCGCTCTTTTTTTTACTGATAACTGATTACTGATAACTGACTACTGTCTTACATGGGTTTGGTTTCCATGGTGGATTCGTCCCCCAGGAACTTCCAGGGGGAGAGGCCTGTTTCCAGGGACCCCACGTCGTAGTCGAAGAGGTCTTTGACCAGGTCGTTGGCCTTTTTATAAAGCACCCGCAAGGGAATATCCGCGGGACAGTTTTCTTCGCAGAGGCCGCAATCAATGCAGCGACCGGCCATGTGGATGGCCCGGACCAATTGGAAGATGGTGTCCGGGGGCAAATTGCCGGTGCTCATCAGCTCCGGGTGCTCCAGGGAGCATTCCTTGCAGAAGCACATGGGGCAGACGTCCCGGCAGCCGTAACACTTGATGCACTTTTTAAAGTGGCCCAGCCACTCCTGGAAGGCTTCTTCCTCGCCCAGGGTCTCGATGGCCGCCACCCGCTTGCTCTTGGCCACGGGTTGGCATTTTTTTCCATAATCGATGACCGAGGGCCAAGGACCGGGACACTCACAATAGTCGGCCTGATCCTGGGTGCAGGCCACGCCCACCAGCGCCACTTTGTCAGGCTCCAGCTGACCCCACTTGTAGAGTTCATTTAAGCCCCGCTCGTCGCAGCCCCGCACCTGGATGGCAAAAGTCTCCTCCGGGTAGCGGGAAGCCAGCTGTTGCAGCAGCTTATCCAGGGGGTAGCGGGCGTTGTCGGGAGCGACGATGGCCTGATCCAACTCCTCCAGGCGTTCTTTGGTAAAAAAGTGAGGCAAGGGATGGCTGTTTTTCAGGATATAGCCGACATATCCCGCCACTTTTCCTTCTTGCAGCAGTTTCCGGACCTTCTCGCGCAACTTATCCATAGAGATTCATCCTTAATCTAGTCGGTAGAACCCGATCTGGGTGTCGGCCTACGAAAGGGCGAACATCAGGTTCGCCCCTACGCCGCCCGGGCCGCCAGTTTCAGACGGGAGGGGCCCATTTTCTTGATCTTGTCGGTGAAATTCCGCACCGTCTCCGCGAACTTGGGGCCTTCGGCGGCGGAGATCCACTCCAGGTGCAGCCTCCCCGGTTCACAGCCGGTGAATTTCAGGAGGTCCTGGAGGAAGCGGATGCGCTTGATGGTCATGTAATTGCCCCGAAGATAGTGGCAGTCGCCGATGTGGCAGCCGCCGATGAGCACACCGTCAGCCCCCTTCTGAAAGGCCCGGAGCACGTGATGCGGTGAGACGGTGCCGGAGCACATGACCCGGATGACCCGGATGTTGGGAGGGTATTGCAGACGGCTGACACCCGCCAGGTCGGCCCCGGCGTAAGTACACCAGTTACAGAAAAATCCAATGATCTTTGGCTCGAACTCTTTTTCTGTCATTTTTCAGTCCTTTTATCAGATGCAGGGAGGCCTGATCAGCCCGCGGCCTCCTCCATAGCTTCCAGAGCTTCCAGGGCTTCGTCAACTTGGGTGTAGATCTGCTTATGGCTGAACCCGAAGAGAGTGATGCACTCAGAGGGGCAGTTGGCGGCGCAGGTGCCGCAGCCCTTGCACAAAGCCTGATTTACTTCGCAGACATCTTCCCTTTCTTTGTAATCGATGGCTCCGAAGGGGCAGACCCCCACGCAGGCCTGGCAGCCGGAACAGGCGGCCGCGTCAATCTGGGCCACTACCCCGCCGGCCCGGATGGCATCTTGGGCCAGGACCACCGCGGCCCGGGCCGCCGCGGCCTTGGCCTGGGCGATGGCTTCATCCATGGGTTTGGGATAATGGGCCAGACCGGCGACAAAGACGCCGTCGGTGGCAAAATCCACCGGCCTGAGCTTCATGTGCGCTTCCAGGAAGAAGCCGTCGTTGTTCAAGGGCACCTTGAACAACTTGGCCAGCTTTTCCTGGTCCTTGACAATGATGGCCGTGGCCAGGGTCAAGACGTCGGGATGCAGATTCACCGGGATTCCCAGGATGTGGTCCTTAACCGTAACCGTGAGTTCACCCTGGGCGTTCTGCACCACCTGGGGCTTATTGTCCAGGTCGAAGCGGATAAAGATGACCCCTTTTTCCCGGGCTTCCTTATAGAGGTTCTCCCGGAGTCCGTAAGTGCGCAGATCCCGGTAGAGGACGTAAACGTCCATGTCGGGGTTGATCTCTTTGAGATGCAAGGCGCTTTCCACGGAGTGGGTGCAGCAAACCCGGCTGCAGTAGGGGCGCTCAGGCTCCCGGGAGCCCACGCACTGGATGAAGGCGGCGCACTTGGCCCCGGTCACCAGGGGGTTCTTTTCCCGCAGGGCCTGGTCCATCTCCAGGGAGAGCAAGACCCGGGGGTTTTCCTTATAAAGATATTCCGTGGGCTTGTAGGAGTGGCCGCCCATGGCGATGATGGCCGCGCCGTGCGCCACTTCGGTTTCCCGGCCCTGGGTGCTGACCACGCTCTTGAAGTTGCCCACAAAACCGTCGACGTTGGTGACCTCGGAGTTGAGGAAGACCTCGATTAGGGGGTGGTTGTTCACCTTCTTGACTAGTTCCTCCACGTAAGGCTGTACCAATTCACCGTTCCAGGTCTGGTTGAGCTTGAGGGCATGCCCCCCCAGGAAATCCTTCTGTTCCACCAGGGTCGCTTTATAGCCCTGGCCGGCCAGGCCCAGGGCGGCCTCCATGCCGGCCACGCCGCCGCCGATGACCAGTCCGGCCTTGGTGATAGGCAGGTCGAATTCCTGGAGGGGCGGTTGCAAGGAGGCGGAGGCGATGGCCATGCGCACCTGGTCTTTGGCCCGCTGGGTGGCCGCCTCCGGCACGTTGGCATGGACCCAGGAGCCCTGATCCCGGATATTGGCCATTTGGAAAAGGTACTTATTCAGACCCGCTTCCTTAATGGTCTCCTGGAAGGTGGGTTCATGGGTGCGGGGGGTGCAGGAAGCCACCACCACCCGGTTGAGGTTGTGCTCTTTAATGCGCTCCTTGATGAGTTCCTGGGTGTCCTGGGAGCAGGTGAAGAGGTTGTTCTCCACGTGCTCCACGTAGGGCAGCGTCTTGGCGTAATCCCTAACCGCCTCCACGTCCACGACGCCGGCGATATTAATGCCGCAGTGGCAGACGAAGACGCCGATACGAGGTACTTCCTGGGAGACGTCCCGCTCTTCAAATACGGGTTTTTTCCGGGCCAGGGAAAACCGCGCCGAACTTAAGAGTTCGCCGGAGGCGGCGGCGGCGGCCGAAGCTTCCATGACCGACTGGGGGATGTCTTTGGGACCCTGGAAGGCGCCGCAGACATAGATGCCCGGCTGGCTGGTGGATACCGGGGTAAAAGAGGAAGTCGCGGCAAACTTGTTGGCGTTCACCTCCACTCCCAGGGTCTGAGCCAGCTCCAATACCTTGGGGGACACTTCGAAGCCGTTGGACAAAACCAGCATGTCGAAGTGCTCGGTCTTCAGTTCGCCGTCTTCCGTCAGGTAGCGGATGGCCACGTCGTCAGTATCCGGCACCGCGTCGATGGTGTGGACCCGGGAGCGGATGAAGCGGATGCCGAATTCCTCCTCGGCCCGCATGTAATACTTTTCAAAGTCCTTCCCCATGGTGCGCATATCCATGAAGAAGATGGCGGCATCCAGGGGATCATGGCTGTGTTCCTTGGCGATAATGGCCTCTTTGATGGCATACATGCAACAGACTGCGGAACAATGGCTGTTATCGCAATGATTCAAGTCTCGGGAGCCCACGCATTGAAGCCAGGCCACGCTTTTGGGTTCTTTGTGGTCCGAGGGCCGGACCAGGTGGCCCGAAAAGGGCCCGGCCGCGGCCAGGATGCGCTCAAACTCCAGGCCGGTGACCACGTTGGGGAAACTGGCGTAATGATAAGCGCCGTATTGGGTGGGGTCATAGGGTTTGAAGCCGGGGGCCAGGATGACCGCGCCCACGGCCACGTCCTTTTCTTCGTCCACCTGGGAAAAATCCACCGCGCCGGTGGGACAAAACTTTTCACAGGCCTTGCACTTGCCGCCTTTTTTGAAGAAAAGACAGACCTCTTTATCGATGGCGAACTTGGGAGGTATGGCCTGGGCGTAATCCAAATAAGCCGCCTTGCGTTTGGCTAAACCCAGGTTGAATTCATCAGGCACTTTCTTGGGGCATTTTTCGGCGCACACGCCGCAAGCGATACACTTGGACATATCGATGTAGCGCGCTTGTTGGCGGACCTTGACCGAGAAATTTCCCGGCTTGCCGCTGATGCCGATTACCTGGGCAGGAGCCATGATCTCAATGTTAATGTGCCGGCCGACCTCGACCAGCTTGGGTGAGATAATTCACATGGCGCAGTCATTGGTGGGGAAGGTCTTGTCCAACTGGGACATCACCCCGCCAATGGCTGCCTTGGCTTCCACGATGTGAACGAAATATCCGGCATTGGCCAGATCCAGCGCGGCCTGCATCCCGGCGATACCGCCGCCGACCACCATTACCGCGCCTACCGGTGTCCTTCCCTTCTTCTGCGGAGTCATAAAGTTCCCCTATATTCCTGGGTTTATATACATAAATTTAACCATAAATTGTGATATTTTCAACAAACCTACCCCTGCCACTTTCTCAGGCTCTCCCGAGCTTAACTAAGATTTATAAAACGATGTCGTTTTCCCCGTCAAGAAAAATTCAGATTTTTTTAAGTATTAAGCCTTGCCTTAAACCGTGGGGACCAAATCTGGCCCTCACTTTGTCTTTAATCTTGCATCTTAGATGGAAAAGACTTATTTTAAAGCCAGGTTTTTTGCCGGACGCCGATAAATTAATTTGACATTCCTCTCCACGGGAATATATTATAGCCGTGAAAGGAGTTTAGCGGCTATTTCTCGTTTACTCCATTGGGGGGGGAGGAAAGCCGGGTATCAACCTTTGGATAGAGGAGGAAGGAGAGTATGCGTAAAGTAGTGGTAGGGTTGATTGTGGCTTTGGTGGCTGTGGGTCTAATCGCGGGCTTCGCCATGGCGCAAGCCAAAGGCAGCGCCAAGTTGCTCTGTGTCTCCAAAAAGACACTCAAAGGGGAAGAAACGGTGGCCTCCTGCTTGGCCAAGGGAGAAAGGTTCGCCATTGTGGATCAGTATGGCCTCGTCCGCATTCTTTCCCCTGAAGAAATCGAGTTGACCAAGGCCTTCAACCCCAAGGCTTTCGAGACTCGGGCTTTCGGCATCAAATATCAGAAGTTAGCGCCCCCGCTACCCTCTCTGCCGGTCAGCCCGGAAGTTGGCGGTTAAGCCGGTCCTCCCGTAAAGGGAAATCCCCGGCGTCAAATTTGAGAGCCCTCAAAGCTTGCTTTGGGGGCTTTTTATTTCTGGTGGAGTTATCATGCTGCAGATTGAAGACCTCTGGGTGAGCATTGACGGGCGGGAAGTGCTCCAAGGCATCAATTTGGCCATACCCCGGGGAGAGACCCATATCCTGTTCGGCAAAAACGGCTCGGGCAAATCCACGCTCCTCATGGCCATCATGGGGTTTTCCCGTTACCAGGTAACCCGGGGGCGCATTTTCTTCCTGGGCCAAGACATCACCCAACTGCCCACCTTCGAGCGGGCCCGGATGGGCTTGGGCCTCTCTTTTCAGCGCCCCCCTACCCTTAGAGGGGTCAAAACCGGGGATATCCTGGCGGCCTGCGCCGGTGGCAGGGTCTCTTATCAGGCCCTGGCCGCGGCGTACGACTTCACCCGCTTCCTGGACCGGGAGGTCAATTACGGCTTTTCCGGGGGGGAGATCAAGCGTTCAGAGCTCCTACAACTCCTGGCCCAGGACCCCCAAATGGTGCTCCTGGACGAACCGGAGTCCGGAGTGGACCTGGAGAACCTGGAAGTGGTGGGAGAGATCATCGGCCGTCTGCTCCAGAAAGACCGGCGCCGCCACCACCGGGACAAGTCCGGGTTGATCATCACCCATACCGGCTTCATCATGGACTACATCAATGCGGACAAGGGTTATATTCTGCTGGGGGGGCGTCTTCTCTGCTCCGGCAACCCCCAGGACATTCTCCAGGATATCAAAAGATTTGGCTACGAGGAGTGCACCCGATGTCGGAGATAAAGGCCCGGGCCGAGAAAAGCCGGGATAAAAAAGCCGCCTTAGGGTCCGACTTGGAGCTTTCTACTTTCTCCCGGCAGGGAGGGAAGTGGGAGTACGATCCGGATTACGGCCGCTTTTCCCCGGAGGAGCGGCTGCATCTGCTCAAGTCCGGCATCGAACTCACGGACGCGGAACACGCGGGCACCTTCCTCCAAGCCGACACCGCGGTGGTCCACTGCCAGGTAAACCAGCCGGGGGTGGAGGTGCTGCCCATTACCGAGGCCATCCAGAGTCACCCAGAGGTGGCCGACCTTCTCTGGGGCCTGGTGGCGGTGGACGCGGATAAATACACCGCCCGGGCCGAGTTGGAGTTGGACAACGGCTATTTCATCCGGGCCCTGCCCGGGGCCCAGGTGGAGCAGCCGGTGGAGTCCTGCCTGTATATCCGCACCGACCGTTTCGCCCAGCACGTCCATAACCTGGTGGTGGTGGAGCCCGGGGCCCAACTGCATGTCATCACCGGTTGCACCACCCACCCTCACGTGAACTCCGGACTCCACGTGGGGGTGTCGGAATTTTACGTCAAGGCGGGGGGCCGGCTCAGCTTCACCATGATCCACAATTGGGGGGAGGACATCCACGTGCGGCCCCGCACCGGGGTCAGGGTGGAGGAGGGAGGCTCCTTCGTTTCCAACTATATCCTGCTCAGGCCCGTGAAAACCGTGCAGATGTACCCCGCGGTGACCCTGGCGGGTCCGGGGGCGGTGGCCAGCCTCAATTCCATCGCCATCGCCCATCCCGGCTCCGAGATCGACATGGGGGGACGGGTCATCCTCCAGGCCCCCCGCACCCGGGCGGAGATCATCGCCCGCACCATCTCCACCGGGGGCAAAACCATCAGCCGGGGCCACCTGGTGGGCCTGGAGCCTGAGATCAAGGCCCACTTGGAATGCCGGGGACTGATCCTCGCCCCCACCGGTTATATCTATGCGGTGCCGGAGTTGGAAGGCAGGGTGGCCGGGGTGGACATGTCCCACGAAGCCGCGGTGGGCCGCATCGCCGCGGAGGAGATCGAATACCTCATGGCCCGGGGTCTGGACGAAGAAAAGGCGGTGTCCACCATCGTCCGGGGATTCTTAAGTGTGAAGATCGAGGGCCTGCCCCCGGCCCTGGAAGAAGAGATCGAAGAGGCCATCCGGGAAACCGGGAAGGGCATGTAAGCTGGGGGGTAAGGGCCGGGAGATAGCAGGTGAGCGGTGAGCGGCAGAAAAAATAATCTATAATACCAATCCGACTGCAAAAGTTGATGTTTTGGTGGGGCGGCCGTCTCTGGCCCCCCGGCAATGGCGCGCCCGGAGGCCCGCCCCGCCAGCCTTTGCAAAACTTACAGGTGGTCCGAAGCGGTCTGACAACTAGGCAAGGCGCAGTTGCGCCAGGGAGGCATGGGCGCGGCCGGCGCTGATGTCCGGCACAATCTTCAATTCGAGCACGGTTACCCCGTCAAGGTTGATCTCGTAGTCTTCGACCTCCCGGGTCGTCCCCGGCGGACTGAAGTTAAAGTGCTGGCGCAAAATCTCCCGGTACGACTGACCGCCGTCTGCAGACCAGCGTAAAACGAACTCTTGGGTGCGCTCCTGCTCACCTTCATGGAACCTCAGGTGGATCCGCCTGAGACTCCGGGGTTCATCGAACCAAAGGCGGATCAATTGCTCCCCCGGCTGCGCCGCCCGCCAACCCAGGCCCGTACCCGGAAGCAGCGCCGATTCAATGGGACAGCCGGCATCTTCAGACGTGACTTCGACCTGGGCCACGAGGTCAAGGTCCAGCCAGCCGGGCTCAGCGGTCTCCACCTCACGAGGGCCATGACCGATAAGGCGCTTACGCATAGAATACTCCTTATTCCTCTCTTAATGTAAGAATTTAACTTATATCTTGAGGGGATTATACTTTTTTAGCTTAAGTCACTTGAATGAATACATTAAAACATAACACTTTTTATTTATAGGATTATTTATCAGGGCTCAACGGGAGCCTCCGAAAGCTCCGGGACAATTATTCTAATTATCTTGACATTTAATTATTTTATTGTAAAATAGCCTGAAGTTTAGCATGTCAGACTGAAAGCAGGGCCGCAAGTCCTGGACAAAAATCGGACGGGGGTGCTAATCCCCGGCCGATTTTTTTTTGCCTGACTGCTGTGCGCCCTGCTTTTTTGGCGGGAATATCTTTGCAGTATTTGTTGGAGGTTTCACAATGAAGGAAACTGGCACGGTTAAATGGTTCAATGACTCGAAGGGCTTCGGCTTCATTACCCGGGAAAACGGCCCGGATGTGTTTGTGCATCACAGCGCCATCCAGGGCGAAGGCTTCCGCTCCCTGGCGGAAGAGCAGGAAGTGGAATTTGAAGTAGTCCAGGGTCCCAAAGGGGCTCAGGCCCAGAACGTGGTAAAATTATAAACTACAAGGCATGATAGCCGGAACTCCGGCGGTCTCGGGACCGCTGAGGTTCCGGCGCTTTGACCTGGAGAGAGGTAGAATTTGGCACGGAACCGTTACGGCTGGCAAAAGCGCGCCAAAGAGATGGCTCGCAAAGAAAAAAACGACGAAAAAATGAAACGTCGCCAGGGTAAAGCCGCGACACCAACGGCGGAGGAAATGCCGGAGGTGGTTGAAAAAGGCGCCTAAAGGTGCCGACAGGACATACCTATGGCGGCAACTCCGGCGACTCCATCCCGACAAGACCATCAAGGAGAAGATATGAGTATTAAATTATTCGTGGGCAATCTGTCCTATGAGATGACCGAAGAACAGCTGAGGACTCTTTTTTCCGAGGCTGGCGCAGTGGCCTCGGCCAAGATCATTACCGACCGGCACACGGGTCAACCCCGTGGCTTCGGTTTCGTAGAAATGGAGACCAAAATGGACGGCCAGAAGGCCATTTCCATGCTCAACGGGCGGAATATTGACGGTCGGGCTCTGGCAGTCAATGAAGCCAAGCCGCAGCAAAGAGGCGGATTCGGCGGTGGCGGTAGCCGCGGCCGAGGCGGCTATCGCTAGCACCGGGATTCAGACAGCCGGAGGTGGGCGCCGGCCACTTCCGGTTCTTGGACTTCCCGGTAATCAAAGGGCAGCCTCTTGGCTGCCTTTCTTTTCAGAAATCGGAGAGGATGCCATCTTCCCGCTATTCCTTTAGGTGTTAAGAGAGGCGCAGGATTCTCCCATGAAAGTCTTTTTGGTTTATGTTAGAGATGAAAACTTTTGCCGCTTACTCCCCAAGGAGTTGGATATTTCAAACTCCGGCAATGGCCGGATTAAAGTGATGGGGTTTCCGCCCCTGGGGATTCAGACCTTAGCGCCGGTTCTGCGCCAGCATGGCCACCAGGTGCGGATGTTTGATACCTGTCACCCCCAGATGCAAGGGGAGCATGTCACCCAGGCGGCAGCAGAAGAACGGCCCGACGTCATTGCCCTTTCCTGCCTCTCCACGACCACTTACCCGGCGGTCAAAAACCTGGCCCAGCGATTAAAACTGGAAACGCCGCAAATCCCCATCATTGTGGGCGGACCCTTTGCTGCCATGAATGGGGACCGCATCCTGTCAGACTGCCCTGACCTTGATTGCGTGGGGGTGGGAGAGGGCGAAGAGCTGCTCCCGGACTATTTGCGCAACCTCACCGATCCAGGCTCCGTGGCTGGTCTGGTCTGGCGTAACGCCGGGGAGGTGGTGGAGAACGTCTTACGTCCGCTCATTCGGGATCTGAATCAGTTTCCTTACCCTGACCGGACCAGCCTGCCCATCGACTACATCGAGTCATTGCCCCTGGACGTCCCCGCAGTCCTCTCCCTGGATAAATTTTGCACCATACAGACCTCGCGAGGTTGCCCTTATTCCTGCATTTATTGCGACATTCCCTCCCTTTCCCGGGGTAAATGGCGCTACCGTTCCGCAGAGCATGTTTTGGGGGAAATGCAGCAACTGAACGATTTGGGCTATCGCTCCATTTACCTGACCGATGATCATTTTCTCCTTAACCGGAAGCGCATCAGCGAAGTATGCCACGGTATCATTAATCGCCGACTCCAATTCCGGTGGGGCTGCGAAGGCAGGGTGGATGCAGTCGCGGTTGATCAACTGCCTCTCATGAAAAAGGCCAATTGTACCTTCCTGGCCTTTGGGGTGGAGGCGGGGACGCAAAAGGTTCTGGACCGGCTGCACAAGAAACAAACCCTCAAGCAAGTGGAACACGCCGTCAGTGAAGCGAAGCGGCATGGCATCGCCAGGGTGCACGGCTTTTTTGTCATTAGCTCTCCCGGCGAAACCGAGGAGGATATCCTGGCCAGCTTCCGTTTTGCCGCCCGGCTGAAGCTGGATACCTTCGGTTTCAATCGCTTATGCGCTTACCGGGGCACCCCTTTATGGCAGGAGTATATCGACCGGGGGATCATTGACGACACCCGGGATTGGCACAAATGGTTCAAGTGCTCGGACGTGGACCCCACCGTGCTGCCGAGTGCCCGGGTGAATCGCCTGCGCATGAAAGGGTATGCCCTGCTTTTTGTCCGTCGCCTTTTCGGGCGTCCCTTTAGCACCTATACTCTCCTGCGCTTGTTCGGAAGACATATGAAGAAAGCCGATCTCCTCAAATTGCTCTGGAGTCCTTTTCAACGGCGGACTTTGAGCCGGAAGCCCGATCTCCCGGCCAGGATGATGGACTTGGGAATAGAAGAGCCCGAAAGGGTCGCCGTCCCCGTCACTTGAACCGAACTGCTGTGCGCCGGGGTGGCTGAAGAGAAGGGGCCAATAAATGCCTGTCAGTAAGACCGAGAGGGAGAGGGTAATGAGTAAAAGATTATCCGTGGGCAACCTGCCCCACCAGATGACCGAAGAAGAGTTGCAAACCCTTTTTTCCGAGGCCGGTTTGGTGGCCTCGGCCAGGATCATCACTTATCTGCACAATGGGCAGACCCGTGGTTTCGGCTTCGTGGAGATGACAACCCTGGCGGAAAGCCAGAATGCCATTGCCATACTCCACGGCCGGCAGGTGGAGGGGCGTGCTCTGGTGGTTAAGGCGGATAGGCGGCAACCAAAAAGCCCTTTGGGCCGCCGCAGCCGTAACTGACGCGGCGCGCCGGCTTCCCCACCCGGCAACCTCGACATCAGACACTCATGGTGGAGGACTAAGCATCTATCTTGAGGAAATTTAAGGGCCCAGAGGGACGGACACTGGAGTGACAGATAGCCACTCACCAGTTTTGCACAATGATATTTAGCGGAGATTTAGATGAGACACAAAGACATTAAGGCGATTTTTTCGGAGTTTGACGGTTATTGCGAGACACTGGACAGAAACGGCTGTATCACCTATCCCGTCACCATCACCTGGACCATGACCGGGCGACATTACGGCCAACCCATGGTGGTGATTCTGGGAGAGCCCCGGGAGAGCGGTGACCTCCCCCCCGGGGAATTACAAGTGCCAGGGGAAATTTTGCATGAGGTGAGGCAGGTGGGATATGGCGCGCAGCCTCTCAGCCTGGAGGAAATCAAGGAATACTGGCGAGAGGCCAGACACTTGAGTGTCAAAAATCATTGGCACCCAGAGGCCCGGCTGGTGCAATACTAGGTTTTTTCATGACCTGGAGCTGCCCCGAGCTGCTGAAAAATTAAGAAGTACCACAATTGTTTAACGGTTCCGCCACCGACGCCAGTCTGCCACGAGGATGCAGTTAATGAAATTATGATTTGTTAGGTTCACTCACTCAAGTCTATAGTTACCCGCACCACAGCCGATCTCCGCCGTAGATATTCATTTTTATCATTCTTCCCGATGCCAGCTTTTGATCCACTGGTAGAGATCTGCCCGATAGCGGTAGATGAGGACCGCTAACAGATAATTGCCGCCGATCAGACCCAGGGATAACCAGTAATTGCCCTGGGCGACTTCGGCCCCCTGCAGGGTGATGAGAAAGGTGCTGGGCAACCGGAAGAGAGTGGCCGCCACCACAAAGAATTTCAACGATAAAGTGGTGGAGCCCAGGATATAGGCGACAAAGTCCTTGGGAACCCCGGGGATTAAATAAATGATAAAGGCCGTCAGCGCCCCTTCCCGCTTCATGATCTGCTGGAATTGCTTTAATTTTTCGGCCTCCACCAGGAGAGGGAGGTAGGTCCGGGCCAACCAGCGTCCTAAAAGAAAAGCCAGCACCGACCCCAGGGTCAGACCCACCGTGGAATAAAACACTCCTAAAGAAAACCCGAAGAGAAAGCCCCCGGCGATCTCCAAGGGCACCGGCCAAAAGATAGTGAGGACCTGGAGGGCTTCCAGGAGGATGAAGACGATGGGCGCCCAATTACCCGCAGCCTTAAACAGGCTGCTGATATTCCCCTTATCGCTGATGAAGGAATAGTAGGGTTGCAAATGCGGCCACAGATAAATGTTCCCCAAAAGTATGAGGATGCCCAGGGACACCAGGAGGGCAGCCGCCAGGAACAGGAGGTATTCCCGGCGGTGGGCCATGGAGGGACCGAACCCCAGATATTTCTCGACCTCGGTGGTTATCTCTTGTTTAACCTCCAGGACGCTAGAGGTGACCGGATCGGGGTCCATGGGTTTCCCTGCCATAGCCTCACCCTTCTTCCCCCGGGAAGGTAGGGGGGAGGTAAAGATCGACGCCCTTAGACGGCTAGCCTGGCCCGCACCTCAAGGAGCGCCTTCCCCTCGGAGGCGCCGGATAACTTGGGAATTGGCCTCGGCCCAGAGCTCCCCGGAGCCGGAGGTGATTTCCGTCTCTAAAATTGCCGCAGTCGCGTCCAGGTCTTTCTCCCCCGGGCCGCTTTGTGTCAAAATTTCCAACAGACTTTTTTCTTTCCAGGCAATCAGGGAGGGTCCGAGGGGGGAGAGCTTTTCCTGAAATTGCCTCAAAATCCGGGAAATCTCGGCCGGTCGGGTGTTACTAATTCTTCCGGGGACGCCCGGGGCCAAGGGCAAGATGGGCAACACCTCGTCAAAAAATCGACACGGGTCCTTGAAAGCGCCAGGGCTTATTAGTTAGGCCGGAAGGGTAAGGCCCTTTATCTGCCAGGCGCTCCGGGAAAACCACTGGATCGCCAGGGCCAACAGTTCCGTCAATTCTTCCTCATCCCCCGGCCCGGCTGGTTAGCCCAGTCGCCACCGGGCCACCGGGCCACCGGGCCGGGGGGATTTAGAGAGCCCAAACCAGGAAACAAGGGGGGCGCAGCCGCCTTTAGCGAGTCCCGGTGGCCCCGGCCTCGGTCACCGGTTCCATCAGGTTGTCCCAGCCCTGGCGGCGGCTCAAGCCCGCCGCGTGGCTGATGAGCGAAGTCAAGTACCATTGCTGCCGGCCATCGGGTTGAGCCAGGAGTTGAAACCGGGCCGCAAAGATCGTTTGCTTCTGCAGGTGGTCGCTGGGGTTCACCAATGACACATAAGCCACCCGGGTAGGTCCCGGGCCGTCTCCTGGCTGATAAAATCCATAGAATTTCACCACCTTACAAAAGGTGGGGTTCCAGGCATTCAGAGTCTGTTGGGCCGCGTTGGCGGTCAGTGGCGGAGGTGGTGAGGGAAGTGAACAACCCGCCAGCACCATCAAAATCAGACCCAGGACAAATTTAAGGCGCCAACCGGCACATTTCATCTTTTCTGCTCCTTTTGACATGACAGCCGCGGACCTCCCAGCCGTGCCGGCCGGGTCAAGAGAAGTTGACGCTGCCTAACTACGGGGCCGGGGCAATAACCCGGTCTCTTGCAGCCATGCCTGGATCATTTTCTGGGCCTCGGGGCCGGCGGCCACCAGCTTGCCCCGGGGGCTGAAGATCATGAAATAGGGGACCGATTTGAGGCCATATTGCCGGGCCAGGGGGGATTGCCAATCAATACCCCGCGGCGAAAATTAGGCAGAGCAAGGCTCCGGCGATAATCCGGATAGTCCAATTCCTCATGGGCCTTAACCCTTCATAATCACACCCTTGATACTTGTCAATCATTTTTGCGCCCTGGCGGCCTCGGTGTTGAGAATCAAGGGCAGGCCGTCCCGGCCCCCCACCACAATGATCTTGGTGTTGGGGGATTCGGCCAGGGACCGGGTGGCTTCAATACCCCTCCAGCGCAGTAATTGTTCGGAGAGCCCCTGGGAGATAATTTTCTGAAAGTCCTGAATCCCCTGGGCTTCAATGCGTTTGCGCTCCGCTTCCTGCTTTTCCTTCACCAGCACGAACTGCATGCGTTGGGCATCCTGATCCGCGGCCAACTTGGAATTGATGGCCTCTACCACGGATTTGGGAAGCTGAATCTGCCGCAGCAGGATCTTCTCCACGATGATGCCCCGCTGGCGCAGATCCTCCTCCAGGTCCTGGGTGATTTCATTGGCGATGAGCTCCCGGCTGGAGGTGTAGAGGTCCTTGGCCTCATGCCGCACCGTCACCCCCCGGATGGCGGCCCGGAATTGGGGCTTGACCACCACTTCCTCGTAATTGGCGCCGATCTGGCGATAGACCCGGTCGGCCTGGTCGGACAGCAGATGATAGAGGCAAGAGACTTCCAGGGAGACGTTCAGACCCTCTTTGGAGGGGGCTTCCGCATGTTCAAACACCTCTTTGGTACGGACACTCATCAGCTCCATGGTGGTCAGGGGGTTCACCAGGTGCACGCCCTCGGGAATAGTGCCATGGACCTTGCCGAACAGGACCAAAACCCCCACGTGGCCCGCCGGCACCATCCTGACCATGGAGGGAACCAGGAAGGCCGCCAGAACCACCACGGCCAGAATATAACGTATACCTGCTATTTGGGGCACATTTTTCCCCAGGACCACCAGGGCCAGGGCAATGAATACTCCTAAAAGAAAAAGGTTCATAAATTCTCCTCATACGCCGGTTGGATTAGTCAGGGAACGAGTTCCCGGTGCAATTTTTGCATAATCATATCCCGGATAATTAAGAAAAGGCAATTTTTGCCTCCCGGACCGGTATCCTGAAAAAGACGGTCCGCATCATACGGGAAAGCGGCGCTATCTCTTGGTGGCGCCGACAGCCAGTACTTATTCCCAGACGGATCAAGCCATGAATAGAAGTCAAATGAGACGGCGGCAAAAGGGCTTATTAATATCGGCTATGGTGGTGGGTATTCTGGCAGGAATGGCAGGCTGCGGGGCCTATCAGCATGCGCCCTACCTGACGGACCCTAAGATTCAGGCCGGCCCCGCGGAAGCCTTTGTCAAACCCATCTACGCCGACTACCGTACCTACCGTCTGGCGATTCTCCCTTTCCGGGTCCCGGCCCAAGTAGTGGACGTGGGTTTTCCCATCACTGAAGTCTTCCATCGCCAGATTCTGGAAAAAAGACCTTTCCAGACCGCGATCCGGGTCAACGAATACGCCAATACCCTGGCTGACGGCCAAAGACTGGCCAAGGAACAGGGCGCGAATCTCTTCCTCCTTGGGGAAGTGCCCTATTTCCTGGACAGCGGCTGCACCGGCATTTCCGGCGTGCAAGTGGATCTACGGATTGTGGAGACCAGTTCCGGGCGCACCATCTGGTATCTCTCGGATAACATCAGAGCCGAGCCCGCACCCATCTATGACCTGTGGGTTACCGAGACCGTGCCCAAACCCACTCCCAGTATCTACTACCTGGTGGAAACCCTGGCCTGCCGCATGACCGCGGCCATGCAAACCAACCTGGAAGGAATGGTGTTACAGGCCCAGGCGGCCACTCCTTGCGCCGACATCACCGGCAGTACCTGCCCCGTTACCGGGAAGAAGTAAGGAGGCTGCTCCGGGAACGGCCCACGTTCCGGAAGACCGCCTGAAAATCCCGGTAAAGTCTTTTATTATCCCGCTGGCGATGGCATTTCTTTAGATAGACCCGGGGGTCCGGGTTATCCGCCAGGAGTTCCAGTCCCGCCCAGCCTTCCCGCCGGGGATAGGCATAGTAAGGATAGTCCTTGGGCACCCCCCGGATGTAGACCACCTGGGGCACCACCCACTCCAGCCGGGCCAGATAAAGGCGGTGCATGCCGTCATTGATGATCAGAACCAAAGTGCCGTCGGCCTCCACTGATTCCTCCACGATGGGCGGATAGAGGGCATAATCTTCCTCCGTACCGTCCTCCTGCCGCACCCTATAGGTGACGTAGCCGTCCAGCTTAAAGAGGTCCACCCCTTTAGCCGCCAACGACCATCGCAGTTCCTGGGTTTTCTTGAGCTCCTGCAGCCACAGGTAATTCTGGGCCGGATGGAGACAATCAGTGCGAATCTGTTCCAGGGTAATCAAAGCCTGCTGATAGACGAAAACGTCGGGCTGCTTGAGGAGGGGCACCTCCTTCAGCCTGGCGATTAACTCCGGGGCTCCGTGGCCCTCTAGGGCAACTATTTCCATTTTTTTAAGCAATCCGGTGTGAAATTTGCCCTTGGTAAGGCGCTTTGATCTTATCATCAATCCGGGGGGGAGGGGAAAAAATATCCGCCGGTTGGGTAAAGGGTGCTCAGGGAAACCCTGAAAAATGGACTGGCGAAGTAGGGTTAAAGGAATGGATGGGTTCCCACCCGTAATAGGCGTTTCCTCTTTTTGCTTTATCCGGCTGCGAGCCTAACAGCGACCCCGGAGGAAGCGGGTAGGGGGACCCAAGAGGAATGGACCGAACCAATCTTCGATGATGAACCCCCGGGAAGGCTCGGGAGCCGTGGAATCCGGCTCCTCCTCCCCCCCCAAAAGCTGGATGCTGTTGCCGGTCACTGCGTCCGCCGTCAGAGACTCGGGTAGCCAAAAAGCAATGTATTCTTCTTTACCGATGTATGCCATAATCCCTTCCTGCCCCGAAATATATGCAATACCCGTACCAAAAAAGGGGAGGCGCAATTCATTCCCCGGCAAGGCGCCAGGCATGCAAAGGGCAGGAAGGGCACCGGGGCTTGGGGCGGCAGTATTCCTTGCCGAGGCGCACCAACAAGGCATGAAATTCCTGGTAGAGGGGCACCTCCGGGGGCAGGTTGGCCGTAAAGAGGCCCTGCAACTCCTCATAGGAACAGGTCTCCGGGGCCAGTTGATGCCGGCTCAGGACCCGGTGGGTATAGGCGTCCACCACGAAGGTGGGCCGGTGGAGGGCATAAAGGAGAATGCTGTCCGCGGTCTCGGGGCCGATGCCTTTGACTGTCAGCAAGTCGGCCCTCAGGGGTTTTAGGTCGGCCCCGGCCATTTTTTCCAGGGAGTCCTGAAAGCGCTGGGCAAAAAAGTCCAGGAAATTTTTCACCCGGCGGGCCTTGACATTAAAATAGCCCGCGGGCCGAATCCAGCGGGCCAATTCCTCCTCGGGCATCTCCCGCAAGTCCCGGGGATTAAGAAGGTTCGCGTCTTTCAGGGCTGCCAGGGCCTGGGCCACGTTCCTCCAGTTGGTGTTTTGGGTGAGAATGGCCCCCATTATGACTTCGAAGGGAGTCTCTCCCGGCCACCAACCCTGGGGACCGAAGGCCTCCCACAATTTCTCATACAGTTCCTTGAGCAAATCACCCATGCGGTCCCCGGCCACAGCATCTCCCCCTTTCCCGAGTGATCATTTTTTTCCCGGCCAGTGACTACTAATACCCGGTCACTGATGCTACTCACCGCTAATTCCCTAGACTTTATCATTTTTTTTGCCAGGTTCTTGTGATAGAATGCGCTTTATCGCAGCTGGTTGGCAGCGTCGGCAAATTCCAGCATAATTCCAAAGACTAAGATTGTGGCCAAAAAAATTACCTTTAATCCCTATGGCCTCACCATCGAGGTGCCGGAGGGAGAAAACCTGTTGCGGGCCGCGCTGGCGGCCGGGGTGCATATCAATGCCTCCTGCGGCGGCGAGGGGGTCTGCGGCAAGTGCAAGGTCCTGGTGGAAGAAGGCCAGGTGGACAGCCTGCCGGGGGGCCTATTGACCAACGAGGAATGGGACCTGGGCTACCGCCAGGCCTGTCAGACCAAGGTGGTCAGCGACGTGGTGGTGCGCATCCCGCCTGAGTCCCTGCTGGACCGCCGCACCCTGACCCGCCGCCGTGCCGGCATCGGCCTGCGCCCCAGCCCCATCGATCTGGCCGCCTTGCAGGAGGAGGGCCTCTACAACCCGGCCTTCCAGAAGAGAAGCGTCAAATTATCGCCACCCACCCTGACGGACAACGTCAATGATCTGGCCCGCCTGGAAGAGGGCCTGGCCCGGCAGCATGCCATCCCCAACCTCACCCTGGACTTTTTCCTCCTGAAGAAGCTGGCCCGGGTGATGCGGGAGCAAGAATTCCAGGTCACCGCCACCCTGGATTTCTCCCGACGCCGCTTCCGCGCCCCCCACCTGGTTAACGTGGAGCCCGGCGACACCACCGGCCGCCACTTTGCGGTGGCCGTGGATATCGGCACCACCACCGTCTGGGTCCAACTCCTGGACCTGAGCAAAGGGGAGATTCTGGGGCACGCTGCGGATTACAACTCCCAGATGAGCTACGGGGACGACGTCATCACCCGCATGGTCTACAGCCAGAAAGAACAGGGTCTGCAAAAGCTGCAAAAATCCGTGGTGGGCACCATCAACCAGGTCCTGCACCGGTTGTTGAAGCAGCATAAGCTGGGGGTGGAGGAAATCTCCCACATGACCGTGGCCGCCAACACCACCATGACTCATCTCTTCTACGGCATCGATCCCAAATTCATCCGCCTGGCGCCCTACGTCCCCACCGCGGGCAGCATCCCCTTGCTGCGGGGCCGGGATTTGGGCCTGGAGGTGCCGGAACATGTCTTCGTCTACAGCGTCAGTTCCGTGTCCAGTTACGTGGGGGGAGACATCGTTGCCGGGGTCCTGGCCTCCGGCCTCTACAAAGAACCCCGACTGACCCTGTTCATCGACATCGGCACCAACGGGGAGATCGTCATCGGCAACCAGCAGTGGATGGCTTGCGCCGCCTGTTCCGCGGGCCCGGCCTTCGAAGGCGGAGGTATCCGCTTCGGCATGCGGGCCACTCAGGGGGCCATCGAGGAAGTCTCCATCAACCCCGACACTTTTGAGCCCATGCTGCTGACCATCGGCATGGCCAAACCCAAGGGCATCTGCGGCTCCGGTTTGATCAACCTCCTGGCGGCCCTGATGGAATCCGGGCTGGTGCTGCCCAACGGCAAGTTCCGGGACGACCTGGACACCCCCCGGGTGCGCCTGGGGGACAGCGGCCGGGAATACGTCTTGGCCTTTGCCGAAAATACCCAGGGGGGGCAGGACCTGGTCTTAAGTGAAGCGGATATCGACAACCTGATGCGAGCCAAAGGCGCCATGTTCGCGGGTTATGTCACCTTGCTGGAAGGCGTGGGCCTGCACCTCCAGGACCTGGAGCAAGTCGTCCTGGCCGGCGCGTTCGGGAATTTCGTGAACATCGACAACGCCATTGCCATCGGCCTGCTCCCGGACCTGCCCCGGGACCGTTACCAATTCGTGGGCAACGCCTCCCTCATGGGGGCCACCCTCCTGGCCTTCTCCCGGGAGATGCTGGAAGAAGAACGGCGGGTGGCGGAGATGATGACCAACTTCGAACTCTCCGAGACCCCCGGCTACATGGACCAATACATCGCCGCCTTATTCCTCCCCCACACCCAGGAAGAATACTTCCCCACCGTCGTCGAACGCCTCCAGGCCGCCAAGGGGTAAACCGTGGCGAACCTGGTGTTCGCCCAGCAGGCATCGGGGCGAACACCAGGTTCCCTACGAAAACTATAACTTTAATAATGGAGTGGTATAACCCCTTTCCCAAGCGATTAATGAAACAGATTTCAATTTCGCGACAAAAAGATCCCATCCTCCGCAGAATTTTTAACAAATATTATTGACTTTATTCCTTTAAACTGAAAAAATTCCGTAACTTGTCCGAGGTATAGTTTCACTGTATTTCATTTTCCTACCTGCTTGCGAAAGATGCGCCTCATCTTCCGGCAGTCTGCATCCTCTGGCCTCCAACCCCCAGTCAATCATCAAATATTTTACAGACCAGGAGGTTTGGTTATGAAGCGATTCCTTTGGCTCTTGGCCTTGCTGGGCGCGCTCCTGTTGAGCGCCGCCCCGGTCCCGGCGGATGACGGCTTTTATGTAGTGGCGGGACGCCCGGCGGTGGGCACCAGGATCAGCAGACTGCCTTACACTATTAACGCCCCGGGCTACTATTACCTCGGCGGCAATCTTTCTTACACTAAGGGTCATGGTATCACCGTAAATGCCGACAATGTCACCATCGACCTCATGGGGTTTACCCTCACCGGCCCTAATATGGCTAATGATTATAACGGGATCTATATGAGCGGCCGGAAAAATGTGGAGGTCCGCAATGGTACCCTGAGCGGTTGGTATATGGGAGTTAAAGAGGATTACTCGGGAGCAAGCCGCCACCGGATGATCGGCATCCGGGCGGTGGGCAATCGTAATGGGATTAATTTGTCGGGCACCAGCCATTTGATCAAGGGGTGTACGGCCCTTCCCGGCAGCTTTGGTGCCACCATGGGCTTGGCTATCTTGGGAACCGGCACTGTCAGCGACTGTATAACAAAAGATTTCGATTTTGGCATATACATCAGCAGCGGCACGGTGAGCGGTAATGTGGTCTCTGATTGCGCTAACGGCATTTATGCCCAAGGCAGCACGGTGATCAGTCACAACTCGGTGAGGGCTTGTCCCTTCGGCATTAATAGTTCCGGGGGTGGTAGTATCATCGGTAATATCGTCTTTACCGGCGTCGGCCAGACGGGAATTCTCCTTTCGACCTCCTTAGACATCCCGAATCTCCTGGATCAGAACCTCGTAGGCCCTGCTGGCACCCATTATGGCGGCGGCAGCGCTGCCACTGTCCGGGGTGTGAACGGCGGCTGAGGCTCCAAGGAGCACCGCCTACTGTGCCCCAGAAAGAAGGCTAAGTTCACTGAAGGCACCGCGTCCTGTGCCCCAGGGAATCACCGGAGGTGAAATCATGCCAAGGAAACTAGTGCTGGTCATATTACTGGGTCTGGTCTTGTTAAGCTCCGCCACCGCCCTGGCGGACGGCGATTTTTACCCGGGCGGCCCTCTGGGCACCAGGATCACCAGCCTGCCCTACACCATCAGCGCCCCGGGCTCCTATTACCTCGGCGGCAATCTCTCCTATACCGGGGGCGACGGCATCACCATCGCCAGCGACCACGTCACCCTGGACCTCATGGGCTTTACCATTACCGGCCCCGGCAGTACGAATTGCGGCATCTATATGAACGGCCGGAAAAATGTGGAGATCCGCAACGGCACGGTGAGCAGCTGGGGACATGGCATCCTTGAGGAAGGTTATCTTACAGCACTCGGCCACCGCGTTATCAATGTCCGGGCGGTGGGTAACTTTACTGGCGTATTGCTATATGGCAAATGCCACCTTATCAAGAACTGTCGGGCCACCGCGGGGAGTCCGTCTAAATTTGGCCTTCATTTACAATACCGCGGCACGATCAGCGGTTGTGCAACTTATAATTTCAGCGACCACGGAATAGGAATCGACGGTTACGGAACAATTAGCGGGAACATAGTCATTGGCCCTGGAGGGACCTGCTCAACCGAAGGTGTGGGCATTTGGGCCGGCGTCTCGACATTAGTCCTGGGGAATGAAGTGACTGACGCGCCTAAGGGCATCTACTGCTATATTGGACTCCAAAATATCATCAGCAATACCGTCACGGCCAACAGCGGCCAGATCGGCATCGAGGTCCCCACCGATATGGTAACGCTGCTGGACCAGAACAGCGTTAAGGGCGAGGGGACGCACTACCAGGGAGTCACTACCGGTGTGACCGTCCTCCGCCACAATGCCGATTGAGGCGCTTGCGGCCTGCAAGAGCCGGTCTCCCGGGTCCGGAAATCCTTTTCTACCGGCAGGCTGCATTTTTTAGCCGTTGGCTCCCAATCAATCATCAAGTATTGAATAGACCAGGAGGTTTGGTTATGACGCGATTTCCTACGCTCTTGGCCTTGCTGGCCGCACTGCTGTTGTGCGCCGCCCCGGTCCCGGCGGCTGACGGCCTTTTGGTAGTGGGAGGACACCCGGCGATGGGCACCAGGATCACCAGCCTGCCTTACACCATCAGCGTCCCGGGCCACTATTTCATCTCCCGCAATCTTTCCTATACCGGCGGCCACGGCATTACCGTGAACAGCAGTAACGTCACCCTCGATCTCATGGGTTTTACCGTCACCGGTCCTAATGTCAGTTCGTCTTATGTCGGGGTGATTATCCACAACCAGAATAATGTGGAGGTCCGGAATGGCACCCTGACCGGCTGGTATATGGGAGTGCAGGAAGATGGCGGGGGAGACAACCACCAGATTATCGGCATCCGGGCCGCGGGCAATCGTATCGGGATATATTTGACGGGCACCCGACATTTGATCAAGGGGTGTACGGCCTTTCCCGGCAGCTATGGTTCCACCATAGGCTTGCTTATCAGTGGGACCGGCGCCATCAGCGGCTGTACAGTGAGGAGTTTCGATATCGGCATATCCATCTACGAGGGCACGGTCAGCAGCAATGTGGTCTCTGATTGCGCTATCGGCATTAATGCCAATGGCAACACGATGATCAATTACAACCAGGTGAGCAGTTGTAGCAGCGGCATTAATGGCACCGGAGGGGGTAGTATCGTCGGCAATACCGTCTTCATCGGCAGCGACCAGACAGGAATAGTACCTGCGCCTGTCGGTGGCACTCCGAACCTCGTGGATCAGAACAACGCCAGCGGCCCTGGCACTCGCTACGGCCCCGGTTGCGGCAACACCGTCTGGGGCGCGAACGGCGGCCGTTGAGCCCAGTGGTTGCGTCAGACTCTAAGGAGAACCTGATTAGGGCACAGCACAGGGTGCCATTAACGGAGAAGGAATCATGAAAAGAAATATATTGCCAATCATAATAGTTAGCTTGATTCTATTCGGCTCCGCAGCCCTGGCGGACGGCGATTTTTATGGGAGCGGCCCCTGGGGTACCAGGATCACCAGCCTGCCTTACACCATCAGCGCGCCAGGCGCCTATTACCTGAGCGGCAACCTCTCCTATTCCGGAGGCAACGGCATCACCATCGCCAGCGACAACGTCACCCTGGACCTCATGGGTTATTCCATTACCGGCCCCGGCGGTATTAATACCGGAATTTATATGAACGGCCGGAAAAATGTGGAGATCCGCAACGGCACGGTGAGCGGCTGGCAAGATGGCATCTATGAGGAAAGTTCCACTGCAATGGGCCACCGTATTATCAATATCCAGGCGGAGGGTAATTCGTGGGGCGTATATCTGGATGGCCACGGCCACCTTATCAAGGGCTGCCAGGCCACCGGGGGGGCATCGGCGATTATAGGCCTCTTTATCTATGCGCATGGCACCATCGCCGGCTGCCAAGTCAATAATTTTCCCGATCAAGGCATAGAAATCTACTGCTACGGGTTGATTAGTGGCAATGTGGTCATTGGCCCTGGAGGTACCGGCCCAGAATTACGGGGTGGCATTTATGCCGGTCCCGCTTCCTTAGTCAAGGGCAATGAAGTGTCTGACGCGCCTAGGGGCATCTATTGCAGTGGCGGAGCCACTGTCATCGGCAATACGGTCACGGCCAACAGCGGCCAGGTCGGCATCCAAGTCACCACCACCGACCCGGCGCTGCTGGACCAGAACGCCGTCATGGGCCCGGGGACACACTACCAGGGAATCACCCCCCCTATGACCGTCACCCGTAATAATGCCGGCTGAGGCAGAGGTGGTTCCCTCAGCGACCGCGTCCGGGCCGCTCAGGTGTCAGGATGGAAAAGTTTGAGAAGAGGGGCATAAGCCCCAAAATATTCTGGACCTTGGGGGCAACCATCTTGGTGGCTGTCCTGTTGCCCCTGCACCGGGGGTGGAGCAGGCCGCCCGCGCCAGCCGGGACCTTTTCCTCCGGGCCGGGCCTTCCCGGCAGCCAATTCCTGCCGCAAGTGGAAAGAGAGGTGGGGCGGCTCACCAATGCCACCCGGCGCCAACAGGGCCTGCCGCTCCTGAAGCTCGAGCCGACCCTGACGGCGATATCCCGGCAGCACAGCCTGGACATGCTCAGGAGGCGCTTTTTCAGCCACCAAAATCCGGAGGGCCTGTCCCTCATGGACCGCCTGCCTCCGGCCTATGCCTCCCGGATTTCCCGGTCTGGGGAAAACATCTGGACCGGCTCCGGCCATTCCCCCACTGATCCCCGGACCCTGGCCCGGCTGATGCTGACCGCCTGGATGGCCAGTCCGAGGCATCGCGGCAATATCCTCACTCCCGGCTTCACCTACCTGGGGGTGGGAGTAGCCGGGTCTGGCGGGGAGGTCCGGGCCACCCAAATCTTCGTGGGCATCGACGCTAAATCACCTTAAGAATGAGGGGGGCAAATTAATTCCTCTAAAGAAGTGGTGGAGAGACCTGAAACCAAGTTGCGGTCAAAGAAGTAATATTCATCTGTCATTCTGAACGGAGCAGAGCGGAGTGAAGAATCTCGTCTTTGGCAGCACAGCTTATCCAGGCGATGCTGATGATTACAACCAGTTCAGTAATTCCGGGCGCAAAAATACGAGATCCTTCGCTCCGCTCAGGATGACAATGTTACTTTTTTGGCCGCAACTTGGTATGAGGTTCCTCCCCTCACCTCCCGACCCGCATATTAAACTCATGGGATTGGCGGTGGGGGTTTGGGGGAAGGAGTAAGGGGCCACTGCCCCTTAGCCCCCTACCCCGACTTTTGTCTACCCTATCTTCTTCATCAGCCAGGCCATGTTGTCCGCCAGATTGGCGACGGTCCTCAGGCCCTCGGTGTCCTGGGCCACCTCTCCGGGTTGCAGTCCGTAGGCGATGGGCCAGTAGGTGGAGCCGGGCGTAAACATCCCCAAGATGACAAACCAGAATTGGAGCTGGGCGTAGGTGAAATTCACCCCGGCCCGGCGAGCCACGACGATGGGGGTCCCCACCTTGCGGTAGAAGGGGTTGTCTCCCTTGTAGGCCACGTAGCCGGCCCGGTCCAGGAGCGCCATGAGGTTGGGGGTGGCGGAGCCGAAGTAGACCGGGGAGCCGATGATGATCCCGTCCGCCTGGCCCATGGCCGTAAAGATGGGATGGAAGTCGTCGTCTTCCTGGGCGCAGCGGTTTTTGTCCTGGGAGCATTTCCCGCAGGCCTTGCAGGGCTTAATGTGCTTGTCATGCAAGGAAATATATTCCGTCTCCATTCCCTGCTGGGCGAAGACTTTGAGGGCCTCTTGCAGCAGGTGGTAGGTGTTGCCCTTGGGGCGGGGCGATCCGGAAATGGCTATTACCTTCAAGACTCTTCCTCCTTATCTCGGTGGTGGGATCAAACTATCACAATTTTAGCCGCTGATGAACGCCGCTGGGGGCCGATTTTCTGGAAAAAACTTGACAGAGGCTAGTTAATTCCTTAAAAAATGAGTGAACGCTCACATTGATTATCGGCCATGGCTCGCGACGGTAACCATACCAAAGAATTGATCGCCCGTACCGCACTGCATCTGTTTGTGGAAAAGGGCATCACTGAAACCACCATCCGGGATATCGCCGGAGCCGCGGGGGTGGCCGAGGGCACCCTTTACCGCCACTTTGAGAGCAAAGACCAGTTGGCCTGGGAGCTGTTTTCCACCAATTACCTGGCCTTTGCCCGGGAACTGGACCGGCTGCAGGAGGAATACGACTCCCTGCAAGACAAGCTGACCGCCATGATCCGCCAGTTCTGCACCTTCTTTGACCGGGACCCGGTGCTCTTCAGCTACCTGCTTCTGGCCCAGCACGCCCAGCTTAAAAAAGTGACCCCGGAGATGCAGACCGCGGTGACGGTGCTGCAAAAGGTCATTGCCCAGGGCATGGCCCAAGGCGAAGTGCCGGAAATGGACGTGAAGCTGGCCGCGGCCCTGGTCCTGGGAGTGGTGCTCCAGGTGGCGGTCTTCAAGGCCTATAACCGTATTGCCCAGGACCTGTCGCAGTTGAGCGACACGCTGGTGGCCGCGTGCTGGCGGGTCCTAACCGGGGATGGGATGCCTTGATTTCTGCCCCCCGGCTGGCTATATTTTGGGATAAATTTTTAAGAGAAAGCCCATGAACCTAGAAGAACTTAAAGCCAAAATCCAGGCCGCGGCCCCGGAGGGGAGAATCCCCTGCGCCGCGGCCATGAATCTGGCAAAAGAATTGGGAATCTCCCGGAAAGAAATGGGAGAGTTGCTCAACGAGATACGCATCAAGATCACCCAGTGTCAGTTGGGGTGTTTTTAATACCAAGGAATGGGTGGGCAGTGCCCACCCTACATAAATACCGAAGACCAAAGACCGAAGACCGTTTTTATATGACCTTCTTATTCGGACCGGTTCCCTCCCGGCGTTTGGGACGCTCCCTGGGGGTCGATCTGATTCCCCGGAAGTCCTGCCCCTATGATTGCGTCTACTGCGAGGTGGGCCCCACCACGCAGCAGACTCTGGACCGTTTTGAGTATCAAACCGAGGCCATTATCCAGGAATTGCGGTCCTGTCTGGCCCACCCGGCAGCGGAGATGGATTTTATCACCCTGGCCGGTTCCGGGGAACCCACCCTGAATCTGGGCATCGGTAGGATCATCCAGGCTATTAAGGAAATGACCGACACCCCGGTGGCGGTGCTGACCAACGGGGCGTTGCTCCATCTCCCGGAAGTGCGCCGGGAACTGGCGGCCGCGGACGTGATTCTACCCTCCCTGGATTCAGCTATCGAGGAGACCTGGAGGCGCATCAACCGGCCCCTGCCGGAGATGTCGCTGGCCCAGATGATCGAGGGCCTTTTCGCCCTGCGCCGGGAATACCGGGGCCAAATCTGGCTGGAGATCATGCTCTTGAAAGGCATGAACGACACCGGGGAGGAGCTTGCCGCCCTGCGCCACGTCATTGAGAGACTGGCCCCGGATAAGGTGCAGCTCAACACCGCGGTGCGCCCGGTGGTGGACGAGGTGGCCCAGCCCTTAAATGAAGAGGAAATGGAGGCCGCGGCCGCGTTTTTGGGGCCTAGCGCGGAGGTCATCGCCTCTTGCTCCCGGAGCGCCAAGGCGGAGGCTGCAGTGAGCGACGCCCGCTTTATCGAGATGCTGGCCCGGCGGCCCATGACCGCCGCGGATGTGGCCCAGGTTTTGGGGCTGCCTCTGGAGGTGGTGCAAGCCAGGCTGAAGCGCCTCTGCAAGTCCGGATTGGTTGACTATAGCCTTTATCAGGAGCAGGGGTTTTATCGGAGTCAGGATACAACCGCAATCTGTTCCCACGGCAATTTTGTTGGAAGTCTTCCCTCAAAATCCAAAGGCATAGCTTATGAAGTAACTGGACCGAATAGAAATAAGAAATTATAAGTCGATCCGCAACCTTGACCTAGATTTGGGTGAATTGAACGTTTACGGCGATTTTTGAGCAACTTAACCTTGCATGAATTCGAAGGACTCCTTTTCACCATGCCGGCAGAAATTGCCAGGGCGCTAAATGAGCCAAATAAGATGGCCTCGTAAAAAGGCGGTTTTAGCCAACTGTTTGAAATAATTTATGATTGCGTTAATTTTTTCTTGCCAGGGATTGCCTTTTATGGCATAATCCGGTGATAATTCAATGGGTTAATGGTAATAAGATGATTCGCACACGCGATCCTCGGCAAGCCCTTTTAATCGACCCCTGGAGTCATTTAGGTCCCAGGCGCCGGCGGTTGTTGGAGGACTCTTGGGCCGGCCTCTTCCGCCGGGAAATCCTCTCGGAACTGCCGGCGGAGGAACTGGCCGCCAGCTTCCGCACCGACTTCGGCCGCCCCGCCAAAGATCTGCAGACCGTCCTGGGGGTCCTGCTGCTTCAGCAGATGCACGACCTGACCGACCTTGAGACCGTCAACCAGCTGGCTTTCAGCCAGCAATGGCACTTTGCCCTCGATATCCCCTCGGAGAGCGACGCGGCCAAGTACCTGTGCCCCAAGACCCTGTGGACCATGCGCCAAAAGGTGACGGACCTCAAGCTGGAGGTAGTGTCCCCTCCGGCGGGGCTGCCCCAGTCTGCGGGCCTGTCGCTGTCGGACTTCCAGATATCGCCGGAGGGCCGGGTTCTGGCCTGTCCCCAGGGGGAGGCGCCGCTGTCCTGTAGTTACCGCAAGAAGAAGGAACGCTACCATGTGACGTTTTCGTCCGCCCGGTGTGAGGAGTGTCCCGAAAAAACCCGCTGCCCGGTGAAG
>JBMORF010000073.1:0-7034 GCA_049322315.1 Thermodesulfobacteriota bacterium | reverse complement strand
GGCCTTGTTTCCACAAGACCTTGAATACACTATTATTCAAAAAAAGTCGCGCCCCCAAGGCCATTTTTTTTCATTTTTTCAAAAAATTTTTCGCCTTTCCCGATAAGGGGGACTGAACGGTTACAAAATTCCTAATCCTAATGATAAATACCCTTCTTTCAGACGGGACCATTGAGAATTCACTCTCTATTCTCACCGCGCCCTCTGGGGCGCTTTTTTATTCCATCCGCAGGCCAGATGTAGTAAAATCATAAAATAAATTCGCCACTTCAAGGCAGTTTCTCAGTAAACTATGAAAAGCGGTGGCACAGGCTTTCCAGCCTGTGCGGGGCGAAATTTTTCAGAGTAGTCAAGGAATTGGTGGGCAGTGCCCACCCTACAATCATATTAACTTTGAACTTGGAACAAGAAGCCATGTTTACCGGCTTGGTGGAGGGCCTGGGGGAAATCACGGCGAGCAGCCGTCTGGCGGAAGGGTGCAAGCTCACCGTGGCCCTGCCTTTCCCTGCTGGGGAACTGGCCCTGGGGGATTCGGTGGCCGTGGCCGGGGCCTGCCTGACGGTGGTGGAGATCGCCTCTAAGACCGCGGCCTTCGAGGTCTCTCCGGAGACCTTGGCCCGCACGACTTTGGCCTTGAAAAAGGCGGGGGACCGGGTAAACTTGGAAAGGGCCCTGCGGTTGGGAGACCGCTTGGGTGGCCATCTGGTCACCGGCCACGTGGACGGTAAGGGCGTCCTCCGGGAGCGCCGGGAAGGTCCGGCTTCTTTATTTCTCCAGTTTGAGATGCCCGCGGCCTTAAGCCGCTATGTTATTGAGAAAGGCTCCATCGCCATTGACGGCGTCTCTCTCACGGTCAATACCTGCCGGGGCCACACCTTGACGGTGAATATCATCCCCCACACGGCCCAAAAGACCACCCTGGCCCAATTGCGGGTGGGGGCTGAGGTCAATCTGGAAACGGACATCATCGGCAAGTACGTGGAAAAACTCCTGGGCGGCGGATCTGGGGAGGCGCCGGGGGTGACCGCGGAACTCTTGGCCCGGCACGGTTTTTTATAAAGCAGGGGCCAGGGGCCAGTAAAGGGAACTCAGGCGAGACGCTTTGCTAATAGCTAATAGCTAATAGCTGTCAGCTATCAGCTAAAGACAATTCTGGTGAATAAATTCCGAGAGAGGGCAAGATGTAGCCCCAAACGGAAAACGGAAAACGGAAAACGGAAAAAGAACATGGCATTAGCGAAAATAGAAGAAGCAATCAATGACATCCGCCAGGGGAAGATGATCATCCTGGTGGACGACGAGGACCGGGAAAACGAAGGCGATCTCACCATGGCCGCGGAGCTGGTGACGCCGGAGGCCATCAATTTCATGGCCCGCTTCGGACGGGGCCTGATTTGCCTGGCCCTGGATTCGGCGACGGTGGAGCGCCTGCAGTTGCCCCAGATGGTCCGGGACAACCAGTCGGGTTTTAAGACCGCCTTCTGTGTCTCCATTGAGGCCCGGCGGGGAGTGACCACCGGCATTTCCGCGGCGGACCGGGCCACCACCATTCTCACCGCGGTGGCTGAGAACGCCCGTCCGGAGGATTTGGTAAGTCCGGGGCACGTCTTTCCCATCCGGGCCCGGAAAGGCGGAGTCTTAGTGCGCACCGGCCAGACCGAAGGCTCCGTGGACCTGACCCGGTTGGCCGGTTTAAAGGGCGCGGCCGTGATCTGCGAGGTCATGAAAGATGACGGCACCATGGCCCGGATGCCGGACCTGGAGGAATTTGCCGCCCGCTATGGCCTGAAGATCGCCACCATCGCCGACTTGGTGGAATACCGTCTGCGGCACGAGTCTTTTGTCCATCGCCGGGCCACCACCAAACTCCCCACATATTTCGGGGAATTTACCGCCATCGCCTATGACAACGACGTGGACGACAACCAGCACATGGCCCTGGTGAAAGGTGAAGTCGATTCGGATGAGCCCATCCTGGTGCGGGTGCATTCCGAATGCGTCACCGGGGACGTGTTCCACTCTCTCAGGTGCGACTGCGGCGACCAGTTGGAAGCGGCCATGGCCAAGGTAGAAGAGGAAGGCCGGGGAGTGATCCTCTATATGCACCAGGAGGGCCGGGGCATCGGCCTGATCAATAAGCTGAGGGCCTATGAGCTCCAGGACCAGGGCGCGGATACGGTGGAAGCCAACGAAGCCCTGGGATTCAAGGCGGACTTGCGGGATTACGGCATCGGCGCCCAGATTTTAAGGGATTTGGGGGTGCGGCAGATGCGGCTGATGACCAATAATCCCAAGAAGATCATCGGCCTGGAAGGCTACGGCCTGAAAGTGGTGGAGCGGGTCTCCCTGGAGATCCCCCCCAACCGGGTGAACCGCAATTACCTGAAGACCAAGTGCTTGAAAATGGGGCACTTACTGAAGATGGTGGATTAAGTCATCACGCAAAGGCGCAAAGGCGCAAAGGGTGCTAAGGTATTTGCGACTTGGCGTCTTTGCGTGAAAAAATGATCGGGGGAAGAATGCGCACGGTTGAAGGCAAGCTCATTGGCGAAGGCTTGAAGTTCGCCCTGGTGGTCAGTCGCTTCAATTCTTTCATTACCGAACGGTTGTTGGAAGGGGCCCTCGATTGCCTCCGGCGCAAGGGCGCAGCCGAGGACGCCCTGACCCTGGTCAGGGTGCCCGGGGCCTGGGAGATCCCCCTGGTGGCCAAACAGCTCGCCCAGGCGGGCAAACACGACGCGGTGATTTGTTTAGGCGCGGTCATCCGGGGCTCCACGCCCCATTTTGATTACGTGGCCGCGGAGGTGAGCAAAGGCATCGCCCAGGTATCCCTGGAGAGCGGGGTGCCCATCGCCTTCGGCATCCTCACCACCGACAGCCTGGAGCAGGCCATTGAACGGGCCGGGAGCAAGGCCGGGAATAAAGGTTTTGCCGCGGCGGAGGCGGCCATTGAGATGGTCAATCTTTTAAAAGAGTTGTAAGGGCAAGCGCCGATATCTTGGGGCTGGAGACGAAGCAGCTAGTGCCATGATTAACCATATGAAAAAATTGGAGGTCTAAGGTTTGTGGCCCATCTCTCCCGCAGCCACTGCCGGGAACTGGCCTTACAATTTCTTTATCAGGCTGAATTTGCCGGACAACGCCGCGCTTTAGAAGTAAACCAATTTTGGCGGCATTTCCGGAAGGGAGAGAAGCCCCCCGCCTACCTGCTGCAACTGGTGGAAGGGGTGGCCACCCACCTGGAGGAATTGGACGCCCTGATCGCCCGCCACTCGGAGCATTGGCGTCTGGAGCGCATGGCCGCGGTGGACCGCAACCTCCTGCGCCTAGCGGCTTATGAGCTTCTTTATGAACCCAAGATTCCTCCCAAGGTGGTGATCAACGAAGCCGTGGAATTGGCCAAACTCTACGGCACCGAGGTCTCCGGGGCTTTTGTCAACGGCATCCTGGATCGGCTCCGGGTGGCTGCCGGCCGGGAGGTCTAATCAGCCCCGGGTAGGGTTGATTATTCCAGAAATTTACTTATTTTATTTTAATATGGGGAGATCTCCGGTAAGGGGAAGTCGGCAGGGAAGGGGCCCAAAATTCCTGCCTAGCGTAACCAGGTAACTATACTGAAAATATTGGCCCGAGAGAGGAGGAAAAGTAAATGGCCCGAAAATTCATGGCAATCGCAATGGTCTTGATCTTGGGAGTAACCTTGGCCGGCTGTGCCACCGAGAGCGGTTATTATGATCCGGGCCGTTCCGCCGGTGCGGGCGCCTTGGGTGGCGCGGCCACCGGCGCGGCTCTCGGAGCCATTATCGGTGCGGCCACCGGTTCCCCGGCCACCGGCGCCTGGATCGGTGCGGCCACGGGAGCAGTGGTGGGCGGAGTGGGCGGTTATCTCTATGCCGAACACCGCAACAGCGAGCTGCGCTCGGCCCAGGCTGCGGCGCAAAGCTATAACTATAGCCCGGCCCAGGGCTCGGTGGTGGACATCAGCCAGGTTTATGTGAACCCCACCCAGGTGTCGCCGGGACAGACGGTGAGCCTGGGCATGGATTACACCATCCTTACCCCCAATAATGCCCCGGTGACCAGCACCCTGTACCGGGAGATTCGCGTGAACGGGACTACCTTGGGCCAGCCTTACCAGACCACGGTAAACAACGCCAACGGCACCTTTAGTGACCAGGTGAATTACGGCTTGCCCGGCAACGCCCAACCCGGCAATTACACCGTCATCAGCCGGGTGATGAACCAATTCGGCAGCGCCGAAAAGACTTCTTCTTTCACCGTTTATTAAGCGGTCGCTCTAAGGATAAGCCGATTTAAGGAGAGGGAGGGGCTAAGCCCCTCCTCCCTCCATTAAGTCCTGCCCCTAAGCTCTCCAGTTATTGACAAGTTTTTTTTCTTCTGTTAAATATATTATTTTGATCTCCTTGCTCTGGCGCCTGGTGACCAGGGCTATTAACCCATAAGGAGGCATAATGCGCCGCTATGAGACCGTCTGGGTGGTCAACGGCGACCTCTCGGACGAAGAAGTGAAGTCCGCCACTGACAAGTTCAGCCGGATTATCTCCACGGCTGGTGGGCTGTTAGTGGGCCTGGATGATTGGGGCCGGCGCAAGTTGGCCTATAAGATCAAAGGCACCCATCGAGGGTATTACGTCCTGGCCGAGTTCGCCGGCACCCCTGCCACGGTCAAGGAACTGGAGCGGAACTACCGGATTGACGACCGTATCATCCGCTACCACACCGTAAAAAAATCCGACCAAGTCGATCTGGAAGCCTTGCAGGCGGAGATTGCCGCCCGGGCCCAGGCTGCCCGGCCGGAACCCGAAGCCGCCCCTGCCCCTGAAACCGAACCCGCGCCGCCCGCAGCCGAGGCCGCCCCACCTCCGGAAGTAACGCCGGAGGCGGCTGCCTCCCCTCCCGAAGAGGCAGTGGCGCCTGAACCAACTCCAGCCCCAGCCAAGGAGGAATAACCGGTGCCGGTAATGCCTCGCCGCAAGCGGAAACAATTTTATGTCCGGCGCAAGGTCTGCCGCTTTTGTGTGGACTCGAAGCTGGTCATTGATTACAAGGACGCCAACACCCTGAGACAGTTCGTGACGGAACGCGGCAAGATCATCCCCCGGCGTATTTCCGGGAATTGCGCCCGCCACCAGCGCCGGGTTACCCGAGCCATCAAGCAGGCCCGGCTTTTGGCGCTGATGCCTTATATTCCCCAGTTGCCCCCTACTTGAGGAGCAGGCCGGGGGAGTCTCCAGTGGTCCGGATCGTCGGTATCTGGTGCCTCTGTTTGGGTACCCTGCTGTTGTTTTTTATCGGGGGGCGCCTGAACCCCATAGTTTCCCTGTTCACCGTCAGCTTGACGCCGTTGCCCATCTACCTGGCGGGGCGGCGTCTCGGGTCCCCGGCCGCCTTCTTGTTGGTCCTGGCAGCCTTCCTGTCGATGGTTTACTGGCAGCCGGATCTGGAGACAGTCACCAAAAATCTGGGGGTTCTGGAGCTTTTACTCCTGGGGGTTCTGCTGAGCACCCTGGAATCCTGGGGTTGGACTACTGACCGGGCCATGATCATCTCCGTGGCGGGTCTGACCCTGCTCAGCCTGATGCTTTTAGGGGGACAGGCTTACCTCGCGGGGATGACCTTAAAGGAGATTTATTTCCAGAAGACCGGGGAATTAACCGAGATGTTGACCACGGTTTTGGCCGGAGCCGGGGATCAGCCCACGGGCGTGAAAATCATGGGGGTTACCCTGGAGGAAATCAAGACCCTGATCCGCTCCATGCTGCCGGCCCTGGTAATCACCAACACCGGTTTGGTGGCCTGGATCAACGTCCTTTTGGCCCGCAAGCTTTTGGTGCTTTTTCAATGGGGAGAGCCGGAGCCGCCCCTATGTTACTGGTCAGCCCCGGAGTGGCTCATCTTTCCGGTCCTGGGCGTGGGTTTCCTGCTTTTAGTGCCGGCGCCCTGGGTGCGCCTGGTCAGTATGAATCTGCTGGCGATGCTGGCCCTGCTTTATTTTTTCCAGGGCATGGCGGTGATTGCCTCCTGGTTCCAGCGCTTCCGGGTGCCTCTCTTCGTCCGTTGTCTCGGCTATCCCCTGATGTTTTTGCAGCCCCTGTTTTTACTAGTCATTACCACCTTGGGACTGGCGGATATCTGGCTCGATTTCCGGAAACTGCATCAGCCCAAGGATGTGTGAGGAGGATCTTAGTTTGAAGGTCATTTTAAAGGAAAATATTGCGGCCCTGGGCACGGTGGGCGCGGTGGTGGAAGTAACCCGGGGGTATGCCCGGAATTTTCTGATCCCCCAGGGTAAGGCTTTAGAAGCCACTCCCGGCAACCTGGCCCTCATGGAGCAGACCAAAGCCAAGTGGGTGCAAGCCGTGGAGCAGGAGCAGGAAGAGGCCCGGGCCCTGGCTGCCCGCCTGGAAGGGGTGAGTGTCACCATTGCCCAGCGGGTGGGAGAGGCAGAGCGCCTTTACGGCTCCGTCACTGCGGCCATGATTGCCGCGGCCCTGGAATCCCAAGGCCTGGAAGTGGATCGCAAAAAATTGGAGTTAGAGGAGCCCATCAAAAAGCTGGGCACCTACGAGATCCCTGTGCGCCTGGCTCCGGAAATCATGGCCCAGATCACCGTGGAAGTGGTGGCTGAGGGCGCTTAAGTCCATCAAGGCGGGGGCAGGGTGGTAGATTAGGCACCCACTCCGGTTTGATCAGGGTGACAGGCCTTACAGTCTGTGGTGATCGTTGGCTGGTCCCCGAGCCGGGTCCGGCAACGAACCATTCATGAGCCGGTGATTCGCCTAAAATCCAGAAAGCCCTGGTGGCACATCGCGGCCTAAAGGCCGCAACCAGACTAAAAAATTGCAGGCGATTTCCTCTTGTTGTAAGTTTCGGGTTTACGACAACCAAAAACTTGTCAGCAGAAAGGAAAACGCCTTGAAATCCTTTATACAGAAACATGAGCAAGATGTCATGGGTTCTCTTTCGGGGTTTGACCGTTTGGTCTTCCGGGGGATTCTGCGGCGGCTGTTCTA
>JBMORF010000072.1:0-55182 GCA_049322315.1 Thermodesulfobacteriota bacterium | reverse complement strand
TCGGCCTTGTTTCCACAAGACCTTGAATACACTATTATTCAAAAAAAGTCGCGCCCCCAAGGCCATTTTTTTTCATTTTTTCAAAAAATTTTTCGCCTTTCCCGATAAGGGGGACTGAACGGTTACTATTCTTTTAGCTATCAATTGACGGCCAGAGGTCGCCTTATAACTGAAATTTAGTTTAATTTAAAAGATCATCGATTTTCTTTTCAATCAATTGTTCCATTTTTAATAAAGTGTCTAAAAAATCTTCACTAAAAAATTTATCGAATGGCTTTATTGCATAAATATCTGGATCGCGTATTGAATGATATTCTGTTTCCATTACCTTAAGGAGTTCTCTAATTTCCGGCTAATAGTAAAGTATATTAGGCTTTATATTTTTAAAGTAATAAATCTTCATTAAATCATTGTAATCTTTTCTTTCATCATTTGGTGGTGGCCATATAGAAAATCCTTCTGATAGAAATTTATATAATTCACTGTACGCTTTAAATTGATCTGTTTCATATAATTTAATGCGCTCTAATTTTATTTGATATATTTTTGTAATCCAGATGCTTCCTAAAGTAAGTACCGCCGGGATCAATATAGCCCAGAACCAACCTTGATTGAGAAAATCCATAGAATGACACCTTCTCAAACAATCAACGCTATTTTCCGTAGGGGCGAACCTTGTGTTCGCCCTTGAATGGCATGGGAATGCCGAAGGGCGAACACAAGGTTCGCCCCTACATTACAGCTTAATAACTGATCCCCGCCTCCTCCGAAGGGATGCTCTCATTGGCCCGGCGGGAGGTGTCCACCGCGGTGATGTAGTAATAAAAAATCCGGCCCCGGCTGGCCGTTTCGTCCAGGTGGGCGGGCCGGGTCAGCAGGGTGGGGGTCAGCAGGATGAATTTGACCTCCCCCTCCTGGCGCCGATAAATTCTATATCCGGCCACGTCCGGCGCGGGGCTGGGGTCCCACCGGAGTTCCACGCCGCGCTCCCCGGCCACGGCCACCAGGTTGAGGACCGGAGGCGGCGGCGTGCGTTTCTCGGGCATGGCCGAGAGCACCGGAGAATCCCCGCTCTCCAGGAAATCCGGCCCCACCCGGCTTAAGGTCCGGACTTTGTAACTATACTCCACGTCATTGAGCACCGCCACATCCTGAAAGGAGTCCCCGGTGACGGGTTGGGGATTGGCTTTGCTCCAGCCCTCCTCGCCGGTGCGCCGGTAGATGCGGTAGCCCGCCAGATCCCGGAGAGGACGGCCGTCTACGCGTTGGGTCACCGGCGGCCAGGAGAGGCGGACGATGCGGTCTCCGGGCACGACCTTTAAGCCCTGGGGCGCCCGGGGCAGCCGTCCCCAGGCGTGGCTCAGGGTCCGGGACCAGGCCCCCGGGTATTTCTCCTGGTCATAGGCCGCCACCCGGTAAAAATAGCGTCTCTCCGGGGCCAGGTTCCGGTCCTGGTACAGCACCCTCTCGCCCCGCACTTCGCCCACTTGGGGGTAGGCCAGGTCGATATCCGCCAGCACCACAAAATCATCGACGCCCGGAGGACCGGCATTAACACCCTTGAGCTCCGCCCGCAGTATCCGGCAGCCCTGGATCTGGGTCAAAGGCTGCCCCAGGAGATTTTCCGTGGGCAGGAGCCAGGTCAATACCAGGGCGTCCCCTTCCTGGGCCAGACGAAAATCCCGGACCTTGGCCGGCAAGACGGCATCCGGGGACAGGGGGGCCAATTTCTTGCCGCAACCGCCTACCAGGAGGAAGAGAGCCAACAGAAGCAGGAAGATGGTAGAGGGGAAGGAGCAGGGGCCTGTAATCCCTGGCCCACTCCCCCCAAAAGCCTTTTTCCTCATAACCCCAATTCCTCCTCCACCCGGGCCAGGGCTTCCGCCACCCGGGCCGGCGCGGTGCCTCCGGGAGAGGTGCGCCGGGCCACGGAATGTTCAATTTTCAGCCAGTCGAACAGGTCAGGGTCCGCCTGGGGGGCGAATTCCCGGATTTCCTCCAGGGACAACTCCCAAAGTTCTTTCTTCCGGGTTTCCGCCTGGCGCACCGTACGCCCCACCATCTCGTGGGCGGTACGGAAGGCCACACCTTTGGCGGCCAGGTAATCCGCCAGGTCCGTGGCGGTGAGAAAACCGCCGGTTAGGGCCGCGGCCATGCGTTCCGGCCGAATCGTCAGGTTACCCAGCAAACCGGTGGTCAACCGCACCGCGGCTTTAACCGTATCCAGGGTATCGAACAGGGGCTCCTTGTCTTCCTGGAGATCCCGGTTATAGGTCAGGGGCAGGCCCTTTAACGTCATGAGCAGCCCCATTAAGTTGCCGCAGACCCGGCCGCATTTCCCCCGGATGAGCTCCGGCACGTCCGGGTTCTTTTTCTGGGGCATGATGGAGGAGCCGGTGGCATAAGCGTCGGGGAGTTCCACAAACCCGAACTCCGACGCGGACCAGAGCACCAGTTCCTCCGCCAGGCGGCTTAAGTGGACCATGATGATACTGGCGTGGGCCAGAAATTCCAGGAGAAAATCCCGGTCGCTCACCGCATCCATGCTGTTTCGGAAGACCTCCGGGAAGCCCACCTGGGCCGCAGTGAATTGGGGGTCAATGGGAAAGGTGGTGCCCGCCAGGGCCGCGGCCCCCAGGGGGGAGACCCGGATGCGGGCCAGAGACTCGGTGAGCCGGGCCTGATCCCGGCGCCACATTTCGTCATAGGCCAACAGGTGGTGGGAGAAAAGTACGGGTTGGGCCCGCTGCAAATGAGTATAACCCGGCATCAGGACCCCCAGGTGGCGGCGGGCTAACCTGGCCCCGGCCCGGCGCAACTCCATCAGATCCGCGATCAGACCTTCCACGGCTGCGGCCAAAAAGAGGCGCACGTCCAGGGCCACCTGGTCGTTGCGGCTCCGGGCCGTGTGCAACTTGCGGCCCACCTCGCCGATCTTTTGGGTGAGGCGGGATTCCACGGCCATGTGCACGTCTTCCAAGGCCGGGTCCCAGGTAAACTCCCCGGCTTCCATCTCCCGGCGGATCTCTTCCAGACCTTGGACCATGGCTTCTGCTTCTTCAGGCGCAATGATCCCCTGGCGGGCCAGCATCCGGGCATGGGCCTGGGACCCGGCGATGTCCTGGAGGTAAAGCCGCCGGTCAAAATCCAGGGAGGAAGTAAAGGCCTCCACTTCCTGCTCCGTACCCCCTTGAAAACGTCCGCCCCAGGGTTTTTTCGTCATCCGCTCTCACCTCGACGCTTGCCGGAAAAGGCTCAGGGTTTAAAGGACTCCAATTGATAAGTGGTGCTTTCCTTGGTCTCGCCCTTGCTTTTGGGGCCTTTATCGATGGTAAACATGCTCTTGACCAACCCCACCTTGGGAGCATACCATTCATAGGCGGTGAGGGAAAGGCCGGCGCCGCCCTTCTTGGCCTGCGCTTTGCCCACATGTTTGAGCAGGACGCAATCTTCATATTTTCCTGCGGGCACCTGCACCGTCTCCCTGATGCCTTCGATGGTGATCTCGACTTTTAATTTATCTGCGCCCATCTTGGTGGCGATATCCCAGTAGGTGCCCACGTCCACGGGATCTTTAAGATAATAGACCTTGGGTTTGATGATCCGGGGTTCGCCATTCTCGCCGGTTTGCTCCCCATAACGATAGATGCCGATATCGTCTTTGGCGATGAAATAATACTTGACGCCGCCGCCAAAATCCCATTTCCGGGGGTAGACGGTCTGGTCCTGGAGTTTCCGGGGGACCAGGCTGGTAATGGTGATTTTTTGCGCTCCCGGCCTGGTGGAGACGACACTGTAAACCCAGGTCATCCCCTCTTTCAAGGGATAATAGATAGTTGCGGGCTCCCCGGCCCAGGAGGCTCCAGGGAGGCCTAGAGACAACAAGACTGCGGCAATGAGTAACGGCTTTTTCATGGCTGTACTCTCGTTGGCGGTGGGTTTCACTTTTCCTGAAAAGGCCGCTGGCAGGCCTCGCACCGGGCCGTGGCCAAGGCTGCGGCGTTTGGCAGCTTTTGCCAATGGCCGCATCCCCGGCAGCGGGCCACCGGGTGGTAGTCCACCCAGCCCGTATCTTTCCAGAAACGCAGGGTATTATATTTCCGCCAATACAGGTAAATGGGATAAAGGATGGCCAGGACCACGAAATGAATCAGGGCGACAAAGAATAACCTCCAGTACAAGAGGGCCCAGGCCCCCATGCCCGTTAAGAAAATCGCCGCCAGGCGCCAGGATTTATCCCAGATCTGCCGGTCGGCCAAAGTCCAGGGCAGGCGCACCCCGATCCACAGGTTGGGGCCGGTCCGCCAGAAGAGCATCAACAGCCCCAGGCCCCCGATAACCACGGTCATCACGTATCTGACGTATGCAGGGATATATTGTTCCATCTTTTTTGGGGGCGGTAATGGGAACCGGGGCCAGGAGCCTCATTTTCCCTGCTGACCCCGGTCCTGCTCGCCTGCCAAGCCTTTAATACGGTTTTCCGTTTTCCGTTTTGCGTTTGGCGTTTGGCGTTTGGTGTAAAAAAAATGCCTTTTCTTTTCTAACCCCTAACCCCTAACCCCTAACCCCTAACCCCTAACCCCTAACCCCTAACCCCTAACCCCTAATCCCTGATCCCTGGCCCCTCGCTACCTCCCCTCCAGCTTCGCCCGGATTTTTAGACGCAGGGCGTTCAAGCGGATAAAGCCGGTGGCGTCCGCCTGGACGTAGTCACCCCCGGCCTCGAAAGTGGCCAGGTCCGGGCGATACAACGATTTGGGGGCCTTGCGCCCCACTACCGTGACGCTGCCTTTATAGAGCTTCAGCCGGGCGGCGCCGGTCACCGGCTTTTGGGCTTCGTCAATGAGGCTTTGCAGGGCGTAGCGTTCCGGCGCGAACCAGTAGCCGTAATAAATCAGTTCCGAGTAACGAGGAATGAGGCTGTCCCTCAAGTGCAGCACTTCCCGGTCCAGGGTGAGGGATTCCACGGCCTGGTGGGCGGCCCTTAAGATAGTGCCCCCCGGGGTTTCATAGACCCCCCGGGATTTCAGGCCCACGTAGCGGTTTTCCACCAGGTCCACCCGGCCGATGCCGTGTTCGCTCCCCAGGTCGTTCAAGCGGGCCAGGAGCTTGGCAGGGCTTAGGGCTTCGCCGTTCACCGCCACCGGGTCCCCGGCCTCAAAGTCCACCTCCACATAGTGGGGATGGACGGCTGCGGCCTCCGGGGCCCGGGTGAGCAAGAACATGTCCGCGGGCGGCTCGGCCCAGGGGTCCTCCAGGATGCCCCCTTCATAACTGGTGTGCAACAGGTTCCGATCGATGGAGTAGGGTTTGGCCTGGGTCACCGGCACGGGGATGCCGTGGGCCTGGGCGTAGGCCACCAGGTCGGACCGGGAGGCCATCTGCCACTCCCGCCAGGGGGCGATGATGAACAGGTCCGGAGCCAGGGCCTGGTAGGTCAGCTCGAAGCGCACCTGGTCGTTCCCCTTGCCGGTGGCCCCATGGCTCACCGCGTCGGCCCCTACTTTCCGGGCCACCTCCACCTGGGCCTGGGCGATCAAGGGCCGGGCGATGGAGGTGCCCAACAGGTAGCTCCCTTCGTAGAGGGCATTGGCCCGAAACGCCGGAAAGACGAAATCCCGGACAAAGACCTCTTTCAGATCCTCGATGAAGACCTGATCCGCGCCGGTGCGCTTGGCCTTGTCCGCCACTTCGTCGAGTTCGTCTCCCTGGCCCAGGTCCGCGGCAAAGGCCACCACCTGGCATTTATAAGTCTCCTTGAGCCACTTGAGGATCACCGAAGTATCCAGGCCGCCGGAGTAAGCGAGGACGATTTTATTGATTTCGCTCATCTTTTATTCCTGATTTATAATTTAATGAGTCATAACTACTTATTAGAATTATTAAACTTTTAAAAGCTTAACACTGACTTCTCCGCGGTCAATATTCATCCAACAAATAGGACATACACCTTTTGTTTTTTTAAATGCCCCCTCAATTGCTTTTTTGTAGCGTTCTTCCCAAAAATTAATCGGGGAATTCAAAAGTATTTTCCACAACTCTTTTCTATCTTTTCGTTCATAAAAAAAACCATCCCGAATAAAATCCCAAGAAGGATGATCATCTATAGATTTATTCGGTAATGTTGATATTATAGTCCACAATAGTGGCAATCCATCATTAGATGGATTCATTACATAATTAATATAATTATTTTCAATATCCTTGCGGATAATATAGTGTCCAGAAGTGTCAATGCTTGAATATTCAATAACGAAAGCTATCTTATTTTCGTGATCCCAGGCAATGATATCCGGTGTGAACTGATTTCTTCCCTTTGAGGACGGTTTCAGGGCTCGCTCTATATCTATAATCCATCCATCTTCCATTTTCATCCTAGCAAGAATACCTAAGATTCTTGAATGTAACTTGCTTTTTGGACTGGAAAGAGAATGCTTCTCAAACCAATCAGAAGATAAATGACCTAACCTGCTCAATAAGCTTATGCCATTTTGTAGTTCGTCTCTAATCAGATCAGCAAGCTTTTCCGGCTCCATAAGTCCTCGATTCTAAATTTTTTTTATGAGCACAGGCTGGAAAGCCTGGGCCACCAGGATTATTTCCTTTGCCCAGGCGAGACGCCTGGGCCACTAACTACTTTTACATTTTCCTTTACTGACCACTGACCACTGACCACTGACCACTGATTACTGATTACTGATCACTTATTACTGATCACTTATTACTTATTACTTATTACTGGCCACTGACCACTGGCTACTGGCTAATGCCCCAGCAGCCACTCCAACAATGCCTTCTGGAAGTGCAGGCGGTTTTCCGCCTGGTCCCAGACCGCGGATTGGGGGCCTTCCATCACCTCCGTGGTAATCTCCTCCTCCCGGTGGGCCGGCAGGCAATGGAGGACGATGGCCTCGGGCCGGGCCAGCTTCAGGAGGGCGGCGTTCACCTGGTAAGGTTGAAAGACCTGCTTCCGGGCCTCGGCCTCCTCCTCCTGGCCCATGGAGGCCCAGACGTCGGTATTGATGACCTGGACGTCGGCCACCGCGGCCTTCGGGTCCCGGGTCAGATAGACTTTCTTCCCCTTCTTTTGCGCCTCCTGGAGCAGCGCGCTATCCGGTTCATATCCCTTAGGACAGGCCAGATAAAGAACAAAATCCAGGTACAGGGCCGCGGTGATCCAGGAATTGGCCATGTTGTTGCCGTCCCCCACCCAGGCAACTTTGAGGTGCGACAGATCCGGGAAATGCTCCTGCACGGTCATCAGGTCGCTCAACACCTGGCAGGGGTGATGGGTATCCGTCAGGCCGTTGATTACCGGGATGGAGGCGTGGCGGGCCAATTCCTCCACCGCCTCCTGGGCAAAGGTGCGGATCACCACCCCGTCCACGTACCGGGAGAGCACCCGGGCGGTGTCGGGCATGGGCTCGTTCCGGGCCATCTGGGTCTGGCCCGGGGCCAGGTAGATGGAGGTCCCACCCAACTGGGCCATGGCCACCTCGAAGGAGACCCGGGTGCGGGTGGAGGGTTTGTCAAAGATCAGGGCCAGGACCTTGCCCGTAAGCGGAGTATGGCTCCGCCCCTGGCGCTGCCAGGCCTTCAACTCCCGGGCCCGGACCAGCAACTTCTCGATCTCCTCCCGGGTGAGGTCCTGGATGGTCAATAAATCACGCTTCATGGGAAGACCGCCTCCAGGGCGGCGGCCAGGATTTCCAGGCCCTTATCCAGTTGTTCCTTGGTGACGATCAACGGGGGCAAGAACCGCAGGATATTACCCTGGGTGCAGTTAATCAGCAGCCCCCGCTCCCGGCAGGCGTTGACCACCGGCGCGCCTTCCTGGGTCAATTCCAGGCCCCAGATCAGGCCTAGTCCCCGCACCTCTTTGATTACCGGAAACCGTTGTTGGAGTTCTCTGCCTTTTTCTTCCAGATAATCTCCCTTCGCCCGTACCTCGGCCAGAAACTCCGGGTTCCTCAGCAGGCCGAACGCGGTTTTGGCTGCGGCGGCGATCACCGGCCCGCCCCCGAAGGTGCTGGCATGGGTGCCGGGGACAAAGGCCTGGGCCACCTCCGCGGTGGCCAGGAGCGCCCCCATGGGCAAGCCGTTGGCCAGGGCCTTGGCCAGAGTCATGACGTCGGGCTGGACCCCGTAATTCTCATGGGCAAAAAGCCGCCCGGTGCGGCCCAGCCCGGTCTGGACTTCGTCCATAACCAGGAGCAGCCCCTTCCTATCGCAGATCTGGCGCACACCCGTGAGAAACCCCGGGCCCGGCAGGCAGACCCCTCCTTCCCCCTGGATGGGCTCCAGGAGCACGGCACAGGCTCCCATCTCCGTGGCCTTATCCAGGGCGTCCAGATCATTAAAAGGCACAAAGATAAAACCGGGGAGCAGGGGCTCAAAGCCCTGCCAGAATTTTTCCTGGCCGGTGGCGGACAAGCCTCCGTAAGTGCGGCCATGGAAGGAATTGAGCATGGAGATGATGTGGTGCCTTCCTGCGCCGTGGCGCTCCCGGGCGTACTTCCGGCAGAGTTTGATGGCCCCTTCGTTCACTTCCGCGCCGCTGTTGGCGAAAAAAACCTGGTCCGCAAAAGAATGGCGCACCAACTCCTCGGCCAGCTCCACCATGGGGGTGGTGTAGTAGAGGTTGGAAGTGTGCACCAGTTGCTGCAATTGAGCCGCGGCCGCTTTCCCGATTTCCGGGTGCGCATGCCCCAGGTTGCAGACCGCCAGCCCGGCCACGAAATCCAGATATTCCAGGCCCGTATCATCCCAGACCCGGCAGCCTTCGCCCTTCACCAGCACCAGGGGCTGGCGGCCGTAGGTCTGCATCACAACTTTGTCTGCCCGTTCCATCCAGTTTTGACTATCCACGTATCCTCCGCGTCAGTTCAAAGTTCAAAGTTCAAGGTTCAAAGTTGGAAGACTCACAGGCATTGAACCTTGAACTTTGAACTATCCCACAATCTCTGTACCGGTACCCTTATCGGTAAATATTTCCAACAGTACCGCATGGGGCAGCCGCCCGTCCAAGATATGGGCCTTGGCTACCCCCTCCCCCAGGGCCTCCAAACAGCACTTGACCTTGGGGATCATGCCCCCGGAGATGGCCCCCTCATCCATCAGGGTCAGGGACTCATAGCGGGTGAGGCTGGAAACGAGCCGGCCTTCCCGGTCCAGGACCCCGGGGACGTCGGTTAAGAGGATGAGCTTGGTGGCATTCAGGGCCCCGGCCACCGCGCCGGCCACCGTATCGGCGTTGATGTTATAGGTCTCTCCCTGCTCTCCCACTCCCACCGGCGCGATCACCGGGATAAAATGCTGGGCCTGTAAGGTGTGGATCAACTCCACGTTGACCGCGGTCACCTCCCCCACCAGGCCGATATCGATAATCTCCGGGGGTTCGTCCCCCCGGGGGCGGTAAAATGCCATTTTCTGGGCCTGAAGGAGATTGCCGTCCTTGCCCGAGAGCCCCACGGCCCGGCCGCCGGCGGTGTTGATGAGGTTGACGATTTCCTTGTTGATCTTCCCGGCCAAGACCATCTCCACCACGTCCATGGTGGGCGCGTCCGTGACCCGGAGCCCTTCCACGAACCGGGTGGGGATATTCAAATCTTTGAGGTATCGGCCGATCTGGGGGCCGCCGCCGTGGACCACCACCACGTGAATCCCCAAGTGCTGCAGGAGGGTGATGTCCTGGGCGAAGCCCTGCTTCAACTCCGGTTCCTGCTGGGCCGCGCCCCCGTACTTGACCACCAGGGTCTGGCCCTGGAAACGGCGCAGGTAGGGGAGGGCTTCCAATAAAATTTCCGCTTTGGCAATCAATTCTTTGGTCATAAGTTCAAGGTTCAAAGTTCAAGGTTCAAGGTTTTGGCCGTTGGTTCTCAACTTTGAACTTTCAACCTTGAACCTTGAACTGACTATAAAATATACCTGCTCAAATCCTCATCTTCGATCAAATTCGCCAACCGTTCCCGGACGTAGCCGGAATTGATGGTGATTTTTTGCTCCTGGAGCTCCGGGGCGGTGAAAGAAATCTCCTCCAGGAGCTTTTCCATAATGGTATGGAGCCGCCGGGCGCCGATGTTTTCCATGCGCTCATTCACCCGGGTGGCCAGGGCGGCGATTTCCTTAACCGCATCCTCGGTAAAGTGCAGGTTGATCTCTTCCGTGGCCATCAGGGCCCGGTACTGCTTGATCAGGGCGTTTTCCGGCTCCGTGAGGATGCGTTCGAATTCTTTCGGGCCTAAGGAATGGAGCTCCACCCGGATGGGAAAGCGGCCCTGCATCTCCGGGATCAAATCCGAAGGCTTGGACATGTGGAAGGCCCCGGAAGCGATGAAGAGGATATGGTCGGTGCGCACCATGCCGTACTTGGTGGTCACCGTGGTGCCTTCGACGATAGGCAGCAGGTCCCGCTGCACTCCCTCCCGGGAGACGTCCGGCCCCCGGGTATGGTCCCGGCCCGCGATTTTGTCGATTTCGTCCAGGAAGATGATGCCGTTCTGCTCCACCTTGCGCCGGGCGTCCTCCAGGACCCGGTCCATGTCGATGAGGCGCTGGGACTCCTCCTGGTAAATGATTTCCCGGGCTTCTCCCACCTTGACCCGGCGCTGCTTGGTCCGGGAGGGCAAGAGATTGCTCATCATCTCCTTAAAGCTGAAATCCAGTTCCTCCAGGCCGGCGCTGGAAAAGATCTCCACCACCGGGGTGTTGCGCTGGGTGACCTCCAGGTCCACGAAGCGGTCTTCCAGTTTGCCGGCCTGGAGCATCTTCCTGAGCTTATCCCGGGTGGCGTCCCTTCCGGGTGGGGCCCCGGGCTTTTCCGTCTCGGGAGTCCGGTCCTCCGATATGGCAAAGACGCTTTCCTCCCCCAAGACCTTAGTGGCCGGCTCCGAGGTGGAGCCCGGCAGGAGCAGGTCCAACAGGCGCTCTTCCACCACTTCCTGGGCCTTGGCCTTGACCTTCTCCCGCTCCTCGGCCTTCACCATGTTCACCGCCAATTCCATCAGGTCCCGGACCATGGACTCCACGTCCCGGCCCACGTAGCCCACTTCCGTGAACTTGGTGGCCTCGATTTTTAGAAAGGGCGATTGGGCCAGCTTGGCGAGCCTCCGGGCGATCTCGGTCTTGCCCACCCCGGTGGGCCCGATCATGATGATGTTTTTGGGCGCGATCTCGTCCCGGAGTTCCTCGGGGATCTGCTGCCGCCGCCAGCGGTTGCGTAGAGCCACGGCCACCGAGCGCTTGGCCTCTTCCTGTCCGACGATATATTTATCCAGTTCCGCCACGATCTCCCGGGGGGTCAACTGGCCGCCATTGGAGTCGAGCAGCGGTTTGATCAACCATTCCATATTTGTTTGCCCATCCTTGGAAAACTGTCAGCTTTCCGCTGTCAGTCATAAAGATAAGTACTGCGTCGATTAGTTCAAAGTTCAAGGTTCAAAGTTATGGGGGAATCGGTATCCGCCTTTATTTTTACGGGAGATTCACGGGGAAAGAATCTCGCTTCACCGATTATTGTTCCAGAAATAGCACCCGGCGCCACTTTTTCCGGCCCCAGAGGGCGTCCAGGAGGACGCCGAGAAGATGCAGGGCCAGGAAGACGGGGATCAAGGTCTTCCCTATTTCGTGCATCTCTTTGAGCAGGTACAAGACGCCGTGGGCCTTATGTCCCGGATGCAGATAAGTAAAGAGCAGGCTCCCGGTGAAGGCCATCCAGGAGAAAACCAGGAGCCCGAAGAGCTGCACCGCGCCTTTAATCCCCCAAAACCGGGGACGGTCCGGGAATTCCAGCTTCAGGAGCGCTTGCAGGTCTTCTTGCACGGAGGCCAGCCAGTCCTTAAGGTCCAGGGGAACGAGAACGGACCAGCGGACCCGGTCCGGGCCCCAGACCCCGTAAAGGAGCCGGCCTAAAATACAGAGGCTGAGGCAGATCCCCAGGAAACGGTGGAATTCAAAACCGGCGTGAATCACGGTCTGGTAATCTCCGGCCCATTCTCCGGTGAGCCAGGCGGCCAGCCCGAAAACGGTGATGCCTGCGTGCAATACCAGGGTGGTAAAATCCAGTTGGTCTTGTTCTTCCGCAATCGTGGTCATTGTGACTATTCCAGGTAAAGGAATTTAAATTTCCGAGCGTATCTGCGTGTATCTGCGTGCATCGGCGGTTCAAAATTAGCCGCCGATAAACGCCGATGCACGCCGATTCAGTCGTTTACCGCAAATTGAATCTCCCGGGTGTTCTGGACTACTTTAGACGACTGCAGAATTTCCAACCTGACCAGACCGCCGTCATAGCCGAAGCCGGCGATGACTCCGGGACGCACTTCATCGCTTTCCTTGGCGCGTTCCGGCCGCAGGGTGATGGTCAGGGAGTCGGTCTCTGGATCATAAATAATTTTCATGGCTCTAAGTTGTCATTCTGAGGGAGCGGAGCGACCGAAGAATCTTTTCGGCAGGAATAAATACGAGATTCACTCCGCTTCGCTCCGTTCAGCATGACAGAAAGTAACTCTCGCAGGGAACTCGTATTACAATTCCTCGATTACAACCTCACTATTAGTATACACACACAGCGACCCGGCGATAGTCATGGCCTCCCGGCAAATGTCCCCGGGGGATAGATCCGTGTGGGCCATGAGGGCCCTCGCCGCGGCCAGGGCGTAGGGGCCGCCTGAGCCGATGGCCATCACCCCTTCGTCCGGCTCGATGACGTCCCCGGTGCCGGAGACGAGAAAAGAGTTCTCCCCATCCACGGCCAGGAGCAACGCCTCCAGGCGCCTTAAGATCTTGTCGGTGCGCCAGTCTTTGGCCAGTTCCACCACCGCCCGGGTGAGGTTCCCCTGGAAGGCCTCCAGTTTGTTCTCCAGGCGCTCAAAAAGGTGCAGGGCGTCCGCCGAGGCCCCGGCAAAACCGACGATGATCTTGCCGTGGTAGATGCGGCGCACCTTTTTGGCCTTATGCTTCATCACCATGTCGCCCAGGGTGACCTGGCCGTCCCCGGCCACCGCCACTTTCTCGCCCCGGCGCACCATGAGGACCGTGGTGCCCCGGAATTTTCCGTTATCCATTAAAAGAAACCTCACGCAAAGACGCTAAGGAGCAAAAGACGCAAATATAATTAATTGGGGAAAAAGGGGAAGAGGGGAAAGGGAAAAAGGTGATAAAAAACCCCTTAATCCAATCAGTCATCAAAGGTATATTTTTTTTGTAGGGGTAACCTTGTGTTCGCCCGTAGCTCCAGGGCGAACACAAGGTTCGCCCCTACGTTTTAATACCCTTTGACTGTAACCCGGTAATAAAATCTTTTCCCCTCTCTCCCTTTTAACCTTTTCCCCTATTTACTTCTAGGATGCGCCTTATCGTACTCCTCCATCAGGTAATCCAGATTCAAATGCAAATATCGCTGAGTACTAGAGATGGAAGCATGGCCCAACAGTTCTTGCACCGCTCTTAAGTCCGCCTTGCCTTCCAGCAGGTGGGTGGCGAAGCTGTGACGCAGGCCGTGGGGCGTCAGAGCCCCGGAAAGCCCTGCCAACTTGGCCCACTTCTCCACCACCCGGGCCACGGAGCGGGCGCTGAGGCGTCCCCCCCGGACATTGAGAAAGATGGCGGTCTCCCCCTGGCGGCCTTTGCTCTCCACCAGTAACTGCCTCAGGGGCAGATAGACGGCCAGGGCCTTTAAGGCGGCGTCCCCCAGGAAGGCCAGGCGCTCCTTGGCGCCTTTGCCCCAGACCCGCACCATTCTCTCCTTCCGGTCCAGGTCCCCCAGGTTGAGGCCCGCCAATTCGGACAGGCGCAGCCCCCCGGCGTAAAATACTTCCAGGATGGCCCGGTCCCGCCGGGCCCCGAACTCGTCCCCTTTAGCCTGTCCCAGGAGGTGGAAGACCTCGTCCACCGTGAGAAAGTGGGGCAGGTTTTGGGCCACCTTGGGGCTGGGGGCCAGTTTGGCCGGGTTCTGGGACAAGACCCCCTGGCGCTGCAAATATTTAAAAAAGGTGCGCAGGGCCGAAAGCTTGCGGGCCACCGTGGTTTTTCCCCGGCCTTTTAAGGCATGGGCCAGAAAGGCGCGCAACTGCCGGTAATTCACGTCCTCCAGGACCGGTTCCGCTCCCCCGGGGGCAAGGAACTCCAGGAACTGGGAGAGGTCCAGGCGGTAGTTCCGCAGGGTGTGGGGCGACATCTGCCGCTCCACTTGTAAATAACGTAAAAAATCCTCCAACCAAGCCCAGCCGCTCATTTAATGCCGTTTTTCGTTTTTCGTATGCCGTTTTCCGTAAAAGAATAAAGACCATTCAACGTAAGTTTGTCCATTTGCAAGTGGAGTTGGCCTGAAACTCCGGCCGATTCCCGACACTCTTATAAAAAAATACATATTATCATCAATTTAAGACAATGCAAAAAATATTGACTGGAATGGCTGGGGAAAACGGAAAGCAAAAAATGGGAGAGTCTGATACCGAGTTGCAGTCAAAAAGATACTATACGTAGGGGCGAACCTTGTGTTCGCCCTGGAGCCACGGGCGAACACAAGGTTCGCTACAGTTCAACGTCCTTTGAATGCGAATTGGTATGAAACGGAAAACGCAAAACGAAAAACGGTATTTAAAGGGGCAAGGCGGCGGCCACTTTTTGGGAGAGGATTTCCAGAGTGTAGGGTTTGGCGAGATACCCCACGTCCGGAGGCAGGGCTTTGCCTTTGCCGTCTCCGTAGCCGCTGCACAGCATAATGGGGACTTGGGGGTTTAGGGCCCGGAGATGCTGTATGGTCTGAAAGCCGTCCATCCCGGGCATGATCATATCCATGAGCACCAGGTCGATTTCGGGGCCCCGCTTCTCATAGATCTCCACCGCCATCTTGCCGTCTTCTGCCTGGATCACCTGGTATCCCAATTTCTCCAGAAGCCGGGTGGCTACTAGCCGCAGCATGGGTTCATCATCCACCACCAGGATGGTGCCTTGGCCGAAAATGATGCTGCTTTCCCGGGGAGGCAGAACTTTCGGCAAGGACTGGGACACCGGCAGGTAGATGGTAAAAGTTGAGCCCTGGCCTTCCTGGCTATCCACCAGGATGGCCCCCCGGTGTTTTTTGATGATGTGATAGACCGAGGCCAGACCCAGGCCGGTTCCCTGCCCCAGGGGTTTGGTGGTAAACAAGGGTTCAAATATGCGCTCCAGGACCTTTTTTTCCATGCCCAGGCCGTTATCCGTCACCGTAAAGCTGGCATAAGGGCCGGGGTCCAGTTGCCAGACCGGGTCCTGCCACCCGGCCACGGTCACCTCCTGGGTCTGGATGCTGATCTTGCCACCCTGAAGCATAGCCTGCCAGGAGTTGATCAAGAGATTCATCAACACCTGTTGCATCTGACCCGGATCGGCTTCCACCGGAGGCAGATCCGGGGCCAAATCCAACTCCATCTCGATATCCCGGTGGGTGCGGGCAAAGATGTCCACGGTGCCTTTGATCAACTCGTTCAGGGCCAGGGACTGCATCTCGAATCTGGTGTCCTGGGTAAAGGTGAGAAGGTTCTTGGTGAGTTCCCGGCCGGCCCGCACCTGCAATTCAATTTCTTTTAAATCCGCATAAAAGGGGTGGTTGGACCCGACCTTGGCCATCATCAGGTTGGTCAGGCCCATGATGACGGTCAACAGGTTGTTGAAGTTGTGGGCCAGGCCCCCGGACAGGGTGGCCACGGCCTCTAATTTTTGCACCTGTTCCATTTGCCTTTGGAGGTTAACCTCGTCGGAGATATTGCGTCCCATGGCCACCGACCCCAATAGCTCCCCATCGGCCCCCCTGAGATTGCGGATGGAAATGCGGGTGGGCACGATGCGGCCGTCTTTGTGCTTCACGAAAGCCCGGCAGCTGAGGACTTCCCCGTGCTTCTGGAGTTCCCGCATTATTTGGAGTCTTTCGGCTCTATTGGCATAGATCACGCTGTAGGGTCGGTAGAGGATATCTCCCGGGGCATAGCCGTATTCCGCCAGAAATTGGCGGTTGACTTGGGTATAGCGGCCCTCGGCGTTCACCACCGCCACGGCCAGGGGCGCGGATTCGATGATTTCGTTCAGGAAATAGGAGGACTGGGCCAGTTCTTCTTGGACCCGTTTCAGGGTGGTGATATCCCGGGCCACGTGCACTCCGCCGATGGTTCTCCCTTCCTTGTCCCGCAAAGGGTCGACGCTCACCAAAAAGGTGGCGCGGTTATCCAGGGAACAATATTCCGTCTGCTTACGCCTCCCTTCTCTCACAGCCTCCAGAAAACAGCAGCTCACCGACGGGGCGGAGGCGTTATGCGTTAATTCGTAACACAGGCGGCCGATCATCTCTTCCGGGAGGAGACCCAGGTAGCTGGCCGCAGCCTGGTTGACCCGGACGATGCGCTGCTCGGTATTCAGAATCATGATCTGGTCCGGGATGACATTGAAGGTATTTTCCCATTCAACCCGGGAGACGGTGTTTTCCTGCAAATTCGCAGCCATCTGGTTGAGAGTTTGGGCCAACTGCCCTAATTCATTTTGGCTCGTTTCCGGGATGCGATAATCCAGGTCCCCCTCATTGAATGCCTCCGCCGCCCGGGTCAGGGTCGTCAACTCCCGGGTTTGGCGCCGGGCCAGGGCAAGTCCCGCTAATAGCCCCAAGAAACCCAACCCCCCCAAAGAAAGGAAAACTCTTTTCTGGAACTGGCTGATGCGGGTGTCAACCAAAGTGCGGCTCAGGTTTACCACGGTTTTCAATATGGAGGATGCGGCCAGGGTCTCCCGGTCCAACTCCTTCAGGTCCGCCAAAACCCCCACCATTAAAACTGGGCCTCCCTGGGGGCGGACGGAGACCGGGACCAGAAAGCCATAATACTCGGAGGACGGGGATTTCGGCAGATCAATTTGCGAGATGGTGGAGGGCCATAGTTTCTTGGCGGTCAATTTCGCCAAAGGCTCTATCAGGTTGGGGTGTCGCCACAGGTTTTTCGCCCCCCCCTTGTGCGTGGTAACGCAACAATCAAGCAAAAGCTTGTGGTTCCGGGGATCCAGAAGAAAGGTGGTGGCCAAGGTCCCCACCGGCTGCACGGCGATCTGCCGGAACTTCGGGTCTGGAAGAATTTCTCCCCAGGGGCGGGACTGATTGAGGAGCAAATAGAGGGAAAGTTCCTGGGCCACATCCAGGGCCTTTTGGCGCATCTGGCTGGCCACCAGTTCTTGCTGCTGTTTAGCGAGCCGCAATCCTTCCCGGGCCTTGATTTCTTTCAGAGAACGGTCAAAGTCCTCTCTCAGGTGCCGGGAAAAAAAGCCGATCCCCAGGACCAGGGCGATCAGGGGGATAACCCCACCCAAGATACCCAGGAGGAGAAGGCGAAATTTAAAGGTCTTGGTTAAAGGAACTTTCAGTCCAGTCATCACCGGCTACTCTGTAGTTGGGAGTTCCCCTCCGCCTAACTTCCGCGGGTTTAAAAACCTCCAAAATATCATTGCAGACCTTACGGGTAGAATTGTCGCGCCTGGGAAATGAGTTGCCTGGGTAAGAGGATACCCAGCTCCTGGGCTGCTTTCAGGTTAATGGTAAGCTTCTTAACAGCCGGGGATTCCGGCGGCACCAGGTTCAAGGGGGTCCCTTTCAAGATTTGCGCGGCCTGTCGGCCACATTGGCGGCCCATCTCCATAAAGTCGGCATGATAGGCCAGGAGGGGACCGTAAGGCACGGAATCGCCGTTCGGCATCATCACCGGGATAGAGGCCCGGGCGGTAAGGTGGCAAATAAGCTGCAGGTTCTTGGGCTGCCCCAGCACCGGATCAGTGGGAATAAACAAGGCCTGGATTTTTTCGTGGAGAAGATCGGTTAGGGTCTGCTGCAAAAGTTCGGGGTTTTCATCCGGGACCGTGTGCCAGATAGGAATAAGCCCCAGCTTGGGGCTCACGCGCACTGCCTCCTCCCCGGTGGCCACCGCCGGCGGGGTGGCGGTGCAGTAGAGGATTCCCAGACGCTTGATTCCCGGCAGGGCCAGGAGCAGGAATTGCAGCTGCTCCTGAATGGGCACTTCCATGCTGGTGCCGGTAAAGCGGGCGATTGCAGGAGGAGCCGGCTGTTGGAGACCGGTGGCGTTGGGGGAGCCGACGGTGGTATAGACCACGGGGAGGCTGGTGACTTCCAGGGCGATCAGGGTGGGCACCGTGCCCATGGTGATGATGAGCCGGGCTCCGCTTTTCTGGAAATCCCTGGCTGCAGCCGCGGCTACTTCCCACTCTCCCCGTGCGTCTCTCACTTCCAACCGGATATTGAGCCCTTCCTGAAAACCTTCCTCCCGTAACCCTTCGATTACTCCCTGCAGGCATTCCTCGAACCCCCCAATCTCTTTGGTCCATTGAATAATACCCACCAAAGGGAGATCCGGAAACAAAAGCCGGTGGCCCAGATAAGTTCCACCAAGAAACAGGATTAGGCCCAAAACAATGAAGGCCGGATATTGAGCCCGACTTTTCATTTACACCATACCCCAAAATATTATCGAATGCCGTTCCAGTTTACATTAATTAAAATTCCCGGAATATTAAAATGATACCAGGGACGATCTCTATCTTCCGCAAATAAGAGGATGCCGGTTTTTCAAGATTCCACCTGCTTCCAGAGTTATCCCCCGATTGAGAGCCATCCGCTCGGTAAAAGAAGCGACTCCGCCCCCGGCGCGCCGGGTTCTCAAATTAGGCCTGTCAGCAGATGCACTTTTCCAGTACCAACAAAATTGTTAATAAATCTAAACAGACCTAAATTCTTGAAGATGTCCCATCCCCATGGTAATATTACGTTTGGGGGAGAAAGAACCGCAATGGTTAATTTGGGGGAACTGCGCCAAATTCTGGACCGCCAGGAGGAATCCTGGCTTTCCCTCTATGCCACCCGCAGCACCCAGGCCATCCGCCGGCGTTTTGAAGAGCGCATCGCCGAAGGACATCGCCAGAACTTCGCGGTGGACGCCGACCGCATTCTTCATTCCCGGGCCTACACCCGATATATCGACAAGACCCAGGTCTTCTATTTAATCGAGCATGAACATATCAGCCACCGGGTCTTGCACGTCCAGCTCCTCTCCAAGATCGCCCGCACCATCGGCCGTTTTTTGCGCCTGAACGAGGATCTCCTGGAAGCCATCGCCCTGGGTCACGATATCGGCCATCCCCCCTTCGGCCATGACGGGGAGCGCATCCTTTCGGCGGTTTGTGAATCCCAGGGCATAGGCCCCTTTCTCCACGGCCTCCAGGGAGTGTGGTTCCTGGAAAAGGTGGAAAAAAGCGGCCGGGGTCTTAATTTATCGCTACAGGTCCTGGACGGCATTCTCTGCCACGATGGGGAGTCGCATCTGGCCCGGCTGGCCCCGGACCGGGAAAAGACCTTTGCCCATCTCGAAGAAGAGATGCGCCGCAAGCTGGCCGATCCTCAGTTGCCTCTCAAGCCCATGACCTTGGAAGGCTGTGTGGTGCGGCTGGCGGATACCATCAGTTATATCGGCCGGGATCTGGAAGACGCCATCACTCTCAATCTGGTGCAGCGGGAGGAACTCCCCACCGTGGTCACTCAGCGCCTGGGCCGCACCAACGGAGCCATTGTCTACAGCCTGGTAGCCGATCTGATCAGCCACAGTTTTGAAAAAAATTACGTGGGTTACAGCCCGGAAGTGGGCCAGGCCTTGAAAGCCCTGAAGGACTTCAATTACGAACGCATCTACGATAATCCTTTAATCAAGAGGGAAACCCCCAAGATCGAGGGCCTTTTTTCCAAGATGTTTGAGCGCTTTCTTCAAGATGTCCGGGAACGCCGCCAGGATTCCCCCATCTGGAGGGATTTTTTGTCCACCATGGACTCCGCGTATCTGGAAAGTCAGCAACCGCCGGAGATCGTCCGGGATTTTATCGCCTCCATGACCGATGCTTATTTCCTCAGACAGAGCGAGGAGCTGTTCTTCCCCCAGCCTCTGCCCTGGAGATTCGCCTGAGGTTTGCTATGCGTCTGATGACCTTCAATCTCCGCTTCGCCAATCCGGAAGACGGCCCCAATGCCTGGGAATACCGCAAAGAACTGGTGGTGGAAATCATTTTGGCCCACGAACCCCACCTGCTGGGCACCCAGGAGGGCACCGTGCCCCAGCTGGAGTATCTCGCCGGGCATTTGCCCCACTACCGGCCGTTGATCAAACATCGCCAGACCGACCCCACCTGCCAGTACCCCACTATTTTTTACCGGGAAGACCTGTTTCAGGCCGGGGAATCGGGAGAATTCTGGCTGTCGGAGACCCCCACGGTGCACCGCAGCTTAAGTTGGGGCAGCGCCTTCCCCCGCCTGGTCACTTACGGCCTTTTCCGGGAGCAGGAGCGGGAGTGGTGGTTTTATTTCATCAATACCCACCTGGACCACATCTCCGCCCAGGCTCGCCTGGAGGGGGCCCGGATGATCAAGGAGTATTTCTTCCCCCGGAAAAAACCCATGATCCTGGTGGGAGATTTTAATGAGCCCCCGGATTCCCCGGTCTACCGGAAATTTCTGGAAGGTGACAGCCCGGTGCAGGATTCCTGGCGGGCCCTTAACCCTCCCGGAGTGGAAGCCACTTCGCAGCACGACTTCGCGGGCCACCCCCGGGGCAGCCGCATCGATTGGATTTTGTTAACCCAGCCTTTCAGGGTCAAGGAAGCGATGATAATTACCGATAACCAGAAGGGACGTTATCCGTCCGACCACTTTCCCTATGCCGTGGAGGTGGAGTATTAAGATGCCGCGACTGGGATTATTTTTCTGTCTGGTCTTCCTGGGCAGCCTGGCCGTGACGGTGGCGCAGGCCGGGGAGACCCCTCTCTATCACCAGGTAGCCGGATGTCAGGAGGAGTACGTGGTGGAAGGCCGGGTCAGCCTGATCCGTCTGGCCCAGGAGCGGGGCATTAAATGGAGCGCCCTGGGCCGGCGCAATCACCTGAAACCGCCCTACCGCCTGAAAAAGGGGATGGTGCTCAAGATCGACACCACCCACATTGTGCTGGACGAGTTGCCTGACGGTCTGATCATCAACCTGCCGGAGCTGGCTCTTTACAACTTTAAAGATGGGACTTATCAACGGCGCTATACCCTGGCCGTGGGCAAGCCCAGTTGGCCCACCCCCACCGGGATCTACAAGATTATCGACAAACGCAAGAATCCCACTTGGAATGTGCCCGAATCCATCCAGGAGGAGATGGAGGAAGAGGGCCTGGAGGTCTTGGAGCAGGTGCCGCCGGGTCCCAAGAATCCCCTGGGAAAATTTTTTATGCTCACCTCCGCCGAGGGAGTGGGCATCCACGCCACCAACCGCCCCTGGAGCGTGGGTTACTATGCCTCCCACGGCTGCATCCGTATGCTGCCCGATGAGATCGCCAAGCTCTTCCCCCAGATCTCGCTGGGCACGCCAGTGAAGATTATTTACCGGCCCGTGAAGATGGCCCTCACTCCCCAAGGGCGCATCTTTCTGGAAGCCCATCCCAACGTCTACCGGAAAGAGATGGATTATATGGACGTGGTCATGGACCTGGCCGAGAAAAACCATTTGGTGGGACGCATTGATTGGAAGCTGGTTCCCAAAATCCTGAAGGCCAAGGAGGGCATCGCCCAGGACATCACCAGGGACCTGCCGGCCGACAAGCCCGCCACGGCCGCTGCCCCCGCCTCCCACCACCAGAAGAGCTCCCTTTTCCCTTTACAGCGCAAGGAAGCCAAGTTAGAATAGACACTTGCCGACTTTTGCTGGAGAAGACCGGTGCTTGATAGGGATACCTCCCCAGAACGCCTTCAGGCCCTTAGGGAAGAAAATCGCCATCTCAGGTTTCTCAGGTTTATGGTGAATCTGGCCCTGATGGAGATCCGGGCCGGCCGTTTCACCCTGGAGGAGGCGGAGAAAGTGGTGGAAAATGTGCGGAGCCAGGCCTTGCAGCTCTTCCCCGGCAAAGAAACCGCCTTTGACTGGATCTACCGGCCCCGGTTCCACCGGGCCATCACGGAAACCTTTAGACTCCACTGATGGAGGATGAATCATGGCTTTAATGCGCTTGATCCGCTCCCTTATGCTACTTTTCGCCATCGCCGCGGTCCTGGCCCTAGCCGGGCCGACCTGGTCCCAGACCAAGGCCACTTCTGAGCCTCAGAAAAGCGCCGCTCCTCCCGCCAAGTGCGGTCCGGATCATACCATCCTCTATAAAAGGGCCGTGAATCTGCTGGATAAAGCGGAGAAGAAACTGGCCGCCAAATATACCGCCGAGGCCAAGGCCCTGCTGAAAGAGTCCAATTCCCTGTTCACCATTCTTTTGAAAGAATGTGGCCCTGAGCAGAAAAAGCGGACCTTGACTTCCCAGGAGGAGCAGCAGGAAGCAGTGAACAAAAAGCTGGCCGCGGGCGAGCTGGCCCAGGCCGAAGGTCTGGAAAAATCCGCCGCCGCCAAGCTGAAGAAGAGCGAACAGACCGCCCAGCAAGAGCTCGCGGTAAAATATGCCCGGGAGGCCAAGAGGGAATTCGAACGGGCCCAGGTCCACTCCCTGAAAGCCGGTATTTATTCCCTGCGCAACCAGCAGATGCTGTTCCGGTGGCTGGCAAAATGATCCATTACATGGAATTAAGAAGGGAAGGGAAAAAGTAAGGAAAAAGGGAATTATCCGGACCTTTTTCACCTTTTACCCTCTTTCCCGTTTCCCCTTCACCGGGTTATCCCCTAATCCCGGTTTTCTAAGTCTGAATACTGTATAGCTTTTCCCGAGAGGCTCCTTGCCCTTAAGTATTATCAGTGAACAAGTGGGACCATTGGCGGTCCTGTCTTACCTGGTGGCCTGCCCGGAAACCGGCGAGGCCCTGCTCATCGACCCCGGGGGGCCGGCTCCGGCCTTGGAGGCCCAACTCCGGGACCACGGCTGGCGCCTCAAGTGGATCGTCAACACTCACGGCCATGCGGATCATATTGCCGGCAACGATCTCTGGGCGGCCCAAACCGGCGCCCGCATCGTCATGCACCGCCTGGACTGGGAATTTTTCAGCCGTCCGGAGATGCAAGCCGCGGCCCGGGCCGAGGGTTTTCCGCCCCTGACCCGGGTGGACCTGGTGGTAGAGGACGGGACGCGTCTCGCCCTGGGCCGTCAAGAGGCCGAGGTGTTGCACACTCCGGGGCATACCCCCGGCGCCATCTGCCTTTACTTTCCCGGCCACCTGTTCACCGGGGACACCCTGTTCGTGGACGCGGCCGGACGCACCGACCTGCCGGGAGGCTCCCTGGACCAATTAATCCAATCCCTCCAGGAGAAGATCATGCCCCTGCCGGATGACACCCGTCTCTGGCCGGGCCATGATTACGGCGAGACCCCCGCCTCTACTCTGGGGCAAGAGAAGGCGACCAACCCGTATCTCACCGATTTTTTCTAAGACCCAAGTTCATTCCGCCAGCCTTTCCCCGGAAACCGGAAAGACACCAGGAGCTGGACCCGAAGATCAAAGACCGCCTGGAGCTCATCCGCAGGGAAGTGGACCGCCTGGAGAAGTTCCTGGGTGATTTAGGGAGTTTTACCCGCATTCCCCCCACGCAAAAAGTCCCCGGAGACCTACCTGCCTCATCCGCCTGCCGTTAGGTCCCACCTGATACCTCTCTGGAGAACTGTTGCCGTTCCTCCGGTTTCCCCAGATCGCTATTCCCTGAAATTTTAATGGGACACTAACATCGGCCGATAAGAAATTAGGAGCGATTCCTGGGGAGGGACCCGCCATCATACCGGCCCGAGTCCCTACCTTCTTCCCAAAGGCAGACAGAATCAATGGCAGGGAAACCACCTTTTGTGTACCAAATCCTGGAGACGCTAAGAGACAAGAATGCTTAAATATATTAAAGAATCGTCCCAGGCCGGTAAACCAAGGGTGGCCACCTGCTGCAGGTCCAGGGCGGGGAGATTCAGAGAGTATCTACCCGGGTTTTGGGAGGGACCCCGGAGGGGCTCCCGGCGACACCCCAAGAAGGGGTTATGGCACTATGGCCCGGTCTAAGGCACTCCTTGACATTCTTATCGCCGAAGATGATGAGACCCTGGCCGCGGCGCTGTCGGAGTTTTTGAAGGAGAAAGGCCACCAGGTGGACCTGGCCGCTCATGGTGGCGAAGCCCTGGCTTTATTGGAGAGACAATCTTATCCCCTGATCATCACCGACTTGGTGATGCCCGAGGCTGACGGCCTGACGGTTCTCAGGGCCGCCCGCCAACGGGACCCGGCCACTCTGGTGGTAATCATGACCGGTTACGCTTCATTAGACAGCGCCATTGGCGCCATCCGGGAAGGGGCTTATGATTATCTATGCAAGCCTTTTAAATTGCAAGAAATCGAGATTGCCGTGACCAACGCCACCCGGCTCATTCACCTGCGTCGGGAGAATCAGAGATTGCTCCATAAACTTGACGATTTGACCGCCAAACTGAAAGAAGCGCGGCATTTACCGGGGCTGCTCGGGGACGGAAACCGCTCCGGAGCCCGCTCCCGGACTCTTTGGTCCCCCGGGCCCGTTCCCTTAAGAGACTATTCTCCAGAAGAGCAAGCCCAGCAAAACTTGGGCGATTTGGAGCGGCTGCGAGATCTGTATAAAGAGAATATGTTGACCAGAGAAGAGTACCAGAAGCTTAAAGAACGGCTCTTTATCTGATCATAAGGATTAACCATCGTGTCCAGTGAATCTAAATCCCCCCTGGCCTTCGAACCGCGGAAATCCGCTCCCAAGGCCGAATCTTTCCAGATGGCGCTACCGGGGGGAAATTTTACTTTAACCCTCACCCTGGAGCCCATAACCTCGTCAGAATCCAAGCCTGATGAACTGATTACCTTAACCGATCTGCCCGATCTTTTCTCCCGGCTCCTGGACTCCCTTAACCCAACCCAGCGCCAGGGCCTCAACCTTTCGCCGCCCCCTTCACCGATGCAGGATAATCCAACGAGTCTTTTTTATTGGGCTAATTCTATCCTGCAGCGCCTGGGCCGGGTGAACAACGGTGACGAATTCTGTATGCAACTTCTCAATCTGGCGGTCAAAATCACCAAAGTCCGCCAGGCCGCTTTTTTTAGCAAGAACGGCGGCAATGGGCGTCTGCGTCTCCTGGCCAGTCTGGATAACCAACGGCCACCCAGTAGCTATTGGCATGCCGCCAAGAAAGCCATGCAAAACGGGGTTTCCTTGCTTTTTACCCCCCGGGGCCAGGAGCAATCCCCGCCGATCTTGGCGGTGCCCGTGCCCCAAAACGGCGCGCTGGGCGGCGTGCTCCTGCTCAGCAACCGCCCGGAGAGGCCCCTGGACCAGGACGATCTCAATTTGGTGACCATGCTGGCGGAAAACCCCAACCTGGTCTCGGATACTCTGGTCATCAACGAAAAGAACACCATTTCCCTGCTGGAATCCATCAAGGCCTTGGTGAGAAGCCTGGAAGCCCGGGATCCTTATACCGGCCAGCACTCCGCCAGGGTCACGGAGATCGTCTCCCACTTCGGGCGTCATCTGGGGTTGCCCCCCGAGGAGCTGGAATCCCTGAAGACCGCCAGCTATCTCCATGACATCGGCAAAGTGGGGATCAGCGATTTCATCCTCTTAAAACCCGGGCCGTTGACTCAGGACGAAAGGTTGATCATCGAGACTCATCCCTTGATCGGCGGCAAGATTGTGGAGCCTTTGGGATTGCGGCCCCAGGAAAAGGACGTGATCCTCTATCACCACGAGCGCTGGGATGGCCGGGGATATCCCCAGGGCCTGGCGGGGGAGGAAATCCCCTTCGCTTGCCGCCTCCTGACCCTGGCGGATGTCTATGACGCCCTCACCACCGACCGCCCCTATCGCCACCGCTGCAGCATTGCCAAGGCCCTGGAAGAGATCCGGGCCCATGCCGGCACCCAGTTTGATCCGGAACTCACCTTGGAATTCGTGGACATGCTCTCCACCCAAACCGCTTAACCGTACAAATTCTGCTTATTGTCTTATACCAAGATGCTCCCCGCCTCTAGCAATTTATGAGGTATTCCCCAAGATTTAATGGTAGAATTCGAGTAAATAGGTGGATATTACCGCCGGAGGGGTGAAAGCCACGGCACTGCACCGGGAACTGCCTCCCCCAGAGGAAGGGGCGGGAAAAAGGATATCTCGTGACTGCCGATAAATCTTATACCTCAGAGCAAATGATGGAGCTTTGCTGGCAAGAGTTGGTGCGCTATTATCGCCACTCTTCAGTGGGCCGCCGCTGCACCGGCATAGTGCACAATATGAACACCCCCCTCCAGGTCCTGTCGTTTCATCTGGAACTCCTGGAGCAAAAATCCCGGGAGGAGATGGACTGTCTCCAACAATGCCCTCCGGAAATGTCCGAAAGACTCTGCGCCTTTTACCAGTACCGCCGGGATAAAATGCAGCAATTCCTTCAGGAAGTGCAAAACCTCCGTAATCAAGCCCGCCTGATTGTCACCCAGGGAGTGCACGAGGAGAACCAGGAAAGGCATCAGTTGGACCTCAACCAGGTATATCAAGAGGAACTGGAACTCTTTCTGGCCCAATCCTTTTTCAAACACCAGGTGGAAAAGAACTTTAATTTTGCCGCCGGCCTCCCCCCGATTTACGGCCACTACATTGATTTTAGCCAGAGTTTTCGCAACCTGGTGGACAATGCCCTGGAGGCCATGGAAGGGGCGGAACTGCGCAGGCTGACGTTGGAAACGGCGCTGGAAAACGGCTCCCGGGTCCTGAGGGTGGGCGATACGGGGGAGGGGGTTTCTCCGGAGATCAGGCCCCGGCTCTTTGAACCTTTTGTGACCTCCAAAGCCCACCACCACCCGCCGCATTCCGGCCTGGGCCTGTTTATGACCCAGCGCCTCCTGGCCCCCTACCAGGGACAGGTCCGGGTGGAAAGCCAACCGGGCGAAACCTGGGTCACCGTGGTCCTGCCGGTGGAATAAATGCGGTTTTCAGTTTTCCGTTTTTCGTTTTCCGTGAAAAGAGTATGCGGGTGGAGTATTGATTGTGGGGGAGACAAAGGTGTCTGCCTCACCTCCCTTCTTTTTGACAGAAAACAGAAAACTGGAAACGGAAAACGGCTTTACGGAGCTGGCCGGCGGTCCAGGCCCGGCGATTGGAGAAACACCTGCGCCGCTTGGCCGGCCCGGAAATAACGGGCGATTTTTTTCATCCGGGCCATCCTTTCCAGGGACGCGGGATGGGAATCCAGGAAATAAGAGCGGTAAAAAGGGTCCTTCTCCACCACTGCCGCCATCCTCTCCCAGACCGCCAAAGCACTCTCAATATTATAGCCTGCCTGAAAGGCATACCACACCCCATAAGCATCGGCTTCCCTTTCATCGTCCCGGGAGTAGGCGCTGATCGCGGCCTTGGGGACTTCTCTGAGGAGATCTCTTTCAAAATCAGGAAGATACCACAACCTCAGAAGATATCTCAGGGTATAGGTGGTGAAAGCGAACACCCCGCTGCCAGCCAACCAGGCCAGTTGCATCTGACCGGCCCGGCGGACTTGATGCCCCAGGACCTGGTGGGCCAGTTCATGCCCGATGATGACGGCCAGCTCATCATCAGTCCGACAAAAATTTACCATGCGGCGGGAGAGAATAATCCGCCCGGTCGCGGCCCAGGCATTGATTTCGGTACGGTTGGCCACCAGGATGGCATACTCAGCCGGCAGATGTTGAGGGTAAAGGGTTACCGTAAACTTCCGATCTTCCCGCAGCACCAGAAGTTCCACCGGACCGGTGAGGTATGGCTCCCTTAGGTCCAGGCGCACGTGTTTGACCGCCAAGAGCAGGGATACCAGCAACTCTCCGGGGATGCTTTCCTGAAACATCTCCCCGATCATTTGCAGATACCTGTCCCAATCCGCCACCCAGGGGTAAAGGGGCCAATTATGCGCGGCCAGGATCACGTCTCCCTGCTTCAATTTGGCGTCATGGGCCGGAGAGGGACTCCAGACATTATCAATGGCGATTTGACCCCGGGCGGTGACCCACCAATTAAAGCCCAGGAAGGGGTAGGTGCGGCCATGAACCTGGGGAACCGTGCCCAGTAGCCTAAGAAAGACCCGGGACGTCCGCTCCAAGGTCCAGGTCTTATAAGGATGGCGCCGGGAAGCCGCAAGCTGGGCGTCTTCCAGCTCCCCGGCCGTGGGCCGGGGACGCGTCACCTCCGCGCAGCCTGCCAGAAGCAGAAGACAGAGAATGCCCCATGTTATCCGCATAACCGATTGATTCAGCACATTCTTTAAACTAAAAACTAAAAACTGTCCTTAAAAGGCATAGCGGCAGGACAGGCCCACCGATAGCAGGCGGTAGTCGTCCACCCATTCCCGGAAATAAAAGACATAGGGATTGAAGAAGAAGTTATGGATCGGCTCCCATTCCAGGGCGGCCAGGCCGTGGAGGGCCGGGCCCCACTCCCCGTGCTGCCCCACTGCCTGGGCCGTGCCCTGGAGGATGATGGTGGGCAGGCGGAAGAACTGGCGGTGAAAATTCAGGCCCAGGCCCATTGCCAGATAACTTCCGGGGCTGAAGTAGGCCTGCCGGCGCTGCCGGTAGGCCGCCAGGTAAACGTGGGGGTTAAATTCCAACTGCATGCGGGGTTGTTTCAGGGCCCGCCAGAAGAGTCCCTGATAAACGGTGAGGCGGCGGTTATGATCCGAAAAGAAGGCCCCTCCCAGGCTGCCCCGCCAGTCCAGCCCGGGGCGGAATTGATGGCTGGAGGCCAGATCCACCTGATGCACCCCGGTGATCCGGGCCTGTTCCAGGTTCAGCACTCCTTCTCCTTGGTAAAGGCGGGGGTAAAGATGGGGGTCCTGGTCGAAGATGTCCCGGCGGCTGTAGGTCAAGCTGGCGTCGGTGCGGGGGCCCAGGCGCATGCCCAGAGACAGGGAGCCGAACAGGCGGTTGTGCTGTTCTTTATATGTAGAATCCAAGGGTGGGTCCTGGCTCTGGTACTGGGGAAAATCAGGATTTATATGAGGATACCCATACCATATATGCTGAACACGCTGATCAATCCGTTTCCAGTAGCCCCTGCCGATGATCTCCCCGCTGAGCCGCAGTCGTTCCCCCACCGTGAGCGGACCCAAAGAAAGGGACACCTCGGCGCGACGCAGGCGGTTGGCCGAAACGGTAATTTTCTGATGTTGTTCGATTGTTTGTTGTGGTTTATTTTCCTGCCAATCGATTTGACTATAAATATTCTGATTATATTCCCGGTATTCCACCGCCAGTTGCACGGGCAGGACCTTGGTGATCCAGTAGCCGGCGGCGAAACGTAAGATCCCACCGTACAGCTTATTGCTGTCGGTGAAGTAGATGGCTTCCGGGAGGACAAGAATGGCGCCCTCCGTGGGCAACTGCATCCGGGAGGCCAGGGAGCAACCCAGGTATTCCCGGTCGTAGCGGGAGAATTGCCAGGGGCGGCTTCCCTCTTCGGGACGCCGTTCCCCCCGGGCATAGGGGAAGCTCCGGGAGGCCACCTGGGGGCGCATCTGCTGGCGGATGTATTCCAGCTCGTTTAACAGCTCGATGTCCTGGGGAGCGTGCTTTAAGGCTTGAGCGTAACTCCGGTAAGCCCGGGCCCAATCCCTCCGGCTCCGGTCCCGCCGGGCCCGGGCTACCCTGGCCGCCTGGGAATTAGGCTGCTTGCGGATGATTTCCTCATAAACCGCCGCGGCCTGCTTGTCTCCCAGGCCCTCCAGGACCTGGGCGCGCTCCATCAGCAGCTTCTCTGGGGGGACGCGGCCGGCCAGGAGGTCCAGGGTTTTTTGGGCTTCCTGATAGCTCCGCTGGAGGCGGCAAGCCTGGGCCGCGAGCAGCAGGGCCTGGGGATAGGCCGCATGTCCCGCCGGAATTTTCTGTACTGCCGCCTTCACCCCTTCGTATTGGCCCCGGTAGAGATAGAGGCGGGCGGCCTCCAGGGCCGCGGCCGGATCATTACCTTGTTTTTCCAGGATATTGAGGGCTCCGCCCCAATCCTTCCGGTCCAGCCGGACCTGCAACTTCAAGGCGGCGAGGCGCCGGTCTCCGGGCCGGAGGGCCAGGGCCCGGTCATAATAGCGGCTGGCGGCCCGGGAGTCCCCCAATTCCCGGGCCAGTTCCGCCAGGGCCAGGAGTTCTCCGGGGCTGTCCGGCCAGCGGTGGCGCCGGTATTCCTGTAAGACATGGAGGAGATAATCGAGTTTCCCCCCTTGACGGCCCAAATTGCCGTCAAAAAAGGACAGGGCCGCGATATATTCCGGACCGTCGGCCCGGATGCCGGGGAGGCGCCGCACCAGGCGGGACAGATCCTCATAGCGGGGCAGGCGGGGCAAAAGATAGCCGAGAATGAGGAGCGAGGGATGATGGTAACGGTTCTTACGCAAGTTGAGGATCACCAGATCGCAGGCGGTGCGGCTGATCTCCCCGTTCTTCTCCAGGTCCGGATGGTGACAGAGGGCCCGGGCCACCCAGGTCCGCTCCTCCACGTCCAATCCCGCCGGGGTCTTTCCTTCCTTGAACCAGCTCCGGGCCTCGGTCCAGTCCCGGGCCAGCCGGTGTTTTTCGGGAAATTGGGAGCAGAAAAGCCGCAGGGCCCAGCGCTGGGCCTCCGGCCAATCCCGCAGGGCCAGAGTCGCTTCAATATGGGCCGTCAACAGGACCCGGTCCCCCGGCTGATCCAGGCGCACCCCAGGCTGGCCCACCCTTAGGGTCCGGAGCGCCTCCAGGGCCTCCGGAGCCCGGCCCAGATAGATCAGGACCCGGGCCATCTCCAGGGAGGCCTCCCGGTGGCGGGGGGCTTCTTGGAGCAGGGCCTGGTAATGGGCCAAGGCCGCCTCCAGGTCCCCCAGCCACAGGCAGAGACGGGCCTGCTCCCGGAGGAGCCGGGGTTGCTTAGCCCGGGGGCAGTCTTTGAGTTCCCGGGCCGCGTCCTGCCAACGGCGGTTTTGCAGCAGGAGGGAGATGCGCTTAAGGCGCAGGGCCAGGTTGTCTTGGCGTTTAAGAATGGCGGCGTATTGGCCCAGGGCCTCTTCCCGGGTCTCCGGCTTAAAGGACAAAACCTCGGCCAACTGCGCCCGCACCCCGTCATCCTCCGGCTTCTCCTGCAGATAGGCCGAGAAATAGTGGGCCGCCCGGCCCCAGTTCTCTTGGTAGAGATTAAGCTGCCCCATAAAGAGAAGAATTTTTGGGTTTTTAGGGGTACGACGGTGTAGGGGACGAAGAGTTTCCAGGGCCTGGCCGTAGCGCCGGGCATAGGAATAGGTCAGGGCCGCTTCCCAGGCCAGGTCCCTTTTCAGCAGTTGCCGCCGGGAGGCCTCGTCCCAGAAGGCCGCGGCTTTGGCAAAATGGCGCTTTTGGGCATAAAGTCGGGCCAGGTTGATGATGGTTTCCTGGTGGGTGTCCCCCGCCTGCCAGGCGGCTTCATAGGCCTTCAGGGATTTGGCGAAATCCTGGATCAGCAAGAGTTCCAAAGCGTACCAGCGCAGCAGTTCCGGCTCCGGTTTATCCTTCACCAGAGGGGCCAGCACCGCCGCGGTCTCCGCGTGATTTCCCTTTCGGGACCAGAGGCGCGCCAGGGCCAGGGCGTATTCCGGTTTGCCCTGGTAACGCCCGTAAAGCCAGAGGTAATGGCTCAGGGCCTGGTCCACCTGTCCGGCTGCGTTGGCGGCCTGGGCCGCCTCCCGGCGCAGGGCCGCGTCCTGGGCGCCACGGGCCAGGAGTTGCTGGTAGATCCCGGCGGCGGCCTGGTAATCCTGCTGCCAATAATGCAGCAGCGCCAGGCGGCGCAGGGCCTCCTGATTCTCCGGGAACTCCCCGGCTTCCTCCTCCTGGAGGGGCAGGGCTTCTTCAAATCTTTCCCCGGCGATGAGCAGGTCCAGCAACTGGCGGCGCACCTGGTGGTCCCGGGTCTCCTGGTAGAGGCGCTGATAATAGCCGATGGCCGCGGGCTGATCCCCGGCGGACCGGGCCGCAAATTCGGCCGCGAACTGGAGCATCTCCCGATCCCGGGGCTGTTCCCGGAGATATTGCGCCAGCAGCCTCAAGGCCCCGGCTCGGTCTCCCAGCAATTCCAGGGCCTGGGCCTGGCCCTTAAGGGCCCCGGTGGCCCGGCCATCCAAATCCCAAGCCCGGCGGAAGACTTCCAGAGCCTTCCGGGGTTGGCGGGCCTCCAGATAGAGCCAGCCCAAAAAGACGCCATAGCGCGTATTTCCCGGTTCCCGATCCCAGGCCTTCCGGGCCGGCTCCAGAGCCTGTTGAATTTCTCCTTGGGTGGACAACTCCCGGGCGGCATGATGGAGGCTGGCTCCGGATCGCCAGAAATCCGGGTCCCGGTACCAGGCGGACCACAAGATCAAGCCTAAAAAAAACAAGGGCAGGAACCAGGCCAGCCAGCGTCGTTTAAGCGCCATAAACCCGCCTCGGGTCCAGCACCGGACTCCATTGGGGTTTAGCAATCACCGTCACCACCAGGTCGGCCAGGAGCCAGATAACGGCCGCGGAAAAAACGGCATTGAAGGCGATGAGCCGGGGCAGAACCCAGCCCAGCCAGAGGGAGATAAAAGGCAGGGTCAGGTGCAGCAGGATCATCCCCAAATGGGGGGTTAAACACCACCACTCCCGGGATTCGGCAAAGGGCCGGCGGTTATTGACCCGATACGCGGGTTTGCGCCCCGGGGGATAACATAAGGCCAGTAAGGTGGCGGCCCCGTAAACCGGAAAAAGGCAACACAGCATCTTAAACTGCTTCAGGGCGTTGCCCCGGACAAAGAGGTAGCGGAACATCAGGATGGTGGCCGCTAAATACGCGCCCCGGAGCGCCCAATACATGGTTTCCTGGCCCAGCAGGCTGGAGTCGCCCCGGAGGTAAACCAGCAGGGGAATCACACAGAAAATGGGAAAGACCAGGCCGCTCACCAAATAACTGAGCATGATCAACAAGAAATGGCGGCGCTGCCTGAAATTGAGGCCGGGTTTCCTCAAGGGGTTATCCCAGAAGAACAGGCGCATGGTGTCCAGGCACCACTGAAACCGCTGGCGATAGACCCCGGCCAGGGTCAGGGGGGCCAGCCCCCGGCTTAAGGGGTAGGGGAAGTAGATGCCCTTCCAGCCCCGGCTCAGCAGTTCATAAGAGGTGGTGACATCCTCCACGATATTCCAGGTGGCGAAGCCGCCCATCTCCTCTAAGGCCCGGCGGCGGTAAATGACCCCGGAACCGCAGGAGATCACGGCATTGGCCTGGTCATTGCTCAGTTGCACTGCGTCGTAAAAGACCTCATCCCCGTTATAGAAGGGGTCCCCTTCCGGCAGGAAGAAGACCTGCTTGGTCTGGACAAAGGCCAGCCGCTCAACCCGGAAAAAACCCACCAGCCGGGTGAGGATCTCCGGCGCGGGCACCTGGTCGGCGTCCAGGACCAGGAGCAACTCCCCCCGACTGCGGCTTAAGCCGAAATTAAGGTTGCCGCTCTTGGAATCCTTAAGGGGCAGTCCCTCCTGCCGCCGGGAGAGGTAGTGAAATCCTAAGGAGCGGGCCAGGGCCGCCACCTGGGTAGAGGCGGCGTCATCCAGGACATAGACCTGGACCGGCGCATAAGCAATCCCGGCCACGGCCTGCAAGGTGGTGCGGATCACCTCCAGGGGTTCGCCGCAGCAGGGCACGAAGATATCCACGGAATAAGCCGCAACCGGAGCCAGGCCGGCGGGGGAGTGATGGCGCAGGTGCCAGGTGTCGGCGGCCAGGACCGCCAGAAGAAAAAAGGACAGGACCTCGGCGCCCAGAAAGAGTACGTCCTGGACTCCCGGGTCCTTGAAGATTATCAGCCCGACCCAGAGAATGTAGACCGCGCCCAGGATGAGGGTCAGGAGGGAAAAAAACAGGGCCCTAAGACGCCGGCCCCGGTCTTCCCGCTCCCCATAACGCCGGTAGGGAAGGCGACCGCGTAAATCCGCCCAGAAGAAGGAAAAAGGATTTTTGCTCACCCCAAATCATCCTGAGATAGAAGTGGAACCCACCTGGTGCTAACGCGCTATTAATAGGGTGATTTTCTCTCCTTATGGTACTGCCGTAAAGGTTAATTTTAATGGAAGTGTCAAGGCATGAAGAAATTTTTCCCTTTTACCACCCTCCCAGGGAAGATGGAAATAATTTTGTAAGATTTTTTTTGGGAAGAGTAAAACCGCAAAAATTTTGAGGCGTTGCCACGTGGCAGTTTTTGTCCTCCTGGAGGGAGCGGCGGCTGTCGGCCTGGGAGAAGGGAGATAGCCACCATTTGCTTTTAGGCAAAACGGATAAGGAATATCCCCGATTGCCAAGCCCAGGGTGCATGACTATCTTTAGTAAAAATCCATCTGGAGGGAGGCCCGTCATGTCCATTCATCCAGTACTCAAGGAACACTCCGGGGAACTTGAAGCAATCGTGGGCAATTTGGTAGCCGGCACCGGGGCAGCCCGAGACGCGTTTAACCGTCATAGCCGGAACAGCATGGAGGAAATGCGCACCTCGATCCGGACCGCGGCCCAGGAGTTGGCGGCCGCCTTAAAGAAAATGGACGCGCAGATGGCCCGGAAATCTCCGGAAGAAGGAGCGGCTTTAACGCTTCTTGCCGGGATGTATAATCACTTTCAGATCATCGCCCAAAACCTGGCCGCCCTGGTGGACCCCATCCACAAGAAGATCAAAGACGGGGTCCTGTTCTCTGATAAGGCCGTATCCCAGACGAATTATCTTTTTGACACCCAAGCCGGGATGCTGCGTTCCCTGCTGGACATCATCAAGACCGACAACGAGTTTCTTAAAAAGTACACGGAGACGGAAGCCCGGAACCTGGTCCAGGCTTGCAACAATTTCGCCACCGAACACGAAACCCGGCTGATTGAGGGCCTCTGCCTGCCCCAGGCCGCGCCCCTGTTCCTGGCTATCCTGGACAGCATGCGGACGCTGGGGCAACAGGAGACGGAAATCGTCCAGCTTCTCTCTTGAAAGTGATGCTTGGGGAGGGGGCAAGGAAACCAGTGGTCAGTGGTCAGTTGGCCAGTATCTCACTGAAGACTCTTGGCTTAAAACTGATCACTGGCCACTGGCCACTCTCACTTCTTCTCCACCACCGTGGCCTTGGTGATGGTCACCGCCTCCAGGGGCACGTTCTGGTACATACCCCGGTTACCGGTGGCCACCGCCTTAATCTTATCCACCACCTCCTGGCCTTTGACCACTTTGCCGAAAACAGCATAGCCCCAGCCCTGGGGACTCTTGTCCCGATGATTGAGCATCTTGTTGTTCGCCACATTAATAAAGAACTGGCCGCTGGCCGAATGGGGGTCCATGGTCCGGGCCATGGCGATGGTGTAGGAATCATTGGAGAGGCCGTTATCGGCCTCGTTTTTAATGGGGGCCCGGGTGGTTTTCTGCTGCATGTTGGCGTCAAAGCCACCTCCCTGGATCATGAAGCCATTGATCACCCGGTGGAAAATAGTGCCGTTGTAAAACCCGTCTTTGACGTATTGGAGGAAATTGGCCGTCGTCGCCGGGGCCTTTTCCGGGTTGAGTTCCAGGACGATTTCGCCCAGGCTGGTTTCCAGTTTAACCAAGGGTTTGCTCCTTTCCTTCGGCTTTGCCAGCCCCGCCGCGGGGATTAAGATTAATGCCATACTGATCAACAGGATCAGGTTCCGTAAAAACCTTATTTTCCTTTGATTCATCCTTGCCTCCTGATTTTTCTGGATAAGGGAATTTTCCTTTGGATTATGAGGGCATAAGCTGGCTGATTAGGGACCCTCCTTATTCATCCCGGCGTGTACCATTACTTTATAAAATTGCGGGATTTTTAGCAGCCCCCTGGCCAGGGCAAAACGGCAAATGGCGCCAGGAGCGCCACCTGCTTTCTTGGCTGGTGGTGGTTAATTTAATAAGCAGGCGCACAACTTTGTCAAGGAAGCTTTCCCGGGGCGGCGCCGGGCTGCCTGAAAAGCAGTGGCGGTGGTGGAAAGCCTGAGACCTGCTTGACAGCTCCTGGCAGGGTCTTATTTTTATGGGTAATTAAAAGGCCGTGAACTTGTTGACTGCGATGGGAGAACGATCAAGGCAGGTGCGTCCGGACGACGGGAGCCACCCGGAGGCCAAAGGAGTCCCTGGTTATATAACCGGCCTGATGGTGCGTTTTCCCAGGTTGAGGCGCCAACTGCATCCCTTGCCGGCCCATTTTCCCATCACTTTTATGCTCTCCGCCACTTCCTTCAATATCCTGTATCTGCGCGCTGACGGTTTCATAAAGGAGGTATAGGTATGTCCGAGCAAGATAAAATCAGTAAATTAAAAAAACTGGCCAACTTGATCCGTTATTATATTTTGGCCTGCACCACGGAGGCCGGCTCCGGCCACCCCACCTCCTCGATGTCGGCCACGGAGCTGATGACCGCCCTTTTTTTTGCCGGCTTTTTCAGGTACGACCCGGATCAGCCGGAACATCCCAACAATGACCGCCTGATCTTCTCCAAGGGCCATGCCTCCCCGCTCTTTTACGCGCTCTGGGCCGCGGCCGGCAGGCTCTCGGAGGAGGAACTGATCAAAAACTACCGCAAGTTCGGCAGCCCCTTAGAGGGCCACCCCACGGTGAGCTTTCCCTATACGGAGGCGGCCACCGGCTCCCTGGGCCAGGGATTGTCCATCGGCTTAGGGATGGCCCTGAATGCCAAGTATCTGGACCGGCTGCCTTATCTCACTTATGTGCTTTTAGGGGACAGCGAAATGGCGGAAGGCTCCCAGTGGGAGGCCATCCAGTTGGCCGCCCATTACGAGCTGGATAATCTCATCGCCATTCTGGACGTCAACCGCCTGGGGCAGCGGGGGGAGACCATGTACGGCTGGGACTGCCAGGCCTACGAGAAGCATGTCTCGTCTTTCGGCTGGGAAACCATCCTGGTGGACGGCCACTCTTTCGAAGAGATCCTGCCCGCTTATCAGCAGGCCGCGCTGGTCAGCGGCAAGCCGGCGATGATCATTGCCAGGACCGTCAAGGGCAAGGGCGTCTCTTTTGTGGAGAATAAAAACGGCTGGCACGGCAAGGCCCTGAAACCGGAGGAATTCAGCCGGGCTTTAAAGGAATTGGAACCCATCGATAAATCGGTGCGGGGGACCATCACCCAACCCCATGACCAGAAACCCCTGGAGCCCACCCCCCAGAAAGCCGGGGCAGTTTCCTATCCCCCGGATAAACCCGTGGCCACCCGGAAGGCTTACGGCAATGCCCTGGCCCGGATCGGCCCGGAATTTCCCCGGATCGTCAGCCTGGATGCCGAAGTGAGCAACTCCACCATGGCCGAAATCTTTCAGGAAGCCTTTCCCGGGCGCTTCTTCGAGATGTACATCGCCGAGCAAAATATGGTGGGCCTGGGGCTGGGCCTGGCCCGGCGGGGGAAGATTCCTTTCGTCTCCACCTTCGCGGCCTTTCTCAGCCGGGCCTTTGACCAGGTCCGCATGAGTCAGTATTCCGACCCCAATCTCAAATTCGTGGGCTCTCACGCGGGAGTGTCCATCGGCGAGGACGGGCCGTCCCAGATGGCTCTGGAAGATCTCGCCATGTTCCGGGCGGTATTGCAGAGCGTGGTGCTTTATCCCAGTGACGCGGTGTCCACCGAAAAGTTGGTGGAGGCCATGGCCCGGCATCAGGGGATCGCTTATCTCCGCACCACCAGGATGGCCACCCCCGTCCTCTACGGCCCGGAGGAGGAGTTTGCCATCGGCGGCTGCAAGGTCTTGCGGCGGAGCGATGCAGACGCAGCCACGGTCATCGCCGCGGGCGTGACCCTGCACGAAGCCTTGAAGGCCTGGGAAGCCCTGCAGCAAGAAGGGATCAATCTCCGGGTCATTGACCTTTACAGTATCAAACCCCTGGACTTGGCCGCGCTGCAAAGCGCGGCTAAAGAGACCAAGGTCCTGATTACCGTGGAGGACCATTATCCGGAAGGGGGCCTGGGCGAGGCGGTGGTCAGCGCCCTGGCCCTGACGCCCGTCCCGGTCCACTCCCTGGCCGTGCGCCGGAAACCCAAGAGCGGCACACCCGCAGAACTCCTGGACTACGAAGAGATTTCCGCCGGGGCCATCGTCCGCAAGGTTAAGGAACTCTTATAACGGCAATTTCTCCTGGGGGCGAACACCAGGTTCGCCCCTGCGAAAAAATACGTTTGGCTGCGAATGGGTATAAGGGCCTCATCGAACTAAGAAAGGGAGAACGCCATGCGCCTGGGTATCGCCGCCGATCACGGCGGTTTCGAGCTCAAAGAGCGGCTTTTAGAAGAACTCCGGGAACTGGGGCATGAGGTGGTGGATTTCGGCGCTCCGGACTATGACCCCAAAGACGACTACCCCGACTACATCGTGCCCCTGGCCCGGGCCGTGGCCCAGGGCGAAGTGGAGCGGGGGGTGGCCCTCTGCGGCAGCGGCGTGGGCGCCAGCGTGGCCGCCAACAAAGTGCCCGGGGTGCGGGCCGCCCTGATTACCGAGGCCTATTCCGCACATCAAGGGGTGGAGGACGACAACATGAACATCATGTGCTTAGGGGGCCGGGTGACCTGCTATGCCCTGGCCGCAGACCTGGTGCAAATCTTTTTGAAGTCCCAGTTCAAGGGAGGCGGCCGCTTTCAGCGCCGCCTGGACAAAGTGGCCCAACTGGAGAGGCTCCAGGAACAGGAATGGTAATTTTTAAAGTTCAAAGTTCAAGGTTCAAAGTTGGACTACCTCTCCCTAAAGTTTTGCATAACTCAAGGGTGACGGCCCCCCACCCTTAACCATGGCCAACGAGCCTCCAATCAGCCTTGAACCTTGAACCATGAACTTTGAACTATGAACTAATAGGACGCCGAGCCTCTTCCTTGAAATCCTCCCCATCCCTAAAGCCGGTCATCCTCACCATCGGCCACTCCACCCACCCCCTGGAGACCTTTATCCAACTGCTTAAGGCCCAGGGGGTGACCAAAGTGGCGGACGTGCGCACCGTGCCCCGCTCCCGGCACAACCCCCAGTTCAACCGGGAGACCCTGCCGGAGCAGCTTAAGCTCGCGGGCATCGGTTACGTCCATCTGCCGGGACTGGGGGGCTTGCGCCGGGCCCGGCCGGACTCCCCCAACCAGGGCTGGCGCAACGCCTCTTTTAGGGGCTATGCCGATTACATGCAGACCCCGGAATTCGCCGCCAACCTGGAGTCTCTCATCAAGCTGGCCGCAAAAGACCGTCTCGCCTTGATGTGCGCCGAGGCCGTGCCCTGGCGCTGCCATCGCTTCCTTATTGCCGACGCTTTGTCACTCCGGGGCATCCCGGTGGAGCACATCCTGGGCCCCAAAGGCCGCCAGCCCCACCGGCTCACGGGCTTTGCCGGGGTGGAGGGCCTAAAGCTCACCTACCCGGAAGAAGAAGTCCAGGATAAAGAATAGGCGCGCCCATAAGAATACATTTTCCTGTCCGCCGGACCGAAACCTGATAGAATATCCCCAAAATTAACCTGGATTCACTAAAGATGGCGCCGACTGAGGTAAATAATTTCTCCAACCGGGACGAGTCCGTGTATTTCGGCTATCGCCGGGTGGCGGCCGCAGACAAGGGCCTGCTGGTGTGCCACCATTTCAACGCCGTGGCCGCCCGCTACGACCTGATGAACACCCTCTTGAGCTTCGGCCTCCACCATCTGTGGAAACGCACTGCGGTGAAGATGCTGGGGCTCAAACCCGGGGACCGGGTCCTGGACGTCTGCGGGGGCACCGGGGACCTGGCCCTCCTGGCGGCGCGCCGGGTGGGTAAGCGGGGCCGCATCCTGATTTATGACATCAACCGGGCCATGCTGGCCGCGGGCCGGCCCAAGGTGGACCGCTCTCCCTTAAGCGAGAGCATCCTTTACCTCCAGGGGGACGCGGAGCGGCTCTCCTGTCCGGATAGCGTCTTTGACGCGGCCATGGTGGGTTTCGGCATCCGCAACCTGACCCGCCCGGAGGCGGGTTTTCAGGAGATGCACCGGGTTTTGAAACCGGGAGGGCGGCTCATGTGCCTGGAATTTTCCCAACCCACCTGGGTCTGGTTCCGCTGGCTCTACGACCTTTATTCTTTTTATTTCATGCCCCTGGCCGGGAAAATCGCCGTGGGCTCCTGGCAGGCCTATACCTATCTCCCGGAATCCATCCGCATGTTTGCCCGGCCCGAGGAATTGCGCGCCCTTCTTACAGAGCTCGGTTTTTCCCAGGTGCGCTACCGGCGGCTGTCCAACGGCATTGCCGCGGTCCACGTGGGGGTCAAACAGAGGAGGATCGCTTCCACCGGGCCGACCTGCTTCAGGCTTTGCAAGCCACCGGCTTCACCGTAATCGATAGTCTGGAAATACCGAAAGTATGGGGATTGGGAGTGGCTGTCAAAGAAAGATAAGGCTCTCAAATTTTTATTTCCAGAAACTGAGCCTGGGGCACTTTCTCCCGGGCCAGAGCAATCATGCTCTTTGAAAAATCGACGCCGATGACCTCGTGGCCCTGTTCCGCAAAAAACCGGCAGACCGGCACCCCGTCCCCGCAGCCTAGATCCAAGACCCGCTTCTGCTGACCGGGCAACCCGGATAGCATCTGCAATTGCTGGTCATTATTGAACAGGCAACGAGTTTGGGTATACCGGGCAACCATTTCGTCATAATGTCGCCGCAGGTAGGCCGGATCAAAGTAATCGGTCATTAGGCTTCCCCATTGCTCTATCTCATTTTGCTAAGATTCTGCGCTTCCTTTCCTCAAAATGACACCTTAGAAACTCTTTCCAGAGTTCTCTTTAGCTGTTCATGACAGCGGCGCCAGTTCCACCTGGCCCCAGGCGCCCAATTTTTCCCCGATGATGACCACCGCGCCCAGGATGTCAGGGATGGTTCCGAGCCACTCCAGGGCCTGAGAAATAGCCGCGGCCATGGGGACCCGGTTCCCTAAGGCCGTGGCCGCAGCGTCCGCCAGGGCGGCGTTGGCCGCCAACACGCAGGCCGCGTCCGCCCGGCCGAAGCTTAAGGAGTGGCCCACCGTCCCGGAGGAGGTGCAGACCCCCAAAGGCCCCCAGGCCGGATCGATTTTCAGACCCACCCGGCCGCTCAAAGGCGAGTTGCCGGCAACCAGGGCAATGGTGGCCGGTTCCTTAAGTTTAAGAAAAATATCCCCGCCATTTTCAACAATTACCTCACCGCTCAAAGGAGTCAGGGCCCGGCCCACCCTTTCCGCCAGGGCCCCGGCCACCGCGGCCATGGGTCCTACCCCCGCTTTGGCGGCCCCGGCCAGCATCTCCCGCACCACCGGCGGGGCAAAGGGGTCTTCGGGCCAGGGGGCCAGGGCCTCCAGGAAACCGGGATGGGCGGCGATGTAGCTTTCCAACTGCGCCCTTTCCTGGAGGAGCACCTCTTTGACCTCCGGGGTGAAATCCCGGGCCGCCAGGACCCAAAGGTCGGTTTCCTTCACCACCACCCGGAAACCCACCAAGCCTTCCCGGGCCATACGGGTGCGATAGGTGCGGGGTTCGTAGGTCATATTCGTATTTTAAAAGAGCGCGCCTTTCAACGCTATGAGAATTACGCCCCCGGTCATCAAACCCGCGCCCAGTAAGCGGGGGAGAAAGGGCCGCTCTTTGAGCCACATCCCCCCTAAAATGACGCTGAACAAGAGACTGAGGCGCTTCACCGCAATCATATAGGCCGCGGGCGCCAGGGTCAGGCCCTGGGCTACGCTCAGGATACTGAGGGCCACGAAAAATCCCAGCAGCAGCCCCCAACCCCAAAGAGACCTAAGGGCCAGCCCCTTAGCCTCCCGGACCAAGGGATAGCCGCCCAGCATGACGCCGCCCAGCAACAGGGGATAAAACACCCCGAAGAAAGCCGGGTCCGAGTAGAGGACCGCTTTTTTAAAGAGGGCCGCGGTACAGGAGTAAATCGCGGCCACGCCCAGCATCAACCGGGGGCCCCGCTCCCGGGCCAGGGCCTTAAAAGGCCCCCAAAATCCGGTCCCCTCGAAGCCTAAACTTAGAAGATAACTGCCCCCGGCAATGGCCGTCACCCCCACCACCCCCCAGCGGTTCAGCCCTTCTCCCAAGATCACCTGGCCGGTGAGGATCATGAACACCGGGGTAAAAGCCAGGAAAGGAATGCACAGGGAGAGGTGGGACACCCTCAGGGCCTGCATGTACATCAAAGTGGCGCTGATCTCCAGGGGCACCATGACCGCCAGCGTCCACCAAAAACCTGGGGTCAACCCCGGCCGGCTGAGGCTTAAGGCCACCAGCAAGAGGAAAGGGGCGGCAAAGAGGAAACGCACCAGGCCCATGACATAGGGGCTGAGAGAGGTCAGATGCCGCTTGGTCACCGCATCCGCGCCCGCGTCCCCCAGGGCCGCAGCCAGCCCGAAGAAGAGCCAGATGCCTATACCCAAGGATAGTCCTTTTTAGAGGTTGATTGTCGGGGGGGAATAACCGGTAATCAGTAATCGGTAATCAGTGATCAGTAAAAGAAAAGACCAAGTCCCGCACTGATTACTGATTACTGATTACTCCACATCCCCCCCGATGGCATTACTTAACGCCACAAACTGGGCCACGGACAGCGTCTCCCCCCGGCGGCCCGGGTCAATGGCCAACTCTAGAAAAATGGTCCGCAGGGTTTCCGGGACCAAGCCAAAATCGGCAGCCCGGTTTACCAGGGTATTGGTCAGGGTCTTGCGCCGGTGGGCGAAGGCGGCCTTCACCACCCGGGTGAGCAGGATTTCATCCCGGGCCGGAGGAACTGGCTCCCGGGGAGTCAGCCGCAGCACCACGGAATCCACCTGGGGCGGCGGATAAAAGTTGGCCGGCCCCAGGGCAAAGAGGCGTTCTAGCGAGAAGTGGTATTGGCTGAGGACGGAGAGAATCCCGTAGTCTTTGGTGCCGGGGAGGGCGGCGAGGCGGGCCCCCACCTCCTGCTGCATCATCAGCACCGCCCGGCTGATGGCCCCTTTTTCCTCCATCAGTTTAAAGAGCAGGGGCGAGGTGATTTGATAAGGGAGGTTCCCAGCCACGGTCAAAGGCCCTCCGGTGTCCCGGCTGCATTCCTTAAAGTCAAAGTCCAGGGCGTCCTGGCAGAGAATCTGGACCCGGGGCTCCTGGGGGAAAAGCTCTTCTTCTAAAAATTTGGCCAGGGCCGGGTCCCGCTCCAGGGCCACCACTTTTCCGGCCTCCTGGGCCAGAAAAACGGTAAGGGCCCCCAGGCCGGAGCCGATTTCCACCACGCCCTCCTCCCCGCTTAAGGCCAGGGCCGCCACAATCCGCTGGGCCTGGTGGGGGTAAAGGAGAAAGTGCTGGCCCCAGGCCTTTCTAGCCTTTAGGCCCAGACGTCGGAGAAGAGTTTTCGGGGAGGTGAAAGTCATCGGCGGTCTTTCGGGCCTTTCGCTGCCGGTAGCGCTGGACGACCCAAAGAGTGAGAAAATAAGAAACAATGGCCGGCGGGATGGCGATGACCAATCCCCCCACCTGCAACGCCAGGCCGCCCCGCCAGAGAAGGGACAGGGTAGAGTCCAAGTTCCACACCGCGGGTAGGACCAGAGGACCATGGTGGAAGAGGAGGCGCTTCCCCACCTTGTAAGCCAGCAGATAGAAGGGGGCGATGGTCACCGGGTTCATAATCCAAATGCCGATATAGGCGGTCACCGGGGAGACCCCCAAAATAGGGGCCAGGGCCAGAACCGTAACCGTATGGAAGGGCACCGTGGGGGTCATGCCCACGAAGACTCCCAGGGCCATACCCCAGGCCAGCTGCCGGGGATCCCCCTGGAGGCGCTTGAATTTTATCCACTGGTAGCGAATGGCGCGCTTTAAGTTCATGGGTTTCCGGGGGCTTGGGACCCACGGCCGGCCTCTTCTTCCCGGAGGACCCGGCGCAGCACTTTGCCCACCTGGCTTTTGGGGAGTTCCCGGCGAAATTCGATGAGCCGGGGCACTTTATATACGGCCAACTGGGTCTGGCAGAAGGCCTGAATTTCTTCCAGAGTAATATCCAAGCCGTCCTGGGGGACAATCACCACCTTCACCACTTCTCCCCGATAAGCGTCAGGCCATCCCAGGGCCACCGCTTCCTTCACCCCGGGATGCTGGTAGAGGACCTCCTCCACCTCCCGGGGATAGATATTGTAGCCTCCGGAGATGATCATGTCCTTTTTTCTTTCCACGATATAAAAATAACCCTCCGCCTCCATCCGGGCCAGGTCCCCGGTGTAGAGCCAGCCGTCCCTTAAGGCCAGGGCGGTTTCCTCTTCCTTTTCCCAGTAGCTCTGCATCACCTGGGGGCCTTTAAGGACCAGTTCCCCCACTTCTCCCACGGGCAACTCCCGGGCGCCCGTCTCCGGGTCCATGATCCGGACGGCGGTGGAAGGGAGGGCCAGACCGATGGATCCCGGGGGCCGGTGTCCCTCAATGGGATTGATGTGGGTCACCGGACCGGCCTCCGTCAGGCCGTAGCCTTCCAGGATGCGGCAATGAGTCAGGGCCTCGAACTTATCCCGCACCTCCAGGGGCAAGGGGGCGGAGCCGCTGATGCAGGCCCACAGGGAGGTCAGATCATAGCGGGAGATCTCCGGGTGGTTGATCAGGGCCACAAAGAGGGTGGGCACCCCCGGCAGCATGGTGGGGCGGTGTTTCTTCAGGGCCTGAAAAAACATCTGGATCTCAAATTTAGGCAGGACAATGATCAGGGCCCCCTGGGACAGCGGCCAGTTGAGGCAGACGGTGAGGCCGAAGGAGTGGGAAAAGGGGAGCAGCCCCACCAGCCGCTCTTCCCCGTAACGCACCTGGGGGAGCCAGGCATTGATCTGGGCCACGTTGGCCAACAGATTGCCGTGGGTTAAGGCCGCGGCCTTGGGGACCCCGGTGGTGCCGCCGGTATAAAGAAGGACGGCAACATCAGCGGTTGCCGGCAGGGGTGGATCATTGAGAGGGGGGCTTTGCATTAAAGCGCGCCAGGCCACGCGGTCCGGGCCCGGCGCAAAGCCGGTGGCCAATCCCTGGCGCCGGGCCTTCCAAGGATAAAGCCAATTCAGGGGCCAGGGTAGATAGTCGGCCAGGCCGGTGACGATTATCCGGCCCAGATTGGCCCGGGCTGGGGTCTCCTCCACTTTGGGCAGGAGATGGTCCAGGGCCACCAGCCACCGGGTTCCGGAGTCCGACAACTGGTAGTTGAGTTCCTTGGGGGTAAGCAGGGGATTTAAGGGTACCGCCACCGCGCCCAGGCGCAGGGCCGCATGCAGGGTCATCACCAATTGGGGACAGTTAGGGAGCAGGAAGGCGAGGCGTTCCCCGGGGGCCACTCCCAGGTGGCGGAAGGCCTGGGTCAGACGGGCCGTCTGCTCGGCCAGGGACCCGTAGGTGATCGTCCGCCCCAAAAAGGCCAGGGCCGGAGACTGGGGTGATCTTTGGACCGCCTGGAGCAGCAATTGGGGAAGAGTCCCGGAAACCGGCCCGATCTCCGGGGGCACTCCCGGGTCGTATTGTTTTACCCAGGGGAAGGTCATGGTTGGCAATCCTCCGCCCTCAATGCTGGTGGGAATCTCCTCCGCACTCGCAGGCCGGTTGGTGCTGCAAATCCTCCTTGGTGGCTACCCTGACCCCCCGCACGGTGAAGGAGATCTCCAGTTCTTTGCCTGCCAGGGGGTGGTTGAAATCAATGATGGCGGTCTCGGACCGCAACTCCTGGACCAGGAAATAGACCGGCTGGCCGTCATCGTCCACGGTTTCAAACAATTGGCCGGGCTTGAGCTCCACGTCGGCGGCAAAATCCGTCAGGGGCACCTCCATGATCATTTCTGGATCGGCTTCGCCATAAGCCTCCGCGGGCGCCAGCTGCACCACCTTCTGGGCTTGCTCCTCCAGGCCCAACAGGGCTGCTTCCAGGCCCGGGGGCATTACCCCCCAGCCCATGCAGAAGGAAATCTCCTCGGACCGGCCGTCCGGTGGATAATACTCCCGCTCTCCCATACGAATCAGGTAATCTATGGTAACAAAAGAGTTTTTATCGATTTTCATTTCTATCTCCTCCCGCAAAGAAAGGGATGAGCACTTTTCTAAATAATTTAGAAAAGTGCTCGAATTACCCAAAATGCCACAAAATTTGAGATTACCAGAAAGGGGATGAAGTGAGGAGTCTTCCTGGGGGCGGAGGGCTCCAGGCGGCAGACCTCCCTCAACTCTTGGTGGCCATGATGATCCGCCCGGTGTTCATTAAGTTGCACCTGACGGCTTGATTCACATTCATCCCCACCTCCCGCATTACGCGAATCACATCCAGGTCGGTGGTAAAGCCGATGCGGACACAAACCGGAGCCAGCAAGTCCTCGATTCTGCCCAGGAGGCGGCCATTTGGGCTGCGGGTGTGATTGATTATGATGATCTGCCCCCCCGGTTTCACCACCCGGAGGATCTCCCGGCACACCTTGTGGGGGTCTTGCACAGTGGTAATGACATAGGCGGAAATGACCGCATCAAAATGATTATCCGGAAATTCCAGGTTGGCAGCATCCATGACATGGAGATCGAAGGTGCTGCCACTGTTCAACTGGGCCGCTCTTTTCCGGGCCTGCTCGATCATGGGGGCGGAAATATCAATGCCCGTGAGCTTGGTGTGGGCAGGGTATTTTTCCAAGGTGGAGCCGGGGCCGATGCCGATCTCCAGAATTCTTTGGTGGGGTCTTCTATCCAGATAATGGAAGGCCCGGCGGCGCCCGGGTTCCAGTAACTTGCCGAAAACATAATCATAAAACGGGGAATAAAACGAATATAGTTGCTCCATATAGCCGGGGTTAACTCGACATTTCATTAGCCGGTCCTCATCATGAAAATGATTTTTCTGAGTCCAGGAATTTCCGGTACGGAGGGGTGGCTGCCCCAAATGTCCTATTGTACCGTAAGGTTTGTGGGAATGTAAACTGAATTTTTCCTAGGCTAGCGGGTGTCCTGGCGCCGGGAAGCCCAATCCCATACCTCCCAGGAATCTGTGCCCCATTGGTAGCGCAATCCATAGACGCCGCCATCTGTGGCCCTCACCTTGAAAAAAAGTGACTCGGGTTCATAACCCTGCTCCAGGACTTCCCGGACTTCCAGCCGTTGCTCTTTCCAGGTGAAACTCACCGGGCGTTCATGGAGGCGATGGCCGGAATAGGTGGATACCTGGGAGCGCATTGGCTGCTTTTTCGGTTTTGGTTTTTTTCTTAGAATGAAGGGAGCGGTTAAAAGTTAATCGGGCTGGGTCCGCCGGATTGAGAAGTAACAAGCCCGGATTTGCCTTCCCTGGAGGATAGGATAGCACATTGGCACATGAAAGGGTCGGGTTTTTTCCATGCCGGAGGTCCTAGTTACCCCCGCAGCCCTCGCCGGAATTAGACATTGCAATAGTCGCCGGGGTAATTTAAAATGCCAGTTATGCTCCGGGGTTGAACCATCGGTCCAATCTCGGGGTAGTGAGAGTCTGACCTTCTGCCCCTTGTCCCCGGAGGCAGGCAGAGGCAGCCTAATGATAGCATTCTGGACACATAACAAGGGTTTTAGAGCCGCCGCCGGGTAACCGGATCAAGTCCTGGAGGTGTTGACCGGATCCGGGTGTTTTAAGTTTATCCTGGACGCTATGCCCCTGACCCTTGGAGGAGGATGATATATGTCCAAGAAGCAAAATTTGGACTTACGCCGGGTAGTGATCACCGGCGTTGGGCTCATCAACTCCATGGGCTTCGACGTGCCCACGGTCTGGGAGCGTCTGCTGGCAGGCCAATCCGGGGTGCGGCGAGTCGCGCATTTAAGCAGTTACATCAGTGCCTTCGACGAACTTCACCCTTTACCCGATGATTTTCCCCTGATTGCCGGACAGATCGAAAATTTTGATCTGAAAGAAATTCTCCAATCCCGGAAGAAAAATCCCTCCAAAGACGATTTGAAGCAGATTAAATATACCGACCGGTTCACCCAATTTGCCCTGGCCGCCAGCCTGGAGGCGGTCCAGGATTCCGGCCTGGAGCTGGAAAAAGAAGATCCAGAGAGGGCGGGGGTGATCATTGCCACCGGCATGGGCGGCGTCGGCTCCTGGGAGGAGCAGATCGTTAAACTCCTCAAGGAAGGGGTGCGCCGGGTTTCCCCCTTTCTGGTGCCCAAGATGATCCCGAATCTGGCCGCGGGCAACGTTTCCATCAGCTTCAAGGCCAAAGGTCCCAATATGGCCCTGTCCACTGCCTGCGCCGCCGGGGCGCATGCCATCGGCATGGCCTACCGCTCCATCCAGATGGGGGAGGCGGACCTGATGGCCACCGGGGGCACGGAAGCGGCCATCACCCTCCTGACCGTGGCCGGATTCTACCGCATGGGGGCCCTGGCCACGGGGTTCAATGATCGTCCCGAACAGGCCAGCCGGCCCTTCGAGAGCCAGCGCAACGGCTTTGTCATGTCCGAAGGCTCAGGGGTCCTGGTGCTGGAGGAAATGGAGCACGCAGTGCGCCGGGGGGCCAACATCTATGCGGAGATCATCGGTTTCGGGATGACCGGTGACGCCCACCATATCACCGACCCCCACGTTGAGGGGGCCAGGCGCTGCATTGAGTTGGCCTTGAAGGACGCCGGCATCTCCCCCGGAGAGGTGGATTATATCAACCCCCATGCCACCGCCACCCCCGTGGGGGACCGGAATGAGACCCAGGCCCTGCTCCAGATTTATAAAGATAACGACCACCGGCCGCTGATCAGCGCCACCAAATCCATGACCGGGCATCTCCTGGGGGCTGCGGGCGCTGTAGAGGCCATTTTCTCCATTTTGGCCCTGAAGCACGGCATCGTTCCGCCCACCATCAACCTGGATCACCTAGACCCCCAATGCCAGGGTTTTGACCTGGTTCCCGGCCAACCCCGGGAAGCCAAAATTCGCCATGTCCTGTCCAATTCCTTCGGCTTTGGCGGCACCAACGCCTCCCTGGTCTTCAAGGCCTTTGAAGGATGAAGAAAGGGGGACAGGGAGGAATAATATCACCCACCTTCCAGCCTCCCCGTGGAGGCGGCAGACCGTTAACCGGCCTGCCTCCAATTCTTATGGCAGCCAGTGATGAGTGACAAGTCCCCCCCCATTCGCATCGCCATTATCAGCAGCCAGGAAGGCCCTCCTTGCCAAGTGGTCTCTTTACCCTTCTCCCTGGAGGGTTATCCTCCGGTGGAACTGGAAGTCTTTTCAGGGACGGCCTCGCTGTCCCCGGAAAAGTTACGCCAGGCTTTGCAGGAGAGGCAACCGGCGGGCTTCGATATCATCCTGGACGGGGAACAACTGGCTCCAGACCTGGCCAGCGCCCAGCTCATCTCCGGCCCCCGGGCCCGGATGTTGGAGGACCTGCTCTGTCAACTCCAGGAGTTGCGCCAGAAGCAGGAAATCAACGCCGGCATTATCAACAGCGCCACAGACGCCATCGTCACCATCAATGAAGACCATATTATCGTCGGCTACAACCAGGGCGCAGAGAAGATTCTGGGCTATACCCGGGAGGAAGCCCTGGGACAGAACCTGAAGCTCATTATTCCTCCCCCCCATAAAGAGGTGCATCAGGAATACGTGCGCCGCTACGTGGCCACCCGCCAGGCCCGTCTTATCGGCAAGCACGTGCGCCTCACCGCCCAGCGCCGGGACGGCACGGAATTTCCCATGAGCATCTCCTTTTCCGTGGCCGAGGTGCGGGGCAACCTCTATTTCACCGGGGTCATCCGGGACATCACGGAAACCAAGGAGATGGAGGACCGCCTGCTCCAGTCCGAGCGCCTGGCCGCAGTGGGCAACACCGTGACCCACATCGCCCATGAAATCAAGAATCCCCTGCTGATCATCGGCGGTTTTGCCCGGCAGCTACAGAAGGCCACGGAACTGGATGACAAGGCCCGGCAGAAACTGTCCATCATCGCCGAGGAAGTGGGGCGGCTGGAAGGGATGGTGGCGGAAATGCGGGATTTTACGCGGCCGCCGGCATCCCAAAAAACCCTGGGCCAGGTGGAACCTCTGCTCACCGAGGTCCTGGAGTTCTTCCAGGAGAACTTCCAGGAACACCATATTCGGGTGCGGCGCCAGGAGGACGGCTCCTTACCTCCGGTGAACTTCGACCCCCAGCAGATCCGCCAGGTATTGATCAATCTCTTTAAAAACGCGGTGGAGGCCATGCCCCGGGGGGGCGAACTCATTGTCGCCACCCGGGTCAACGGGCCTAACGTGGAAATAGGCATCACCGACACCGGGGAAGGCATGGCCCCGGACGTGGCGGCCAATATCTTCCAACCTTACTTCACCACCAAGGAAAAAGGCACCGGCCTGGGCCTGGCCATCTGCAACTTCATCGTCAAGGAACAACACGGCGGCTGCCTCCTGGCCGACAGCACCCCGGGCCAGGGCTCCACCTTCACCATCCAATTGCCCCTGGCTGAGGCATCCCCAGATTGACCACCGCCGCAAGCTCCCCTTTACTGGAAGTTAAAGACCTCCAGGTCCACTTCGACACCCCCGCCGGCCGCCTTCGGGCCGTGGGCGGAGTGAACTTCGCTCTCGATGCCGGAGAGACCCTGGGGTTGGTGGGGGAGTCGGGCTGTGGCAAGACGGTGACCGCGCTCTCCATTTTGCGCCTGCTCCCCCCCACCCACGCAGAAATGACGGGGGAGATCAGGTTTGCAGGGGAGGATTTGCAGACCACACCTGAACCTCGGCTCCGGCAGATCAGGGGGGATCGCATCGCCATGATCTTTCAAGAGCCCATGACCGCGCTCAACCCGGTCTTTACCATCGGCGAGCAGGTGGCCGAAGCCCTGCGCCTGCACCGGGGCCTGAGCCACCAGGACGCCTGGGAGGCCGCGGGCCAGGCCCTGGCCCGGGTGGGGCTGCCGGAGGCCCGCCGCCGGTTAGGGCAATATCCCCACGAACTCTCCGGGGGCCTGCGCCAACGGGCGCTCATCGCCATGGCCCTGGCCTGCGAGCCGGAAATCTTGATCGCCGATGAACCCACCACCGCCCTGGACGTCACCATCCAGGCCCAGATTCTGGCCCTGCTCAAAAACCTCAAAGAGGCAATGGGCCTGGCGGTCTTGTTCATCACCCACAACCTGGGGATCGTGGCCCAGACCACCGAAAGGGTGGCGGTGATGTACGCCGGGAGCATCATGGAACAGGCCCCCACTCCCGAGCTCTACAAAAATCCGGCCCATCCCTATACCCGGAGCCTCCTGAACGCAGTGCCCCGCCTGGATTTCCACCAACCCCCCGGGAAGGAACTGGCGGCTATCCGGGGGCAGGTCCCCGACCTGGGGGCCCCGCCCACCGGCTGCCTCTTCATGGACCGCTGCCCCGAGGCCCGGGAGCTGTGCCGGGAGCCTCCCCCTTGGGTGGAGGCGGGAGGGGGGCATCAGGTGCGTTGTTGGCATTATAAAAGAAATTAACATGGTAGAAGCCCCCAAAGACAAAGAAGAAATCTTGAAAGAATTGGCCGGGATGGACCAGACCATTGCCGACTTGACCCAGGCGGTGACCAAGTATCAGCGGCTGGCGGCGTCCTGGCGGGATTTATGGGCCCAATTCGCCGCCATTATCGAAGCCTTCGACGGCTTCATCTATATCTGTTCCCAGGACTACGAAGTGGAATTCATGAATCAGCATTTTATCGAACGCACGGGTTATTACCCCTTGGGACAGAAATGCTATAAGGCCCTGCACGACCTGGAGGGAATCTGCCCCTGGTGTGTCAACGAACGGGTCTTTAAGGGAGAAACCGTCCGCTGGGAAGTTCGCAGCCCCAAAGATAAGCGCTGGTATTATATAGTGAACACGCCCATCATGCACCCCGACGGCGCCGTCTCCAAGATGTCCATGATCCAGGATATCACTGAACGCAAAGAGATGGAGAAATCCCTCAAACTGGCGGAGGCTAAATATCGGGGTATCTTCGAAAACGCGGTGGAAGGCATTTTCCAGAGTACTCCCGAAGGACAATTTCTCAGCGTCAATCCGGCCATGGCCCGGATTTTGGGTTACGGCTCTCCCGAGGCGATGCTGGCTGGCATCGCCGATATCACTCGGCAACTATATGTCGAGCCCCAGCGTCGGGACGATTTAACTCAAACCTTAAAGGACACCGGTTTCGTCAAAGGTTTCGAAGCCCAAATGTACCGGCGGGATGGCAGCCGGGTCTGGGTCTTAATCAATGCCCGGGCGGTTAAAGATGAGGAGGGAGAGGTCCTGTACCACGAGGGTTTTGTCCAGGACATTTCGGAGCGGTATCAAGGGCGATAATTTTCAGAGTATTTTCCATATGCTTACCCACCATCACTCTTTTGCTATCGCCCACCGGACCATTTAAGAAAAACGCCAATGGCTTCGATGTTGTAAGCACGAGCCGACCTCGCCGCCTGGTTGTAGAAAACCCCATGAAAATCAGGTCCACGGATAACCGCTTTAACCACGAGGGGAAACCGGGGCAGCCCCCTCCTCTCGCCTCCAGCGCCGCCACCGGCGGGCGTAGCGTCCAGAGTTATATTGACGAAACCCCGTATTGGGCCGACGGCACCACCTCGTCCGGCGCCCTGCTGACCCGGATGCAGCGGCGCATCTGGGGTCTGGCCACCGCCGGTAAATTCTTCGAGGGGATGGTCGTGTTCTTGACCGGCGTGGCCCTGCCGCTGATTCAGCAGGAGTTCGGGCTGACCGCCGCCCAGAAGGGTCTGGTCAGCTCCATGGTTCTCTGCGGCATCCTCATCGGCGCCACCACCTTAGGCGGGCTGGCGGACGTCTTCGGCCGCAAGCGGATGTTCATCGTGGAGATGGTCATCTTCACCATCTTCGTGATTCTGCTGACCCTGAGCCCCAGTTTTTTCTGGTTGACCGTTTTCCTGTTCGGTATGGGCGCGGCCCTGGGCTGCGATTACCCCACCGCGCACATGGTCATCTCCGAGAGTATCCCCAGCCGCAACCGGGGCAGGATGGTGTTGAGCGCCTTCGCCTTCCAGGCCGTGGGCGCCCTGGTGGGCACCTTCGTGGGCTATCTGATCCTGGCCGGGCACCCGGCAATCGATGCCTGGCGCTGGATGTACGCCACCGCGGTCATTCCCGCCGTCCTGGTCATCATCGGCCGCTTTTTCATCAGCGACAGTTCCCACTGGCTGGTTTCCCGGGGGCGTATCCAGGAGGCCGAGCATGAGATCATCAAGCTGCTGCACCGGGAGCCCCCCTACCCCCAAAAGGTCCGGCTGGCCGATCCCTGGGCCGCCTCCCCCGAGGGCCGGGAGCAGGAGCCGAAGAACGGCTATGGGGAACTCTTCTCGAAGCAGAACCGCCGGGCCACCTTGCTGGCGTCGCTGCCCTGGTTCCTCCAGGATGTGGGCACTTACGGCATCGGCATCTTTACCCCCATCATCCTGGCCGAGACCCTGGGCCATCAGACGGTTCACGTCCACAACCTGTCGGCCATCATCCACAATGATATCCTAGGGGCCAAGGGCGTGGCGATGCTCGACGTGTTGTTGCTAGTGGGCATCATCGCCGCGGTGCTCCTGGCGGACAAGGCAGGCCGCATCCGGCTGCAGATCATCGGTTTTTTGGGCTGCGCCGTCGGCCTGGCGCTGGCGGCCCTATCCATGAACTACACCGGCCAGGCCCAGATGCCCCTGCTGTTCGCCGGCTTTATGCTGTTCAACTTCATGACCAACCTGGGACCCAACGCCCAGACCTATCTCCTGGCGGGGGAAGTCTTCCCCACCCACATCCGGGGTCGGGGCGCCGGATTTGCGGCCTCTTTCGCCAAGATCGGGGCCGTGACCACCGCCTTCCTTTTTCCCATCCTCTTGAAGGATCTGGGCACCCAAACCCTGCTCACCATCCTGGTGGGCACCTCCCTGGCCGGAGCGCTGCTCACCTGGGTCTTCCGCATCGAGACCACGGGCGTCAACCTCGAAGATATCGGCAAGAGCTGAGCCGCCCGCCGCGGCGCTAGAGGCAGTTATCGCTAGACCGGGAAAATTCTGGATTTAATAAGTTGTATGTCTGATAAAATCATTTTTAGTGCATTTTCTTCTTATTAATCCTGGACCGTTACGAATCATGTCTGAAACCTTGTTGGAAACCCAGGACTTAAGCCGTTACTTCCGCCTGGCCGGGCCTTGGGGCCGGGGGCCGCTGCTCCAGGCGGTGGAAGGGGTGAATCTCTCCGTTATGGCCGGGGAGACCCTGGGGCTGGTGGGTGAGTCCGGCTGCGGCAAATCCACCCTGGGCCGCCTTGTTCTGGCCTTGCTCTCCCCCACCCGGGGACGGGTCTTCTTCGGCGGCGAAGAGGTGACCGCTCTCTCCAAGCCCCGGTTGAAACAACTGCGCCGGCAGATGCAGATCGTCTTCCAGGACCCTTACTCGTCGCTGAATCCCCGGATGATGGTGCGCCAGATCCTGGAGGAGCCTTACGCCATCCACAACCTGGGGACCAAGGCGGAGCGGCGGCAATGGGTGGCGGAACTCCTGGAGGAGGTGGGCTTGGGGGAAGAGCATCTGGACCGCTACCCCCATGAATTCAGCGGCGGCCAGCGCCAGCGCCTGGGCGTGGCCCGGGCCCTGGCCTTAAAGCCCAAGCTGATCGTGGCTGATGAGCCGGTCTCCGCCCTGGACGTCTCCATCCAGGCCCAGATTCTCAACCTCTTGAGCGCCTTGCAGAAACGCCACGGGCTCACCTATCTTTTTATTTCCCACGACTTAAGCGTGATTTCTCAGATCAGCGACCGGGTGGCGGTCATGTACCTGGGCCGCCTGGTGGAACTGGCTCCCCGCGCGGTTTTCGACTCGGAGCGGCTCCACCCTTATACCGAGGCCCTCTTGGCGGCGGTGCCCCTGCCGGACCCGGAGCGGCCCTTTAAGCCCCCGGAGCTCAAAGGGGACCCCCCCAGCCCCATTAACCTCCCTTCCGGTTGCCCCTTCCATCCCCGCTGCCCCGAAGCCCAGTTGCCCCGGTGCCGGAACGTCGTCCCGGCGTACCGGGAAACCGCGGCCGGGCACTGGGTGGCCTGCCATTTCCGGTAATCATCAAGTTCATGCAGGAGCTTGACTGGAAGATTTTAATACCAATTCGCATTCAAAGGACGTTGAACTGTAGGGGCGAACCTTGTGTTCGCCCGTGGCTCCAGGGCGAACACAAGGTTCGC
>JBMORF010000071.1:0-7587 GCA_049322315.1 Thermodesulfobacteriota bacterium | reverse complement strand
CATTAAAACAGCAAAAGCAAACGGCGTCCATCTGCGTTTATCGGCGGTTAAATATTAACCGCCGATGTACGCCGATAAACGCCGTTCATCATAAGGATTGTTGCTTGAGAATGCGAACTTGGTATAACTCCAGCGCTTGCGCCGCAAAGCTTCCGGAAAGTTTAGCGGCCGGGGCTCCCTGGTTGCTCAGGCGATTACGGAAAAGGGCTCTTCCCCCACACCAGGGGAATTGTCTATTAATTTAATAGTGATATAAATTTTTCTATACTGTAATTTATATAAGTCGTGTCTTGATATTAGATTATTGAATAAGTATTAATATACGACAAACTGGACCTTCCCGCTTCCTCCTGCGGTTCAGGCCAATCGGCCCCGGTGCTACGAGTCCATGCTTTTTGGGGAAGAGTTATCTCCAGGAAAAGCCCACAAATTTTTGCAGATAACGTCCGTTGACAGGTCTTTGCCGCTTTAGTTAATTGATTGAAGAACGATAAGAAGGTTAGGAGTGCCTTACCCTCCACAGGGTAAGGCATCGTTATCCGGGAACACCCGTCCAGACGGCTCCAGCAACGCCCCTCAAGCAGCCCGGGGGGATTCAGGGGGTTTAGGAGGGCAAAATGACCACCCTTAACAAGGGCAAAGAAGAGTCGCGCCCAGGAAGCGATGATAGATTCAGACTCTTATTTAATTATGTTGCCGATGCCCTGTTTCTGCATGATTTGGAAGGCCGCTTTGTCGAAGTGAATCAGGCCGCCTGTGACAGCCTGGGGTACACCCAAGAAGAACTGTTGCAACTGCCGGTTTCCGCCGTGGAAGTGGATTTGGACTGCGGTTATCTGGGTGACTTGTGGGACAGGATATCGGAAGGCGATAAGCTTACCGTTCAGGGCCTGCACCGGCGCAAGGATGGCACCACCTTCCCCGTGGAAATACACTTCAGCCCCTTTGAATACTCCGGGCGTCCGCATATTCTGGCTTCCGCCCGGGACATTACTCAACGCCTGTGTGCTGAAGAAGCCCTGCGCACCTCCGAGGCTTTTCTCTACAGCATTGTTGACCAGAGTCCCTACCCCATGTGGATCTCTGACGATCAAGGCACCCTCATCAAACTCAATCAGGCCTGCCAGGATTTGCTGCATCTCACCGCGGGCGAGGTTGTGGGCAAGTACAACGTCTTCCAGGACAATATTGTTCAACAGCAGGGGCTTTTCCCTCTGCTGCAACGGGTGTTTAAACTAGGCGAAACGGTAAGGTTCGAACTCACTTATGACACCTCCCTGTTAGAGACTATCCCTCTAGCAACCCACACTTTGGTAATTCTCGACGTCACCGTTTTCCCCATCCTCGATGGCCGGGGCCAAGTGACCAACGCCGTATTTCAGCATGTGGACATTACCCCGCGCAAACGCGCGGAAGCCGCGTTGGCCGAAAGCGAGCAGCGCTTCAAAACCTTTATGGACCACCTGCCGGCCGCGGTCTTCATCAAAGACCAGGAGGGGCGTCTCCTCTTTGCCAACCCGTACCTTCAGGAACTCTTCGGCTGGGAGGATTGCCTGGGAAAGGCCACCGGAGAACTGCTGCCACCGGAGCTGGCCGCAGGCATGGTGGCGGATGACCAAAGAGCCTTGACCGATGGTCCCCAGGTCATTCAGGAAAGAATCATCGACATCCATGGAGAAGAACACTTCTTCGATACTTACAAATTTCCTATTGTTGACGCCGGTATTCCCACCCTGGTGGGAGGTGTGGCGGTGGAAGTCACCGAACGTAAACGTGCGGAAGAAGAGCTCCAGAGAGAAAAAATGTTTACTGAGGCGATAGTGGAGAGTCTTCCCGGCACTTTTTTCATCATGGATGCCCAAGGTATGACTCTGCGCACCAATGCGGCCGGATCAACTGTTACCGGATACTCCCCGGAAGAATTATCCCAGATGCAGGCCCTGGATTTTATTGTTGATGAGGATAAACCGGCAGTTCAACAAGCCCTGGAAGATGTCTTTGCCAAAGGCGAAGTTGCCGTGGAAGCCCAATTACTTACCAAAGATGGCCGGAAAATCCCTTTCCTGTTTACTGCCCAGCAATTCACCATTGATGGTCAGCCTTGTTTGCTGGGGACAGGGGTCGATATCACGGAGCGCAAACGGGCGGAGGAGGCCCTGCGGGAGAGCGAGGAACGATTTCGTTGTCTGGCGGCGGCCGCGTTTGAAGCCATAATTATTCATGAGGATGGTATCCTTCTTAACGCCAACGACCAGTACTATGAGATGGCCGGGTACGAACCGGAAGAAATACTGGGAAAACAGGCAATGCCGTTAACTGTGGCGCCCGAAGCCATTGAGTCCATGAGGAAAGAGATTGCTACCGGAGGTTTGGGGCCCTACGAGTCCATCGGCATGAAGAAAGATGGCACCAAGTTTCCCATGGAAATTCGGGTGCGCGACATGGAATACGGAGGGCGTAAGGTAAGAGTGGCCGCCATCAGGGATATCACCGAGCGCCGGCGGGCGGAAGAGGCTCTCCGGGAGAGTGAGGAGCGTTACCGTAGCATTTTTCAGAACCATCATACGGTGATGCTCCTGGTTGATCCTGAAACCGGGGCCATCATGGATGCCAACCCCGCGGCCTGCGCCTACTACGGCTTCTCCAAAGAAGAGTTGCTGGCGAGGAAAATCACCGATTTCAATACCCTTCCTCCCGAGCAGGTATTCCAGGCCATGCAGCGAGCCAAGACGGAAAAGCGGAAACACTTCGAGTTCCAACACCGTCTGGCCAACGGGGCAATCCGGGACGTGGAGGTATTCACCGGACCCATCCGGGTTAACGGCCAGGAGCTCTTGTATTCCATCATCAACGACGTTACCGCGCGCCGGCGGGCGGAGAAGGCGCTCCGGGAAAGCGAAAGAGCGTATCGCTCCCTCTACCTGGACTTCCAGGGGATTTTGAATACCATCCCCGACACCGTGTGCCTGCTTTCTCCGGATCTAACGATAGTATGGGCAAATCAAGTCCCTGCCATTCGAGAAGACATACCAAACCTCTCTGAAATAGGAAAACGCTGTTACACCCAACGTCATGGCCGCTCCGAACCCTGTGAAGATTGTCCGGTGCTAAGATGCTTCCGTTCCGGGAAGATGGAAACAGAAATACATGGCGCGCACGGAAAGGTTTGGGAGCTGCGGGCCTTTCCCATTTACGATGATCACGGCGAGTTGCGGGGAGGTTTGGAGGTCGCCCGGGACATCACCGAGCGCAAGAACATGGAGGAGGCTTTACGGGAATCCCAGGCCCTCTATCATGATTTGGTGGAAACCGCGCAGGATCTCATCTGGCAGTGCGACGCGGCAGGCAGGTACACCTATCTGAATCCTGCCTGGGAGGAGGTCTTCGGCTATAAGATTGAGGAAATGCTGGGGAGACACTTTGCCGATTTTCAGCCCCAGGAATATGCAGCCCGGGATCAGCAAGAACATTACCAGCTTTTGCAAGGAAACATCGTCAAAGGACTGGAAACCGTCCACCTGGCCAAAGACGGCCGGAAACTGCACCTGGTATTCAACGCCAAGGTGGTGCGCGATAAAGACGGCCGTGTCTCCGGGATGAGGGGAACCGCCTACAATATCACCGAAAGAAAATTGGCCGAAGAGGCCCTGCGCCAAAGCGAAGCCAGGTTCCGGCAAATGGTGGAGTCCTCGCCGCTGCCCATCGCTCTGGCCACTGCCCCAGGTATAGTCGAATACGTAAATCCCAAATTCGTGGAGACCTTCGGCTATACCTTGGAGGACGTCTCCCGACTGACTGATTGGTTCCGGCTGGCCTACCCTGATCCGGCCTACCGGCAAAGTATCATCTCCCGGTGGGAGGAGACTCTCGGAAAAATCTCGTTTCAGGAGGGAGCCAGTGAAAAAGATGAAGTGGAGATAGCCTGCAAGGATGGCTCTAAACGGATTATGCAGATCTTTGGATCAAGGATGGGGAATACCATCGTCGCCGTCTTCAATGATCTCACCGAACGCAAGCGCATGGAGGAGGCCCTGGAGAAGCGCCTGGTGGCCCTCAGTCGACCGCTGGATGATGCGGAGGATATCGACTTCCATGACCTCTTCAATCTCAAGGATATTCAGTTAATCCAGGATCTTTTCGCCGAGATCACCGGGGTGTCCTCCCTTATCACTACCCCGGCTGGCGCCCCCATTACCCAGCCCAGCAATTTCTGCCGTTTGTGCCGCGAGATCGTCCGCCAGACAGATTTGGGTACCGAGAGGTGCAGCGCCTCCGATGCGCATCTCGGTCGTTATAACCCTGACGGTCCCAATATCCAGCACTGCCTCAGCGCCGGCTTGTGTTGCGCCGGCGCCAGTATCACCGTGGGCGGCAAACACATCGCCAACTGGCTCATCGGCCAGGTCCGGGATGAATTGCATAGTGAAAAAGCCATGCGGAATTATGCCCGGACCCTGGAGGTCAATGAAGAGGAATTTATTGCGGCTTTTCGGGAAATTCCTTTAATGTCCCGAGATCGCTTCCAGCAGGTCGCCCAGGCTCTCTTCGTTTTGGCCAACCAGCTATCAAACTTGGCCTACCACAATGTCCAACAGGCGCGCTTCATCACCGAACGCAAACGTATGGAAGAGAGGCTGCGGGAAAAAGAAAAGAAGTTTCGCTCCCTTTACCTGGAATTCCAGGGGATCTTGAACACCATTCCGGACATTCTTTGCCTGGTTTCTCCGGATTTAAGAATAGTCTGGGGCAATGACGCGACTGTGCTGGCGTTACCCGACGCACAACCCTCCGATGTTATTGGCAAACATTGTTATCCCTTACGGCATGAACGCTCTGAACCCTGTGAAAATTGTCCGGTTCTCCGGTGTTTTCAATCCGGCAAGATCGAGACTGAAGAAGTTGTCTCTTTCGGGGAGCCTTGGGAATTGCGGGCAGTTCCCCTCTACGATGATCAGGGCGAGTTGCGGGGGGCCATTGAGTTGGCCCGCAACATCACCGAACGCAAACGCGCTGAAGAAGCATTGCGGGAAAGCGAAGAAAGGCTACGGCTGGCGTTGCAGGCGGCTAACCAGGGGCTCTATGATCTGAACATCCAGACCGGTGAGATCAAGGTGACCCCGGAGTACGCCACTATGCTGGGCTACGATCCGGCTGAGTTCCAGGAGACAGGCACCCGCTGGGTCAAGAGGCTGCACCCCGACGATCAGGCGGGGGTGGAGGCAACTTACCGCGCTTATCTCCGGGGAGAGATTCCGGATTATGCGGTGGAGTTCCGCCAGCGCACCAAGGCGGGGGACTGGAAATGGATCCTCTCTTTGGGCAAAATCGTGGCCTGGGATAACAATGGGCGGCCGCTGCGGATGCTGGGCACCCATACGGATATCACCCCGCTGAAACAAATGGAGGCATCTTTAAGCCGCACCCAGTTTGCGGTGGACCGGGCCCTGGACGCGATCCATTGGGTGAAACCCGATGGCGGCTTGGCCTACGGCAATCAGGCATTTTGCGATTCTTTGGGATATTCCTGCCAAGAACTGCATGGTATGTCCATATTCGACATCGATGCTCTTATTACCAAAGAACAATGGCAGCAGCACTGGCAAAAAGTCAGGGAACTCGGATCCCTTAAGGTCGAATCCTTGCATAAAACCAAAGATGGCCGACTCTTCCCGGTGGAAATAGCCATTAAATATATCAATTTCGACGGCGAAGAATTTCATTGCTCCTTCGCCCGGGACATCAGCGAGCGAAAACGGGCGGAGGAGGCGCTGCGGGATTCAGAGCGGCGGTTATCGGAGATTATCGATTTCTTGCCGGACGCCACCTTCGCCACTGACCTGGAGGGAAAAGTCATCGCCTGGAACCGGGCCATTGAAGAGATGACCGGAGTCCGGGCTGAAGATATTATCGGCAAGGGGAATTATGAATACACCTTGCCGTTTTATGGGATACGCCGGCCGGCCTTAATTGATTTGGTCTTTACACCTGATGAAGAGATCGAAAAAAAGTATGTCTTTGTCAAAAAAGACGGTGACATCCTCCTGGCTGAGGCCGAGGTCTATTTAAAAGGAGAAACGCAACTGGTCTGGGCGAAAGCCAGGCCTTTATACAATAGTGAGGGAGAGGTCGTGGGCGCCATTGAAGCTATCCGTGATATCAGTGAGCGGAAGCGGGCCGAGGAAGAACGGGCCAGGATGGAAGCCCAGATGCGGGAAGTGCAAAAACTGGAGAGTTTAGGGGTGCTCGCCGGAGGTATTGCTCACGACTTCAACAACTTGCTCATGGCCATCCTGGGGAATGCCGACCTGGCGCTGCTCTCCCTCTCGCCCGCGTCTCCGGCCCGGCCCAACGTGGAGGAGATCACCCGGGCCTCCCAGCGGGCCGCCGAGCTTTGCCGTCAGATGCTGGCCTACTCCGGTAAAGGCCGGTTCGTGGTGGGCCGCTACGACCTCTCGGAGATTGTCCGGGAGATGACGCAGATGCTGGAAATTTCGGTTTCCAAGAAAGCTACGCTGCGCTACTCTTACGGGGAGGGACTCCCCCCGGTGGAAGCCGACGCCACCCAACTGCGCCAGGTCATCATGAACCTGATCACCAACGCCTCCGAGGCCCTGGAAGATCAAAGCGGCTACATCTCCGTCTCCACCGGGGTCATGGACTGCGACCGGGCCTACCTCTCCGGGAGCTACCTCGATGAACAACTCCCGGAGGGCAGATATGTCTACCTGGAGGTGGCGGACACCGGCTGCGGCCTGGATGAAGAAACCCAGCGCCGCATCTTTGACCCGTTCTTCACCACCAAGTTCACGGGACGGGGGCTCGGCCTGGCCGCGGTCCTCGGCATCGTCCGGGGGCATCACGGAGCCATCAAAGTCTATAGCGAGCCGGGGCAAGGGACAACTTTCAAAATTTTATTGCCGGCCGCGGCATGGCAGCCCGGCGACAGGGCTGACAACGAGACTCCCAAGCAGCAGATCCTCCAGGCCGGCACCATCCTCCTCATCGATGATGACCCCGACGTCCGCCGGGTGGGCTCCCAGATGCTGGAGCGTCTGGGCTTTAAAGTCCTCACTGCGGCCCAGGGTCTCCAGGGGCTGGAGGTATTCCGGACATGCGGGGAGGAGATTGACTGTGTCCTTCTGGACCTTACCATGCCCGAGATGAGCGGCGATGAAGTGTTCCGGGAATTGCGCCGCCTCTATAGCGGAGTGCGCGTGATCCTCTCCAGCGGCTACAATGAACAGGAGGTGACCCAGCGGTTCGTGGGCAAGGGACTGGCGGGGTTCATTCAGAAGCCTTACACCGTGGCCAAACTTCAGGAGGTATTAAACCACGTCCTCGACCAACAAAACAATAACTGTCCCAAGATCGAGTAGGAGGGGGCCTTACGGCCCCCGTCCTCTCACACCACCGTGCGTACGGTTCCGTACACGGCGGTTCCTGAAGCACCTTGAGACCTGCGCAGATAATCAAGCAGCGACACGAGTCCCATGTCATCAAAGAAGCGCTTCGGGAAGGCCGCGTTCATATGAGAGGCCCCGGAGTTCCACCACGGACCACGCCCGTTAGTGGCCGATTTCCAGGCCC
>JBMORF010000070.1:0-7786 GCA_049322315.1 Thermodesulfobacteriota bacterium | reverse complement strand
AGTTATCTTTCTGAACCATATCAAGCCGTTACTTCAATTAAGTTAATACTTTCCGAGTCAAAACGCTATAGGGAAATTACCCTTTATTATATTATTTCAGCCAGATACCCTTTCTGGATGAGAACTAGCTAAATAGCTTGTTTGGATAATTCCGCTACTTTGGCAAAACCCGCGGGGTCATACAGGGCCATGTCCGCCAGAACCTTGCGGTCCAGGTTGATTTGGGCCTTTTTCAGGCCGCCGATGAACTTGCTGTAGGACATGTTTAGGGGCCGCAGGGCGGCGTTGATGCGGACGATCCACAGGGCCCGGAATTCACGTTTCCGCACCTTGCGGTCGCGATAGGCAAAAGTCAGGGCCTTTTCCACGGCTTCCCGGGCGGAGCGGTAGAGGCGGCGCCGGCCGCTGCGGTAACCGCTGGCCATCTTCAGAAATTTCTTGCGCCGGGCCCGGGAGGCCACACTTTTTTTCACACGTGGCATGGGATGCTCCTATCTCACAGATAAGGTAATAATTGTTTCATGTTCTTTTCGTCGGCCGGGGAAAAATAATCCGGCTGCCGCAGGTGCCGTTTGCGCTTCCGGGATTTGCTGGTCAAGATGTGGCGCAAATTCGGTCTTTTCCTTTTCAAACGGCCGCTGCCGGTGGCGCTGAAACGCTTGGCCGCACCCCGATGGGTCTTCATCTTAGGCATAACGTGATCCTCATTTTTAGATCAATTTCTTCGTATTTCGCTTTCCAGGTATCGTTTTGCGTTTTGCGTTTTGCGTAAAAACATAAAATTTATCCTCTGGTAAAAAGACTAGCAACCCTTTTGACAAAGTTCCCCGTTTTTTATTGTTTACGAAAAACGCAAAACGCAAAACGGTCTTTACTTCGGAGTGACAATCATACTCAGGTTCCGGCCTTCCAGTTTGGGGTGCTGCTCCACCGTGCCGACGTCCGCCAGGGTCTCGGAAATCTGGGCCAGCAGGCGGAAGCCCCGGTCGGTGTGGGCAATCTCCCGGCCTCGAAAAATCACGGAGATCTTGACTTTGTCTCCTTCGGTTAAAAAGCGCCGGGCGTTCCGCATCTTAAAGTCCATGTCGTGTGTTTCGATCTTGGGCCGCACCTTGACTTCTTTTACCTGGATAGTGGTTTGCCGCCGCCTGGCTTCCTGCTGTTTTTTGCTCTGCTGGTACTTATACTTGCCATAATCCATAATGCGGCACACCGGTGGATTGGCCTGGGGAGCCACCTCCACCAGATCCAGGTTGGCCTCGGTTGCTCGAGCCAAGGCTTCCTTGACGGGCATAACCCCAATCTGCTGCCCGTCAGGGCCGATTAAGCGGATTTCGGGAACCTTGATCTGTTCGTTGATTCTCACGCGCTGCTTCTGGATGGCCGTTACCTCCTGTATTTACGGGAACTTGGCAGGAGCGGGAATTTTCCCTTCCTCCTGCACTCGAGTAATAAAAGTCTCTTGCGGTATGTCTTTCCATTCCGTGCCATCCCGCAACCGGGGCGAGAGGGTGCGGTCCGCCGCCTCCCGGTCGCCGATGATCACCATATAAGGAATCTTCTGGAGTTGCGCTTCCCGGATTTTATAGCGCAGGGTCTCCGGGCGGCTGTCCAGCTCCACCCGCAAGCCCGCGTCTCGCATCAACTGTTCCACTTCCTGGGCGTAAGCGTGCACCCGGTCGGTGATGGGGAGCAGAATGACCTGCACCGGCGCCAGCCATACCGGGAAGGCCCCCGCATAATGCTCCACCAAGACGCCCATAAAGCGCTCCAGCGACCCCAAAACCACCCGGTGCAGCATCACCGGGCGGTGGCGCTGCCCGTCCGCGGCCACGTAAGTGAGGTCGAAGCGCTCCGGCAAGGTGAAGTCGCATTGAATGGTGGCGCACTGCCAGCGCCGCTGGAGGGCGTCTTTCAGTTTAATGTCGATCTTGGGGCCGTAGAACGCGCCTTCCCCTTCACAGATGCCGTAAGGGATGCCTTTGGCGTCCAGGGCGTTATGGAGGGCCCGGCCGGCCAACTCCCATTCCGCGTCCGTGCCGATGGACTTCTCCGGCCGGGTGGACAGCTCCACTTCGTACTCGAAGCCAAAAATGCCCATCACTTCGAAGACAAAGTCCAGCACCCCCATGATTTCGCTCTCCACCTGCTCCGGGGTGCAGATAATATGGGCGTCGTCCTGGGTGAACTGGCGCACCCGGGTCAAGCCGTGGAGCACTCCGGAACGTTCGTGGCGCAGCACCGTCCCCAACTCGAAGAAGCGCAGGGGCAGTTCCCGGTAGGAGCGCACCCGGGATTTGTAGATGAGCATGTGGGCCACGCAGTTCATGGGTTTGATGCCGTAGCCCTGCCCTTCCACATCGCAGAAATACATGTGGTCCCGGTAGTTGTCCCAATGGCCCGAGCGTCTCCAGAGATCGGCCTTGAGGATCTGGGGGCCCATGACCATCTGATAGCCCCTTTTCAGATGCTCCCGGCGTTCGAAATCTTCGATGATGCTCCGGAGCATGGCCCCCTTGGGGAGATAGATCACCAGGCCCGGCCCGGCTTCCTCTTCGATGAGGAAAAGCCCCAACTCCCGGCCCAGGCGGCGGTGGTCCCGGCGCTTGGCTTCTTCCAACAGCTCCAGGTGGAGCTCCAGCTCTGCCGCGGTGGGAAAAGCGGTGCCGTAAAGCCGCTGCAGCATGGGCCGGTGTTCGTCCCCACGCCAGTAGGCGCCGGAGACGCCGGTGAGCTTGAAGGCCTTGAGATAACCGGTGGAAGGCACGTGGGGCCCCCGGCAGAGATCCACAAACTCCCCCTGGCGATAGAGGCTGACCCGGTCTCCGGGAATCTCCTCCAAAATCTCCACTTTATAGGCTTCCCCCTGCTCTTTAAAGAGCTTGAGGGCTTCTTCCTTAGAGACCTCCTGGCGCTCAAAAGGCAGGTCTTGTTTCACCAGTGAGGCCATCTTCTCTTCGATCCGGGCCAGGTCCTCCGGGGTAAAAGGCTCCGGCACGTCAAAATCGTAATAGAAACCCGCTTCAATGGCCGGGCCGATGGCCACCTTCACCCCGGGAAAAAGGGAACGGACCGCTTCCGCCATGACGTGGGCCGCACTATGGCGCATGATTTCCAACCCCTGGGGGGAATCCAGCCACACAGGGTTCAAGGTGCAGTCCCGTTCCAGGTGTTGGGCCAGGTCCAGCAGTTCCCCATCCACGCGGGCGGCCACCGCCTGGCGGTTGGCGGCCAGGTCCAGGTCCTGGAGGGCTTGGGCCACGGTAATCCCTTCTGGTTCCTCCCGGGTCAGACCGTGGTCCGAATGGACTTTAATCATGCCGCTGCCTCAATAAAAAAGGCATCTCGGGCGTCCTCAGGAACTTTCCCAGATGCCGTTCTCTTTTACATAAGGTCAAAATTCACGGATACTGCCGTGTTACTCCTCAATCTCCCAGGCGGAAGTCTTCCTCTGAGTGATAATTCCGTCACATATTTCTCATAAATACCTGAGTAAGTCAAGCATTTTTGCTTTTTTACCCTCAACATCAACCTGGACTTGACAGGATGAAACCGCTAAAGTAAATGCAATACCAGACTTCCACCAAATTTTGTGGGAATAAGCCGATGTTGGTATTGATCATGATCTTCTTCGCCGGGTGCTGGTTCTGGCCCGGCATCCTGGGCGCCGGGCCGGAGGCTCCGGTACCCGCGCCTGTTGCCGCCGCCACCGCGGAAATCCCGCCCTGGCCCTATTTCCGGGTGCCGGCGAAGGTCACTCTCTGCGGCGAGCCCGTGCCCTTGAGTGACCCGAACATCAGGGAAGACCTGGACCGGGAATTCACCATCGTCGTCTGGAGCCGGGCCCAGACCACCATGTGGCTTAAACGGGCGCATCGCTATTTCCCGGAGATCGAACGCAAAATCCGGGACTACCGTTTACCCGCGGACTTAAAGTATGTGGTCCTGGTGGAAAGCGACCTGCGCCTCAAGGCCCGTTCCTCCGCAGGCGCCCAGGGACCCTGGCAGTTCATGGCCCCCACGGCCAACCGCTTCCAGCTCCGGACCACCAATGGCATCGATGACCGCCTGGAATTCAGCGCGGCCACGGACGCGGCTCTACGCTATCTCAAAGACCTGCACCGGCTCTTTAACAACTGGACCCTGGCCCTGGCCGCGTATAACTGCGGCGAAGGCCGGATAAAGAAAGCCATGGCCGCCCAGGGGGTGAGCAATTATTACTACCTGAGCCTGCCCACGGAGACGGAGCGTTATATCCCCCGCATCCTGGCGGCCAAGATCATTATCGAGGACCCGGGCCGTTACGGCTACAATATCCCCCCGGACGAGCTTTATCCTCCTCTGGAATATGATGAGGTGCAGTTCTTTATTGCCAAAGAGGTGCCGGTGCGGACCCTGGCCGCGGCCTGCGGCAGTTATTACAAAATGATCAAGCGCCTCAATCCCTGGATCAAAGGCACTAAATTGCCCCCGGGAACCCATAATCTGAAGATACCCAAGGGCACGGCCCAGCGATTTAAAGATGCTTACCAACGGGGGGCGCTCGGCTAAAGAAGCTGTCAGCTTTCAGCGGTTAGCTTGTGGCTTTTGGCTTTTGGCTATTGGCTATTCGCTATTGGCTATTCGCTTTTCGCTTTTAGCTAATAGCTAATAGCTAATAGCTAATAGCCAATAGCCAATAGCCAAAAAACTTTGAACTGATTTTGGAGGATGATTGAAAATTACGGAGAAAGAAACCGTCTCCCTTCTCATCTCCGGGGCCTGGGTGCTCACCCAGAACCCGGAGCGGGAAATTTTCTCCCCCGGCGCGGTGGCCCTGAAAGGCGAAGAGATCGTGGCCGTGGGTCCGCCGGAGGACCTGTATAAACGCTACACTCCGGCGAAAGTCCTGGATTATCCCCAGGGCCTGATCATGCCCGGCCTGATCAACGCCCATACCCACGCGGCCATGTCGCTCTTCCGGGGATTGGCCGACGACCTGCCCCTGGAGGATTGGCTCAACTCCCATATCTTTCCCGCGGAGCGCCAACTGAACGGCGACTTCGTCTATTGGGGCGCCAAACTAGCGGTGGCGGAGATGCTGCTCTCCGGCACCACCACTTTCTGCGACATGTATCTCTGGTCCGCGATGGTGGCCCAGGCCGCGGCGGAAACCGGCATCCGCGCCCTGGTGGGTGAGGTCCTCTACGATTTTCCCTCCCCCAACTACGGCCCCCCGGCCGCGGGTTTATTGTATAGCGAAGAACTATGGCGCACCTGGCGGGACCACCCCCGGGTTAAGGTGGCCATCCAGCCCCACGCGGTCTATACCTGTTCCCCGGAACTGCTCCAGCAATGCGGGGATTTGGCGGAGCGCCTGGACACCCGGCTCATCATCCACCTGTCCGAAACCCATCAGGAGGTGGCGGACTGTGAGGCCAGATACGGGGTCACGCCGGTGGGGCATCTGCACCGGCTGGGTCTGGTCACTTCCCGGCTGCTGGCCGACCATGCCGTGGCGCTCACCTCGGCGGACATGGATCTGCTGGCCGCAGGCGGCGCCGGGGTGGCCCATTGCCCGGAATCCAACATGAAACTGGCCTCCGGCATCGCGCCGGTGGTGGATTTGCTGGCCCGGGGCGTGCCCGTGGGCCTGGGCACCGATGGCTGCGCCTCCAACAACAACCTGGACCTCCTCCAGGAGATGGACACCGCGGCCAAGCTGCAAAAGGTCCAGCGACTGGACCCCACGGCCCTGCCCGCCACCCAGGCCCTGGACCTGGCCACCCGGGGCGGCGCTCAGGTCCTGGGGTTGGATAAGGAAGTGGGCGCAATCCTGCCGGGCCTCAAGGGGGACCTGGTGGTCCTCGACCTGGATAAGCCCCACCTGACCCCCATTTATGATCCCTATTCCCACTTGGTGTACGCCGCCAACGCTGGGGACGTCCAGACCGTACTGGTGCACGGCCAGGTGGTGGTCCGGGACCGGCGCCTCCTCACCTTTGACCTGGAAGAGACCCTGGCCCGGGCCCGGGAATTGGCCCACACTTTGCATAAATAATTATCAATAATTATAGGCAAATCGGGCCCCAAGGCCCTGGACGCGACCGCCGGGCCTCTAGATCAGCGGCCCACCACTTGGGAGGCGAGGTAGATGGATGTCAGAATTATTTCCCGGAAACGGGAACCCCGCACGGTGACCATTAAACTGACAGACGGTTCCTTGATCCGGGGGCAGGTTAATCTTTACCACGAAGAGATGGTGCTGAACCGGGTCAGCGATCTCTTCACCCGGGACAAAGACCCCTTCGTGGTGGTCTTCGGCGCGCTCACGGAAGGAATCACCAACCAGGTGCTCATCGTCAATAAACAGAGTATTATCTGGATTGCGCCGGAGGATTAGGCGGGATTACGCCGCACTGCGCCGCCAGTCTTCAGCTCCGGGCGATGAGAAAGACCCCCAGGCAGGTGATCAGGATGCCGGCCATGCGGGTGAAGGACAGCGCCTCTCCGAACATAAACTTGGCCAGAACGGCAGTGAATACGTAAGCCAAGCTGATCAGGGGATAAGCGTAACTCACCTCCGCCTTGGCCAGAACGATGAGCCACACCAGAAAGCCCAGGCCATAAAAGACCAACCCCGTTAGCACGCTGGGGTTGGTGGCCGCCTTCAGAAAAACAGGGGGTAAGGTGCTTAAGGTGACGGAAAAGTTGCCGATTTGCGACATGCCGTATTTCAAAGATAACTGGCCCGCCACATTGAGAAACACGTCCAGCATGATCAAAGCCAGCACCACGGATTTTACCATTGGGTCGCTTCCTTTATTGATGGTTAATTACTCTAAATATTTAACGAATTAGTATCGGTAATGTTAACTCCGGATGCAAGCAAATAATCCCACCGCCGGCCACGCGGCGTCCACCTTAATACACCGCCTGGACCCCAGGGTCAAGCTGGCCCTGCTGCTCATGAGCTTCGCGGCGGTGCTTCTGCCCCAACGGCCGGAAATCGTGGCCCTGGCCACCCTGTTGGTCCTGGTCCAGATGGGCCTGGCCCAGGCCTGGGGGGAACTCCACCGCCTGCGCTGGCTGCTTTTCATCCTGGCCCTCTTCAGCCTGTCGGTCTGGTCCGTGCTGGCCCAGGGCCCCACCCTGCTCTTCTGGCGGGTGAGCCGGGAATCCCTGGCCTTCGGCGGCGCCACCTTCTTGAAGTTGGCGACCATGATGGTGGCCGGGCTGGTGCTGCTGGCCACCACCCCGGTGGAGGAGTTGTTCCGGGGGCTGGTGAAACTTAAGCTCCCTTATCCGGCGGCGTTTGCCTTTGCCCTGGCTTTGCGATGGGTGCCGGAGGTCTTCACCACCGCCAAGAGGGTCCAGGAAGCCCAGGAGGCCCGGGGCCTGGTGTGGGAGGCAGGCGGCCCTTTAACCCGGTTGCAACGCCACCTGCCCTTGCTGGTGCCCATCTTTCTCCTCACCCTGAGGCGCAGCCAGACCATGGCCTGGGCCCTGGAGGCCCGGGGCTTCCAGATGCGTCCCACCCGCACCTATCTCCTGGAAATCCGCCTGCAGCCCCGGGATTGGCTGGCCCTGGGCCTGGCCGCGACTTTTCTTACCGGGTTCATCATCCTGCACCTGCTCCAGATGGATCAAATCCCGGGTCTGAAGTTGTAAGGATTTTTATCTCACGCCAAGACGCAAATGCGCAAATGCGCAAGATAAATTTTAGGGGCACGGCCTCAGCCGTGCCCCTAATACCGAGTTGCAGTCAAAAAGATACTATACGTAGGGGCGAACCTTGTGTTCGCCC
>JBMORF010000069.1:0-8162 GCA_049322315.1 Thermodesulfobacteriota bacterium | reverse complement strand
CAGGTATTGTCTGGCGGAGATCACCTGGAGAAAATATCGTCCCCGTCCAGGCCGCAAATTCCCCCGCAAATCAAAGAGCCGCCATGGTAAATGGGCCAACAATTGGGCTTAAGTCAACGGCATTGATCCTATCAAGGGCTTCTCTTGTAATATCTTCACCTATGTCTTGGGCCAAGTCAGGCTCCCTATGAAATATTTCCAAAGCGGTATCTCGGAAGTCATAAAGAGCCTGTGCGACCAAACGCATCGAGCCTTTTTCAATACCTTCTAATCGCTCAAGATCAGTTGAAAGGCTTTCAGGGTCGAGGAACAATGAGAGGCCTCAAGGTGGATGAAATGATTTGTTTAGCCAGAGTTACATATTTCTGTTCGATTTCAATGCCAATAAACTGACGGTCCTCTTTTACTGCAGCTACAGCGGTTGTTCCGCTCCCTAAGAAGCAGTCAAGAACTATATCTCCCGGATCAGTAAGAAGTCGTATAACTCTTCGGGGGAGCTCAATTGGAAATTTAGCTTCGTGATCATTGTTAGACCGAACCGAAGGGAAAAACCAGACACCCCTTGAACCCCATTCCTTCCATTCATTTCGAGTTAATCGCCCGCGGTCTATCTTAGTAATCCCTGGCTTCCAAAAAAAAATAGAGGTATTCAAACTCATCAACTGAACGATAAGATAAGGTACTCCATCTACTATTCTCCCAGGCAGCATCTTTTACCCATATCCTCCTATCATATGGATAAAATCCAGCTTTTAGCGCCCAATCTTCAATAAGTCCACCCACAATTTTCACCCGAGTTTGCGTGTCATACTTCCCACCTCTAACATTATTTCCATTGAGTCTCCGATCAATTGTTTGTTCACTGCATCCAAGTAAAGCTGCAAGCTGATAGCGATTCATCTCCGGATGTTCAGCTATCGCCTTAAGCACCATCTCAGTCGTGATAGGAGAGCGACGTCTGCTAACATTCTCTGCTTGAACCTTTGGCATAGCTGGATCACGGAAACAAAGAATATTGGCTATATTGATAACCAGGAAACCACCAAGTTTAATAATTGGGTAATGCAGAGCTATTACAGATTGCAAAAGAGATTGCCATTCATCAAATGTCAAGTGCGATTCATACTCTTTCCCCACAAAATATGGAGGAGACCACACACTTAAAGCGATACTATTAGAATTAATCCTGGAAAGAAGGGACCTAGCGTCTCCTAAATTTACAGTATTAGGCTTTAGACATTGGTCTGTAGGTGGGCATTCGTGGGTGTCTTGATTCAGGGTTTCCTGGAGGTGCTTAGGAAGCCTAGCATGATTGATCCGAGAACGTTGGCCGGAAAAAGAAACGCCTGTCATACTCTTTTCACTGCTATCCGTTTGCGCTCTCATACCCCAACCATCGACAATCAGTTTATAAACAGACTATAGCTGAAAAATGGCATAAAAAAAAGACCAAATGATTCTGGTAATTCTAATAAGCTCGCGATTCTCTCCGTCGTCCTCTCATGAAGACAGGAGAAGGATAGCAAAATAGGAAAGCTAATACGTAGCACCCTATCGTAAAAATGGGCCTAGCGCTGGAGCTAGATTCTATCCCTTAAATAGGAGGGAATTCAGCCGCGCCGCGGCATAAATCAGGGAAAACCCCAAAAGGTGCACCAGCCACCAACGGATAGAAAGAAAGTGCCAGTTGTCCCTCATCTCCATCTTCCTTTCTTATTCAAAGATTAGGAAAAAATTACCGGGTTGCCAGGCCCACGGCAGATGCGAGTCAATCACCAGTTGCTAATATTGTCATGATAATTCAATATGTTACTCAAGCTTGCCACCAGGGCCTTTTCCAGATAAGATGCAAGTAAAAGACCAAACATAGAGGATGAGACAAAGGCCCCGGTCCTTTCCTTCAGCCTCGCTTCACCCAAGCTCCCTTAAGAGACAGATTATGGCGCCTTCGGAATTCATCCACTTACATGTGCACACCGCTTACAGCCTGCTGGACGGCGCGGTGCGCGTGCCCGATCTGCTGAAACGGGCCGCGGACCTGGAAATGCCGGCGGTGGCCATTACTGATCATGGCTCCCTCTTCGGGGTGCTGGATTTCTACCAGAAAGCCAGGGCCGCGGGCATTAAGCCCTTGTTGGGCTGCGAGGTCTACGTGGCCCCCGGCAGCCGCCATGACCGCAAGGCGGGCAAGGGTGACAACCACCACCTGGTGCTCCTGGCCATGGACCGCCAGGGGTATCGAAACCTGATCCAGTTGGTCACCAAGGCGCACCTGGAGGGTTTTTATTACCGGCCCCGGGTGGATAAAGAGCTGCTTCAGGAACTAAACGGCGGCCTCATCGCCCTATCGTCCTGCCTCCACGGGGAGGTGGCCCGGCATCTGACCGCCGACGATATTAGAGGCGCGGAGGCCGCCGCCCGGGAATATGGAGAAATCTTCCCGGGTCGTTTTTACCTGGAGGCCCAGGCTAATAACCTCCCGGAGCAACTCAAGGTCAACGCGGCCCTGATAGAGCTGGCCCCCCGCTGGGGCCTGCCTCTGGTGGCCACCAATGACGTGCATTATCTCAAGCCGGAGGACGCCCGGGCCCATGACGTGCTGCTCTGCATCCAGACCGGCAAAACCGTGAATGCCTCCGGCCGCATGCAGTTCAGCACGGACCAGCTCTACTTTAAAACCCCGGAGGAGATGGCCCAATCCCTCCCCTATCCGGCCTTGCTGGCCGCGTCCGGGGAAATCGCCTCCCGCTGTGACGTTACCCTGGATTTGGGGGATCTCCACTTCCCCGTCTATTCCGGGGCCAAGGATAAAAACCCGGAAGAGCTGTTGGCCCGCCAGGCCCGGGAAGGGCTCACGGCCCGTCTTGAAGCTGCTGCCGCCACCGCCAAACACTCACCCCAGGATTACCGGCAGCGTCTGGACTATGAACTGGAAATTTTGGACAAGATGGGCTTTGCCGGTTATTTCCTGGTGGTGGCGGACATCGTCAACCACGCCCGCCACCGCAAGATTCCCGTGGGGCCGGGACGGGGCTCCGCGGCCGGCAGCCTGGTGGCCTACGCTTTAGGCATCACCGACCTGGACCCCCTGGCTTACGGCCTCATCTTTGAGCGCTTCCTCAATCCGGAGAGGGTCAGCCCCCCTGATATTGACGTGGATTTTTGCTTTGAGCGCCGGGGGGAGATCATCGATTACGTGATCCACTCCTATCACCGGGAAAACGTGGCCCATATCACCACCTTCGGCAGTATGAAGACCCGCCAGGTGATCCGGGACGTGGGCCGGGCCCTGGAAGTGCCTTACGCCGAAGTGGACAAGATCGCCAAACTGGTGCCGGAAAAGCTGAATATTACCCTGGAGCAGTCGCTGCAAATGGAGCCCCGGCTCCGGGAATTGAGGGACACCAACCCCGCGGTCCAGGAGATCCTGACCATCGCCGCCACCCTGGAGGGCCTGCCCCGCCACGCCTCCACCCACGCCTCGGCGGTGGTCATCGCCGATAAGCCCCTGGTGGAGTATCTGCCCATCTACAAAGGCAATAAAGGGGAGCTGGTCACCCAGTTCGACATGAAGGGGGTAGAGAAAGTCGGCCTGGTGAAGTTCGATTTTTTGGGCCTGCGCACCTTAACAGTCATCTCCAAAGCGGTGCGCCTCATCCGCCGCAGCCACCAACCTGAATTCGACATCCGGGCCATCTCCCTGGACGACCCGGAGACCTTCGCCCTGCTCCAGTCCGGCAACGCCGCGGGGGTCTTCCAGTTGGAGAGCGCGGGCATGCGGGCCCTGATGGTGCGCCTCAAACCCTCCACCTTTGAAGACATCATCGCCCTGGTGGCCCTATACCGCCCGGGTCCCATGGAAAGCGGCATGCACGACGACTACGTGCGCCGCAAACACGGGGAACAGTCCGTCACTTACCTGCTGCCCCAACTGGAGCCCATCCTCAAAGAGACCTACGGCATCATCCTCTACCAGGAGCAGGTGATGCAAATCGCCGCGGCCATCTCCGGCTATTCCCTGGCCGAGGCGGATATTCTGAGAAGGGCCATGGGCAAAAAGGACCCGGTGGTCTTCGCGGCCCAGAGGGAGCGCTTCGTCTCCGGGGCCAAGCCCAAGGGCATCCCCCAGGACAAGGCCACGGCCCTCTTTAATCTTATCGAGAAGTTTGCGGGTTACGGCTTCAACAAGTCCCACAGCGCCGCCTACGCCCTCATCGCCTATCAGACCGCGTATCTCAAGGCCCATTATCCCCTGGAGTTTTTGGCCGCGCTGTTAAACAGCGAAATCAACCAGACCACCTCCCTGGCCAAACACATCATGGAGGCCCGGGAGCAGGGGATTCAACTGCTGCCCCCGGATATCAACCGTAGCGACCGGGATTTCACCGTGGAGGACGGCAAGGTCCGCTTCGGCCTCTCCGGAGTGAAAAACGTGGGCGTGGGGGCCATCCTGGATATGTTGGAGGCCCGGAAGTCCGGCCCCTTTACCGGTTTTGGGGACCTTTTGGAAAGGGCCAACCTCACCAAGGTCAATAAGAAAGTCCTGGAAGCCCTGATCCAGGCCGGAGCCTTTGATTCCCTGGGGCTCCCCCGGGCCCGGCTCTGGGAGGGCCTGGAAGGCGCCCTGGAAAAGACCCAAAACCTGAAACGCCTTCAGGATGCCAAACAAATGTCCATGTTCGGGGACTTGCCCGCGGCCGGTGGCGACGATTGGCTCCCCGAAGTCCCGGAGTGGGAGGAATCCATGAAACTGGCCCGGGAAAAAGAAGCCCTGGGGGTCTATCTCACCGGCCATCCCCTGGACGCCTACCGGGGCCTCCTGAGATCTCTGGCCCAGGTCACCACCGCTGATCTGGCGGATCTCCCCGATTCCCAGGACGTGGCCTTGGTCGTGGTCATCACCCGGGTCCAGGAAAAGGTCAGCAAAAAAGGCGGCAGGGTGGCCATCCTCTCTGTGGAGGACCTGGCCGGGTCCGTGGAAGTCTTGGTTTTCGGGGAACTTTACGACCGGGTCGCGCCCTATTTGCACCGGCCCAGTCTGGCTTTATGGCTTAAGGGCAATTTGATCCAGGAAGAAAAAGGCCCCAAACTGGTGGCCCAGGAGATCTCGCCCCTGGAAAGCGCCCTGCCCCGCTGGCCGGATAAACTGGACTTCAGGCTGCACAGCCGCACCCTCACCCGGGAACTACTCCTGGCTTTAAAGGACATCCTTTCCCGTCATCCGGGACCGGTCCCCGCCTTCCTGCACTTCCTGGCTCCCCATAACGGCGACACGGTCCTGGCCCTGCCCCCGGAACTGCGCCTCACCCCCTCCCCCCAACTGGCGGAGGAAGTGAACCGCCTTTTGGGTTACCCGGCGTTGAGCTGGTAAGATAGTTTGTGAGGGGGGGAGGTAAAGAGTTTGTACGATGTGGCGATTATACCAAATTCACATTCACATGCATTAAAACAGCAAAAGCAAACGGCGTCCATCTGCGTTTATCGGCGGTTAAATATTAACCGCCGATGTACGCCGATAAACGCCGTTCATCATAAGGATTGTTGCTTGAGAATGCGAACTTGGTATTAATTTGGATGGCCTACTTTTATAGAAGATTACTGCTTCTATGACTAAACAGTTATCACAGAACCATAAATCTTCCCTATCCAGTTCATTCCTGCAAAATTCTTTTCAGTGCCACTCAAAGGAGCGAGTCACCTGCGCTTGCGGCCTTGAGCTAACAGAGCTTCAAGGTCGGTAAGGATTTCCGGTATCTCCAGAGCTACAGCAAACTCCCGCACCCAGCGCCTCACCCGCCGTGTATTAATCTTCGGGTGAGCCGCAAGTATGGCCTCAATGTCGGCAAGATCCTGGGGACGGTGTGCCACTGCCTTCATGACAATCAGGTCCTCCGGAAGCGGCAGTGGCAGGCGGACGCCGCGGAGCGGGTTCTTATACCGAGTTGCAGTCAAAAAGATACTATACGTAGGGGCGAACCTTGTGTTCGCCCTGGAGCCACGGGCAAACACAAGGTTCGCCCCTACAGTTCAACGTCCTTTGAATGCGAATTGGTATTAAAGCGGCGCCGGAAAGCCTGATTCTCGGGGAACCTTTAAGAGAAACCGCCAAGGGTCTGCAAACCGCCCTGGATATTGGCAGACGTTCGGCCACGGGTTTGGCTAAAACTGCGATTCATGGCGTGGTGAATTGGGCTGAATTTGAAACCTTCCGGGAAAATTCTGAAAGCTTTAAAAGTTACCGCTTTCAGGCTGAACTTGACCGCAACACCTGTGAATATTGCGCCTTTCTTGACGGCGGGGAATATACCCTTGCTTACTGCCCACAGCCGCCAGTGCATTTCGCTTGCCGGTGTTGGATATACCCGGTTTTGAAAGACGTGATGGTCAATGGGGAACTTGTCCCTTTTGAAGACGCCTTGGGGGAGGACTATGACAAGCTGGCCCGGCGGATTTCCCGCCTGGAAACCGATCCAAGGACGGTCCATCACCGGGACGGGACAACCTCCACGGCCTACCGGAATTATGAGGTCAAGTTTGTTGACCGGCGAATGAATTACCGGCAATGGATGGAATCCATGGTTAAGAGTTCAGACCCCGGAGACGTGAAATTTGCCCGTGAAGCCTTGGGGCCGATGAGATTTCGTCATGTCAGTGAGGGCAAACTGAAGGTCGTAAATTTGTATTACCAAGGAAAACTTAGAACCATCTCCGAATTAAAGGAGCTAATGCAGTGAGTGAGCTTATCGTTTACCCAAGCGCGGGTCACAATTCCTGGATAGACTTGGCCGGGGCGCAAGCCCATTTTGAAGACCGTCTGCATACCGATGATTGGTTAGCGGCGGAAGAAGCAACCCAGGCCACGGCTCTGCTTATGGCCTTCCGGTCCCTGAATGAGCTTGAGTTCAATCTGTGGTGGAAGCTTGATAAGACCCTGGCGGATCGTTACACGGACGCCCAAAAAGCTGAAATCCTGGCCGCTCTGAAGCAAGCACAGGCTGAAGAAGCCTTGCATCTGCTGCGCTATGATACTGAGGACGTGGGCGTTCAGGCCGTGAGCTTGGGGGGCTTGCTCTCTGTCAAGCTTGATCCCGGTGAAAATCCGCCCCGCCACAGCCAAAGGGCCTTGGATATTCTGCGGCCCCTTCTCAAAAACAGGGCTGTAGCCCGGTTCAGGTAAAGGCTGATGAAAGGCGTCTGCGAAAAGTGCTCACACCGGGAAGGGTGCAAAACCCCTTGCAGGCCGGTTGAGCTTTACCTTGCTCAAGACGGCCTGGCCGTCTATGAGAAGACGGGCAAAGCGAAAATGGGGAGGAAATAACCATCGTCTTTGCCCACAGCAAGCGGGAAATCCGCGAATCCGAGCTACCCAGAATTTCGAGTGAAGACGATGAATCTATAGACACCCCTTTCACCACGGAAGCAGACTCCCCTTTTGCCAGCTTCAACCCTGACCTGAAAAGGACCGGGATCTTCATTGACCGTTTTTTCCACAAATGGTCTTATAAAGACCTGGCCGTCAAATACGACACGACCGCGGTTGAGGCAAAAGACCTTTACCACTCCGCGGCTGATAGCTTTTTAAGATTGGTGCGACTCCTGGACAAAGGGGAAAGCCCCCAAGACTTCGAATATTTTAGGAATTTAGTGGAAGGGCGCTCCGGGAGCTTCCCTGAAGGGGTGCGGATTTTTCTGTTGAGCAAACTCTTTCAACTCCGGCCCGCGGAAATAGCCCGCATGGAAGGCAAGCAACCGGCGAACGTCCGGGCCATGATAATCCGGGTATCGGATCAACTACGCGCCGGAGAAATCAGCCTTTTCGAGGTTGACCAGGAAGAAGCGGACGCGGCCAAGGACCGCCTTGAGGCCCAGCGGGAGAAGGACCGGAAAAGACAGCGGGAGCGGCGCACTCAAAACCGCGAACGGTATAATGCCCGCCAGCGAGAGCGGCGCGCCGCCAAGAATAAAGAAAAAATTCAATGCTAAGTGCTTATCCGTAAATAACTCCAACTTTTCGCCAGCAGATTATAGCTGCTGCTATTAATCAGGCCATTAAATTGTTCTCATTTTATGCGGCGTACCGCACATATTTTCCATGGAAATATTTTTCAACGATATGAGGTTGCATTTGGCGTTTACGTAGATAACTCCGCACATTTTTAACC
>JBMORF010000068.1:0-61660 GCA_049322315.1 Thermodesulfobacteriota bacterium | reverse complement strand
TGGGGTTGCCATGTTGATCACGTTGGTTACCATTATATTGCATTAGATTATTCTTGATTATGGCGTTGCTTCCTTCCAGATATACTCCATGTTGATTATTATGATGGATATAGCAATAATCTATGGTAATATCATTGCAATCAACGAAACTGCCTTCGTATCGACTCAAGACCGTAATGCCAACGGTCCCATTGAAGGAAATGTCAGATTTTTGGAGAATGTCGGCATCAGCCAGGGGGGTGACAGTATTGGCGGACGCGGTAAGACCAGGGGTATCGGTAACGCCAGGAGTATATTTGGGAAGGACAACCGGAGGCGGAGGTGGAATTAACGTGGGATCCAGGGGCTCGGCAGGGGGAGGGGGAGAGGCAAGGAGTGCAGGCGGCGGAGACATGTCCTGAGGACTATGCTGAAAAACAGGACTAAGGGGATGTTTGACCGCGTGACGAATGGGACGATCGGTGGTAAGGTCCGGAGGAGGCGGGGGAAAAATGGCTTCAGTCGGCTCCGAAACCATCGGACTTTGCAGGTTATCGCCGGATGGATCGTCAGAGAGCAGCAGGAGAGAGAGGGTAGGAGTAATAAGCGATCTTTCTATAGCAAAAGGAGGAGGAGTGTTGTTTTGGTTACCACTAACCGTTATGTGTCCCCTCTGAAAAATAAGGATGCCGTCAAGGGGGCAATTGGAGACATCACATTGATCCAGCCAAATGTTATTTTCCTGTGTTTCCAAGTCAGGCCTTGTAGTCGGGGCAATGCGGATGCCTTTGCCGACTGTACCGCCCTGAGCAAAACCCTGATTAATATAAGTTATAGATAAATTTCTCAGGTAGATAAAATTTCTGTCCAAATATACCGCACAGTCAAAACCATTGCCATCGCCGTTAATTTTCGGTTTATCCCCATACCCATAATCTCTGATAACTATATATTGATATGGATTTTTTGTCGGGTCGCCATCGCATTGGAGTCTTAGTGGTTCATTCCAGGTGCAACCCCTCTTCAAAAATATGTTGGTTCCCGGCGCAAATGAAGGGGACCTGTCATACACTTTTTGTAAGGTTTTCCATGGCCATGCTATGGTCCCGATATTGAAATCATCCCCATCTATAGAGTCAACATAATAATTTTTAGGGACTCCGCGGGCGGAGGCCGCATCCAGTGCCGCTTGATCCAAGACCGGAGGATCAGGCAAGTCCGGAGGAATAGATTGGAGATGTGAGGAATGCGGCAGAAAAAGAACTCCGGTTAGCACCAAGACGAAAATGAGGAAATAATTTCTGCGCAGCATGTCCAGGCCTCCTTATAGGTTGGTACTCCTCAGAATCCTTAATGATTGTTTTTTTAGAAGATAGGGGTTACAAGAAAAAACCCGATCTCCCCTTGCGGGCTATCGGGTCGGTTTTCCTCAATTACGATCCAGGCCTGGAATCTCCGTTCGTGTTAGTTCTTTACAAAATAAGCTATTCCCTATCTTGAAGAGAATTTTATCAACCCGTGAGCACCATAGCAGAATATTTTACAAAATCAATATAAAATAGACCCTGAAAACTTATCTGCATTGATGGAATATATCTTGCCATTATCTGGGGGTTAGGGAATACGGCGATAACAAATAGATAAGGAAAGTTATAGTATCAAATGAAAAAAGCCCAGGCCCTCCTGGTAAGAAATCCTTAACGATCAATACCCCACAGCCTGCCGCAAGACAAAGGCGCCACGGGGGACACCTAAAGCCTGGGCCACCGGGGAGCATTTGGCCTGGAGCAGGAAAAAGAGCCGGGGGTCCCGGATCTGGCTCATGGTCTCGAAATGGCCCATGCCTTTGGCTAAAATTATGGGGGCGGTCTCAAAGAGCTTCCTAAATTCCGGGCTCACCTTTTCCAATTCCAGCCCCACGGTGCGGGCGCCGGTGTCCATCACCGGGGCCAGGGCCTCCTCCAGGCCCGAGGCGGCTAAATCCGCCCGGGTGAGATCGTTCTGAATGGGGCCGGCCTTGACCACGTAAATCACCTGCCGGCCCAATCGCCGCAGATGCGTCACCAGGGGGAGATCAAAGAACTGCTCCCCGGCGTTGTCCGCCAGATAAAGGAGGGGCCCGGCAGGTCCTTGCAGCAGGCGGCGGAAAGGCTCCACATCGGCATCGTTCCAGTTAACCTGGGAGAGCAGCTCCCGGCTCACTTCCTCTTCCCCCCGGAAGTGATCAACGGCATTGCCCGCCACCGCCAACCGCAGCAGGGAATCCAGATCATCCGCATAGGCCGGGGCGATGCGGGCGCACATCCGCCTTAAGAACGCGGTTTCCGCTTCTTTGCGGGCTAGAAAAGGGTCGGGATTACCGGTCAAGTCCTGGATGGCCCGGTGATAAAGGTTGGCGATGCGGGCGGGGACGGCCCCGGGGCGAAATTCCCGGCGGACGATATCCCGGGCCGCGTCCCGGGCCTGTTTCCCCTTAGGCGGAGACGCCCCGGCCAGCTCCACCGCCTGGTCCACCAGACGCAGGAGACAATCGTAACATTCCGCTTGCATGGGCATGGGCTGCATAGTTTTCCTGTGAGCAGTAAGCAGTGAGCGGTGAGCAGTTGCGCCGGAGCCGTTGGCTTACTTCAAGTTTATGAATAATCGTAGGGCGGGTGTCTCACCCGCCCTGTGAATATGCCCGGGCTGCCACTTAGCGCTTGTCAGGAGCTATTCCTTTTTTCGCGGTTCACTGCACGCCGCTCACAAATAAATTTTTAACCTGCCCGGAATTGGCCGTCAAGTCTTGTAAGATAAGGGTGGGGAAGGTATGATGAAATATGGGCCGCATCTTTAAGTGGCGGGAAGACAAGGCGGAGGCCTGGTTGCAGGAAAGCCGGCGTCTGCTGGCCGAAGGCGGCATCCTGGCGCTGCCCACCGAGACTTTTTACGCCCTGGCCGCCGATCCTTACCGGACCGGGGCTTTGCAACGTCTCTTTGCCCTCAAGGGCCGCCCCGAAGATAAGCCGGTGCTGCTGCTGGTGGCGGATGCTAAGATGGCCCGGCAGGTGGCCGCTGACATACCGGAGATGGCTCAACGGCTCATGGCCCGGTTCTGGCCCGGGCCCTTGACCTTGATCCTCCCGGCCCAGGGAGATTTACCGGACCTGGTGACCGCAAGCACCGGCACCGTGGGTGTACGCCAACCCCGGCAGCCCGTGGTCTGCAGCTGGCTGGCGGCCCTGGGTTCGCCGGTGACCGGCACCAGCGCCAACCGCGGCGGCCGGCAACCCCTTATTCTGGCGGCGGAGGTGGCCCGGGAATTCGGCAATGAGGTGGACCTGATCCTGGATGCCGGACCCTGTCCCGGAGGGCTGCCTTCCACGGTGGTGGATGTGACGGCCGCGCCGCCCCGGTTGGTGCGGGCCGGGGTGATCAGCAAGGCAGAGGTGGCGAGCATTATTCCTGATTTGCGGCCTCGTCAACAGCTACCTTAAAAATAACGCTTAGGTTGGAACTTTAACTTTTATCATTATTTATTATGGATAAAGACCAGATAGTAGTCGCCCTGGATATGGGGGGCACCAACGCCCGCCTGGCGCTAGTGGACCATCATGGTCAGATTCTGGCCCGTTGGGGCTGGGCCACGGCCACCATGCCGGACCAGGAGTCCCTGTTGGCCACCCTGGCTGCGAACCTGGCGGTATGCCAGGAAACCGCGGCGGAACTGGGGGCTGAGATTAGGGGGATGGGCCTGGGAGTGGCGGGTCGGGTGCTGCCCCGGGAAGGCCGGGTGGAATTTTCCCCCAATATCCCGGTGTTAAGTGGTTTTCCCATGGTTGCCCGCCTCCAGCCCCAATCTCCCTGGCCCCTGTGGCTGGAAAACGACGCCAACCTCTTCGCCCTGGGAGAGTACTGGCTGGGCGCCGGGAAAGGGAACCCCAATATGTTGGGGATCACTTTGGGCACCGGCGTCGGGGGCGGCTTGATCCTCGACGGCCGGCTGTGGCAGGGGGCCGCGGGCACCTCCGGGGAAATCGGCCATATGACCGTGGACCCGGAAGGCCGTAAGTGCCACTGCGGCAACCGGGGATGTTTGGAAACCATGGCCTCGGGGTTTTGGGCCGTGACCTGGGTGAAAGAGCAATTGGACAAGGGCGCCGGGTCCTGGCTCCGGGAATTGTACGAGACGGACCCCGAGGCCATCGAAGGGGAGACCCTGGTGGTGGCGGCCTTGCAGCGGGACCCCCTGGCCCTCAAGGCTTTTGAAAGGGTGGGGCGCAGCCTGGGTCAGGCCATTGCCGCGGCGGTGCATCTTTTGGGACTTTCCCGGGTGGTCATCGGCGGCGGCTTCGCCCGGGCCTGGGAAGTCTTCGAACTTTACTTGAAGGAAGAACTCTACCGGCGTCTCACCCTCTTCCCCCGGGAAGCCTTGAGCGTGGTGCCCGCCCAACTGGGGGACGACGCCGGGCTCATCGGCGCAGCCAAGCTGGCCTGGGAAAAATTGAGTGAGCAATAATTGCTTAAGTCAACTGGTAGTTCATTAATTTCTGTAACTTGAGCTTGGTAAACCAGTCCCGGGTGGACTTTTGTAAGAGCAGGACCGCGGCCATCATCTGCAGAGATAGTTGCAGCAGACGGATTACCGCGAGGGCGGGGGTCTTTTGAAAAGCAACTAAAACTGCGGGGAAGGCAAAGGGGGCGCCGCTGATAAATAAAATCAGGTAAAGCATCCGGGCCCAATTTTTGCCCTTAAGAATCATAAAAAAGATAAACAGGGTGAAGGTAAAAGATAAAAGCAAGCCGATAATAGTGAAGACCAGTAGCTGGGAGCGCGCCACTTCTGAGTTTAAAGGGATAGCAACGATGCCCACGGCCAGGGAAATGATGGTCAGCCAGAAGGCATAAAGCACTTCCGGGGGCCGTGCCATAAGTTCCTGGGGTTTTTCCTGGTCCATGAATGACCTTTCCTTGGTTGGCGATTGTTAAGTTTATCGGCTGAATCAGGCGGACGTATTAAAATATCTCAAATGCCTGGAGGAGGACTGGGGCTGCAGGGGGGGTTAAGACCCCATCTCTCTCACCCTCCTCCGTCGCGATAATTAAGGGGAAAAAATGACACAAATCCCGGTGGCCCGGCCCACCTTGGGAGAGGAAGAGGCGGCCGCGGCCCGGCGGGCCATTCTCTCCGGCTGGGTGGTCCAGGGGCCGGAGGTGGCGGCCTTTGAGAAAGAATTTGCAGCCCTGGTGGACGCACCCCTGGCGGTGGCCTGCTCCAGCGGCACTGCGGCCCTGCATCTGGCCCTCATGGCTTTGAACTTAAGGCCCGGTGACGAAGTGATCACCGTCTCCCACTCCTTCATCGCCACGGCCAACGCGGTGCGCTTCGTGGGGGCCACGCCGGTGTTCGTGGACGTGGAATACGGGACCGGGAACCTCGACCCGGGGCTGATTGCCCCGGCCATCACCCCCCGGACCAAGGTTATCCTGGCGCCCCATCAGTTGGGGATGCCCTGCGACCTGGGGCGCATCCTGCCTTGGGCCCGGGAGCACCACTTGCAGGTGGTGGAGGACGCGGCCTGTGCCATCGGCTCGGAAATCAGCCCGGCTCCCGGCGAGTGGGAGCCCATCGGCAGGCCCCATGGGGACCTGGCCACCTTTTCCTTTCACCCCCGGAAGGTGCTGACCACCGGGGACGGCGGCATGATCACGGGCAGAGACCCGGAAGTCATGGCCCGCATAGGGCGGCTGCGCACCCACGCCATGAGTCTGTCCACCGCGGAGCGGGAACGGGCCGGGGGGATAGTCTTCGAGCAGTATGCGGAACTGGGCTACAACTACCGCTTAAGCGATATCCAGGGCGCGGTGGGCCGGGAGCAGGTAAAACGCCTGCCCGGCCTCATTGCGGAACGGCGGCGTTTGGCCGGTCGTTACCGGGAAGCCCTCTTCAGCCATCCTTTCCTGGATCTGCCCCAGGAGCCGGTTTGGGCCCGGAGCAACTGGCAATCCTTCTGGATCATCCTCAAGGAAGCATGTCCTCTGGAGCAGAAACAGGTGATGCAGGCTCTCCTGGAGAGGGGCATCCGCACGGTGCGGGGGGTAATGTGCGCCCACCGGGAACCGTCTTACCGGGAACTGCCCTTAAGATTCCCCCTGCCGGTGAGCGAACGCCTGCAAGACCGTAGCATCATTCTCCCTCTTTATTCCGGGATGACCGGGGACGAGCAGGATCGGGTCATTGCCGCCGTCATGGAGATCCTCAAATAATTGGGGACCTGCCGGCCTAAGCCGGCAGCAGGGGCTGGGCCAAACTTTCTGAGGCCAGTTTGTTTCTAGGCCTCAAAGTGGAGACGCGGACCCGGGTATCCGGCCCCCCGGAAAGGGGGCCGCGGGTTCGGTTTTTTTCTGAAATCGCCAGAAGTTGCAAAAACTCCCCGCCCCTCCGCCTCTCCTTGATTTTTGCCGCTAAGTCCATTAAAATTATAGACATTAGGTGGTAAAGGTAATTGGCAGCCCTTGGGGCCCTGGAGGTTTATGGAGAAGAATCGGGAGAGCGGGAACCAGGTTTGGGCTTATGTCAGTAGCCTGCTGGCGGCTCTGGCCTTGGTGGTCCTGTTTTCCTGGCCCGGGGCCGCGGCCATCAAACGCTTTACGGATGATCAAGGTACTCTGCACATTTCCAATGATGGGGGCGAAGGCAAGCCCCCGATAACCGTTTCCAGCCCTCCGGGGGGTTCCTCCAGGATAAGGGGATCCGGGGCTTCCCCCGGGCGTGGGCCCGCGCCCCGGCATCCGGCGCGGGTGGCGCCTCCCAAACCGGCAAATACCCCGAATAAACCGCCCCCGCCCCCGGAGGGGAGGCCCACTCCCCGCTAACGCCGGCCATCGGTTAACCAGGCTCCGGGGGCCGGCTCCCGGGGTCAGTGGCCGTTGATATCTTGGAAGAATCGGCGTACCGCCGGATTGGCGCCGGACCCGGAAGCAAAGCATTAAAGGCGGCGGGTGGAAGATGGCGTGATTAACTGTTTCCGCCTTATTTCTGTCCAATTAGAGGACCAGATATGGATAACCAGACCGTCAGCCTGAAAGACTGGGGAGCCATCGAGCCCTTTGCCGGCCTGTCCGTGCGTTTCCTCAAGGATAACCGGTGCCTGCCCTTGAAAAAAGAAGACGGTCGGGTCTTGTTGGCCATGGCCGATCCGGATGACTGGGATGCCAACCAGGCCATGGAAGTGGCCCTGGGAGCGCCGGTCTCGCCGGTGCCGGCCCCGGAGGAAGAGATCCTGGAAGCCATCGAGACGGTATACCAGCCAGGCAGCCGCATGGCCCGCCTGGTGGGAGACCTGGAAACGGAGGAGATCGACCTGGCCTCGGAGGAGGCCGTGGAAATCGGCCATCTCCGGGACATGGCCCGGGAAGCCCCCATCATCCAATTGGTGAACCTCCTGGTGCTCCGGGCCATCCAGATGGGGGCCAGTGATATCCATCTGGAGCCCTTTGAAAATTCCTTCCGGGTGCGTTACCGCAAAGACGGCCTTCTCTATGAGGCCGAATCCCCCCCCAAGGCGCTCCAGGCCGCGGTCATCTCCCGGTTGAAGATCATGTCCCGGCTGGATATCGCCGAGCGGCGCCTGCCCCAGGACGGGCGCTTCCGCCTGAAGGTCAAGGGTCATGACATCGACTTCCGGGTCTCCACCCTGCCCACCCTTTTGGGGGAGTCCATGGTGATCCGTATCCTGGACCGGGAAAAGGTCATACTGGACCTGGGCCTCCTGGGGTTCCCGAATAAGGAGCTGAAGCAGTTCGACGATTTGATTCACAAGCCCTATGGCATGATTCTGGTCACCGGCCCCACCGGCAGCGGCAAAACCACCACCCTGTATGCGGCCCTGGAGCGTATCAATTCTCCGGAAAAAAAGATCATCACCATCGAAGACCCGGTGGAATACCGGCTCTCCGGGGTCACCCAGATGCAGGTCAAACCTTCCATTGACCTCACTTTTGCCAAGGGCTTGCGGCACATCGTGCGCCAGGACCCGGACGTGGTGCTGGTGGGGGAGATCCGGGACCGGGAGACTGCGGAAATCGCGGTGCACGCGGCTTTAACCGGCCATCTGGTCTTCAGCACCCTGCACACCAATGATGCTCCCGGGGCCATCACCCGTCTGTTGGAAATGGACGTGGAGGACTTTCTCCTGGCCTCCGCGGTGGTGGGCATTCTGGCCCAACGCCTGGTGCGCATCATTTGCCCGGAGTGCAAAGTGGCCCTGTCCCCGGAAATGGTGGAGGACCTCCGGCAGGAGATTCCCGGCAACCTGCCGGATAAGCTGTTCGTGGGGCAGGGTTGTCCGGCCTGCGCCCAGACAGGTTACCAGGGGCGCACCGGCATTTATGAACTGCTCCTGGTGGATGAGTCCATCCGCCAGTTGATTTTAAGGAGGGCTGATGCCGCGGCTTTGCGCCAGGCGGCCATAGCCCAGGGGATGCAGACCCTGGCGGGGGACGGTTGGGCCAAAGTGGCCCAGGGCCTTACCACCAGCCAGGAAGTGCTGCGGGTGACCCAGGAGTAAGGCATGCCGGTTTACCATTACCGGGCCAGCGATCCTGGCGGCAACATTATCCAGGGCACCCTGGAAGCCAGGGAAGAGCGCCTGGTGGTGCTGCATCTCCAGCAGGGGGGCCTGATTCCCCTGCGCATCAGCCCGGAAGAAGCGAAGCCAGGGGGCTGGCAGTTTAGCCTGAGCTGGCGGCGAACCCGGAGAGTGCCCCAAAGCGAGGTGGTCCACTTCACCAATGAGCTGGCCGCCTTGCTGAAAGCGGGCCTCCCCCTGGAGCGCAGCCTCCAGGCCCTGCTGGAGGTTACCGGCGGCAAGGGGATCAAGGTGATTCTCAGTCAGGTGCTCCGGGACCTCCAGGCCGGCAAGAGCTTATCCGAGGCCTTAAGCCGCCATAAGGTCTTTTCCCCTTTGTATGTCAGCCTGGTGCAGGCGGGGGAGACCGGCGGCTTTCTGGAGGTGGCCCTGTCGCGCCTGGGGGATTACCTGAAGACGGTGAGCGAATTCAAGAGCTACCTGCTCACCGCCCTCATCTATCCCATGGTCCTGGCCGGGGTGGGCAGCCTCTCCCTGATCCTCATGCTTATTTACGTGGTGCCCCGCTTTGAGTCTTTTTTTAAGGAAATGGGCCAGACCCTCTATTGGAGCACCAGTTTTCTCCTGGCCCTCAGTAACGCCTTCCGCTCTTACTGGTGGGCTGGGGGGCTCCTGTTGGCGCTGGGGGTACTCATCATTATGCGCCTGCTGCGCACGCCCAAGGGGCAAATGGCGGTGGACCGCGCCAAGTTGCGGGCCCCTTTTGTGGGGGATTTGACCAAACGTATCTCTGCGGCCTTTTTTGCCAAGACCCTGGGCACCCTGCTGAATAACGGCGTGCCTTTGGTGGGGGCCCTGCGGGTGGTGACCACCTCGGTGCCCAACCGGTTCATGGCCCGGTCCCTGGAGGGGGTGCAGAAGGAAGTGGAGAAGGGGCAGCCTTTGTCCGCCCTGCTCAAGAAAGTGGGCCTGCTGCCGGAGCTGTTCCTGCAGATGGTGGCCATCGGCGAAGAAACCGGCCATTTGGGGGAGATGCTCCTGTCGGCGGCGGACTCCCTGGAAAACGACGCCCGGGCCGCGGTGCGGCGCCTGCTGGCCCTGCTGGAGCCCCTGCTGATCCTGGTCATGTCCCTGGTGGTGGGCTTTATTGTCGTGTCCCTGCTGATGCCCATATTGAACCTCTACGATATTTCATTCTGATGCCAGGAGGAATCACCACCTTGACGAGAAAAGACCAACGCCAAGCCGGTTTCACGCTGATCGAGTTGATGATCGTTCTCTTCATCCTGGGGCTGCTGGCCGCGTTGGTGGCCCCCCGGTTGATGGGGCGGGTGGGCAAGGCCAAACAAAAGGCCGCCCAGGCCCAGATACAGATGTTGTCCACGGCCCTGGATCTCTTTCACCTGGACGTAGGGCGCTATCCCTCTGAAGAAGAGGGTCTGAAGGTCCTGGTGCAAAAGCCTGATAATCTGCCGCAATGGTCCGGGCCTTATCTGGAAAAAGGGGTGCCCAAGGATCCTTGGGGACGGGAATATATCTATAAATTTCCCGGGGAACACGGCGCCTATGATCTGAGTACCCTGGGAGCCGACGGCGCACCGGGCGGAGAAGGTGAGAATATCGACATTAACAATTACCAGACCTCTCCCTGACGGCGCCGGAGACCGGAGAGGCCCCACCGGCCCGGAACAGGGTTTCTCCCTGTTGGAGCTGATGGTGGCGCTGGCCCTCATGGCCCTGATGATGGGGCTGGTGTTGCCCAGTATGTACGGGGCCTGGCACCGGGCCAAGGAGAGGGCCAGCCTTCGGGAGCTGATGACCACCATGCGCACCGCCCGGAGTCTGGCGGCCTCCAGACACAAGCGGGTGCGGGTCTTTTTAGACCTGGACGCAGGGCGTTACCGCCTGGAAGGGACTTCCCGGACCGGGCAGTTATCCCGAAGATTGCGTCTGGGGGACGCCCACCTGGTATGGCAGGATCGTGGCGCCCGGCAGGGCTACATTGCCTTTTATGGTGACGGCAGCTCCAGCGGCGGACACCTGACGTTGACCGACCCGGGAGGGAACCGACAGGTCCTGGAAGTGGAAATCCTTACCGGCAAGGTCACTCTGAAAACGGCCAAGACATGAATCGGCAAGCCAGCCAGCAGCGGCGGGAAAGAGCCGAAGGCTTCACCCTCTTAGAGGTGATGGTGGCCGCCACCCTCATGGGCCTGGTCCTGGTAATCATCCTCCAGGTCCTCACCTCCACCCTGCAAGCCCAGGAGGCCTCCAGGAGCAATACCCAGGCCGTGATGACTGCGCAAATGGTGCTCGAAGAATTTGGCGCCAGAGAAGTGGCTGAGGGCGTGTTTCAGGGAAAAGTAGGGCGCTTTTCCTACCAGGTGGACGTGAAGCCGCAATTTCAGGTCCCTTATCCCGGCCAGAACAAGAGGTTGGTCTGTAGTTCGCTGCAGGTCACGCTTTCCTGGGAGGAGCGGGGAAGAACCAAGATCCTGGAACTCCTGACCCTGAGGACGACGGTCCAAAAATAGCCCTGGGTTGGATGGTGGGGAGCAAAATCGTTTTGCCGGTCTCACTAAGAGATAAGCTGCTGCCATTACGGCCTGGAGTGCCCAACATGAAGGAGAAACCTGGAGGGGCTGCGGCGGGCTTTACCTTGCTGGAGTTGATGGTCGCCCTGGCCTTGGTAAGCCTGCTGTGCCTGGTGGTTTTTATGTCCTTGAACCTGAGCCTGAAGGCGGTAAGCCGGGGCCAGGTGGCGGCGGAAAACCTCCAGGAGTTGCGGGTGGGCCAGAGCTTTTTGGAAAGGAGCCTGAGTTCCGCAGCCGGCGGCATTAAAGAACTCAAAGAGGCCAATAAGTATTTTTGGGGCGAACCTCAGCAGATCCGGTTTTTCACCTTCGTGCCTCTGGAAGCCCACAACCTGGGGGGCCTCTATCATTGGCGGGTCCTGGTGGGACGGGATGAAGCCGGGCAGGGGGTCGTGGCCGTGGAACAGACCAGGAGCATTAATTGGGCCCGGGACCCTGAGGGGGTGGAGATCAGGCAAATCTTGTTGAAAAACGTGATTTCAGTCCGCTTTTTTTATGGCAGCAACGGCAAAGAATACGACCATTGGGACGCTCGCCGTAATGGCGGGCCGCCCCAGTGGGTGAAGGTGCGACTGGCCCTGGGGGGTCAACAGCCCCAAGAGTGGTTGATTCCCATCCATGTATTCGATACTCCCGGAATCTCGTAAGGGGGGTGATCCCGGAGGCCCGTCAGTCCGGCCGCGCGAAGCAGGCGCCATCCTGCTGCTGGTGATCTGGGTCATCGCCTTGCTCAGTGTGGTGGTCCTGAGCTGGGCCCAGGAATGGCGCACGGAGATCAAGCTGGCGGCTAATTTCCGGGGAGCCCAGCAGTGTCACAGCCTGGCCGAGGCCGGCATCTATTACGCCCTGGCCAAGCTGATGGAGGCTAAGTTCTCAGAGCTCACGCCTGGAGGGCCTGAGATGCAATTATCCGCCAAACCGCAGCCTTGGATTGGGGATCAGAGGCGCCACGTGCTGGAAATTTCCGGAAGCCAGGTGGAAGTCCGGGTGGCTAACGAAGGCGGGAAGATCAATCTTAATAAAGCCGATGGTAAGATTTTGGCCAACCTTTTTATGGCCTTGGGTATTCCCGAGGATAAGTGGCGGGTCATGGTGGACTCCATCGAGGATTGGCGGCAACCGGGTCTCCTCCCTCGCCCCTTCGGGGCCAAGAGCGACTACTATTTAGGTTTGGAGCCCCCTTACCCGGTCAAAGGCGGCGCCTTTGACACGGTGGAGGAACTGGCCTGGGTGAGGGGGTTTGGCGGCAGCTCCCTGCCAATCCGCTTATCGGCGTATCTTACCGTGCAAGGAGAGTCCCAACAAGTCAATGTGAACACCGCCCCGTCAGAGGTGCTGCAGGCCGTGGGGGTCCCTCCGGCATTGGCTGAGACCCTGGTTCAGGAGCGAGAAATCGCGCCATTGAACGTCCAGGTGGTATTATCACGGTTAGCCGCAGAGACCCGAGCGGAGGCGGGGTGGCCTAACCTTTCCTTTGAGAGTTCGCCTTTTTTTACAATCCTGGCCACAGGCATGATAAATAAAAAAGAAGGACCCCGCCATACCATCAAGGCGGTAGTGCGGCTCTTAGAGATAGGGGACCCGCCCTGGAAGTTCGTCTATTGGGCCGATGATTATTCTGGTTAAAAGGCCGTAATGAACTGGAAACCTGGCAGTTGGTGGGAGACGATCTCCGCCGCCCTACTGACGGAGGCCCCCAGCCTGGGGGTCTACCTGGATAAGAGCGGTTTGACCCTGGCCCAGGTGCATAAAGGTTTCTCCGGCATCCAGGTAACGCACCTGGAACGTCTGCTCCGGGGTGAAAATAATTTTGTCTCCCTGGAACCCCAGATCCAAGAGATTATTTCTGCCTGGGACCTGTCAAACTGCCCGGTGAACCTGGCTGTGAGCCGGGACCTGTGTTTTTTCCGGGAGGTGCAACTGCCCCTGGCGGCTGCGGAAAATCTGGCCCAGGTGGTGAGTTATGAGGTGGACCGGTTCTTGCCGCTGCCGAGCCAGAATTTATTTTACGATTATCAGGTCTTGAAAGAAACGGAGAGCGGCATCCACTTGATGTTGTTGGCTCTGCCCCGGGAACCGGTGGAGCAGTGCCTGGCACTCCTAACCCGGGCGGGTTTAAAACCCTACTCCCTGGAGCCCGGACCGGTGGCGGCGGCCAACGCCTTCAGTCTTTGGGGCGGCAAACCGCCGGCGTCCTGGCTGCTCCTCCAGGAGGAGCAAGGCGTCCTGGAACTCACCCACATCCGGGGGCGGACCCTGGGTTTTTCCCGGCCTTTGCGGCCCAAGCCGCGAGAGCGCCTGGGGGAGGCCCTCCTGGCGGAAATCCGCCGCCTGGAGGAAGCCGGTAGTCCACCTTTGGCCTTGGGTCTTTACGGCCAAATAACTGCCGCCCCGGAAATCACGGCGCTGGCCCGGCAGGAAAACCTGACGGTAATCAATGCGGACAGTATCAGTATTCAAGGCCTTCCCCGGGAGAGAGAACTGGAACCGATGGCCCTGATGGCGGTGGGTGCGGCCCTCCGGGGTTTGGGGAAAGTGCCGGTGGGGACCAACCTCCTGCCGCCGGAGGAGCGGGCGGCGGTTACGTCCTCCGGCTTTTCTCTGAATAAGTTGCTGCTTTTGGTCTTTGTGGCTTTGGTTTTTCTATATCCGCTAAGTCTGTTGGCGCATAAGCGAGTCCAGCTTTACCAGGTGGACCGGGAATTGGCCCAGATAACTCCCGAGGTCCGCCAGGTGGAAAAGCAACTTCATCAAGTCCGGAGCCTGGCCAAGCAGATGAAAAACCTCCGCCGTTTGGAGAAATCTCCTGATAAACTAAATGTTCTTAAGGACTTGACCCAGCTAATACCAAAGCATACCTGGCTGTTCAACCTGCGGATCAGCCAGCAATACCTGGAGATGGGAGGGATGTCCCGGTCAGCCGCGGACCTGATTCCTCTCTTGGAGAAATCCGGTTGGCTTACAAAAACCGAATTCGCCTCTCCCATTGTGACCGATGCCAATAAGCTCGAACATTTTAAAATTAAGGCAGAAATTAAAGGACTGGAACTGGGTCCCTGAGGGCCTGACCCCTCAGCAGCAACGTCTTGCCTGGATCGGGGCAGGTTTATTATTTCTGCTGGTGCTCTACTTTGTCCTGGTTTACCCCCTGGTGGCCCTGGAGGAAAGCTGGTCCCAGGATTTGGCCCGGAAACGCCAACTGCTGGTGCGCTACCAAGCCTTGCTCACCAGTAAGAAGAAAGTGGCCCTGGCGCTTAAGGCCCTAAAAAACACGGTGGGGCAGGTGGAGGGGCAGTTCCTGGCCGGCGGCAACGCCGCGGTGGCCTCCGCGGACCTGCAAGAAATTTTAAAAAACGTCACCGGCGCCCACGGGGTGCAAATGACCAGCATCAAGGTCCTGCAACCCAAGGATGCCGGTCCTTACCAGGAAGTGCCGGTGCAGGTGCAACTATCGGCCAGCGTGAAGCAATTGATGACGGTGCTTTATCACCTGGAACATCATAAAAAGTTGCTGTTCATTCCGGAATTGGAAATTAACGCTCCCCGGTGGCAGGCCAACAAAGAGGAGCAAACCCCCATGCTCCAGGTGAATCTGGTGGTGACAGGGTTGATTAAAAAGGGGACCACTGCGTGATCTGGCGTCGCAGTTTCTGGTGGCGACTGCTGTTACTGGGGGGGAGTTGCCTGCTGTTGATGGGGATTTTCCGGGTATGGTTCCTCAACGATTCGGCCCCGGCAGCCTCCCTGTCCCGGAAGGGCCCGGCGGTGCCCAAGGTCACTCCCTTAAGGGATCAACGCTCCCTAAGCGCGTTTGCAGTGGTGGCTTCCCAAAATCTGTTCAGCCAGGACCGCAAGGGTCAAGCCAGTAAAGCCGCCGAGCCCCAGGCGACCCTGGAAGGCCACACCCTCCTGGGGACCATAATTATCGGCCAGGAAAGGGCGGCGTTGATCAGTATGAAAAAAGGCCGGGGCCGCAAGCAGTCCGAAGTGGAGGTGGTGCGCCTGGGAGATAAATGGGAAGGCTTTAAAGTAGTGGAGATTTCCAATGAGGCGGTGGTTTTTGAAGGCAAGGAAGGGAAAAAAACGTTAAACTTCCCTGAATGAGGCCCCGGTATAGATGATCATGGGTGAGTTCTCCGGTTTGCTTGGCTGGTCAGGAGTCAAAAGGCTTCTGACGCGGCTGCTCATTTTTTTGCTGACCGCGGCCCTGACAGGTTGTGCGGGATCTACCACGGTCACTCCTCCTGCTCCTCCCCCCGACCCCAAGCAGGTGCCGGTGCGAGTGGCCAAACCACCTCCAAAACCTCCAAGCAAGGAGTCTCTGCGGAGCAAAGTGGAAAAGGCGCGGCGTGAATCCAGACGGGATATCATGGGACCGGAAAGTTATGCCAGGGTCATTAAAAAAATCCCCGCCTCACGGCGCCGGCCCAAAAAAGGAGAGAAGGTTTATCCCCTGGATCTCAACCTGAAGGGTGCGGACCTGGTGGAGGCCATCCGGGTTCTGGGAGATACCCTGGGAATCAATTACACCATCGACCCCCGGGTCAAGGGCACCGCCAACGTGCGGGCCTCCGGGAAGCTCACTGAAACCGACATCCTGGGAATAATGGAGACGGTCCTCCTGGTCAATAACGCCACCATGGTCAAGGTGGGCAATCAATTCAAGATAATCCCCCTGGAAAGATCAGCCCAAGGGGCCATGCCGGTTGACCGGCGCGGCATCACCCCCGTGGGGATGAGCGCCCAGGTGGTCTTTCCGGAGCAGACGGACGCCAAAGAGATGATGAAGGCGTTGAAGCCTTTGCTATCCATTGGGGGCAGCATTAGCGAGGGGACCCATAATTCCCTCATCATCATAGACTACCCGGCTAACCTGGAAAAAATTCTTAAATTGGTGCACCTGATCGACACCCAGGCCTTGACCCAAACCCTGGTCCGGGTAGTGCGGGTGGATAACACCGATCCCAGCGAAATTATCGGCGAACTGGAGGTGATCTTCGCGGCATACGGCACCCTGGCCAAGAAGGGCAAATTCGGGGTCAGCTTTACGGCGGTGCCGCGCCTCAATGCGGTGATGATCCTGGCCGACTCCGGGTCGCTGATGGAGCGGGCCCTATATTGGGCCAGGCACCTGGATCAGCGCACTGACATGCTCGCCAATGTCCACGTCTATAATGTGGAGAATTATAAGGCTAAAAACCTGGCTGATCTGTTGACCCAGGTATATGGCGGCGCGGCTGCCGCTCCCACCGTCAAGGAAAAGAAGCCGGAGACCGGGGCCCGGGCCCTGGGGCGTTCCACCTTTGGCAGCGGCTCAGGTACGAGCGGCACGAGCACCCAGAGCCAGAGTGTCTCGAGTATGAGCAGCCTGGGGACTTCAGGGACGAGCGGGACCAGCACGTTGGGGGCCGGCGCCGGGTTGAGCGCCGGAGGTTCCCTCCTGAAAGAACGGGCCGTGCCCATGGGGACGGGAGCCCAGCAAGGGGTTTCTCCTAAAGAAGGGGTGCGCATCATTCCCGACGAGGAAAACAATCTCCTGGTGGTGGTGGCTCCGCCCCATGAATGGCGCATCATTTCCCGGTTGCTCAAAAGCCTGGACATTATGCCCCGGCAGGTGTTGAACGAAGTGCTGGTGGCCGAGGTCCGCCTGTCAGACGAATTATCATACGGCATCGAGTTTCTCCTGGGGGGGACCGCCAGTTCCACCACCACATCCACGGGTACCACTACCGGAACTACTTCCACCTCGGGAGTCCTGGTCTCCAGCAGCAGCAGCACCACCACCACGGCTCCGGGAACCATTGCCGGGGTGGATATTTCCGGCCCGGCCTCGGCCGCGTTCACCGCTGCCAGCGGCTTTACTTTTGTGGCCACGGATACCTTGAACAAACTGAAAGGCCTCATTAATTTGCTGGCTTCCCAGGGCAAGGTGAACATCCTGGCTTCGCCCCATATCATGGCCGCCAACAACCAGGAGGCCACCATCATGATCGGCGAAGAAGTGCCCACCCTCACCTCCACGTCGACCCCCCTGGTCAGCCAAACCACATCTTACTCGACCTCCACGGTCCAGTACCGCAACACCGGCATCATCTTGTCGGTGAAGCCCCAGATTAACGCCAACGGCATGGTGACCCTGGAGATCGCCCAGGAGGTGAGCAGCGCCGCCACCACCAGCACCGGCGTGAGCGGCACCCCCACCTTCACGGTGCGCCAGGCCAAGACCTCCCTGATTACCGGAGACAACCAGACCGTGGTCCTGGGCGGACTCATCCGGGAGGACAAGACCACCTCCCAGGCCGGAATTCCCGGGCTGCGGAAGATGCCAATCTTGGGGCCTTTGTTCGGGTCAGAGAAGATCAGCAAACAAAAGACCGAACTCTTAGTCTTGATTACCCCTCATATTATTACTAATATGGAGGAAGGGGCCCGGGTCACCCATGAAATGAAGGAGAAGGTGGGACTGGAAGAGCCGCCGCCCCTGCGCCGGGAGACGCCTAAACCCCCGAAGCCGTTTTATAGCCCTTATTAAATTTGATTTAAGAAGCCAAGTGTGTTATCCGAAAAAAAGGTTGGACCATGCAAGCCTGGGAAAAGCAAAGGAGGGAGCGCGATGCCCCGGCTAATACTAGTGGCAATCTTGAGCCTGATTCTGGTGGGAACCTGGGGAAGCCTCGGGGCTGCCAAGGAGCCCTACAGCTTAAGCAAAGCCTATAAGCTGGATAAGGCCGCAGAAGGTTGGGGGGGGCCCCCCAAGGGTACTCAACCCAGCACGGTGAAAATTGCGGCCGATCTTTTGATCGGGCGTCCCCTGGGGCTGGTCACCACCGTGGCCGCCACCACGGTGTTTGTCGGCACCATACCTTTTAACCTGCCTTCCCGTAGCGTGAAAACTGCCGCCTGGGGAGTAAAACAGGTGGGAGGCTGGACTTTCAAACGCCGTCTGGGCGAGTATGACCCCAGATTCGCGGAGCAAGGTATCTTTAGATAATACCGTTTGCAGTTTTCAGCCAAGAAAAGAGGGTAATCATTAGAGAAGGCGGGCCTTGGCGCCCGCCTTTAGCTTTTGGCCGCCGGCCTCCAACTCCCGGCCTCATCAAGCCCCTCCCAGCCATAAACCGAGGAGTTCCCGGTGGCCCAAGAGATAGACCAAGGCGGCCCCGGCCAGGAAAGGACCATAAGGAATGGCGGCGGTCCGCCATCCCCCCTGGCGCCAGTTGCCGGCGATGAGGACCGTGGCCAGACCCACCAGACTGCCCAGGGCGGCGCTGAGGAGAATCACCAAAGGCACGGACTTGAGGCCCAGAAAGGCCCCGATCAAGGCCATAAGTTTCACGTCCCCCCCACCCATACCTAGCTTGCCCGTCAGTCTTTCATAACCCCACCCTAAAAGGTAAAAAACCCCGCCGCCCAGCAGCGCCCCGGCCAGGGCCTCCCAGAAAGCGAGGTGGGGGAAGATCAGGGAAAAAACCAATCCCAGCCCCACTCCGGGCAGGGTAATGACATCCGGGAGCCAGCGGTGCTCCAGGTCCAGGGCGGTAAGGACCACCAGCCCGGCGCTAAAAACCCCGTAGACCAGGAGGAGATAACTGCCGGGAAACCTGCTCCACAAAGCCAGGGCCAAAAGACCTCCGGCCAGTTCCACCGCGGGATAACGCCAAGAAATGGGGTGGGCGCAAAAGCGGCAGCGCCGCCGGAGCAGAAAGAAGCTGAGCAGGGGCAGGTTATCCCGCCAGGGGAGGGGAGCGAGGCAATGAGGGCAACGGGAACGGCCGGCCCAGACCCGTTTCTCCAAAGGCAAGCGGGTGATGACCACATTCAGGAAGCTCCCCAAGGCCAATCCCACCAGAAATGCCAGAACCTGGACTGCCATTATTTTCTGCGGGGCTGATGCGCCTGGGGAATCAATCGCTTCCCAGGTCCAGGCGCTCTATCTTAGATAAGGACATATTCCAGTAACCCAGATCGGTGTTCCCCTCCACCAGGGTGTTGACATAGACCTCAGCCTGCATCCTCTCCCCGGAGGTGAGGATGATCTCCGCCTGGCGATAACCCTTGTGGATCCGGCCGCTAAAACGCACGCTTTGCAGCAAGCTCAATTCCATCCACTGTTGGCTGTCGTCAAAGCGCAGGGTGAGTTCCTGGCGGGTGCCCGGCAACCTGAAGCCTTTGACCAGAAAGGCCATCCCGTCCTGGGTGATCACTCTGGTGGGGTAAAGAGGCAACGGCGGCGGCGGCGACGCCTTGGGAGCGCAGGCCGCCACCAGCCAGAGGGCCAAAACCCAGCAGAAAAGAGGGGTGCGGAGCCGGGAAAACATGCTGGCGGACCTCGACTTTCCCGCAGGAAACCGGTTCACGACTCTCATTATTCGACCCCCGGGCGGAAAAAAAAAGCAAGTATCAAGGATATTCATATCACAAAGAGGCGGGCCAAGGGGATGAAAATCGGCTGCCCCGCTTTAATCCGCTTTTTTTAAGTTTTCCGGGTAAAAGTGGCAAAGGCGGGGGAGGCTGCCCCAGGGGCGCAGGTGGGGACAGAAGCGTCTGGGTGGTGCCAAGCCCGGGTAAACTTAAACCTGCTCTGCTTCTGGAGTTGGATATTTGGCGAAAGTTGAGCCAGGATTATCTCCACTGAGGTGGAGGGCAGGAGAATAATGGGGCAAATTTGCAAAATTGTAGTTGAAAAATATTGGATATACATTATTGTAATTTTGAGCTATTTTTCTAAATAGCTATCATGCTGAAATAACTAATATATTATATGGCACCATCCTTGCTTGTTGTGTCTCAAAGCAATAATCTATCCTCATGGGGAGGCAAGTGAATTATGAATGCGGCTGATACAGCCTTCGTTCTGGTGTCCGCGGCCCTGGTGATGCTCATGACCCCGGGACTGGCTCTGTTCTATGGGGGAATGGTGCGGAGTAAAAACGTGCTGGCCACCATTATGCAGAACTTCATCTTGCTGGGCTTAGTGGGAGTTATCTGGGCCATTTACGGCTACAGCCTGGCCTTTGGACCGGATATCGGCCATTTTATCGGCAACCTGGATTATCTGGGTCTGGCCGGGGTAGGTCCCGAACCCTTCAAGACCTATTCCGAGACCATCCCCCATCAGACCTTCATGATCTACCAGGCCATGTTCGCCATCATCACTCCGGCGCTGATTACCGGGGCCTGGGCGGAACGGATGAAATTCAGCGCCTTTTTGGTATTTATGGTGCTCTGGTCCACCTTCGTTTACTGCCCCGTGGCCCATTGGGTCTGGGGCGACGGCGGCTGGTTGAAATCCTTGGGGGCCTTGGATTTCGCAGGAGGCACAGTGGTGCACATCAATGCCGGCATCGCCGCCTTGGCCGCGGCCCTGGTCATGGGACCCCGCAAAGGGTACGCCGGCTATGGCAACGGCACTGAGGCCTTCATTCCCCATAATTTGCCCATGACCGTTTTAGGGGCGGGGCTGCTGTGGTTCGGCTGGTTCGGCTTCAATGCCGGCAGCGCCCTGGCGGCCGGGGCTTTGGCCTCCTCCGCCTTTACGGCCACACATCTGGCCACCTGCGCCGCCGTCCTCTCCTGGGTGGGCGCTGAATGGGTTCACCGGGGCAAGCCCACCACCCTGGGCGCGGCCTCCGGCGCCGTGGCCGGGCTGGTGGCCATCACCCCGGCCGCGGGTTTCGTGGGTCCCATGTCCGCCATCATCATCGGCCTGATTGCCGGGGTTATCTGTTATCTGGCGGTTCTGGCCAAGCCTAAACTGGGTTATGACGACTCCCTGGACGTGGTGGGCGTGCACTGCGTGGGGGGCATCGTCGGCGCCCTGCTCACCGGCCTCTTTGCGTCCAAACTGGTAAATGCCGCGGGCGCCGACGGCCTTTTTTTCGGCAACCCCGGGCAATTTGTCACCCAGATAATCGCCGTGGCTGCGACCCTGGTTTACTCTTTTGTCATCAGCTACGTCCTCTTTAAGATCCTGGATGCCACCATGGGCCTGAGGGTCAACCCGGAGGACGAAGTCGTGGGCTTGGATATCACCGAACACCAAGAAACCGGATATAGTCTGTAATATCCCGAGGAGGCAGACATGAAAAAGATAGAGGCGATTATCCAGCCCTTCAAGCTGGAGCCGGTGAAGGAGGCCCTCCACGCCCTTAGTGTCCAGGGGATGACGGTCACTGAAGTCAAGGGGTTCGGGCGGCAAAAAGGCATCCGGGAAGTCTACCGGGGCATGGAATATCAGGTGGATTTTCTTCCCAAAGTGAAAATCGAGGTCGTTGCCCCCGACGACAAGGTGAAAACCATTGTGGACACGATTGTGGAAAAGGCCCGCACCGGCCGCATCGGTGACGGCAAGATCTTCGTCTATCCGGTGGCGGAAGTGATCCGCATCCGCACGGGAGAAACCGGCGAAGGCGCTGTTTAAGGTCTAGCAGACCTAAGGGGGGCCCTCAAGGGCCCTCCGTCCTCTTCGCATCACTCTTGGGCCTACCTCCGTCCTATTTTTTGAACCGCCTTACCATGTAATTAATCCAATCATCAATAGCAGTTATCTTGTAGACTCTCCTTTGATAAGACAAATTTAACAAATTTGATAGATTACTAACGTATTGCTAACAATTGTGTAGATTTGGTTTGGGGGCCATAACTAAATCTATTTAATATTATTAGATATTTCCTATGGCACGGCAATTGCTTTGAGTTGACTGTGAGCGTTTTCACCAAATCCGCTCACCTGGAGGCAAAGCCTAGCTTCAAAGTCTGGTAGGGGTTTTGATTTTAATTATCCGGAGGTTGAATCATGTTAAGGCGCATTCTTTTCTTGGCTTATCTGGCGATGTTCTTGTTGGTTGTGGTAGCCGGGGCTTGGGCGGCAGCCCCTGACCCCACCGGCGCCGCCACTTTAAAGGCCGATCCCGGCAAGGCGGTGGACTACGTCTGGGTGCTAATTTGCGGCTTTTTGGTGATGTTCATGCAGGCCGGGTTTGCCTGTGTGGAGTCCGGCTTCTGCCGGGCCAAGAACGTCACCAACCTCATGACCAAGAATTTGCTGGATTTCGTGGTGGGCTCCCTGGCCTTTTGGGCCGTGGGTTTCGGCATCATTATGGGTACCGACTGGGGGGGGTTGATCGGGTCCTCCAAGTTCTTCCTGGCCGGTGACGCCTACGACGTGGAGACGTATTTAAGCTTCTTCTGGCAGCTGGTCTTTGCGGCCACCGCGGCCACCATCGTTTCCGGGGCCGTGGCCGAGCGTCTCAAGTTCAAGGCGTATCTGGTTTATTCCGCGGTGATCTGCCTGTTTATTTACCCGGTATACGCCCACTGGGTCTGGGGCAGCGGCTGGTTGTCCAAGCTGCCCTTCGGTTTGGGGCATCTGGACTTTGCCGGCTCCGGGGTGGTCCACGCGGTGGGCGGCTTTGTGGGGTTGGCCGGGGCCATCGTCCTGGGACCCCGTTACGGGAAGTTCGGCAAGGACGGCAAACCCAGGGCCATTCCGGGCCACAGCATCTCCCTGGCCGCTCTGGGCACCTTCATCCTCTGGTTCGGCTGGTTCGGTTTTAATCCCGGCTCCACTTTTTCGGCCCATCAATTGCGCATCTCGGTGATCGCCGTGAATACCACCATGTGCGCCGCCGCGGCGTCTCTCACCGCCCTGATGTTGGTCTTGGGGAAAACCAAGAAGTATGACCTGGGCATGGCCTTGAACGGGGCCCTGGCGGGTCTGGTGGCCATCACCGCTCCCTGCGCCTGGGTCTCCTCCTGGGCCGCGGTGGTCATCGGCATCGTCGCCGGCTTTTTGGTGGTGGGCGGCGTTTACTTCTTGGAATCCTTAAAGATCGATGATCCGGTGGGCGCGGTGCCGGTGCACGGCTTTAACGGCGTCTGGGGCCTGCTGGCGGTGGGGATCTTTGCGGATGGCACCTACGGCAACTATGCCACCAAGGCGCCCTTTGTCGAGGGTTTGCTTTTCGGCGGCGCAGGCGCCGGCCAGTTCATGGCGCAGTTAATCGGCGCCGTGGTGGTGGTCGCCTGGGCCTTTGGCTGCGGCCTCATCCTTTTTAAGGTGCTGGACGCGGTACTCGGCGTTCGGGTCGATCCCCATGAAGAATTGCAGGGGCTGGATATTATCGAGCACGGCACTCCGGGGTATCCCGAGTTCTACGTCCCCCGGTCATAAACCATTAGTCCGGACCAAGGGCGGGATGGGGCGCATCCCGCCCCCCGGCTGGCGAGGAGAAGAGCATGAAAGAAATCAGAGCCATAATCCGTCTGGAAAAAGTGCGGGATGTCCTGGATGCCTTGGAAGATAGCGGCCATCCCGGCGTCTCGGTGGAAAGAATAGAGGGCCATGGGCGGCAAACCGGCCTGGTGGAGCAGTTCCGGGGCCGGGAATTCAAAGTGGACCTCTTGCCCAAGGCGCGGCTGAACATCGTTTGCGCTGATGAAGAGGTGGACAAGCTGGTCAATACCATCGTGGATAATGCCAAAACCGGGGCCATCGGGGATGGCAAAATCTTCGTTTATCCGGTGGAGAATGCCTTGCGCATCCGCACCGGGGAAGTGGGACAAGAGGCGATTTAACCCGGCAGGCGGAGGCCTGGAGCGCTCCGCCTCCGCCAAACTCCAAAACGTTTACCACCTAAACGCGGTGCAGATACAACCTACTTATAGGAGAAGGGGGAATCGACAATGAAGCTTTGTCAGCAGGCATTAAAAACAACTTATCTACTGGTCCTGGTCCTGGTCTGTTTGGGGGTGTGGCTGGTTCCCGGGACTCGGGCCTTGGCCCAGGTCCCGGGAGAGCCGGCGCCGTCCACCGACAAGGGGACGCCGGCCCCGGTGGCGGCGGAAAAGGCCGCGGCCGAGGAAGATAAGCCCACTGCCAGTGTCTCGTTCGATATCTTAAGCCAGTACATCTGGCGGGGCATCGCCTTAAGCCGCAGGTCCGCAGTGATCCAACCGTCGGTGACCATCGGCTACAAAGGTTTTTCCTTAAATATCTGGGGAAACTTGGACACCGGCGAGGATAACCGTTTCTTATATCCCCAACCCGGCAAGCGGGGAGTCAAATGGAATGAAACCGACTTTACCTTCGGTTACAGCCGGGAACTTTACACCGGTAAGGCCATTAAATCCATCAGCGGCAACGTGGGGGTGATTTATTACGCTCTTGACGGCATTGATGACTCCTTTGAGATTTATTGGGGCCTGGCCATGGATGTCAATTGGTTCAAACTGGCGGCCACGGTTAACAAAGAGGTGCTCCATTATCCTGGCTGGTGGTTGACGCTGGGGATTTCCCGGGTCTTTGAGTTCCCCTGGAAGATTCAGAATAACAGCAACGTTAGTCTGGAATTGGGGCATAATTTTGTCTTTTTATTCTCAGAGGATGAAGCAGCCTATCCCAACCCCAACCGCGCCAGTCTGAGCACCCCATTTTCCGGTCCCCTGGCCGGGCAGTTATACGCCACTTTGAATATCCCGGTGCACAAATATGTGACATTGGCGCCCAAGGTCGGGTTCTGGTACGCCCTGGGTGGAAACTCCACCGATTTATTGGGCAACGGCGGCGCCAAGCAGTATATGCAGGGCCTGTCCTGGGACAGCCAGCATAACCATATCTATGGCGGCTTGAACTTAACCTTTGCCTTTTAAGGAAGTGGAATCGGCCAGCCCTACTCATTCAAGCGTCTGCATTGCGGCAGACACGCAGGGGTAACCAAAGGATTGAAGGAATCCAACTAAGGTGGATGAGGAGGTATGCAGGCCAGGGGTAGTATCTTCTGGCTCATACCTCCTCTTCTTGCGCCTCGCCCCAATACTTCACGGCGGTAGGATTAATAGCGGTTACCGCGGCCACCATTCTCGCAATGAGCTTATCTTCCAGCCTCCTGGCGCAGAAACGATCTGTCATCTCCCCGCATGAGGAAAATTGTTTGGGAGGGGCAAAATGTTTTGGACTTTGTTGCCTTTCATGGTCGTGGTAATCTTGGTGTTGGGCCTGCTCTTGACTTCCGGGGCCCTGGTCCCTAAGCTGGGCGTGCCCAGTCCCAAAGGAGCTGGTTTGGTGGAAAAAACTGAGGAACAATGCCGGTATCAAGAAAAGCGTTATGCCATTGTGGATAATGAGGCCCCCATCCGCTTCCTGAGCCGGGAAGAGGTTGAATCGATCAAGAAGTTCAACCCCACTTTCATTGAAATGAAAGCCGGGGATATCGTCTATCTAACGGAACCTCCTTCAGGACCAATCCCGCCTCTGGCAGCGCCGCGAGGGATTAATGATTAGTCGTTTTGAGTTAATTTTGAGTTAATTATCCCCTTAGAAATATCTAATCATCGCCATTTTGAGCAGGGGATGGGAGCCAAAGAGGATAAGGCGGCGTTTGCCTGCGGCCTCTGTCCAGGTCTGCTGCGCTTCCCGGCTGGGAGGCCGGGACGGCTCCCTCCAGTTCGACTTGACGCCCGAGCCCCGGAACATTATACTGATCTCCAGAGATATCCAGGGAATTATCATTTCCTGTTGCTGCCGCTGCCAGATCCCAGAGGAGAGCCCGGTGATGCGCCCTGTAGACTCAAGCTTGGGGGATGAGGTGGTCCTGGAGGCCTCGGCGCTCCAGCAACTGCTGGAGGTCTTGTCCGGCCAGGGCTATCAACTAGTGGGCCCCACCCTGCGTCACGGTTCCCTGGTGTATGACCGGCTCACCTCCCCGGCCGATCTCCCCCGGGGTTGGGGAGACCAACAGGAGGGGGGGGTTTTCCGGCTGCGGCCCCTTAAGGAGCCGGCCATTTTCGGCTACGGAGTGGGGCAGAAATCCTGGAAGGAGTTTCTCTATCCTCCCCGGCGCCGTTTGTGGCTGGCCAGGCAAGAAGCTGAGGGCCTCCAGATTCTCCCTCCGGACGACGACGCGGTTAACTTCGCCTTTATCGGCGTCCACCCCTGCGACCTGCACGCCATCGCCATCCAGGACAAGGTCTTCCTGGAAGGTCCCCATATTGATCCCCATTACCGGGCCCGGCGGGAAGGGGCTTTTATCCTGGCGGTGAACTGCGGGCACCCCTGCGGCACCGGCTTCTGCGTCTCCATGGGAACCGGCCCCCGGGCTGCCTCCGGTTATGACCTGGCTATGACGGAAATCCTGGAGGGGGAAAAGCATTATTTTGTCGTATCCGTGGGCACGGAAAAGGGGGGCCAAGTCATCGACCAGTTGCCCCACCGGCAGGCCCAGGACCCGGAGCGGGAGGCCGCGGCCCGGGTGGTGGCCCAGGCCGCGGGGCAGTTGGGGCGGACCCTGGATACCACGGAGATCAAGGCTTTACTTTATCGTAACTATGAAAATCCCCGGTGGGACCAGGTGGCGGCCCGCTGCCTCAGTTGCGGCAACTGCACCCTGGTCTGTCCCACCTGTTTTTGCCATACCGTCGAAGATACTTCCGATCTGACGGGCCAGGAGGCGGAGCGCTGGCGGCGCTGGGACGTCTGTTACACCATGGATTTCAGCTACTTGCACGGCGGCAGTGTCCGGGCCACGCCCCGGTCCCGCTACCGCCAGTGGCTGACCCACAAACTGGCCACCTGGATCGACCAGTTCGGGGTTTTGGGCTGCGTGGGCTGTGGCCGCTGCATCACCTGGTGCCCGGTGGCCATTGACATTACTCAAGAAGTCCGGGCCATCCGGGAGAGCGAGAAGTCAGGGGGCAGGGGCTAGGGGGCAGGGATTAGTAAGGAATAAATAAATCAAACTGATCTTGGACCCCCTATTATGTCAATTCACTTTCAAATGAAACAAACTGGCAATGTAACTCCCTGGTAATACAGCTTTTTTACGGAAAACGAAAAACGGCAAACGAAAAACGGGAGTAAGGGCATGGAGACGCTGGAGCCCGTATTAGCGGCACATCCTTTTTTGCAAGGCCTGGACCCCCGGCACCTGAAGATTATCGGGGAGTGCGCCTCCAAGGTGAACTTCGAAGCCGGGCGGTTGCTGTTTCAGGAGCAGGATGAGGCCACCCAGTTTTTTCTTATTAATCAGGGTCAGGTGGCCCTGGAGATTTATAGCGCCCGGCGTGGTCCTATAATTATCCAGTCCCTGGGCGAAGGGGGTGCCGTGGGTTGGCTCTGGTTTCCCAAGCCTTACCACTGGCATTATGACGCCCGGGCCATCTCTCTCACCCGGGCACTGGCCCTGGATGTGAAAAGCCTCATGCAAAGATGCGAACAAGACCCCCCCTTGGGCTATGAGCTGATGAAGCGCTACGCCCACATGCTGGCGGTGCAGTTTCGGGTGACTATCCTGCAACTGGTGGATATTTACGGAACATAAGCTGTCGGCCGACAGCTTTCTTACCAGGGCTGACCAACATGTGTAACCAGCTTGCCGACCCCATGGTGCCCACTTCCTTTCAGGTCCTCAAAAGGGTCCGGGAGACCGGGGACACCTTTACCCTGACGCTGGCTCCGGTTCAGGGGGAGCAGGGGTTTCATTTTGCCCCCGGCCAGTTCAATATGCTCTATGCCTTCGGGGTAGGGGAAATACCCATCTCCATCAGCGGCGACCCGGACCGCCCGGAGACTCTGGTGCATACAGTCAGGGCCGTGGGGGCAGTGAGCCGGGCCATCTGCGGGCTTAAAAAAGGAGACACCCTGGGGGTGCGGGGTCCTTACGGCGTGCCTTGGCCGGTGGCGGCAGCCCCAGGCTATGACGTTTTGGTGATTGCCGGGGGCTTGGGCTTGGCCCCGGTGCGGCCCGCGGTCTACCATCTGTTGGCCCGCCGCCCGGAGTACGGCAGCCTGGAATTGATTTACGGGGCCCGGACGCCGGAGGACCTGGTCTATCGCCGGGAACTGGAGCATTGGCGGGGCCGCTTCGATTTTCGGGTGCACGTCACCGTGGACCGGGCCCAGGGGGACTGGCGGGGCTCCGTGGGGGTGGTGCCCAATATTATTTCCCGGGCCCGCTTCGACCCCGGCCAGACCATGGCCTTGATCTGCGGCCCCGGGGTGATGATGCGCTTTACGGTCCAGGAACTGTTGAACCAGGGCCTGAAGATGGAAAACATCTACGTCTCCATGGAGCGGAACATGAAATGCGGCCTGGGTCTCTGCGGCCATTGCCAGTTGGGGCCTTTTTTCGTCTGCAAGGACGGGCCGGTCTTCCCTTATGACCGGATCCGGGATTGGTTCCTGATGCGGGAGGTCTGATCATGCCCCGGAAAAGACGCCCCAAACTGGCGGTGTGGAAATTCGCCTCCTGCGACGGCTGCCAGTTGTCCTTGCTGGATTGCGAAGACGAGCTGCTAACCATTGCCGAGGAGCTGGAAATCTCCTATTTTGTGGAGGCCTCCCGGGCAGTGGTCAAGGGCCCTTACGATATTTCCCTGGTGGAGGGCTCCGTGGCCGTGCCCCACGACCTGGAGCGCATCAAGCGCATCCGGCGCATTTCTCATTTTGTCATGGCCATCGGCGCCTGCGCCACTGCCGGGGGCATCCAGGGGCTCCGCAACTTCGCTAACGTGAAAGATTATATCCCCCTGGTCTATGCCCGGCCCGAGGCCATCGAGGCCCTGGAAACCTCCACCCCCATCTCCGCCCATGTGCCGGTGGACTTTGAGCTTCAGGGCTGCCCCATCAACAAGCGGCAGTTGGTGGAAGTGGTGAGCGCCCTGCTCCAGGGGCGTAAACCCGTGGTTTCGACTCACAGCGTCTGTCTGGAGTGTAAAATGCGGGGCAATATCTGCGTGCAGGTGGCCTTGGGCATCCCCTGCCTGGGGCCGGTGACCCAGGCGGGCTGCGGCGCCATCTGCCCCACCTACCACCGGGGCTGTTACGGCTGCTATGGACCCAAGGAGACGCCCAACACCGGGTCTTTAAGCGCCTGGTTCAGCAGCCGCCTGGGGTTGACGGAGCCCGAACTGGTGCGGCTCTTCCGCACCTTTAACGCCTTTGCGGAACCTTTCCGCCAGGAGAGCGAGGCCCATGAGCGCTAAGACCATCAAGGTGGACTACCTGGCCCGGGTGGAGGGAGAAGGCGCCCTGCATATCAAGATCAAGGAAGGCGCGGTGGCCGGGGTGCAACTCCAGATCTGGGAGCCCCCCCGCTTTTTCGAGGCTTTCTTAAGGGGCCGCCATTTCACCGAGGCTCCGGATATCACCGCCCGCATCTGCGGCATCTGCCCGGTGGCCTACCAGATGAGCTCGGTGCACGCCATGGAGTACGCCTTTGGGGTGCAAGTGGAGGGGCCGATCCGGGCGCTCCGGCGTCTGATCTATTGCGGGGAGTGGATCGAAAGCCACGCCCTGCACCTCTTCATGCTCCACGCCCCCGATTTTCTGGGTTATGACGACTCCCTGCGGCTGGCCCAGGACCATCCGGAATTGGTGAAGATGGGCCTGGCCTTGAAAAAAGTGGGCAACCAGTTGGTGGCCCTGGTGGGAGGCCGGGAGGTCCACCCCATCAACGTGCGGGTGGGTGGTTTTTATCGAGTTCCCACCAAGGCGGAACTTGCGCCCCTGGCGGAGCGCCTCAAATGGGCCCGGGACGCGGCGGTGAAGACCGTGGCCTGGGTGGGGGGCTTCACTTTTCCCGAATACGAGATGGATTACGAATTCGTGGCTCTGCGCCACCCCCAGGAATACCCCTTCAATGAAGGCCGTTTGGTGTCCAACCGGGGTCTGGACATCGAGGTTAAGGACTACGAGGAACATTTCCAGGAAGAGCACGTCCCCTATACCCACGCCCTGCAGTCAATGCTGAAGGCCCGGGGAACTTATTGCGTCGGCCCCCTGGCCCGCTATAACCTCAACTTCGACCGTCTTTCGCCCCTGGCCCAGGAGGCCGCCGGGCAAGCAGGCCTGGGACCGGAGTGTCTCAACCCCTTTAAGAGCATCATCGTCCGGGCCGTGGAAACCCTCTATGCCGTGGACGAGGCCCTGGCCTTGATTGAGGCTTACGAAATGCCGGACGCCCCTGCCGTCAAACTAGAGCCCCGGGCCGGGGAAGGCTGCGGCTGTACCGAAGCCCCCCGGGGCATCCTCTATCACCGTTACCGCCTGGATGAGGCGGGGTTGATCCAGGAGGCGAAGCTCGTGCCTCCCACTTCCCAGAACCAGAGAAGCATGGAGGAGGACCTGCGGCGGTTCGTCACCGGCAACCTGGATTTGCCCCAAGATCAGCTCACCTGGCAGTGCGAGCAGATGATCCGTAACTACGATCCCTGCATCTCCTGCGCCACGCATTTTCTGCGGCTGCATATTAAGCAAGAATAGGCCCTGAAGGCCGAGGTTCAGAGTTTATTTAGGTTGCGCCATAAGCATCCTAACTTAAGTCCAAAATGAATCAGCCTGACGTCTTGATCATCGGCATCGGCAATATCTTCCGGGGCGATGATATCGCGGGCCTGGCCGCAGCCCGCCTGCTCCGGGAGAAGCAACTCCCGGGGATAAAAATCCTGGAACTCGACGGGGATATGACCGGGCTGCTGGAGGAATGGCAGGGGGCCGCAAAGGTAATCGTCATCGACGCGGTGACTTCCAGGTCGCCGGCGGGCACCATCTTCCGCTTCGCCGCCCATGAGCAGCCCCTGCCCCAAAAGATGTTCGCCACCTGTTGCTCCTGCCACGCCTTCGGGGTGGCCCAGCAGATCGAAATCGCCCGCTCCCTCAAGCAACTGCCGCCTTGCCTCATCGTCTACGGCATCGAAGGGAAGGATTTCACCTTGGGGTCCAAGCTCTCTCCGGAAGTTGATGAGGCCCTGCCCCGGTTGGTGGAGCAGGTGCGGCAGGATTTGGTGCTTTCCGAAACTGAATCATAGTCGCAGCATATACGCCGACACCCATTTTATCGGAATAAGATTATTTCTGACAGGAAAACAAATATTGAAAGTCGGCAAGACTTGAAACGAAGATATGTTCGCCATAGAGAAAATCTATCAGCTTAGGTGCCACCGCGCAGTTATAGCAGTAACCGACGCTTTTGCTTGATTAAACCCTAATTCATATATCTTCATACAGGTTAAGCAGGCCAACGCCAAAGATTTGACCTCCTAACCTCAGAATCAAGGTCCCGCAAGACTTCTGTCCCTGAAGCCGATACCCATCGGTAGTGTTTTATACCGAGTTGCAGTCAAAAAGATACTATACGTAAGGTCGAACCTTGTGTTCGCCCTGGAGCCACGGGCGAACACAAGGTTCGCCCCTACAGTTCAACGTCCTTTGAATGCGAATTGGTATTATATCTTTTATTTGACAAATTATCTGTAACCTAGATATTGTGAAGAAGGTCACTGTAAGGTATCGGCCCTGGCCTTCACCCTCTTTTCTACTAGAAGTAAACCATCGTGGCGAAGGAAGGTATCCATGACACAGCAAATCTCAAACAATGGCGTTGGTAAGACGAAAGCAAAAGAGGTTTCACCGGTTAACCGGGAACAGAATAGTGTTGCAGACGGATATCTAAATATTCAGCAATCCCTCACTTACCGCCAAACAAGGAGGACCTTCGCTATGCCTGGCAAGCCCACCGGAAAAACCCTGGCCCTGGTGATTCTGAACTTTACCCTCTTGGCCTTGCTGGCGGTACTGCCTGCTTCCGCTACGGGCGCCAAATTGTACTACGGTCCCTGGCTGATCCCGGCCAACAATAGCGCCACCGAAATGTTCATCTTGGTCGTCACCGACAAAGGGGTGGATGACGACTTTAACCACCGGCGAATCCACTTTACGTATGATTCCGATTGTCCCGAACCCAATTGGTCCTATTCCCATATAAACATCCCGACAAAATTACATAGAGATCGCCGCTTATGGAAGATCCAGGTCACTAACCTGAAACCGGGACGTACCTATGGCTATACCTTCAGCTATCGCACTTGGTCGGTAGACGACTGGTCCTCGGTAGCCGGCACCTTCTATGCCACCAAAGATGCTTCCCCGGATAATGAGGTTTTGGAATTCATCGGCCTCGGCGACAACAAGCCATGCAACGACGAAAACATCCATAATTCGGAGATCGTGGCCTATGCGGTAAGTAAGGTCAACAAAGGCAGGACTTTTTTGGTCCATACCGGAGACATATCGTATTGGGGGGGCCAAAAGCTAAGTGAAGGGTTATCCGACTTTTGGGGCGGATTTCTCGGCAATTCTTGGTGGCAGGGCATATTGAAACGCCTGCCCATCTTGACCGCCCTGGGCAACCACGATTTTGACACGTCTACTGCGGCAACCGATACGGAAAATTACCGGAATTACTTCCCCTTTCCCAACGCCGGCCATGGAGTGGGAGATCAATATTACTTTTATGTCAACGGCCCGGCCTTGTTTCTCTCCGTGGACACCTTTCCCATGGATGGTTATTGTGGTGACTGTGATAATCTGAAGCCGGAATCGTCGCAATATAAATGGCTGGAGAACACCCTGGAACAGTTCGACACCGACCCCCGCCAATGGAAGATTGTCTTAATGCATGCCCCGATGTACAGCCCCGGAGGTTGCAATCAGAAACAAGCCCGGGAATACCTGGAGCCTCTCTTTGAGGAGCACGGCGTGGACCTGGTGCTGACGGGCCACGAACATTATTACTGCCGCAAGACGGTCCCAACTACCGCGCCTCAAGCCCGGAATGCTTCCACCACCCACCTCATACTGGGAGGAGCCGGAGGCGGTCTTTCTTCTTGGCACCAAGAGCAAGAGAAATATTTCGATAAGGTAGTGGAGGCGCACCATTACGCCCATTTCAAGATCGACAAGGATGTGTTGGAGGTCACCGTAATCCAACCGATTCTTCATAATAGCATCGCATCAGATTGGTGGAATTATGTTGAACTAGATACCATCGACCATTTCTATGTGGACCGGACTCCCAGCGCTAATTTCAGCTACGACCAGCCCTGGCATGTCTTTGGCAAAATTTGGACTGACTTCTACGACCAATCCAGGGGGCACCGTTATCAATATCATTGGGACTTCGGCGATGGCAACACTTCGACGGCGCGCGAACCCAGCCATATCTATGCCCACGCCGGGACCTATAACGTCACCCTCACCATTAAGAGCATGTGGAACCAGAGTTCCATCACCCGTCCGGTAAAGGTAACCATCCCCTGGGTCCCCCCCTTCTTGCATCATTTGCTGTTAACGGATAAATAAGAACCCGGCCCCGCCCTTGCAGCCTGGGCTCGCCGGCATACAGTCTGGAACTCTATTTGCCCTCTGTCCGGATTGACAATATAGGCTGATCAGCTTGCCAGAATCAGCAGTTAATACCACCTCAAGGAAGACTCCGGGTATGATCAAGATAGCGAAATGGAGCTTTGGTAGGGGGCATCGCCGCAAAACTAAAAAACCCGGCGGATGGGATCAAATTTTGATGAAGAGGTGATTAGGTGGAGTTTAGATTATTGCCAGTGAATAGCCCTTTAGAGGATTGCAGATGGGATTCTGAGGGGCAGGCGGGTTGGTTTCCCAGGCGCCTCGCCCGGGTAGGCTCCCGGCCCAATCCCCCAGAATCGACGTTACGGGCTCCCCGCCAGGGCTCGCCTCAAGCGTAGGAGTTCAAGCCTAGATAGTTCTGCGACTGCTGGGAATATTGGGAATAGTAGTCTTTCTCCATCCCCCCCAGCAATTCGAGAAATTGGGCCAGCAGCGCCGCCAGGCTGTTATCCTCGGTGGATTCCGTGGAAGTTGCAGTATCGGCAGCCTCAGAGGTGGAGGTGTCGGAAGTGGCCGTGGAGGCCGTGGTACTATCCGTTTGATTCCCGAGCTCTTCCATGGCCGCCTCGTACTCGGCCTTACTGATGACGCCGTCCTCATCGGTGTCCATGGCGGAGAAGATCTGATCCACCAGATCGGACATCTCGCTGCTCTTCTCAGGCGGAGGCGGAGGCGGGCCCATGGGCCTCATGCCGGATTCCTCCATGAGGCTGGCCATATGGTTTTCCCACTCAGGGCTGGCCTCGGTCTGTTCGGCCTGGGTGATGACCCCATCCTGATCAAGGTCAAAGATGGACATCATTTGGTCCGCGGTAATGGACAGGCCGGTATCGTTGGACATATTATCAGCCGCGGTTTGGCACTCGTTGGCGTTGATCACTCCATCGCCGTCCGTGTCCCACATGTTGAACATATTTTGCCGCATCTCACTGATGGACATGGCGTCATATCCACCACCGATGCTGCTAATTCCTCCAATGCTCATAACCCTCTCCTTTTTAATTGAAGGCCTCGGTGTGGAAGTCCTTTTTTACCGTCTCCTTGGCCGCGTGTTGCTTAATCCTGTCTTTCTTCTTTAACCACCTCCTTTACCTCGTGCCCGAGACCAGGTGGAGTACCCCACGGGCCCCAAGTGATGAGTTTCCAGGGAAAATGGGTGACTGCTGAGTAAGAAGCCGCCGAACCACGCAACTGGCAGTCACCCGGGTTTAATTATCAAAAGCGGCTGTCACGGGGCTGGTTAAGGCGATCTCAGGTGAAAAATGTTGATAAAATTAATCATCAAGAAAATTCCACACTTAGCTTAGGCAAGGCATGTGCCAGGCTGCAGGGGTGCATCTCGTGAATATCCCTGATGAATTGTTTAAAATAATCAGGAGCGGGCCCAAAGAAGCAAAATTTTCCTACCCCAAAGGGGAAAAGCTTGCCGGGAGGGAAGTTTTTTACCGATTAAGTAAAAACAAAATGTTAGGATATTTAGTGGGTTGAATTGACGGTTGGCAGAAAAAATATTTAACCTCGTCACCTAACCCCAGGCACATGAAAGGCGGCCAAATGGGTAACTCCTCTCCGAGGTCCGACTTAGAGAGAATCTTCGCCCCCCAATCGGTGGCGGTCATCGGCGCCTCCGCCCGTTTGGAGAGTGTGGGCCGGGCGGTTTTCAGCAATGTTCTCCGTTACGATTACACCGGGGTGGTGTATCCGGTGAATCCCAAAGCCCGCTCCATTATGGGAGTGCGGGCCTACACTTCAGTCCTGGAAATCCCGGACCCCGTGGACCTGGCAGTGATCATCGTCCCCAGCGCCGGGGTGGCCCAGACCCTGGAAGAGTGCGGCCGGAAAGGGATTAAAGGGGCCATCGTCATTACCGCGGGCTTTAAGGAGCTGGGGGGAGAGGGCATCCGGAAAGAAGCCGCGGTGCTGGAGGCGGCCCGGCGAAGCGGCATCCCCCTGTTGGGCCCCAACTGTCTGGGAATCATCAATACCGACCCCCAGGTCTCCCTGAACGCCAGTTTCTCCCGGCTGATGCCGCGTCCGGGCAAAATCGCCCTGATCTCCCAGAGCGGCGCGGTGGGGGTGGCGGCCCTGGAGTACGCCCAATCGGAGCGCATCGGGCTCTCCAAGTTCGTGTCCGTGGGCAACAAGGCCGACCTCACGGAGAACGACTTTTTGGCCTACCTCCAGGAGGACCCGCAAACGGAGGTCATCCTCCTCTACCTGGAAGACCTGGCTGATCCCCGGAGATTTTTCCAATTGGCCGAAGACGGCTCCCCCCGGAAGCCCATTCTGGCCATCAAGTCCGGGCGCACCGCGGCCGGGGCCAGGGCCGCGGTCTCTCACACCGGGGCCCTGGCCGGCTCCGACGCGGCCTATGACGCCCTTTTTGCCCAATGCGGCGTCTTCCGGGTGGAGACCCTGGAGGAACTCTTTGATTACGCCGTGGCCCTTGCCACCCAGCCGCTGCCCGAGGGGAACCGGGCGGCCATCGTCACCAATGCCGGGGGCTTAGGGATTATGGCTACGGACGCGGCGGTGCGCTACGGCCTGACCATGGCCGATTTCCGGGAAGAGACGACGGCCCGGCTTAAAGAAAGTCTGCCGCCCGCGGCCACCCTCCACAATCCGGTGGACGTCCTGGGGGACGCCACCGAGGAGCGCTACGCCGCGGCCCTGGATGGCGTCCTGGCCGATTCCGGGGTGGACGGGGCCATCGTCATCTCCACCCCCCAGTTGATGACCAACCTGGCGGACATTGCCAAAGCCGTCACCCGGGTGGCCTCCCAGCACCAAAAGCCCACGTTGGTGTGCCAGATGGCCCTGGGGGAGATTGAAGAAACCTTGACGATTTTGGCCCAGGGGGGCCTGCCCCATTACCATTTCCCGGATGAGGCGGCCCGGGCCCTGGCGGCCATGGCCCGCTATGCCCGGAGCCTGGCCCGGCCCCATTACGAAGTTAAGACCTTCGACGACGTGGACCGGGCAGCAGTCCGAGAGGTATTTGCCGGGGTGAGAAAGGCAGGGCGGAGTTTTGTCATGGAACCGGAAGCCCACCGGATCTTCGAGGCTTATGGCTTCCCGGTGGTGCCTTATCGCTGGGTGCAGAGCGCCGGGGAAGCAGCCCAGGCCGGCGAGTCCCTGGGCTATCCTGTGGCCTTGAAGATCGTCTCTCCGGATATCGTCCACAAATTCGAGGTGGGGGGCGTCAAGGTGCAGCTCCACACCGCCGAGGCGGTGCGCCAGGCCTATGACCAGGTCCAGGAAAATGCCAGGAGATCTCTCCCCCAGGCCAGGCTGGCCGGAGCCCTGGTCCAGAAAATGGCGGCCCGGGGCACGGAAATGATCCTGGGCATGACCCGGGACCCCCTCTTCGGGCCGCTGTTGATGATCGGCCTGGGGGGCACCCTGGTGGAGATTTTTAAGGACGTGGTCTTCAGCGTGGCCCCCATCTCCGAACAGTGGGCCCATACGATGGTGGCCGACCTTAAGGCCTTTCCCCTGCTGAACGGCTACCGGGGCGAACCCCCCGGGGACCTGGAGGCCATCGCCGCCTGCCTGGAACGCCTTTCCCAACTGGCCCTGGACTTCCCGGAAATCCGGGAACTGGACATCAACCCCCTGCTGGTCTTCCCCCAGGGCCAGGGCGCGGTCGTAGTGGATGCCCGGATTTTTATCGCTTGAAGGGATTTGGGGAAGGGGATTAAGGGGCACAGACCCTTTTCTCCTCCCCCAAATCCCCACCCCGAACCCCATAATTTTTGCTGATCAAGATAATTGCTGAGGAAACCGGATGATCCAGAATAAGAAGCTATTTACTCCGGTGGCATCCCTGGAGGCGGCGGAGGCCAAAAATTATCTGGCCTCCCATGCGGAGGGGACTTTTACCCTCCTGGACGTGCGCCAGCCCGGGGAGTACGAAGAAGCGCACATTCCCGGCGCCACCCTCATCCCCCTGCCCCAACTCAACGACCGCTACCAGGAGTTGGACCCGGAAAAGCCCACCCTGGTCCACTGCGCCATCGGCGGCCGCAGCCGGGTGGCGGCCCAACTGCTGGCGGGAATGGGCTTTAAAGAGGTCTATAACCTGGCGGGGGGCATCAAGGCCTTTAAGGGCCAGAAGGCCGCCGGCCCCCGGGAGCTTAACCTGGAGATGATCCGGGGCGATGAATCTCCCTCGGCAGTGGTGGTGTTGGCCTACGGCATGGAAAAGGGCCTGCAAACCTTTCACGAAGCCGTGGCCGCCCAAACTGCCGATGCCGATTTAGCCGTACTTTGCCGGCAACTGGCCCACATCGAGGAACTGCACGAAGAGCGGCTGGCCGGCCTTTATCGGCAATTGGAGCCCGAGGGTAAGGACCTGCCTGCCTTAATGGCGGAGCGGGAGCCAGCGTTGATGGAAGGAGGTTTTAAGCCCCGGGAATTTCTGCAACAAAATGCGGCTTGGATGAAGTCTCTGCCGGAGATGCTGGAGCTGGCCATGATGCTGGAGACCCAGGCTTTGGATCTGTATCTGCGCTTCGCGGCCAAACTGACCCATCCCGAGACCCAGGAAGTGCTCTACACCCTGGCCCAGGAAGAAAAGGCGCATTTGGCGAGGCTGGCGGCACTGTGGGAGGAAAAGGCAGGCAAGCCGGGATCAAGCTAGTCTGGACCCCGGGCCGGAAACTCTATGGACGTCCACCCAAGAAAATGCCCGGTCGGGGTCCAGGTGAGGAATCGGGGTCTTATAAAAGCTTAAAAATTCCTAACCAGGCCTTATAGTTTCCACCAGCCCCAGCCGCCTTTTCCCACTTGGAAGGAAAGGCCCCAAAAAGTTGTCAGAAAGCGGGCATGGCAGAATTCACAATAGAAATGCCCGCTAAAGGGTAGCAGCCGCATCCAAAATTTGCGGTGGATACGTGACAGTTTGCCAATATGACACTGGGGACAGAAATCTCCGGAATTTCGCCGTTCCATGGCTCTGCGTACTCCCAAGACTATAGGCGCGTCTTTGCACTTTACAAGTTTTGATAAATAAATATTGTATAGTAAAGCTCGCATAGTAATAAATGTAAACTAAAATTTTACAAATAACTAATATTCTATAAATTTGAGTACCAGTTTATTGATGCTAGGGCCTGGGTAAAGCACTAGATGGCATGCTAGATTACTGTGGGCTGGGTGACGGCAAACCGTTTCCCTTTGATAGATGAACCTGGTTTGCTGCTAATGCGGCCGCGACCCATTAAGTTGACTGCCGCAAGCTGCAATTTGACAGCATCCGGGAGGAGGGACACATGAAAAAGAGTTTGGGACTGGGGGCGATGCTCCTGGCAGGTTTTATGGTAATTACCGGCAATCTTTGGGGCGCGAGTCAGGTCCGGGGCCAAAACGCCTCGCCGACGCTTACCGAAAAGCAATACCAGGAGTTACAGCGCCAGCGCCAAGAAGAGTGGCAAGACCGGGAACGGCAGGAGAAGCGCCTGCAAAATAGCGGCCAGCGCCGGCAAGATGCCCTTAAGCGTCAGGAGGACGCCATTAAGCGCCAGAAAGCCGCGGAAAAGCGCCTCCGGGAACTCGAGGAAAAAGGGAAATAAACAGCTTATTTCCCCTTAACTTTTTTTCAATTCGGCAATCCTCGCCACCACCTCGGAGGCCTGCAAATCCTCGATATCGCAGTATCGGCCCCCCATGATCTTGCTCAATTCCGGAAGGCAGCCAAAATCGATCATGGGAGTATGGACTTCGGTGTCCAGGACCAGGATGTTGATGTTCAGGGTCCGGAGTTGCCGGGCCAGTTTTTTGGTTTCCTCTATGGCCGGGGCCCCTCCCAGGCTGATGTTGGCCTGGCCGTCGGTGATCAGGACCAGGAGAAAGGCGTCTTGAGGATGCTTCAGTCTTTCCCGATGGATCACCTCATGGGCCAGGTGCAGGGCGTGGGGCAGGGGCGTCTTGCCGCCGGTGGGCAGGTGTTCCAGGCATTTCCGGGCGGTCTCCACGCTGTTGGTGAAGGGCAGGGCCAACTCCGCTTTCTGGCCCCGGAAAGTGATGAGTCCCACCCGTTCCCGTTTCTGGTAGGCATCGAGAAGCAGGGATAAAATGGCGGCCTTGGTCTCGGCCATGCGCTCCCTGGCGCCCATGGAGCCGCTGGCATCCACCACAAAGAGGATTTGGTGGCCGATGCGTCTCTCCCGGACCTTGTGGCGCACATCCGGGGGAGCCACGGCCAGGGCCAGGTTGCCTTTGGACCGCAGCGTCTGATAGGGGGCCGCGGCCCTCAAGGTGGCGTCCAGGGCCAGGTCCGGCGCGCCTCTGGGAGAGGGGGTGGAGCGCACGTAACGGCCACTTTTATCCTCGGTGGGGGCCTGGGTGCGGCGGCCCTGGGCCTTCTTGGGAGTCCGGTCCGGCGGCAGGTCGGGGGGGTTGACCCGAAAAGTCTCCGCCGGGGCGAAGACGACTTCCTTCATCCCCGGGTCCTGGCCGGCAGAAGAGCCTGAATCTTTGGGGGAATCGTCCCCGGTGGGGGTATGGGTCCGGTGTTTGCGGCTCTCCAGGTGTTGCCGCAGGCTTTCTTCCAGCTTTTCCAGGTCCATTTGCCGGTCACTCAAGGGTTTGCGCCGCAGGCGGTGGGGGAGCGCCAGTTCCGCGGCCTCCCGCACTTCTTTAAGCCCGGCTTCTTCCCGGCCATAGTAGGCGGCCAGGGCCAGGGCCACTTTGAGCATGTAGATGTCGGCCCGGTGGCCGTCTACGCCCTGGTCCAGGCAGATGCGGGAGATGAGGGGCAACAGGTCGGCTGCGGGCCGCACCCGGGGCAGGCGCTCCCGGGCGGACAAAATAGCCTGGCGCAAGCGCTCCTGCTCCGGTTGCCATTTGTGAGAAAAACCCTCCGGGTCGTTTTCGTAGGCCAGCCAACGCTCCACCACCTGGATGCGGTCCTCCAGGTCCTTAAGCCCGGTTACCTCCACACAGAGGCCGAAGCGATCCAGGAGTTGGGGGCGCAATTCCCCTTCCTCCGGATTCATGGTGCCTACCAAGATGAAGCGGGCCGGGTGGACAAAGGAGACCCCTTCCCGCTCCACGACATTTAAGCCCATGGCCGCCGCGTCCAGGAGCACGTCCACCAGGTGGTCGTCTAAGAGATTGACTTCATCCACGTAAAGGATGCCCCGGTTGGCCGCGGCCAGGATGCCGGGTTCGAAATGCTTCTCCCCGCTTTTAATGGCCTTTTCCAGGTCGATGGTGCCCAGGAGGCGGTCTTCGGTGGTGCCCAGGGGCAGATCCACCACCGGCATAAGCCGTTCCCGGACGGCCAGCTTTTGGCCTCCGGCTAGGCGGCTGCGGCAGGCGTCGCACAGGGACTCTGCCGCTTCCGGGTCGCAGTTGAAGGGACAATCCGCCACCATGCGGATGGGAGGAAGGAGTTCGGCCAGGCCCCGGGCCGCGGTGGATTTGGCGGTGCCCTTTTCCCCCCGGATGAGCACGCCACCGCTCAAGGGGTTGATGGCGTTTAAGATCAGGGCTTTTTTCAGGCGTTCCTGGTCCACCAGGGCCGCGAAGGGGAAGATCGGGCGTTTATAGATCATGCAAATCTCCACATCTGGTCGGGAAATTTAGTCCTCACGCAAAGACGCAAAGGCGCCAAGCAAGGCGCAAACAATTTCTCTCCCCCTACTTTCGGGTGCGGCCTCTCCGGGGCAGGGCCGGGGTGAAGCGCGCCGGTCCGGAGAGGATGGGTTTACCCACCGCCTGGGCCAGGGCTTTAAGCATCCCCCGATAGACCAGCTGGTGGAAGGGGAAGAGGCTGTACCAGTAGAATATACCACCGAGGCCCCGGGGTAAGAACCGGGAATGCTGTTGCACTTCCGTGTGCCCGCCATCGAGAGGTGTAAGGCGAAACTCCATCAGGGCCTCACCCGGCAGCTTCATTTCCGCCAGGAGGAGCAGGCGCCGGGGCGGCTCCACGGCCAGCACCCGCCAGAAATCCAGGGTGTCTCCGGCCTGGAGATGCCCTGGATGGCGGCGGCCCCGGTTCAGGCCCGGACCGCCCAGGAGCCGATCCAGCCAGCCCCGGAGCCCCCAGAGCCAGTCGCCGAAATAATAGCCGGTGTCGCCGCCGATCTTGCTGATGGGTTCCCACAAATCCTCCGGTGCCGCCTTAAGAAGCACCCGGTAGCCGCAGCTGAGAACGGTGCCCCCGGCAAACTCGGTGTCGCCGCAGTGGGTCCATTCCGGGGGGATCAGGGGACCTGCGTCCCGCCAGCAGGTTTCCACGGTCTGCTGCTTGATCCTCTCCAGGGCCAGGTGTATGGTCTGGCGGCAGTCCAGCAAGTCCTGGGGGATCAGGTCCTGGATGCGGTTATCCTGACAGATTACCGGGTTACTCAGGCCCGCGGCCAAAGGTTGAGCCAGGGACGCGGGTATGGGGGTGATGAGGTGAATCCAGTAGGAACTCAGGCGGGGCGTGAGCACGGGGACGGGGATGATCAGGCGTTTGGGCAGATGGGCTTCCTCGGCGTAAATATCGAATAATTGGCGGTAGGTCACCACCTCGGGGCCGCCTATATCGAAGGTCTCGCCTTTCACCTGGGGATGCTCCAGGCAGCCCACCAGGTAATTAAGGACGTTGCGGATGGCGATGGGCTGCACCGGGGTGTTGACCCACCGGGGCGTGAGCATCACCGGCAGGCGGTCCACCAGGTAGCGCATGATCTCGAAGGCCGCGCCCCCGGACCCCAGGATCATGGCGGCCCGCAAGAAAGTGGCGGGCACCGGCCCGGATTGGAGGATGCGGGCCACCTCATGGCGGGAGCGCAGATGTTCGCTGAGATGGGGATCGGCCGCATGCCCCAGCCCCCCCAGGTAGATGAGACGCTCCAGACCCGCCGCAGCCGCGGCTTTAGCCATGTTGCCTGCGGCCTGGCGGTCCTTGGCGGAGAAATCCCCGGTGGCGGTCATGGAGTGCACCAGGTAATAGGCGGCCCGGCAACCTTTGGCGGCCTGGAGGAGGGACTCATAATCCAACACGTCGCCTGCGGCCAGTTCGATTAAAGGATGTCCGGCCCAGGGACGGCCCTGCAACTTGACGGTGGACCGGGCCAGGGCCCGCACCCGGTAGCCCGCGTCCAGGAGGCGGGGTACCAGGCGGCCCCCCACGTAGCCGGTGGCGCCGGTGACCAATACTGGTGCGGTGAAGGGCAAAGCTTCTCCTTAAAGTTCAAGGTTCAAAGTTTGGCAGCCCCAGTCCCAGGAGCAACTGCCCTGATTTAAGAAGTGGCCCAGGCTTTCCAGCCTGGGCGCATTAACGGGGCGGACGAGACGCCGTCCACTACGTCTTTTCAAAATTTCTGGCTGGGCCCATGGCTCACGAGCCACGAGGGTAAATGCACTATTTAACCGAAAACTGAAAACTGAAAACCGAAAACTATTGTTAAGCATGATAGCGCAACTGTAATTCCAGGGGGTGGGGATGCAAATAATATTGCTCCGCAAGATAAGGCGGACCGTATTTCCGGACATAGTGGTTGATCAAGGTCAGGGGCCCCAGCAAGGGTAGGTCGCCCCGGCGGTAGGAGTCGATGAGCGCCAGCAACTCCTGTTTTTCATCAGGAGATAGAATCTTTTTGAAGTATCCCAGGATATGCTGGAGGACATTGGCCTGTTTCTTATTGGTGGCCTGCAACTTCAGGGCTGTAAGGAGATATTCCTGGTATTGGGCGGCCAGTTCCGGGCCGGGGATTTCTTTGGCCCGGGCCGTAAGCCTGCCCAGTAATTGGTAATGTTTGGGACTATGGGCCATGATCAACAGCTTATGACGGCTATGAAAGGCGATAATATCGGCGATAGTCCATTTTTGCGCCGAAAGCTCCTGCCAGCGCCGGAAAGTGAAGATCCGCTCCACGAAGTTCTCCCGGATCAGGGGATCATGCAAACGGCCTTCGTCTTCCACGGGCAACCAAGGGAGACGGGCCATAAACGTGGCGGCGAAGAGACCGGTCCCCCGGTTGGAGGGGACGCCCCGGTCATTATAAACCTTAACCCGGGCCATACCGCTGCTGGGAGAGCGGCTCTTAAAGATGAAGCCGGAAAGGTTTTCTTGGGCCAGTTCCTCCACCCGGCGCCGGGCCCAGTTAAGCATGCGCTCCGTCAAGTCCTGATGGGTACGAATGGTAAGCAGCCGGGGGGCTGCGGGGTCCCCCGTAAGGCGCATGGCTTCCCGGGGCACCCCCAGGCCGCACTCCACCTCGGGGCAGACCGGCGCCAGGTCCACGTACCGCCCCAGGGTGTCGGTGAGGAACCGGTCCCACTTGTGGCCGCCGTCATAGCGGACTTTTTCCCCCAGAAGGCAGGCGCTGATGCCTATCTTAATTTGGGGGTGCATGGCAGTATTTGGTGGCATGAATACCCCATTATACGGATAACTTATTGAAACCCATAAAATATCTTAACAGAAAACCGGCAACAGAACACAGAAAATTGCAGAAAGTTGACAGTAAGGTGGTTTCCCGATAAAATTCATTTAATCGGGTACCATTCGGGGTTTAATAGGGAAGACGGAGAGCCGTCGCGGTCCCGCCGCTGTGACCGGGGACGAAACCTGCACGAGGCCACTGCACCGCTTAAGTGGGATGGGAAGGCGCAGGGAGTAGAAGGATCCGGGAGCCAGAAGACCTGCCCGAAGGTCTGGAGTCCCAGCGAAAGACGAGGGGCCCAGACACCGGAGCCGCCCTGGACAAGCGTCTCCCTTCCTTTAAGGATAAAGAAGCTGGGTGCATCCTTAAGTCCATCGGGACTTAAGGATTTTTTTATGCCCCCAGGAGGAAAACTGGGGAGTCTGGGCGTGTCGCCAGGGGCTTTGTGCCCCGGGCCACTTCCAGTAAGACCGCTACCCCAGGGGTGTGAAAATGTCTAATTCCTCCAGTTCCGCCAAAACCGCGGGTTCCCTGGACCTGGCCCTCGCCCGGGACCGGCGCCGCACCGGCGTCCGGCGTTTTGTGGCCGCGCTCCTGTTCTTGGGCCTGGGACTCCTGGTCTCGGTGGTCCTGGCCACAGGCATCGGCCGCATGGAGGTGAGCTGGCCCACCGTCTTCAGCGTCATCCTCGGCAAATTGGGATTTATCGCCACGCCGGTGGACCGCACCACGGAAGTGGTCGTCTGGGGGATCAGACTCTCCCGGGTGGTGCTCTCCGGCCTGGTGGGCGCCTCCCTGGCCACCGCGGGGGTGGTCTTCCAGGGACTGCTGCTCAACCCTTTGGCCGATCCCTTCACCCTGGGGGTGTCCACCGGCGCGGCCCTGGGGGTGGCGCTTTTGGTGATGTTGGGCGTGGGCGGGTCCTTCTTGGGCTTGAGTCCCCTCCCCCTGGGGGCTTTGCTGGGGGCTTTGGGGGCCATGGTGGTGGTGCTGGTCCTGTCCCGGGAGTCCGGGGGGCGCATCCGCAAGGAATCCCTGATTTTGGCGGGGATCGTGGTGAGCACTTTTCTCTCTGCCCTCATCAGTCTCATTAAGAGCCTGGACGAGGAGTCCTTATCGGCCATCGTTTTTTGGATCATGGGCAGTTTTTCCGGCCGGGGTTGGATTCACGTGGGGTTTTTCCTGCCCTATGCGGCCCTGGGGCTGGTGCTGGCCTTCTGGTATCACCGGGAACTGGACATCATGGCCCTGGGGGAGGAACAATCCCATCATTTGGGAGTGGCCGTCTCCAAGGTGAGGCTTAATCTCCTGCTGGGCGCGTCGTTGCTTACGGCTGGGGCCGTGTCCGTCTCCGGGGTCATCGGTTTTGTGGGGCTGGTGGTGCCGCACCTGGTGCGGGTTCTGGCGGGTCCCTCCCATGGGCGGCTCCTGGTTTTGTCGGCCTTCACCGGCGCTTTGATCCTCATGTGGGCCGACGTCGCGGCCCGGGTTATCTTGGCCAGCGGCCAGGAACTGCCGGTGGGGGTGGTCACCGCGCTTTTAGGCGGCCCCTTTTTCTTTTACCTCCTGAAATCCCGGCGTACTCGAGGTATGTGGTGATCCGGGTCGAGGCTTTGGAGTTGGGTTACGGCGAGCGCCTGGTGCTCCGAGACCTGAATTTCCAGGTGGAGCCGGGGGAGTTTGTGGGCATCCTGGGACCCAACGGCAGCGGTAAATCCACCCTGCTCCATTCCCTCTCCGGAGTGCTTCCTCCCCGCCAGGGGAAGATCATCATCCGGGATGAGCACTTGGGAACCCTTAACAGCCGCCTGCGGGCCCAGATGCTGGCGGTGGTGCCCCAGTCCAGCGAGGTGCGCTTTCCCTTTCCCTGTCTGGAGATCGTCCTCATGGGGCGCTATCCCCACCGCAAGCGGCTGGGGTCCCTGACGGACGAAGATTTGCTTTGGGCTTTGAGGTCCATGCGCCGCACCACCACCGAGCACTTGCAGGAGCGGCCGGTCACCGAGGTCTCCGGGGGCGAGCGCCAGCGGGTGGTGATTGCCCGGGCCTTGGCCCAGGACCCCCAAATCTTATTGTTGGATGAAGCCACCTCCTCTCTCGATGTCCGGAAAAAACTGGAGATTTTCGAAATTCTGAAATTCTTAAACGCCACCCAAAACCTCACGGTGCTCTGCGCCATGCACGACCTGAACCTGGCCGCGCTTTACTGCGAACGGCTGATGTTCATCAGGGACGGCGGCATCCTCATAGAAGGCCCCACGGAGGAGGTCTTTACTCCGGCCATCCTGGATCAGGTCTATGAGACTCCCATGGAGGTCGTGCGTCATCCAGGGCACCGGCGGCCCTACGCGGTGATGCTGCCCTTGACGTCAGAACTTCGGGAAGAAGAGGAAGTACTGGAGGCGGCTCACTGATGAAGGAAGTTCAAAGTTCAAGGTTCAAGGTTCAAAGTTAGAACAGATGGGAACTTGAGGAAGAGGAATTATGGAATTATTGTTAGAACAGATAGAAAAAGGTCTTAATGCAAACCTGTACTATCTCTCTTTATTTGTAACTTTTTGTATTCCTGATATTTGAGGATCTCTTAAACCAGATGATGGCAGGGCAGATAGTAATAGATACACGAAATGGGTTAAAGAATATCTAATTCAAGCCCGGCCAGATAAATATGGAGTTCGACTATCAGCCGAAAATTTAAAGAATTATGAAAGACTTATTAAAAGGTATCCGAATGGAATTAGCCCTGTGCTTGGATGCCCAATTATTGGATGAGAACCTTGTATAGAGCGCTCCATTTGCAAAAATGGTGTTTAAAGCATAGCTTGGGCATGAGAGAAATACTGACCCCTGACCCCTGGCCCCTGACCTCTTTCGTCATTTTGGCCCTGCTTTTGGTAATTGCGATCCTTGCCGGGCCAGCTTGGGCAACCGTGCAGATCCAGGATGACCGGGGGCAGGAGATATCCCTAAAGGCCCCCCCCCGGCGCATCGTCTCTTTATACGGCGGCTTGTCGGAAATCCTGGAGGCCCTGGGGGTGGCCGACCGGGTGGTAGCCCGTATCCAGGGGGATGAGACGCTGCAAAAAATCCCCACCGTGGGCACCCATCTCCAACCCAACGTGGAGATGATCCTGGCCCTGAAACCGGACCTGGTGGTCCAGGGCGGGGTCTCCAAGGGGATGCCAGCCTTAAGAAAGCTGGAAGCGGAGGGGCTGCCGGTGGCCATGTTCGCGCCCCATGATTTTCCCGGGCTCTTCAGCGTTATTCAGCGCTTGGGGGTCCTCACCGGGAGAGATGAGGCTGCGGCTGCCATTAACCGGAGAATGCAGGAGCGCCTCCAGGAGGTGGCCCGGCGGGTGGCCGCTCTGAAGCCTCCCCGGGTCTTTTTCGAGGTGCGTTATCATAATCTCTTGGCCGCAGGCCGGGGCTCCATAGTGAACGACATCATCAACCGGGCCGGGGGGGTGAATATCGTGGACAGCCCCAAAAAGCTGGCGCCTTTCGGCCTGGAGGCCCTGATCCAGGCCCAGCCGGAGGTGTATATCATCCAGCAGGGGCCCATGAACCGCAGTCCGGGAGACATCTACACCCGGCCTTACTTTCAGGAACTACGGGCGGTGAAAACGAAGCGGGCGCTGGTGGTGGAAGAAAGCCTCTTTTCCCGCCCGTCGCCCCGGTCGGCGGAGGCGGTGGAGAAATTGGCCCGGTTTCTCCATCCGCACGCGTGGGAAAAGACAGGGGTTAGGGATTAGGGGTCAGAAAAGAGTAACTAAGCTTTTGGCTCAAGAGATAAGAATAGTTCAAAGTTCAAGGTTCAAAGTTAATACTGCGATCATAGTGGACATTTCAGGACTTTTGCGTGAGTTAAAGGCTTATGAATAACTGGCTAGTCAATGAGATCCTGACCTTGAACCTTGAACTTTGGACCTTGAACTTGGGATTTTTGTAGACATGACGCGCCACCAAACCCAAGGATTAGTCATCGCCGGCACGCAAAGCGGGGTGGGCAAAACCACCGTCACCCTGGGTCTGATTGCCGCCCTTCGCCGCCGGGGGTTAACGGTGCAGCCCTTCAAGGTGGGGCCGGATTTCATCGACCCAGGCCATCATACCCAGGCCGCGGGCCGTATTTCCCGGAACCTGGACGGCTGGATGCTGCGCCGGGAGGATAATCTGTCCCTCTTCCGCCGCCAGGCCGCGTCCGCCCAAGTGGCAGTGGTGGAAGGGGTGATGGGGCTCTTTGACGGCTATGACGGCTTGAGCGAAGCCGGGTCCACCGCGCAGATGGCCAAGTGGCTGGGCCTGCCGGTGATATTGGTGGTGGATGCCCGCTCGATGGCCCGGAGCGCCGGGGCCCTGGTCCACGGCTACGCCACCTTTGATCCGGGCCTGGCCCTGGCCGGGGTGGTTTTTAACCGGGTGGGTAGCGCCAGCCACCTGCAATATCTCCAACAGGCTATCAGTCAGTTGCCGGGAATTACTTGCGTCGGCGGCCTGCCCCGGGAAGGGGAACTGGCCATTCCGGAAAGACATCTGGGCCTCTTTACCTCCGAGGACCATCCCTTGGAAGAGGGGCGTTTGCATTATCTGTCCGATTTTCTGGAACGCCACCTGGACCTGGACGGCTTGCTGGCCTCGCTGCCCCTTTTATCCTGGCCCCCGGAAACCCCGGAGGCTGACGCCCCCCCCCAAGTGCGCCTGGGGGTAGCCCGGGACCCGGCTTTTTGTTTTTATTATCAGGAAAACCTGGAGTTACTGGCCCATTTCGGGGCCGAGCTGGTGCCTTTCTCGCCCCTGGCGGACCAGGAATTGCCCGCCAACCTTGACGGTATTTACCTGGGCGGGGGCTACCCAGAACTATATGCAGAGCGATTGGCGGCCAATGAGGACATGAAGCGCAGCCTCGCCGCCCAAGCCGTGGCCGGCCTGCCCATTTACGCGGAATGCGGCGGTTTGATGTATCTCTCCCGGGAGATTGAGGACCTGGAGGGCAACCGCCACCCCATGGCCGGGGTGCTGCCTTTGAAGGTGCGCATGCTGCCCCGGCTTAAGGCCCTGGGCTACCGGGAAATCACCCTGACGGCCTCCGGCCTCTTGGGACCGGCGGGGACCAAGGCCCGGGGCCATGAATTTCATTACTCGGAAATCGCCGGCGAAGATGGCAATCTGTCCCGGCTCTACCAAATCACCGCCAGGCAGGGAAGAGAAGCGGTCCCGGAAGGCTTTTGTCTTAATAATGTCTTAGCCAGCTATGTCCACCTCCATTTCGGCAGCAACCCGGAGGTGGCCCGGCAGTTGGTGGGCAGATCCAGGGATTATAAGTTGAAAGCGGCAAAAGTCGCTTAAAGGAAGGGCTGGGTCAAAAGGGGAAAAGGTTAAAAGGGGAAAAGGGTTTTGCCCATTGGATCGAATTTCTTTTCTTTCCTTTTTCCCCTCTTTCCCGTTTTCCCTTTTCGCCCAACAGGATATTCTATTTCTCCCCTAGGAGAGTAAAAAATGAACTGGCAACCCCGGCTGCCCCAGGAGATCGAGGCGGAGAGTTTCCGCCGCATCGACGCCCAGGTGGGGGCCCATGATTTTTCTCCCCAGGTCTGGCCCGTGGTGCGGCGCATGATTCACACCAGCGGCGACCTGGGTTACTTGCAGACGGTGCGGGTGCACCCTCGAGCCGTCGCCGCCGGGTTGGCGGCCCTGCGCCGGGGCGCGGCGCTGGGTACGGACACGCGCATGCTCCTGGCGGGTATCTCCACAGGCCGCCTGGGCCGCCTGGGAGTGGCGCCCTTTTGCATCCTGGATGATCCGGAAGTGGGCGAGAGAGCGGCCCGCCAGGAAACCACCCGCACCGCCGCGGGGGTGGAACTGGCCCTACCCCGGCTGGCCGGAGGCATCGTGGCCATCGGCAATGCGCCCACGGCCCTGTTAAGACTCCTGGAGTTGCTGGCCGCCGGGGCCCCACCCCCGGCCCTGGTGGTGGGGCTGCCCGTGGGCTTTGTTAACGCCGCGGAGTCCAAAGAAGCTTTGACGCGACAAAACTGTCCTTTTATCACGTCCTTGGGACCCAAGGGAGGCTCGGCCTTGGCCGCGGCCGTGATTAATGCCCTGGCCGTCGCGGCCCTGAAGGAGATGGACTCATGACCGCCAAAATCGGGACCCTTTACGGGATCGGCGTGGGACCGGGGGATCCGGATCTGATCACCCTCAAGGCCCTGCGGGTGTTGCAGCAGGTGCCCCACATTTTTGCCTCCTGCTCCAGCAAAAACAGCTACAGCCTGGCCCTGAATATCGTCCGCTGCCACTTGAACGGCGCCGGCATCGAGCACCTCCCCTTTCCCATGACCCGGGACCCCCAGGTGTTGCAGGAGGCCTGGGAAAAGAACGCCGCCCTGGTCCTGGAGGTCCTCAATGCCGGCGAGGATGCGGCCTTCGTCACCCTGGGGGACCCGTTGACCTACTCCACCTTCGGGTATCTCCTGAAAACCATCAAGCGGCTGCAACCGGAGGCCCGGGTGATCACTATTCCCGGCATCACCTCCTACAGCGCGGCCGCGGCCCTGACCCATACCCCCCTCACCGAAGGGGAGGAATCGTTTTTCCTGGTGTCCGGGGCCCAGGGCGCGGCTCGACTCCGGGAGGTGGTGGACAAAACCGATAATATCGTCATGCTCAAGACTTACCGTAATTTCAAGGAAATCTACCAGGCCCTGGAGGAGTTGGACCTGTTGGACCGGGCCGTGTGCATCAGCCGATGCGGCCTGGACGGCGAAACGGTGGTGGAAAACCTCCGGGACCTGAAAGAGGAGACCCTGTCCTATCTCTCTATGATCATTATTAAAAAGAAGGGCAGAGGGTATTGAAGGGGGGAGATAAGAACAGAGGCGGTTGGGGGCATTGGCTGGTGCTCCTGGTTGTCGTCCTGGCGGGGGTCAGCTACTGGCTGGGCTGGTGGCCCGGGGAGCATCACCTCACGGTGAAGAAGCTCTACCGCCAACTGGCTTCTCCACTCCTAAGGCTTTTGGTTTACATGGGTGTGGGGCTGTTGGTGGGGCAGGCCATCGAGTCTTTGGGCTGGGCCGCCAGATTGGGGAGCCTGGCCGCGCCGCTGCTCCGCTGGGGGCACCTCCGCCGGGAATGCGGGGCCAGTTTCACGGCCGCGTTCTTTTCCGGGATAATGGCCAACACCATGCTGGTGACGCTGTGGCAGGAAGGAAAAATCAGCCGCCGGGAAATGACCCTGACCTATCTGTTGAACAGCGGCCTGCCGGTTTATCTGCTGCACCTGCCCACCACTTTTTTTATAATTTTGCCGTTGGTCAAGCAGGCCGGCTTGATTTATCTGGGATTGACCTTAAGTTCAGCCCTGCTCCGGACCGCGGTCTACCTGATTTACGGGCGGATGCGGCTGACGGCGGAAGCGGATGGGGCCGGCTCCCTGGCGGTGCCGCAGGAGATCAAAAAGGAAGGATTGGCCCAGGAAATCTGGCGCAAGTTCCGCCAGCGTTTTTCCCGGGTCATCCTTTATACGCTGCCCATCTTTCTGTTTATTTTTATCCTCAATGATGGGGGATTTTTTAAATGGCTCCGGGAGGTTTTCGCCTCGCATGTGGCCGTGAGCTTTTTCCCCATGGAGGCGGCCAGCGTGGTGATTTTCAGCGTGGCCACGGAGTTTACTTCCGGCATGGCCGCAGCGGGCGCGTTTTTACAGGCCGGGACCCTGACCATCCAGCAGACCGTCCTGGCCCTGGTCCTGGGGAATATCGTGGCCACGCCCATCCGGGCCATAAGGCACCAGTTGCCCTCGCATATGGGGATTTTTTCCCCGAAACTGGGGACCGAATATCTGCTACTGAGCCAGGGCCTGCGGCTGGTGAGCCTGGTGCTGGTGACAGTGCCTTATGCGCTGTGGGGATAATGTTTAGCTCACGCTAAGACGCCAAGACGCCAAGGCGCCAGAGAATATTTTGAAAAATCAGGATTTAATTAATTATCACGATCCGGTGGAGCCGCCCCGGCCCCGGAAGGAGCTGCGCCAGGGCTTTTCCACGGGCACCGCGGCTGCGGCTGCGGCCCAGGGGGCCTTGCGGGAGTTGTTAGAGATGCCCTGCCCGGATAAAGTGGAGGTGGCTCTGCCCGGGGGCGGCAGCCTGAGCATCCCGCTTAATTATCATCGCCGTTATGGGAGTGGGGGCCTCGCCGCGGTCATCAAAGACGCGGGGGACGATCCGGATGTGACCAACGGGGCGGAGATCGGCGTCCGGGTGCGCTTGCTGGATGATCAGGGGGGCAAAGAGGAGGTTATTTTCCAGGCCGGCGAAGGCGTGGGCCGGGTGACCAAACCGGGTCTGGTCCTGGCCGTGGGGGAGCCGGCGGTCAACCCGGTGCCCCGGCGGATGATCCGGGGCAGCCTGAAAGCGGTATGGGACCAGGTTTTTCCGGAAAAGCCCATGCGCCTGGGAGTGGAAATTTTCGTGCCCCGGGGCGAGGAGATGGCCCGCCACACTTTGAACCCCCGGCTGGGAATCATAGGCGGCATCTCCATCTTGGGGACCACCGGGCTGGTGAAGCCCTTTTCCCATGCGGCCTACCGGGCCACCATCGCCGCCAGCCTGAAGGTGGCCCAGGCTTTGGGGCTTAAAAAGATCGTCTTCAGCACCGGGGGCAAAAGCGAGCAATACCTCCAGACCCTGCTGCCGGAGCTGCCGGAAGAGGCCTTTGTGCAAATGGGGGATTACGTGCGTTTCGCCTTGAAGACCGGGGCCAACCTCAAGTTTCCGGAAATTACCGTGGGGGCCTTTTTCGGCAAGGCCGTGAAAATCGCCCAGGGTTTCGGCCACACCCATGCCTCCCGGGGGTTGGCCAACCTGAAACAGTTGGGCCGGTTGACTGGAGAAAAGACCGGAAACGCCCGCCTGGCCCAAGAGATGGCCCGGGCCAACACCGCCCGGCAAGCCCTGGAACTGTTGTTGGCAGCCCAGGCTCAACCGGTGGTGGCCGCAGTGGGAGAGGGGATGCTGGCGGCCTTGCGGGACTATGCCGGTCCCGGCCCGGATTTGGCCGCGGTGATTCTGGATTTTACCGGGTCGCCTCTCTGGCAGGGGGATAGTCCTGGAAAAAAGTAATTGCAGGCTTTAGCCTGCCTCACCACTGGGTTCTATGTTAAAGGAGGAAAAAACCGGAACCATAGGTTAGCATTTGCCCCTCCTTTTCTAAAGGGGGCAGGGAGGATTATATTAACCTCCTGATAATCCCCCTAAATCCCCCTTTAAGAAAGGGGGACTTCAAAGACCTGTCTTGCCCGGTTTTTGATTTTGCTGATAGCTGCAAGCTGACTGCTGATACCGAGTTGCAGTCAAAAAGATACTATAGGGGCGAACCTTGTGTTCGCCCCGGAGCCACGGGCGAACACAAGGTTCGCCCACAGTTCAACGTCCTTTGAATGCGAATTGGTATGAGAGCTTTGAACATGATCCCCGTACACGTGGTGGGCCTGGGCATGTCCCCGGCGGACCTGACGCCCAGGGCCCTAGAGATCATCCGGGAGGCCCAGGTGCTGGTGGGGGGGCGGCGTCTCCTGGGGTATTTCCCGGAGCATCCGGCCCAGAAAATCGTCCTGGGGAAAGACCCGGAAGGCACCCTGGCCCAACTCCCGGCCCTGGCCGCGGATCAACGGGTGGTGGTCCTGGCCTCGGGAGACCCGCTTTACTATGGGGTGGGTCCCTTGGTGGTGAAGGTCCTGGGGCCGGAGGGGGTTATCGTCCACCCCAATATCACCGCGGTCCAGGCCGCCTGCGCCCGTCTGCAAATATCCTGGCAAGCCGCGCAGATCGTCAGCCTCCACGGCCGGGGCTGGGAGCCCCTGGAGGCGGCTCTGGAGCAAGCGGAGAAGTTGATCGTCTATACCGATCCGGAGCACCATCCTGGAGCTATTGCCAACTTACTGCTGGCGCGTGGGCAGTACTCAGCCCGGCTCTGCGTCTTGGAAGACCTGGGACAGGAAAAGGAGCGCCTCACCTGGCTCAGCCCTGAAGAGGCGAGAGATCGGGAATTTTCGCCCTTGAATATGGTGGTGATTCTGTCCAGCCGAGTTGCCATTAAAGAGGTATTCAATGTAGGGGCGAACCTTGTGTTCGCCCCGGAGGCTGGGCGAACACAAGGTTCACCCCTACGAAAAACAGGCGCCTTGGACGCGTCCTCGCCGCCGATTGGGGCAGGACCCTTGCACCTGGGGCTGCCGGAAGAGGCTTTTGAACACCAGCAAGGCCTGATCACCAAGGCGGAGGTCCGGGCCGTGGTCCTGGCCAAACTGGAGTTGCATCCCGGTTTGGTCCTCTGGGACGTGGGCGCGGGTTGCGGCTCCGTGGGCCTGGAGGCCAGCCTGCTGATCCCCGGCGGTAAAATCATGGCGGTGGAGCAACACCCGGAGCGAGCCGGGCAGATTCGGGCCAATGCCGCCAAGTTCGGCGTGTCACATCTGGAAGTGGTTTGTGGCCAGGCGCCCGGCTGCCTGGCTGACCTGCCGGACCCCCAACGGGTGTTCATCGGCGGCGGCGGCCGGGAGGTGGGGGACATCCTAAGAGAAGTCTTAAGTCGATTGGAACCCGGGGGTAAGGTGGTCCTTACAGCCACCTTACTGGAGACCCTGGAGACGGCCCGAGGGATTTTAGGGGCTGCTGGTTTGCAGATGGAGGTGGTCCAGCTCCAGGTGAGCCGTTCCCGGCCTCTGGCGGGTGGGGCTTTTATGCAAGCTTTCAATCCGGTGTGGATCGTTAGTGGTAAAAAAATAATCTTCACGCCAAAACGCCAAGGCGCAAAGACGCAAGAAGAAGAGTAAATGGCAGAAAAATTTCCCGTAATTTTTTTAGGAGCCGGGCCCGGCGACCCGGAGTTGATCACGGTCAAGGGACAGCGGGCTCTGGCCGCGGCGGACGTGGTCCTCTACGCCGGTTCCCTGGTTTCGGAGGCGGTTCTGGGTTGGGCCAAACCGGAAGCCGCCTTGATCGACACCGCGGCCCTGGCCCTGGAGCAGATCGTTGCCAAGATCATTGCCTCACACCGGGCCGGAAAACGGGTGGTGCGGGTCCATTCCGGGGATACCGCCCTGTTTAGCGCCATGCAGGAGCAACTGGAAATCCTGGAGCAGGAAGAGATTCCCTGCCAGGTTATTCCCGGGGTCACCGCCGCGTCCGCGGCCGCCGCGGCCCTGGCCCAGGAACTCACCCTCCCGGAAGTGACCCAGACCATCATTTTGACCCGGGCTGCGGGGCGCACCCCGGTACCGGAGAGGGAGGCCCTGCCTGAGCTGGCCCGGCCTGGGGCTACCCTGGTCATTTATCTCAGCACCAAGCTGATTGACCAGGTGGTGGCGGACCTTACCGGCTCTTACGGCCCCAGCGCGCCGGTGGTGGTGGCCCACCGGGTTAGTTGGCCGGACCAGCAGATCATCCGGGGCACCCTGGCGGATATCGCGACTAAGATTAAAGAGGCAGGCATCGAGCGCCAGGCCCTGATCATGGTGAGCCCGGCCCTGGCCGCCAGGGAAGGGCGGCTCAAGGCCCAGTCCAAGCTCTACGACCGGACTTTCTCCCATGGTTACCGTACCGGTTCAGAAGATTAGAGATAAGGAATTTAACCACCATCTTTTTAAAAGACAGTGGCTAGGCGGGTTTTAGCCCCCTTTTCTAAAGGGGGGCAGGGGGGATTTAATTGGGCGTATCAAAATCCCCCTAAATCCCCCTTTAGGAAAGGGGGACTTTGAAAGCCTTCCGCCCACCGTGACATGGTTTGGATGATCTGGTGAATGATGGAACGCGCCACTAGAGTCCTGGCCCTCACCCCCCAGGGCGCAGCCCTGGCCCGGGTAATCTGCCGGGGTTTGGCGGGAGCCCGGTGCTGGCTGCCGCGCTCCCAGGCTGGGGAGGCCCCGGAGATTAAGGCCTTCGATAACCTGGCCGCGGTTTTCCGGGAAGCGTTCGAGCATGGTGAAAATCTGGTCTGTGTCATGGCTGCGGGGATTGTGGTGCGGGCCATTGCTCCTTTGCTGCAAGGCAAAGATAAAGACCCGGCGGTGGTGGTGGTGGATGAGGCGGGCAAGTTTGCCATCAGCCTCCTCTCCGGGCACCTGGGGGGGGCCAATGACCTGGCTAAACAGGTGGCCAAAATCATTAATGGCACTCCGGTGATCACCACCGCCACCGATGTGCAGAAACTGCCGGCCCTGGATTCCCTGGCGGCGCAAAGGGGTTTGCTGATCGAGAACCTGGCCGTGGTGCGCCAGGTGAGCATGGCGCTCTTGTCCGGGCGGCCCGTGCGCCTGGTGGACCCGGATGGTTATTTCGCGGACATATTAGAGGAAAACCCCGGCCTTTTTATCCTTGAAAACGACGTGACCGCGGCCCTGGCCGCTGAAGGTCCCGGGGTTTACGTGGGTTTCCGGGAACGGGACTGGCCTGAAGGGTGGCTGATTCTTCGGCCCCGGAACCTGGTGGCCGGGATGGGCTGCCATAAAGGCGCTCCGGCCGGTGAACTTAGCGAATTTATACAGAAAATCTTTAGGCAGGAAGGGCTTGCTCTCGCATCCTTAAGGGCCCTGGCCACCATTGAAGCCAAGAAGGAGGAACCCGGCCTGCGGCAGGCCGCCGCAGAACTGGGAGTGGAATTTCTATGGTTTACCGCCGAGGAACTGAAAACCGTGAACGTGCCCCATCCGTCCCCGCAAGTGGCGAAACATCTGGGGGTGACGAGCGTCAGCGAAGCCGCGGCCCTGAAGGCCGGGGGCGGGGAACTGATCCTGGCCAAGGTGAAGGGGGCCAACGCCACCCTGGCCGTGGCCCGGGTCGCCTGACGGTGGTGAGCCTGGGGCCCGGTTTTCCGGAGTACCTCATCCCCCAGGCGAAGGCGGCCCTGGATGCGGCCCAGGTGGTGGCGGGCTACCGCACCTACCTCGACCTGATAGAGCCGTTTTTAACCCACCAAGAGATTCTCTCCTCGGGGATGAAGGCGGAGGTGAAACGCTGCCAGGCAGCCATAGACCGGGCCCTGGCCGGGCAACGGGTGGCCCTGGTCTCCAGCGGGGACGCGGGCATCTACGGCATGGCCGGGCTGGTGTTGGAGATCTGCGCCGCCCGGGGGCTGAAGGTGGGACCCCCGGAAGATCTCGGGGAGGTGGACTTTCATCTGGAGATGATCCCCGGGGTGCCGGCCCTGGGCGCAGCCGCAGCCCTCTTGGGCGCGCCGCTGATGCACGATTTCGCGGTCATCTCCCTGAGCGACCTGCTCACTCCCTGGGAGATGATTCACCAGCGGGTGGAGCTGGCCGCGGCCGGGGATCTGGTCATCGTCCTGTATAACCCCAAGAGCAAGAAGCGGGACTGGCAGTTGGGCGCGGTGCGGGATTTATTGCTGAAAGTTAAAGACCCGGCCACCCCGGTGGGCATCGTGGTTAAGGCCATGCGGGAGGGCCAGGAGGTGGTGGTGACCACTCTGGCCGAGATGCTGACGCATCAGGTGGATATGCAGACCCTTGTCATCGTGGGCAATTCCCAGACTTTTACTTATGGCCCTTATATGATTACCCCCCGGGGTTATCTGAGCAAGTATCAGGTGGGGGAAGAAGATAGTAGCCAGTAGCCAGTAATCAGTAGCCGGAGAAAAACTGTCCACTGATCACTGTCTACTGGCTGGTGAATATAAGGTGTCCAAGCAGAGCTGGGACGGACAATTGCGTTCCCCAGCAGGGCTTGGGAACGAGGATGAAAAAACTGGCAACTGGCAACTTCACATGAAATACCGTCCTTTGATGATCTTGGGGTCCGGCTCGGACGTGGGCAAAAGTCTGATGGTGGCCGGGCTCTGCCGCATCTTCCGGCAAGAGGGCATACGGGTTGCGCCCTTTAAGGCCCAAAATATGGCCTTGAACAGTTTCATTACCCCGGAGGGCGGGGAGATGGGCCGGGCCCAGGTGGTGCAGGCCCAGGCCGCGGGGCTTATCCCCCACGTGGACATGAATCCTATCTTGCTCAAGCCCAGCAGTCAGATCGGGTCCCAGGTGATCGTCCAGGGGAAGATTTATGGCGACTTTGCCGCGCGGGACTATTACCGGCACAAACCCCGGCTGGTCAAGAAGGTGATGGAGAGCTACCGCCGCCTCAGCCAGGCTTACGAGCTTATTGTCCTGGAGGGGGCCGGCAGCGCGGTGGAACTGAACCTGAAGAAAAACGACCTGGTGAACTTCAATATGGCCAAAAAGGCGGGAGCCGCGGTGCTTCTGGTGGCGGATATCGACCGGGGCGGGGTCTTTGCCGCCACCATCGGCTCATATCATCTCCTGACTCCCGGAGAGCGCCGCTTGCTGGCCGGGTTTATCATCAACAAATTTCGGGGTGACCCGGCCCTGTTCCTTGAAGGGGAAAAGATCATTGAGAAGCGCACCGGGCGGCCGGTTCTGGGGGTGCTGCCCTACGCCCCGGATTTGGTGATCCCCGAGGAGGACAGCGTGGCCCTGGGGCGCAAGCACACTCGCCAGGATTGGTCCGAGGCCGCCTCCCTGCGTCTCGGGGTGCTGCGCCTGCCCCATATCTCCAATTACACCGATTTCGACCCCCTGGCGCAGGAGCCGGGGGTTTCTCTCCGGTATCTGGACCAGCGTCATGGTCTGGAGGGGGTGGACCTGCTAATTCTGCCGGGGACCAAGAATACCATCAGTGACCTTCTCTATCTTAAAGAGACCGGGCTGTTTCCGCAGATTCAGGCTTTTGCCAGACAAGGGGGCTATATTGTCGGTATTTGCGGAGGCTACCAGATTTTAGGGGAGGAGGTCCGGGACCCCCTGGGGGTGGAAGGACCGCCCCGGACGGAGAGGGGGCTCGGGCTCTTGCCGGTGGTTACCACCATGGCCGGGGCCAAGACCACCACCCAGGTGGAAGCCCGGACGGCCGGGGGAGGAGAGGCCGGCGAGCCCATCAAGGCCTATGAAATTCACATGGGGGTGACGGAGCCCCGGGGCGAGGGGCGGCCGGCGCTGGAGGTCATCAGCCGCAACGGCCTGCCGGTGCGGGTGGTAGACGGTTGGGTCAGTCCTCACGGCCGCGTTTGGGGGACTTATCTCCATGGCCTCTTTGATAACGACCGATTTCGCCGGGATTTTCTGGCGTCGATTTCCCAGTCCGGGGAGCAGACGGGAGGGAACTCCCCGGCCTTGTCTTTCCGGGATTTTCAGGAGACGCAGTTGGACCGTCTGGCGGATTTGCTGCGCCAACACCTGGATATTGACCGGATTCGGGGAATGATTCAGCCATAAAATATGGTTCAAAGTTCAAGGTTCAAAATTATAGCATTTACCAAAAGTTCTTTCCTCTTTATCCCCTCTCCCCCCGCGGGGGGAGAGGGCCAGGGTGAGGGGGGGCGGAAAAAACTTTTGGCAACCAATATAAGGGTAGTCCCAGGGGCAACTTGGCAAAATTTACGGGTGAGCCGCGGGACCAGGTTTAACTGCTGCTTGGCAGCCGGCGCGAGCGAGCTGGAGCTTAGCAGCCAATGGCGTTTCGCAAGGGAGTTGGGGAACGATTAAAACTACATTTAAATTATCCGCGAACTGATGAATATGATTAATAATACTCTGGAAAAGACCCCGCCTCACGGGGGCGACGTTTATCACCTGGCCCGGACGTTGGGGCTGGAACTTAGCGAACTCCTGGATTTTTCGGCCAATATCAACCCGTTGGGATTTCCTGCGGGAATCATGGGGGCCATCCAGGAGTCCTTGCCGGAAATCGTCCATTACCCGGACCGCCGCTGTCTGGAGTTGACCCGGGAACTGGCGGCTTACCATGGCTTAAGCCCCGCACAGATACTGGTGGGAAACGGCTCCACGGAACTCATCTATCTGGCGGCCCGGGCGCTTAAGCCCCAAAAGGCGCTGATTGCGGCCCCGGCCTTCAGCGAATACGAGCATGCCTTAAGCGCGGCCGGGGTGCCGGTGGAGTTTCAGATGACCACCGAGACCCAAAATTTCACCCTGGAGGCGCCGCTGGACCCCAAGGGCGCGGATTTGGTCTTTCTGGCCCAACCCGCCAGCCCCAGCGGGGTGTTGCTGGCGCCGGAGTTGTTGCTGGAAGTGGCGGCCAGGTTGAATAACGCCGGCGTCAGGTTGTTGCTGGACGAGGCCTTTGTGGATTTTGTGGAAGAGGCTTCCTTTAAGATGCATCTGGCCCGATTCCCCCGGGTCCTGATTCTACGCTCCTTTACCAAGTTTTTTGCCATCCCCGGCATGCGCCTGGGGTATCTCCTGGCGGCTCCGGAGAGCATCAGCCGTCTGGGAGCGCTTCAGGAACCCTGGTCGGTAAACACCCTGGCCCAGGCCATGGGCCGGGCCTGCCTTCAGGACTTAGATTATATGGCCCGTTCCCGGGCTTTGGTCCAGGAAGAGAAGGATTTTCTCTTTCAGGGGCTTTCCTCCTTATCCGGACTAAAGCCCTTTCCCAGCGTGGTGAATTACCTCCTGGTGAAGCTCACCCGGCCGGATTTTACTGCGGCCGGTTTGCGTCAAGCATTGTTGTCGCAAAAAATCGTGATCCGGGACGCCAGCAACTTCCGGGGCCTGGATGAGAGATTCTTCCGGGTGGCGGTGCGCTCCCGGGGGGATAATGAGCGGCTTCTGGGGGCGCTGGCGGAGGTTTTGGTCAGGGATCAGGGGCCGAGGGCCAGTGATCAGTGATCAGTGATCAGTGATCAAAAACGCAAAACGGAAAACGGAAAACGGAAAACCAATATTGACAGGAGCACCTCATGGGCCTGGCCTTCCCTTTCCTCGCGGCGTGCTTTTTGGACCTCCTCCTGGGGGACCCCCCCCAATGGCCCCATCCCATCCGGTTTCTGGGCCGGGTCATAGAGTATTGGGAAGGGGTCTGCTACCGGCCCCGGGTGGGGTCAGGAGTCCTCTTTTGGCTGGGGGTGATGGGGACTACTTTGATCGTGGTTCTGGGGGTGATGGGGGCGTTGATGTTCCTGCCCCGGGGAGCCGGGTTCGTGGTGCTGGCCTATTTCTTATATACCGGCCTGGCCATCCGCAGCCTGCATTACGAAAGCCGCAAGGTGGAAGAGGCCCTAAGCAAAGGGAACCTGGATGACGCCCGGTCCCACCTGGGCATGATCGTGGGACGGGATACCTCCCAGTTGGGACCGGAGGAGATCAGGCGGGGCGTCCTGGAAACCGTGGCGGAAAACCTGGCGGACGGCGTGGTGGCCCCCATGTTCTTCATCCTGCTGTTGGGCCTGCCCGGTCTATTCCTTTATAAAGCCGCCAACACCATGGACAGCATGGTGGGCTACAAAAACTACCGCTACGCCAAGTTCGGCAAAATGGCGGCCCGGGCTGACGATGTGCTTAACTATCTGCCGGCCCGCCTCACCGCCCTGCTCATGTTGGCGGCCGCCGCAGCCATGGGCCTCGACGCCCGGGAAGCCTGGCGGATTCTGCGCCGGGACGCGAGGAACGCCGCCAGCCCCAACGCCGGCTGGCCTGAGGCCGCCATGGCCGGAGCCCTGGGGGTGCGCCTGGGAGGCCCCAGCACCTACTTCGGCCAGGTAGTGCAAAAACCCTTCATCGGCGACCCCCGGCAGCCCCTGGCTGCGCCGCACCACCGCCAGGCTATCCGCGTGTTGTACGCCACCTCCTTGATGATGGCCGGCATCACTTTTATCGCCCTCCTGGCTGGAAGCGCCGGGCCCTGGGGGTTGTTGGGACTTATAAGGTGAGCCGTAAGCAGAAAGCCGTGAGCTGTGGGCAGTTGTCCCTGAACCTGAAGCTCCCCCTTATACCAAGATGCTGTCAAATAAGTAACATTGTCATCCTGAGCGCAGCGAAGGATCTCGTATTTTAGCGCCCGGGATTCCCAAACCGATTGTAATCATGGGCAGGCTAGGGAAAGCAGGGGGGCTGCA
>JBMORF010000067.1:0-62290 GCA_049322315.1 Thermodesulfobacteriota bacterium | reverse complement strand
GAGGGAAGCCACTTCCGCAACGCCGGGAACGCTTTGCAGGTAATAACGGAGATACCAATCCTGGAAGCTTCTCAATTCCTGGAGACTGTGCTTGCCGGTCTTATCGACCAGGACATACTGGAAGACCGAACACAAGGTTCGCCCCTACGATGAAATCACCTTTCGATGACTAATTACGCTAACATATCAGCACCCCAACAACCCCGCCAGGTTCTTCCCTAAAATCATCTCCCGCCAGTCCTCCGGCAGATTGGCCTGCTCCATGTCCTTGAGGTAGCGGGACGCGGGCAACAGGGGATAATCGCTGCCGTAAAGAATCTTCTCCGGCCCCACCATCTCCGCGGCCAGGCGGTAGATGGCCGGGCGGTAGAGGTAGGGGGAGGCCGCGGTGTCGAAATAGACCCGGTTAAAGACCTCCGGGGCCTCTTTTTTCATCAGGCCGTAGAAGGGGAGGCCGCCCCCCCAGTGGGCCAGAATCCAGTCAACTTGGGGAAAATCCCGGATAAGCCGGTAGACCGCGGCCAGGGAAATGGTTCCCTTCCCCGGGTACTCATGCCCCACCGGGTCGTTGATATGCAGCATCAGGGGGACCCGGTAGTGCTGGCAGAGTTCGGCGATGGGGGCCAGATAGGTGGCCAGATCCTCTCCTAAATCTTCCAAATACCAGGCCAGTTCCCCCACGCCCCTAAACCCCGCGGCCAGGCAGCGTTCCACTTCCCGGGCCGCGCCGGATTCGGCGGGGTGCACCGCGCAAAAACCTATGAGCCTTTGGGGCCAGCGCCGCTGGGCCTCCAGGATCACTTCGTGGTGGCGGCGCCAGAGCCTCTCCTGGCGCCAGGGGAAGCCCAAGATCACCGCGGCCCTCACCCCTTGTTCTTCCAGGGCCTTGAGCATCTCCTCCGGCCCCGCCATTTTGGACTTGGGGGACTCGTACAGCAGGCGGAAGGCCGGCTCATCCGCAAAAAAATCCTCCCGCCGGCGGCAGACCTCCGGGGGGAAGATATGGGTATGGACGTCTAGAATCATCTCGGTTCCCTGGGGCTAGCGCTTGCTTACCGCCCCTTTTTTCTTTTTCTGTCCCTCTTTTTCATATAAAATGGCGGGGATGTCAATACTTCTAAGAATTCTCAAGCTTTTCCTGATAAGTTGTTTCCTCTTTGTTGCATCCTTCGCCTGGGCCGCAGGCCCCTTCCACTACCGCCTGCCTAAGGGGGGCGGGATCGACCCGGAAGCCGTCACCGTGGTGGGGGAGCCCCAAAGGCACCTCATCGTGCGCTATGAAAATCTCTATAAGATTGCCCGGCAATACGACCTGGGGTTCTGGGAACTGGCCCGCTATCACCGGAGTTTGGACCATTTTTATCTCCCCTGGGACACCATCATCGACATTCCCACCCGCTGGATTATCCCTGAGCGCTCCCATTATCCCGGTTACCTGATCAACGTGGCGGAACTGCGGGGCTACCGCTTTTTCCCGGAGAAAAGCGAGGTCTACACCTTTCCCCTGGGTCTCGGCGTCCTGGACTACAAGTCACCCATCGGCAAGCACTTCCGGGTCCAGAGCAAATCCAAGAACCCCGGCTGGCGCATCCCCGAAAAACTCCGGGCTAAATACGGCATGTCCTACATGCCCCCGGGGGATGACAATCCCGTGGGCCACCGCTGGCTGGGATTATCCCGCTACGGCCTCCACGGCACCCACGCGCCCATGGGGGTGGGCCGCCTGGTGAGCCACGGCTGTATCCGCCATTACCCCGAAGACATTGAAAAATTGTTCGATATGACCCCCGTGGGCACCACCGTGGACGTGATCTATGAACCGGTGAAGTTCGGGTTCCTCCGTGGCCGTGTTTTTATAGAAGTCCACGAAGACATCTATTTCAAAGTCCCCAATATGCTGCGCTATGCCTTAAAACGCCTCCAGAGCAAGGGCCTGGAAGGGCAGATCAATTGGACCAAATTCCTCCAGGCCGTGGAAGAACAGAGCGGCGCGCCGGTGGATATCAGCAAATGAAGGCTTGGTCAGGGGGCCGGGGGACCATGGGCCCTCAACCCTGGTCGCCCCAACCTTGCCGCACTTAAGGGAGCCGGGAACTTGTTGCACAATCACGAACCTGACAACTTCGAAAAGCTCCTGATTATCATGGAGGAGCTGCATAACTTCAAGGACCTCACCGTTTTGCTGGATGCCCTGTTGTTGGAGGCCAGGCGGCTCACGGCCGCGGAGGCGGGTTCCATCTATCTAGTGGAAAACGGCGTTCTAAATTTCAGTTTTCTGCACAACGACCGGCTGTTCAGTTCCGCCTGCAAAAAACTTATTTACACCACCCACACCCTGCCCCTGGACCACCGTTCCATCGCCGGCTATACCGCCTGTACGGGCCAACCCCTGGTGATTGACGACGTGTACGAGATTCCCCCGTCCAGGCCTTACACTTTTAACCGTTACTTCGATGACGCCTCAGGCTACCGCACCAAGTCCATGATCGTCCTGCCCCTGAAAACCAGCCGGGACAGGATTGTGGGAGTTATGGAGATCATTAATGCCCTGGACGAGAGGGGGAAAGCCATCCCCTTCACCGAACATGACCAGGTGGTCCTGGGTTATTTTGCCAACAATACCGCCACCGCGGTGGAAAAAGCCCAGTTGACCCGGGAAGTCATACTGCGCATGATTAAAATGTGCGAGCTCCGGGACCCCGAAGAAACCGGGGCCCACGCCAACCGGGTCGGCGCTTATGCGGCGGAGATCTATCACCAATGGGCCTTAACCCGGGATATCTCCGAGCCGGAAATCAAGAAGACCCGGGACCTGATCAGGATCGCCGCCATGCTCCACGATCTGGGAAAGATCGCCATTGCCGACGCGATTTTAAAGAAGCCGGGGGGCTTGGAGATCGATGAATTTACCACCATCAAGTACCATACCATTTATGGCGCCCGGCTCTTTGCCAACCCTATTTCCGATCTGGATGTCATGTGCGCCGAAATCGCCCTGAATCACCACGAAAGGTGGGACGGGAACGGTTATCCCGGCAAGATAGCCGACATTAACGCCGACCGCCTGCAAATGGGCCGAGGCAAACAGGGAGAGGAAATACCTCTCCCCGCCCGGATCGTGGCCCTGGCGGACGCCTACGACGCCATGGTCTCCAAACGGGTTTACAAAGACCCCTTTCCCCCGGAAGAGGCCCTGGGTTTTATCCGGGAACAGTCAGGCAGGCAGTTTGACCCGGAGGTCGTGGCCGCGTTTTTTGATATCCAGGAATTGATCCAAACCATCAGAAACAAGTACCAGGAAGAGGCGGCGACGCAATTCGCCTGCCGGATAGCCCCTTGAGTTCCCCCCCGTCCGGCGCCGCCACTAAACCCCCAGGTGAGGCGGATATCCTCATCCACAACGCCTTGGCGCTCACTCTGGAGCCCGGGGCTGCGCCTTTGGCCCATGGTTATGTAGCCGTTAAGGGAAGCAAGATCGCCGCGGTGGGTTGCGCCCCCCCTCCCTTCCCTTCCTTGCCCCCCGCCCGCCAGCTCCTGGACGCCCAAGGCGCTTTGGTAATGCCCGGATTGGTCAACACCCACGCCCACGCGGCCATGGTCTGGTTTCGGGGTCTGGCCGACGATCTCCCCTTACAGGCGTGGCTCCAGGATTTTATCTTTCCGGCGGAGGCTACCTGGCTCGACGCGGAGAAGGTTTACTGGGGGACGCTGTTGGCGGCGGCGGAGATGATCAAAGGCGGCACCACCACCGTGGCCGACAGCTATTTCTATGAGACCGAGTCCCGCCGGGCCCTGGCCCAGGCCGGGCTGCGGACGGTGACGGCCCAGGGGGTGGTGGACTTCCTGGCTCCGGGCATCCCCGATCCCCGGGACAACCTCCAGGTGGCCGCGGCGTTTGTGGAATCAGGCGCTGATTTTGACCCGGGCCTCATCACTTCCACCATATTTTGCCATGCCCCTTACACCTGCGGCCCGGAGACCCTGAAACAGGCTAAGGCCATAACTCGCAACCGGGGTTTGCCGTTCTTCCTCCACCTGGCAGAGACCCGGCAGGAAGTGGAGGAATTGCAGCAACAACAGGGCTTGACTCCCGGGGCCAACCTGGACCGCCTGGGGCTGCTGGATGAACTGACGGTGGCGGTGCACGGGGTCTGGCTGCCGCCTGACGATCAAGACCTCCTGGCCTCAAGGGGGGTGAAGGTCAGCCACTGCCCGGAGTCCAACCTGAAGCTGGCCGCGGGCGTGGCTCCCGTCCCGGAGCTGTTGGCCCGGGGAGTGACGGTGGGCCTGGGGACCGACGGGGCCGCCTCCAATAACGACCTGGACCTCTTCGGGGAGATGAGTCTGGCGGCCCGGCTGCACAAGGTCTGGCGCCACGACCCCACGGTTCTGCCCGCGGCCCAGACGGTGGCCCTGGCCACCCGGGAGGGGGCTAAGGTCCTGGGCCTGGCAGAAAAAACCGGCACCCTCACCCCCGGCAAGGACGCGGATTTGTTGGTGCTGGACTTAAACCAGGCCCATCTCACGCCGTTGTTTGACCCTTACTCCCACCTGGTCTATGCCGCCCGGGCCGCAGACGTGCGCCACGTGATGGTGGCCGGGCGCTGGCTGCTCCGGAATCGGGAACTCCTTACTTTGGACTGGCCCGCCATCGCCGGCCGCATCCGCCTGGAGAGCCGGGACCTGGCCGCATTTTGCCAAAACTTGCGCCGCCTTTGACCTTACTCCCTTTACCTGGGAAAATTTGAATATATATTAATAGTTAACTGAAGGAAGGCAGGTGGCGGTTAGCGGTGGACAGGAATTGACAGGAGCCGGCGCGTCGGCCTTGGCTCACGGTTGATAGGTTTCTCCATCTGCGGCCCTATTAGCATCATTTTCAGCCTGAGGAGCAGCATGGCCAGAACTCCATCCCTGTCGCCGGCGCCTTTTGCCGAGCGGCTTCGCCCCCTGTTGACCTCCGGGGAGGTTTTGCGCCTGATCCATGACACCACCACCTGCGAGGTGGTGGCCGAGGGGGAGCATCCCCGGGACGCCGTTCCCCTGGAAGCCAAGGGGGTGGACCTCTTCCCCTGTTTTGCCGCCTCCTTCCAACGCCAGCCCTTGGAGGTCCGGGGCACCATCTATCCCAATCTCTCTCTCCGGGACATGGAAGGGTTGTCCCATTTACTCCGCCTGGAGATAGGGGGCGCGGCGGTGGACCTCTGGCTGCGCACTCCCCAGCCCACCTTCCTCCTCTCCCCCTTCCACATCCGCTTTCTCAGCATACTCTTCGGACGTTTGCTTCTCCACCAATTGTCCCTGGCCCCCGGCGGCCCTCAAGATCTGGCGGTTTTTACCCCCTATTCCTTAGAGGAACAGGTGATGGCCGGATATCTGCAAAGCCTGGAATGGGCTCCCTGCGCCACCATCAAGCTGGACACCCAGGACAATCCCTATATCGGCTCCATGCTCCACAGCGCTGCGGATTTGCGCCGCTGCGAATTTCCCGGCAGCATCAGGGAAGAATTTATCATCGGGGCCTGGCGCCTGTTCAAGCGCCTGCTCTATTATTCCGTTGAGGGAGAGCGCTTGACCACCGGCTTTGTCTTTCTCGCCGGAGGGCAACCCCTGGAATACTACCAGCAGCGCTACCCCAACCTGCTCCTTTACCAGGAAGATCATTACGCCTCCCTGGACGAAGGGGAACAGTCCATCAAGCAATTTCTCCTCAATGCTGACGGCCGCAACACCTTTCTGGCCCTCTACCAGGGACAAATCATCGGTCTGCTGCAACTCACCAAGGGGACCCATCAACAACTGGCCACCAACAGATCCTGGCGGGCGGCGCTGCCCCTGATCACGGTCTCCTACCGGGGCCGCATCAGCTTCTGGTTTGCCCTCAAGGGCCGGCAAAACCCCCGCATCCCCCTGTCGGTGTTGGAGTATCGCCACGGCCATCTCCATATCCCTTTGTTCCAGGACATCTTCTGGCAGGAATTGGAACGCCAGGTGAAAGAGGTCTGCCCGGGGACCCGGGCTCCGGAAATCGCCAGGCTAAAAGCCCTGTTGACCCTGGTGCGCCACGCCGGTATCGGCAGCATCATCCTTTTGGGTCTGAGCGGGGAGCAACTGGAAGATGCCGGCACTCCCATTGAAAACCAGGTGCGTCTGGCGCAGCCGGTACCCCTCCAGGAACGCTGGCTGCGCCACCTCACCGGCCTATCCAAATCGGACGGGGCGTTGCTCTTTAACGACCATCTGGAGGCCTGCCAGTTCCGGGCCCGCCTCAAGGCCACCGGCGTCAGCCTGCCTCCGGCCAAAGACGATCTAGGCAGCGGCATCCGCCATCAGGTGACCCGGGAATTCACCGCCTGGGGCCCTTCTATCCTGGGCATCTGCATCTCCCAGGACGGCCACATCTCCCTTTACCGCCACGGCAAACTAGTGAGCCGGCTGTATTGAGTCTCCAGGCCATCTGACCCACCCCCTGGCTGACCGTAAGCAAGGAAAACTGGGGCGGAAGCCGGAAGTTTCCTGAAGCGCTTCCTCTCGGAAAGTTTGCTGGGGTCACCACCTCAGACCCAAATAAAATCCTGATGGTAAGCGGCTTCCGCCGTTTTTCTTCATAAAAATTCTTTAGATTCCTCAAAAAATGCCGATTGCAAGCATGTAGAGACCAATGTTATCCTTCCTCCTGGGAATCGCTTGGCGCCTAAAGGACGAATCGTGAGCGGACACTGGAAATTCTCCAGCAAGTTTAAAACGGTCTTTGTCGTCATCTTGATAGGCCTAATTTCTTTAACCGTGGATTTGGGCCTGGAGATCCTCACCTATCACCAGGGTTCCCTCTGGGATTCCTTGAAGATTTTGATTCCCAAGTACAAGCTCTATTCCCGCATGGCCCTCCTCCTCACCATTATTGCCTTGGGCGGGTTCATTTATACCTACTTTGACCAGGTGAGCCGCAAGAATAAAGATGAGGGGGAGCTCTTACAGGCCAGCATCTTCAGCAGCATCCAGGACGGCCTGAGTATCCTGGACAAAGATTTCCAGATCTTAAGCGTCAACCCCACCATGGAAAAATGGCATGCTCATGCCTTGCCCCTGGTGGGGAAAAAATGCTATGCGGCCTTCCGGGGCAGGAGTGAACCTTGTGAGTCGTGCTGCGCCCGCCGCACCCTGGAGACCGGAGAAACAGCCGTGGAGATTGTCTCCAAGATCGGACCCCACGGGGAAAATGTGGGTTGGCTGGACTGTTACTCTTACCCTCTCCAGGACAAGGATAGCGGCCAGATCAAGGGAGTGATCGAATATAGCCGGGACATCACCGCCAGGAAAGAGGCGGAAGAATCCCTCCAGAAAGAGAGGGATTTCATTGCCGCCCTCTTCGATACCATCGCCGCCCTGGTGGTGGTGTTCGATCCCCAGGGACGCATTGTCCGTCTCAATCAGGCATTTGAAAAGACTACGGGCTATGCCGTTGAGGAAGTAAGGGGCAAATATTTCTGGGATTACTTTACTATACCGGAGGAGAAGGAAAAGGCCAGGAATCGCTTTCACCAACTGCGCAATGGACGCCTCCCCAACACTGCCCAGAAAAATTTAGTCACTAAAGGAGGAGAACGCCGGCTCATTGCCTGGTCCTACACCACCTTGAAGGATAAAGACGGCGCAGTGGAGTATCTCATCAGCACCGGCATCGATATCACGGCCCGGAAGAAAGCCGAGGATTTGCTGCGGGAAAGCGAACAGCGTTACAAAATGCTCTTTGAGAGCGCGCCCGACGCCATATTGATTATGGAAGCAGAGGGGGAGAACGGCGGCAGGATCGTGGCCGCCAATCAGGCGTCCGCGACTCTGCACGGTTATACGGTGCCGCAGATGCTGGGCCTGCACATCCGCGACCTGTATCCCGGCGTTGATGCTGCTGTGGAGAAAGGCAAATTGCAGCGCATCCTGGCCGGGGAGTGGATCAAGGAAGAAGTCACGCATCTCAAGAAAGATGGTACCGCCTTCCCGGTGGAAATACACATCGGCCTCATAGAATTGGAAGGACACAAATATGTCCTGGCCTTCGACCGGGATATCAGTGAACGCAAAAGGGCCGAGGAGGCCCTCCGGGAGGCCCACCAAACCCTCCAGGCTCTGATTCAAGCGGCGCCTCTGGCAATCCTGGTATTGGACCCGGAAAGAAATATCCGCATGTGGAATCCGGCCGCAGAGCGGATGTACGGCTGGAAAGAGGAGGAAGTCCTGGGCCGTTTTCTCCCCATCGTGCCCGAAGATAAGATGGAGGAGTCCCAGGAACTGGTCCAAAGAATGCTGGCCGGAGAATCTCTCCATGGCCTAGAATTGCGGCGCCGCAAAAAGGATGGCTCCCTCATCGACATTGCCGTCTTTACCGCCCCCCTCTATGACGCGCAGGGGCAGATCAACGGCACCATGGCCCTGAATATGGATGTCACTGAGAGCAAACGACTCAAAGAGCAGTTGCTTCAGTCCCAGAAAATGGAAGTGGTGGGGCGTTTGGCCGGGGGGGTGGCCCACGACTTCAACAACCTCCTCACCGCCATTACCGGTTACAGCGAATTAGTGCTCAACTTCATGGATGAGGATAATCCTCTGCGCCAGGACGTAACCGAAATCCGGAAAGCCGGAGACCGGGCTGCGTCTCTGACCCGCCAGCTCCTGGCTTTCAGCCGCAAGCAGGTCTTGCAGCCCAAGGTGCTGGACCTGAACCTGGTGGTGGAGAGCCTGGGGAAGATGCTGCAACGCCTGCTCCCTTCGGATATCGACCTGGTCATCTCGCCGGAGGCGAATTTGGGGCGGGTGATGGCTGATCCGGGACAGATCGAACAGGTGATTTTGAACCTGGCCATCAATGCCCGGGATGCCATGCCCCATGGAGGAAGGCTGACCATCGCCACCGCTAACGTGGACCTGGGGGAATCTCACGCCCGCCGTCTGATGAATGTGGAACCGGGACCTTATGTCCTGCTCCAGGTCAGCGACACCGGCTGCGGCATGGACCCTGAGACCCTGTCCCACGTGTTTGAACCCTTCTATACCACCAAGGACCTGGGTAAAGGCACCGGCTTGGGTCTCTCCACGGTTTACGGGATCATCAAGCAGAGCGGCGGCCACGTTTCCGTGCATAGCAAGTCGGAGCAAGGGGCGACTTTTAAGATCTACTTACCCCGGATCAGCGATGTCCTTGAGCCGGTCAGCCAGACCTTGCAACAATCCACCGCCAAATACCGGGGCCAGGAAACGATTCTCTTGGTGGAAGATGAAGACGGGGTGCGCCAACTGGTGAGCACCGTGCTCCAACGCCATGGGTTTAAGGTCCTGGAAGCCAGGCATGGCCGGGAAGCCCTGGATCTCAGCCTGAAGCACCCGGGACCCATTAACCTGGTCTTGACCGATGTGGTGATGCCCGGGATGGGGGGCCAGGAACTGGCTCAACGTCTCCAACCTTTGTATCCGGACTTGAAGGTCCTCTATATGACGGGCTATGCGGAAGAGATCCAACCGGACCGGAGTTTGCCCGATCAGGAGATCTATTTTCTCCAAAAACCTTTCGAAGCCCACGGATTACTGCGGCGGGTGCGGCATTTGCTGGACGCGCCTGTTTGACCGGCGGTTTCCGCCTAGAAGGGTACGGCACCCCAGGCCCAGCCCCACCAATCCCCTCGCCTCCATTGCCTTCCCCCGATTGATGCTTTATAATTAATAGGTTAGTAATGTTTTTTTGCCTGGTTCTCCGCTCATTTTTCGGGTGATGGGATCAGGGCAAGCCCCCTGGGAGGGTCTGCAGTCTTGACTGAGATGTCTTTCTTGGATCATCTTCAGGAGTTGCGCCAGCGCCTGATCATCATTCTCATTGCCATGTTCATCGGCATGGCCATAGCCTGGCCTCTGACGCCCACCGTGCAACGCTACATGCAAAAGCCCCTCCGGGAGCCGTCTCTCACCCAGAAATGGCAGTATGAGGTAACCGCCTGGGCCGTGAAAAAATTCCCCACTCTCACCAAGACCCTGGGTTTTGCAGCCAAGCCCCCCGAGATTAAGCCCCACAAGCTCAACTACATGGCTCCCCTGGAACCCTTTTTCGTGCAGATGAAGATTTCCCTGATCACCGGCCTGGCCCTGGCCTTTCCCGTGATCCTTTATCAAATCTGGCTCTTCTTCGCGCCGGCGCTTTACGCCCATGAAAAAAAATATGTCTATTACTTTGTGCCTTTCGGGACCATCGCCTTTATTTTGGGGGACCTTTTTTTCCTGAATATGGTCTGGCCGCTGATCATCTCTTTCTCTTTGGCCTATGAGAGCGATCTCCTCTTTTCCATGCTCAATCTCACCCAGTTCATCAATTTCTGCCTCCGCTTATTGCTGCTGTTCGGGCTGATTTTTGAGCTGCCGCTGATCCTCCTCATCCTGGCCCGGGCCGGAGTGGTGCGCCTGGATTTCTTGAGGCGCAACCGCCGGGTGGCCATTTTTCTCAGCGCGGTGATCGCCGCCTTCCACGCCGACGTGGTCACCATGTTCGCGGTGGCCATCCCCATGTACTGCATGTATGAACTATCCATCCTGGCCGTCCGCCTCTTCGGGGGCAGGAGGGCCGCAGAGCCGGAGATCAACGAGATAGCGCCCGCGGGCGCGGACCTTCCCCCCGGGGAACTGTAAGCCAGCCTACTTTTTCCGCTTTTCTATTAAATTCTGAGGATGATCGATAGGTTATACCAATTCGCAATCAAAAGACAACAAACCGTAGGGGCGAACCTTGTGTTCGCCCTGATTGCTGCTGGGCGAACACAAGGTTCGCCCCTACGAAAAATTGTCATTTGACGTTGAACTGGTATTAGACGATTGATATTATAACAATTCGCAATCACAGGGCATCAAAATGGGGCGAACACAAGGTTCGCTACATTAAATTCCTGTTCGAATGCAACTTGGTATTAGGCATCGGCCCGCAGTATAGGCCTATTATTTAGGTTCTTCAATACCTGCCAACTTCCCCGCCGCGCTGAAGGCGTTCTTCAGGGCCGAGACCTTGGCCGCCACCGTCTCCGGGTCCGGCCCCAGAACCAAAAGCAGGGGTTCCCGGTCCCCGTCTCCCCGGTCATAGATGATATCCGGAGGCGGGTCCCCGGGTTTCAGGGCCTCGGCCACCTTTAAGGATAACAAGGCCGCGATCCCCTCCAGGCCCGCAATATCCTCGATATTCATGGCTGCCCGCAGGTGTGGATAAATATCGAGGACCTTAAAGATCACCCCGGCCAGCCGGGGGGAGGCCCCAAAGGCCGGGGCCACGGGGATGAGCAATCCCTGGGGGCTTTTCACCAGCCGTCCCGGGAAGGCGGCCACGTCCTGGGACCCCTCCGCATACGGCGCGGCATAGCCCAGGTTGCTCATGACTTCCGGGACCATGGGGGTGATGTCTTCCTGTTGCAGGCGGGCCGCAGCTTTTTTTAGGGACTCCAAAATCTGGTAGCGCTCCAAGTCCCGGGCAAAGGGCGCGTAAGAGTTGACCGGCCCGGCGCCGCGGCCCAGGGGCAGACCCCAACGCAAGGCCTGGGCCACCAGGCTCCGGGCTTGGTTTACCGCTTCCGGCAGGGCCAGCCCCCGGGCCAAGTGGGCAGCGCAAGCACTGGCCAGGGCGCAGCCGGAGCCGTGCCCGTGGGGCGCGTCCAGACGGGGGCCTTGGAGATGATAAGCATTTTGGCCGTCGGTGAGGACGTCCACCGGCTCCCCGGGCAGATGGCCGCCTTTAGCCAGGACCCACTGGGGTCCCAACTTCTGAATACGCCGGGCCGCTTCTTCCAGGTCCCCGGCGGTCTTCACCTCCATCCCCGCCAATAAGGCCGCCTCCGGGGCGTTGGGGGTGAGCAAATAAGTAAGGGGAAATATCTCTTCCTTAAGGAGCGCCACCCCGGCCTGGTCCAGGAGCGCCGAGCCGGAACTGGCCGCCAGGACCGGGTCCACCACCAGGTATTGGGGGTGATACTCCTTGAGACGCCGGGCCACGGTCCCCACGATCTCGCCGGTGGCCAACATGCCCACCTTCACCGCGTCCACTGGGAAATCGCTGAACACCGCGTGCAATTGGGCGTCCACCACCTCCGGGGCCACCGGGTGTACGGCTTTCACCCCCAAAGAATTCTGGATGGTGAGGGCGGTGACCACCGTCAGGCCGTAGGTCCCCAGGAGGGTGGCCACTTTCAAGTCCTGTTGCAGGCCCGCGCCCGCCCCGGGGTCGGAGCCGGCAATAATCAGCACGGTCTTCATAAAGGCAGGTTCCAGCCACCGGCCAGGCAGCGCCTGGCCTCGGCCACCAGGGCCCGGCGGTGCTCCCAGGGGAGGTATTGGTTCCGGGCGATGCGCAACTCCGCCAGGGCCATATAATAAGGGTTGAGGGTAAAAATCCGCCGGGCCAGGGCCGCATCCGCCCCCAAAGCCCGGAGATAAGCCGCGAAAAAATGGCCGATGGCGGGTTCCGCCCCCTCGAAGTGGCCGGCGCGTAAGCCCCAGGCGTGCTTTAGTTCCCCGGCCACCCAGGAGAGGTCCCAGAGACGGTCCGCCGGACCTAGGCGTTCCAGGTCCAGGGCCACGACCCGCCCCTCCGGAAAGAGAAAATTGGTGGGGGTGGCGTCCCCGTGCGCCAGCACTTTATGATCCGGGAGACGGGCCAGCCTGGAGATCCAGTCTGCCCTCTCATCCTCCAAAGCCTGGGCGTCATCCGGAGTTAACAGGCCCAGGCCCTGGAGCTGGCGCTCCAGTTTAGCCAGGTATCTCAAGGCCGGCTTCGGGGACACCGGCTGCGCCGGCAGCGGCCGGGTGTGAAAGGCCGCCAGCAGTCCGGCCAGCTTTTCCAGGCAGTAATAAAGCTGCCCCTGGTCCCCGTAATGGCAGGCCAGGGCCAGGGCCTGGTCCAGGTCAGGGCCGGAGATGTCCGCCAACACCAAACCCAGCCGGGCTTGGGGATGACGGCCCAGCAGTGGGGGAATCAAGCCGGAGCCGTTACCCAGGCCTAAGATTTCCGCCCAGAGATAGTTGTAATATTCCTGCTCCAGACTCCGGTCCGCGGCGGTGGCCGGAGGGTAGCCGGAATAAAATTTCCCCACCACGGCCGGGTCCCCCTGGGCGGCGGTAATACGAAAAACTTCCCGGGAAGAGGGCAGGGGCGTCAGGAACACTTCTCCGGACTCGGGCCAGGAAACTTCACCGGGCAGGAGTTCTTTCAAGGCCAGGAAGAGGGGATGCTCACCGGGCAAACGGCTCATGGCGCCTCCTTCAGGAGAGCGCGGCGGGCTTCCAGGCAGCACCCCAGGGCCCCGGTAAATTGGGGATAAGGGGGCACCACCACCCGGTAATCCTGCTGCTGGCGCAAAAGCTGGACCACGGCCCCATTTTTGGCCACACCCCCGGCAAAGACCAGGGTGCGGCAGGGATAGCGGCGCACCATCAGCAGCACCCTCCGGGCCACGGAGGCGTTGACCCCGGCGGCGATTTTCCCCGGCGGCGCCCCTTCCAGGAGGTGGCCGATGAGTTCACTCTCCCCAAAGATGGCGCAGGTGTGGGAAATGTCCACGGGCTCCTGCCAGGCCCGGGCAAAATCCTTCAGGGGCATCTTCAGGAAACGGGCCATGTTCTCCAGATAACGCCCGGTGCCCGCAGCGCAGCGGTCGTTGGTGAGAAAATCGAAGACGCGCCCGTCCTTGACATAGAGCACCTTGGTGTCCTGGCCCCCCGCTTCCAGGAGGATGAAGTGGTCCAGGCCGGTGGCCTGGCGGGCTCCCAGAAAATGGGCCCGGATCTCGGTGATGGTGGGGAAATGCTCTTGGAGCAAATTCTTCCCATACCCCGTCACCACCAGGGCCTGGGGCGCCGCCAGCCCCAGTCGCTCCCAAGCCACGGCCAAGCGCCCCTCCCCCCGCTCCAGATAATCCCGGTAAAAGGTGAGGGTGTCTATTTTTTTCCGCCCCCAGCCCTCTTTTTTCCGCCAATACGCCAGTTTGACATATCGACTGCCGAAGTCCAAGCCCAGGGCAGTGAGCGTTGACCGGGGGGAAGGCCAGGGACCTGAGGTCCCAGCCCTTGCCCACAACTCTCTTTTTTCAAGGCCGCAGGACATCAACAAAGGCCTCCAAGCGCATGCGGGTACGGGAATCCAAAGGCGTGGGCCGGTCCCCTTCGATGGTGAGCGCCGGCGCCCCCAGCCGCTCCCGGATGATCTGGTCGAACATCTGGCGGAAGCAGAAGCTCTGGGTGTAGTGCACCAGGCCGTCCAGGCGGCGCTCCCTGACGGCTGCCTCCAGGTCCGCCAGACGGGTGAAGATATCATAAGGGTAACTATACCTGAGATATTGCTCCGCCAGGTCCAGGCCCGGATAGGGCATACTGAACTGCCGGGGCATTTCGTTAAAGACCACCCCGGCGCCCAGCTCCTCCAGATAGTCCCAGAGGTCGGTGAAGATGGGGGGGATACCCACCAGCCCCAGACGCACCTTAGAAGACCGGGGGGGACGCTTTGCCGCCTGACCTAAAAATTTTTTCACCTTGCGGGCATAAGCCTCGGGGTCCGACTCGAAATCGGAGCTGTTGATTAAATATAAGAAATTCTCTTCGCCCCGCACCTGGCCGGTCTCCCAGGTGAGGCGGTCCAGGCGGCGCAAATCCCGGCGCAGAGGTTCCAGCCGCTTCTGGGCTAAAGCTGCTTCCGCCGCGGTGGCGCCCAGGCGGGCCAGCAGATTAGCCAATTCCTGTTTCATCTGCTCCCGGTCCGGGGGGTAGGGGAATTTAAAATGAATCACCTCCCGGGACTCGGCCTCCAGTATCTCTCCCAGGGCCTGGGTATAAGAGCAATCCCCCTGGCAGGCGACAATGACCGCCTTAATTTCCGGGTGGTCCTGTAAAGTGGCGTAGATGCCTTTGACCCAGGCGCAGACGGTGCGGGGGAAGCCTGCGCTTTCCGCGGCGCTGACCCGGGCCGGGGCCTCAGGTGAAGTAATGAAGAGATTATTCAAATCCACCGGGGCCAGGCCCGCGGCTAACACCGCTTCCACCGGTATGGTGGTGGTCAGGCCGATTTTGGTCCCCGGGGGATATGGTCTGGAAAGAGGCATGGGACAGCTTCCTGGTTCCCGTTGCAAAAAATGATTAGATAAAAAGATTAAACTAAATAGCCAGTAACTTTATCCAAAACGAGAATAAAAAGATTTTAGGGAAGTCTCTATTTTAATTAAATATAATATATTTTTTGGAACTTAACTGCGCAAAATGACTTTTGCGGGTTGGACCAGGTAAAGTCTGGGGGATCAGGGACAAACTGCCTGGTGCATGCGTACCTTTAAGATTGAGGGCGGCCCCCCAGGGGGGCCGCCCCCAGATTGGAAGATACCGGTTGTTTGATTAATTCCCGACCTGACTCAGTGAACGCCATCAACAATATATAGGGAAGCCTTCGGCTGTTTTCTCGCCTCGGCTTTATTTTCCTTGGGGCTATCATGCTTATCAGGCCTTCGGGGCAAAAGCGCCACCATGCGGTTGTGCAAATTTTCCACCTGGGGCAGCAGGGCGCGAACCGCAGCCACACACCTGACCGCGTCTTCTTCCGCCTGGTGGGCCACGTTCTTTATTTCCACCAGAATCAATATCAGGGAATCAGAGTCATTCTCGGGCAACACCTCTTGCCGGGCCCACTTCGCCAGCAACTTCGAGGTCTTGGCTGCACCCTCCTGGGCCTTGGGAATGTTTTTCTGAATCATGGTGACGGTGCTGCTGGCGGCTGAGAGGGCCATAAGGGCCAGTTCCCGGACCTGAGCGGTAAGCAGCCCCAGATCCTCTTCGGACTTCCAGGGAGAGCCGGCCACCGGAGACGCAGCCTCCAACAGATCCAGATTCAAGACCACCGCCTCCAAAGAAGAGATAATCCTGAGGGTATCTTGGCGGGCCCCGTAGATGACATCCAGATAGGCGCTAAATAGCGTCTCGATTTCCTGGACCTGGCTGAACAATTTTCTCTCCGACATCGGCTGGTTTCCTCTCCCAGGGGTCCACTGGCCCCATTAAGCCTTGTTTTTCAAACCGAATACTAATGGGCCTCGAAACATCTGGCAGCCCGCTAAGTTAAAAGTCTTTGAAAGAACCGGGATTGTCATCCAGGGGGATAACCTGCTCCGGGCTAATCGCTTTCCCGTGATTATGATCCAGGAGTTTGGTCTCTGGCTGGCGGGGACGGCTAATGGCCTGGCGCATTTTTTCCACCCCGATCTTGACGGCTCGCCGGCCATGGCCATTGCCGTTTTGGGGTAAGAAGGCATGGTGGCCATTAGTCTGGCCACCCACCAGAGCCACCAACTCGCCCACTATCCCTTTCATCTGTTCCGATTGGGCATTCAGTTCCTCGGAGGCGCTGGCGCTTTCCTCGGCATTGGCCGCCACCTGTTGGGTGACCCCATTCATTTCCGCCATCGCCTTGTTGATCTGGTCCACCCCCGCGGCCTGTTCATTGGAGGCCGCGGCGATCTCCGCCACCAGTTCCTTGACCTTGTTGGTGCTGTCGGCCACCTGGGTAAAGGCCTCCGCGGTCTTTTGCACCACCTCTGAGCCTTCTTTGACCTTGGTAACTGTGCCTTCAATGAGATTGGCGGTATTTTTGGCGGCTTCCGCGGCGCGCATGGCCAGGTTGCGGACTTCATCGGCCACCACGGCAAACCCGGCTCCCGCCTCCCCGGCCCGGGCCGCTTCCACGGCCGCGTTCAAGGCCAGCAGGTTCGTCTGGAAGGCGATCTCATCGATGGTCTTGATAATCTTGGCGGTCTCTTCGCTGGAGGCGGATACGTCTTTCATGGACCGGGTCAGATCGCCCATGGAGGAGTTGGCGGTATCCACCACCCGGGCCGTTTCTCCCATCAGCACATCGGCCTGTTTGGCGCTCTCGGCGTTGGACCGGGCCATGGAGGCCATTTCCTGGAGGGAGGAAGTGGTCTCCTCCAAGGCCGCGGCTTGCTCGGAAGACCCCTGGGCCAGAGACTGGCTGGAAGACGAAACCTGGATGGAAGCAGAGGCCACCTGGTCGGAGCCTTCATTAAGACCGGCAATAATGCGGTTAACGGGTTTGGTAATACTCCGGGTCAGGAAGAAGGCGAGCAGAACCCCCAGAAGAATGGCGCCCCCGGAAAGGAGAATCATAATAGAGCGCGCGGTGTCCGCCGCCTTGGTGCCCGCCTCCCCCTCTTCTTTGGCCAACTTAACCTGGTAATCTACCAAAGCTTCAATATCGGCCAGCAACTTGGCCTGGGGCTGCCGCACTTCGGTAAAGAGAACCTTGGCCGCCTCTTCCGCTTTATTAGCCAGGGCCAGGGCCGCGGCCTTGTCCACCAATGGTTTAACCGTATTCTGGCTCTCTTTGATCCTCGCCATGATGTCCTTGCCCTGAGCCGAGGTTACGGATTTCTCCAATTTGCCATAAGCCGCGGCAAATTTAGCCCGGGCGTCGCTAACTCGCTCTTTTTCTTGTTTGTTTAATTCCGCGTCATTACTCAGGGCCATATTGCGCACCGACCGGGCAATGACGTTGATACCATTACTCAGGTCATTGGCCCATTCCATCTTGGGGTTCTTGTTGGTAACGATATCGTTTAAGTGACCGGATACTAAAGATAAGCGGTTAACGCCCAGATAGGCCACGATGCCCAGAAGGATCAGCATCACCCCAAAGCCCATTCCCAACTTGGTTCCGAGTTTCAGGTTCTTCAACATTTTCTCATCTCCTTTTAATCATCTTCATTATTTTATTTAGTTTGCCGGATAACATTTCCCTGCCAATAACCGGGTTTCTCTGCCGCCGCTTCGGTAGGGGGATTAAGAAGGTGGCTGCCTTTCCGGGTCAAATCTTCCTGGTCCTTTAGGCCGCCGCCATCTCCATCCCCCAGACGTCCTCCCCGGCCAGCACCTGGTCGATGTCCAGAAGGATTTTGACCCCCCCTTTGGCTTTGCCTATACCCAGTAGGTACCGGCTGTGCATGCCGTTGCCGAAGGAGGGCGGGGGTTCGATGTCCGCCGCCTGAATCGGCAGCACCTCGGAGACGAAATCCACCACCACCCCTATCTGGATGGGGCCGGAGCGGCTGATCACCTCCACCACGATGATGCAGGTGCGCTGGGTGTATTCCGTCCATTCCAGGCCGAACTTTTGGCGCAGGTCCACCACCGGGATGATCCTGCCCCGCAGGTTGATGACCCCTTTGACATAGGGCGGCGTATGGGGCATGGGCGTGATGGTCATGATGCCGATGATTTCCCGGACCTTGAGAAGACCGATACCATAATCTTCATCCGCCAGGGTGAAGGTGAGATACTTATCGTCTTTCACCTGGAGGGAGCCGGGAAGCTCTTCCTCGATTTGAGGGTTAGCTTTAGCCATGGGATATTCCTCCTTTTTATTAAAGTCCATTTAATAATTATTATTACATCACAAGGTACAGATAATCATATATCTATCCATTATTATGATCAAATGTTTCGCCCCCGATAATGTTTTGTTAAAAAATGGATTATAATGCAATAATGGTTAACATGAAGTAGGTTCCACATGCCTCCATGTTCTATTGTATTATCGTGCACCCGATAGATAACTTTAGGGTTAATTTACAATTAATTGATAAAAATCAGTGTTGTTAGTAAAAGATAGATAAAGGACCAATTATTGATAAATCATTGAAAATTTGATATTAAATATCTCTTGATATCAATCAGGAGGAACCAAATGGCAATTTCTTGCAAACACTGCGGCGGCACTTCTTTTGTCAAGAATGGTTTCGTCCGGAAGCTCCAGCGATACCGGTGCAAGAAATGTGGTTGTAACTTTACTGCTACCCCCAAGCGCGGTCTCCCTATAGAAATTAAGGCCTTGGCTATCTGGCTTTACCGATCCGGTAAGGTAAGTTTCCGGAAGGTGGGGAGTCTGCTGGGCGTCTCGGCGGTGAGCGCCTATAAATGGGTCCAGCAGGAATCAGGTCCTGCCTCGCCAGAAATAATCGGGGGAATCAAGGAGGTCGACCTAGAGGAATTATGCAGTCTGCTTTGTGAAAAAGAGCATAGTGTCGGTTATGGGAAACCCATGCTGGTGATGCACGGCGAGGTGTCGCCTGCGCTGTGGCTGGCGGTGATCATGGTAGGGCTATTCGAATCCTGACCTTCCTCCTTCCTCCTGAGTGAAGGCCTTACCATGATTATAGGGGCGTTTAGGCCCCGGGATGCCGTCCGGACGGCAGAGATTGAATAAGGTGGAGGCTTGGTCCTGAAAAATAAGGCGCCGGCGTGCGTCGTCAACCCCCTGGGCTTCCGGACTTTATGCATAACCTGTTTATATATTTAGGAATATGACAGGATGCCCGCATCCCTGGCGGGAATCTGCTATTATCTAAGCAAAAATTAATTATTCAATCTATTTTAAGAAAACACCTGGGGAATTATTTGGCGGAAAGCACCTTGCCTTCCTCCACCTGGAAACCCAGGGCCTGGAGGATAGCCAGTTGCAGGTCGTTGAGGGGGGCTAGCCTTCTTTTGAGCTTTTTTTCTTCGGGATGCCAAAATACCGCGGTCTTCAAGTTTCTCAACTCTGCCATCACCTCTTTGGGGTTGGCCAGCAGACCCGCCCGTTGGAGGCGCATGTGCAACAGGATGAGATAACTCAAGGCCACCATGCACACGAAAATATTGACCCGGAGCTTGGATTCCGTCCAGTGGTATTGGGGCAGAAGAACCTCTTGCAGGGTAATGCCGGTCTGGCGAATCTGCTCTTCGACGATGCAGCGGTCGATATTGGCCTCACTGATTTCCTCGCCGGACCAATCTTTATGATCGGTCACCAAAATAGTCTTACCCAGGCCCCGCATAACCTCTTCCATCACCTGCTCCTGGAGTTCTAACGACAGGGCGGGGGTCTCGCCGGCATTGGCGAAACTCAACTTAAAGAGGTCCGGCCGCAATTGGAGATACTGGCAGATCTCGAGCAGATAAGCTTCCAGGGATTGGGGATCCTCATCCGGTAGTTCCCCTTGCCCCCATTTCCGCTCCAAATTGATAAATTCCTGCTGCACCTTTTGAATTTTCTCTTTAAATTTCTCGTAATCGCTGGCAAAGTACCGGGGATTATAAGTGATCGCCACCTTATGGGGGCGGCCCCAGACTGAAGCCTGGGTTTCATAATAGAGGATCTGATCTTCCGGCGTGCCCTCGGCCAGGAGCCGCCGGTTATATTTGCAAGGCAGGGGGGAAAAATCCTCCAGGGGCACTGTGGCCAGTTCGGGGATAAAATCGGTGGAATAAGCCGCAATTAGGTGCAAATCTTCCTGGGAGTCGATTAAGTCGATGAGGGCCGGTGATTCCGTGCCTTTTCCCAAGATCACGGTGAGGTCCTTGACCTCTATCCCCATATCGGCGATCTTGGCCAGCATGTTTTTAAGAACCGTCTCCAGGGATTTGCTTTCCTGGATGGCCTTGGTGATGATCTGATAATAGATGGGGACCCCGGTGGCTCTCTCAGTGATTAAGGCCAACCAGAATTGGTGGGGGGCTTTGGCCCCTTTTCTTTTGCCTGACAGGGGGGCGTCATCCGGAGCCGTGGAAGTGGAGGAATAACTGGTGATCTCCAGTAAAAAATTTTCCTTTTGGACCGGCAATTGGGCATGCACCCTTTGGAAAAAGCGGTGGATAATTTCTTCCAGATCCGCCTCGCTGATCCGGTTCCAATGGTTCCAAAAATTCTGGGAACTCAAGGATTCCAGGCGCACGGGCCGGATGCGCAAAATATCGGTGGTTTCGTACCAGGCCGCCAGCTTTCTCTTACTCGTGGAATCAATGGCCCGGTTTAAAGCGGCGTAAAAAAAGAGATCCCCTAAACTGGGTCCCTTGGTGCGTTTCTTGGGGGGCAAAAGCTCATCCACCAACCCGGCCAGGTCCAGGTTCCGGTCGATTTCATTGAGGACGAAAACCGAACCGAATTCCTTGGGAGAAAATCCCTCCCGGGCTTTTTCATCCTGCCCTTCCAAGATAGCCTGGACTTTCTCCGCCGTGCCTAAGTAAACCTGGTTGACCGTAGTGGGCTTGCCATAGACCCGCTGGGTCTCACGGATATAAAAATACTCCCGCCCCTTTTTGACCTTTTTATAAAGATGCGCCATGCCTAATTCCTATCCGGTAAATTATCGAGTTTGTTGAAATAAAATCTCTATTGGAGAATTTTGCAAGCAAAAAATTGGTGGGTATTACACCGCAAATATGCTTCGCCATTATATAAATCGGTAGCTTGCAGTAATTAAAATAATTATTTGATAAAGTCGCAATTTCCGGGTTGCAGGGGGAGCATCAAGGAGAGAAACAGAGGTATTTGGGAATCCCTTTGCTTAGAACCAGGGACACACCTTGCCTGAGGTCACATGAAGAACTCGAATCTAAAGCAATTTGCTTTTGCAATTATTGCAAACCCTGTTTTTTCCGCGGCCCTGAGCTATGAGGAGCCATGAACTTATTAGATTTAATAGAATATTGTCTTTGCCTGCCCTGGCTCCATATTGTCTTTGATAATAGCTGCTAGGATGCAAAGGCACAGGGGACCTGAAAATAAAGGTTGATATATCTTACTTGATAACCGTTTATCGTTATGGTTATTTTTAAATTATAGAGTAATCTTTATTTATTAACTGATTGCAAACGATTCGCAACATGGCCGGGGCCACCAAGGGCAATACTTCCCGGCCTGTCGGCCTGTCGTTTTTTAAGGGCCCGGCCTGCCCAGGTCCGCTCAAGTCTCCGGGTTTCCCTCACTGCCCTTTGGCCCAAGACCTGACTTGAGTTCCGGTCCCCAGGAGGAGAAGCTCCTAAGCAAAAATCGTTCCCGGCAATTTCCTCCTAGGCGGCCATCTGCTTTTAATTTATACTACCCTGAAGAGCCATAAAATACATATACTGGTTAATTATGGAAAACTTCTTCAATCCTCAAAGTGTGGCCGTAGTGGGGGTGTCCGACAACCCCGCCAACCTGGCCCAGGGCATCGTGGCCAATCTCCTGAAGTTCGGCTATCAGGGGAAGATCTTTCCGGTGGGGCCCCGGGGCGGCGCCGTCTTCGGACTGCCCATCTGCCCCCGCCTGGAAGACCTGCCCCAGGCCGTGGACCTGGCAGCCATCCTGACCCCTGCCAGAGTGGTGCCCCAGGTGGTGGAGACTTGCGGCCGCCTGGGTCTCAAACGGGTGGTGGTGGAATCCGCGGGCTTCACCGAACTGAACGAGGAAGGCCGGGCCCTGGAAGAGGAAATCCGGGTCCTGCTCCGTCGTTACCAGATGCGCCTGGTGGGTCCCAACGGCCTGGGCCTCATGAACATGGAGACCGGCTTGGCCCTGCCCTTTGCCTCCCTGGACCCTCCGCCCCGGAAGGGCCGTATCGCCATTATCTCCCAAAGCGGGGGGGTGGGCTCCCACCTCTTTGCCTGGATGGCTCAAGAAGGACTGGGCCTGAGCAAATTCTTAAGCCTGGGAAACCGGCTGGACGTGGCGGAAAATGAGGTGCTGGCTTATTTCCTGGAGGACCCCGCCACCCAGGCCGTCTATCTTTATCTGGAAGGGCTGGCGGATGGCCGGGAACTGATGTCCCTGGCCCGCCGCGCCTTAAAACCTATTTATATCCACGCCCCCAACGTGGGGGAAGAAACCGCGGTCATTGCCCATTCCCATACCGCTTCCCTGGCCACGGATGAACGGGTCTTCGAAGCCGCCTGCCGCCAGAGCGGCATGCTCGCCATCAAGCGCCAGACCGAATTCTTAAACGCCGCCAAGCTGGCGGGCCAACCCCCGGTCAAGGGCTCCCGGGTGGTGGTCCTCTCCCGTACCGGCGGCGAGGCGGTGATCACCGCTTATGCCTGCCGCCAATGGGGTTTTGAACTGCCGCCCCTCTCCCCCTACCTGACGCAACTCTTAAAGGAGCGGTCCCGGGCCGGGATCATTAAGCCCACCAACCCCATCGACCTGGGGGATATCTTTGATTTTGGCGTCTACGAAGAGATCATGACCGCCCTGTGCCGGGACCCGGAGGTAGACGCCATCATCTTTCATTACGGTCCCCTGGCCGATTTTGAAATCGACCGGGGCCGGGAAATGGCCCGGGAATTGGTGGACCAGGCCCGAGCCGCGGAAAAACCCCTGGCGGTCACCGTCTTGATCTCCCTGGAGGAAGAGGAGTATGTCCGGGAAACCTTAGGGGTGCCGGTCTTTCACTTCCCCGAGGACGCGGTGGAGGCCCTGGCCGCCTCCCGCTATCTGGCCGCGGGGGGAGAAGCGGCTGCGGCCGGGACTCCCTCTCTGGTCCAGGAGGGGCAAGTGGCGGCCCTCTTGCCGCCGGAGCCGGGTTTTCTCTCCCTGGTCCAGGCCCTCTCCCTCATGGACGCTCTGGGGATCACCGTGGCTCCCTGGGGTCCGGCCGCCACCCCGGAAGAGGCGGTGGCCGTGGCTGCCGGTTTGGGTTATCCCGTCTGTCTGAAACTGGCCGCGGCTTCCCTGGTGCACAAGACCGAGGCCGGTGGGGTGCTCCTGGACCTTAAGGACGCGGCCGCGGTGGGAGCGGGGTTCGCTCGCTTAGCCCAAACCGCCCGGGAGTCTTTGCCAGCCGGCGAAGATTGGCAGGTGGTGGTCATGGCCCAGGCGCAAGGAGGGCTGGAGTTGCTTCTGGGAGCCAGGCGGGACCCGTCCTTCGGGCCGGTGCTGGCCTTTGGGGCCGGCGGTATCGGCACCGAGGCGCTGGAAGACGTCTCCTTGAGGATCGCGCCCCTTAAACCGGCCCAGGCCCGGGAACAGATCGCCTCCACCCGTATCGGCCGGATGTTGTCCGGTATTCGGGGCCAGGCCCCCGCTGACCTGGAGGCCCTGAGCCGGGCCTTGGCGATGCTGTCTCAATTAATGCTCAGCTTCCCCCGCATCCTGGAAGTGGACCTCAACCCGGTGCGGGCCTTCCCCGGAAAAGAGGGCCTTCTCGCCCTGGACGCCCGGGTGCGGGTTAAGTGAGCAGTAAGCAGTAAGCAGTAAGCAGTGAGCAGTGAGCAGTGAGCAGTAATCGATTTTCTCTGATGGGTTGCTGGGAAAAAAAGGGGCAACATTACCCTTCCTCCTTATCTGCGCAACACTGACCACTGATCACTGACCACTGATCACTGATCACTGATCACTGACTACTGACTACTGACTACTGACTACTGACTACTGATCACTGGCCGCGGCTCCCTATCTTCGGAAGTTGACGCCTGCCAGTAAACCGCATATACTAATTAATTACATGAGCTTGGACAATCGGGAGGAAAATCTTTGAGTTTCGTGATCGCCATGGCCGGAAAAGGCGGCACCGGCAAAACCACGGTGGCCGGCATGCTGCTCCGCTATTTGGTGGAACATGGAAAGACGCCGGTGCTCGCAGTGGACGCCGACGCCAACAGCAATCTCAACGAAGTCCTGGGATTGGAAGTGGATTATAACGTGGGCGCAGCCCGGGAGGAAATGAAAAAGGGTAGCGACCTGGTGAGCATCACCAAGGACCAGCTCATCGAGATGCGCATCAATCAGTGCCTGGTGGAGGCCGACGGTTTCGATCTCATTGCCATGGGCCAGCCGGAGGGACCCGGGTGCTACTGCGCCGCCAACAACCTGGTGGCCCACTTTATGGGGGTCTTGTCTAAAAATTATCCTTATATATTAATGGACAACGAGGCGGGCATGGAACATGTCAGCCGCCTCATTACCAATAATATGAACCTCTTTATCCTGGTTTCGGATCCCTCCTGGCGGGGAATTCAGGCAGCCCGCCGTCTGCAGGATCTGGCCCGAAATTTAAAAATCTCCATCGGTCGTGCGGTCCTCATCGTCAACCGGGCGACGAACGGTCTTTCATCCCGGGCGAAGGAAGAAATTGAGAGCCAGGGGCTGGAGTTGGCCGGCTTGATTCCGGAAGACCACCTCATCGCCGAATACGATGCCCAGGGCCGCCCCACCTATAATTTGCCTGCGGATTCTCCAGCATTAAAAGCGGCTTACGAGATCTTTGCCCGGTTGTTGACTTAAGTGCAGAATTACGTAAGATAATATAAGAATCCGGATGAATTTTTTGCTTGACTTATTGGCCAATTAAAGATTATTTTCACAATGTTTAGACCTCCATAGGGGTATGAGGCCGGAAATTACCGGAAATATAAGGAGGGAACTACCTTGGCTTTTGAAATTCCCAAACAGATTTATTCTGGCGCGATTAAAACGGTTTCCATTGGCAAAGGCGATAAAGCCATCACTTTAGGCGGAGAGACATCCTATCCCTTCTATGTTTTTGAAGGGGTGATGCCTAACAAACCCCGGGTAGCCATGGAAGTATGGGACAAGAACCCGGGCGAGGATTGGGCTGCTCCGGCCCTGGAACCCGTCAAGGATGTAGCCGGGGACCCGGTGGCCTGGGCCCAAAAGTGCGTCAATGAATTTGGCGCGGAGGCCGTGGCCCTGATCCTGGCGAGCACCGATCCCAACGGCGACAATGCTTCGGCGGAGTCCGCGGCGGAGACCGCCAAAAAAGTGGCGGCAGCCATTGATGTGCCCTTGATCGTCTATGGCACCAGCAACATGGAAAAGGACGCAGAGGTCCTGAAAGCAGTAGCCGAAGCTTGCGAAGGTTTCAACCTGATCATCGGCCCGGTCCAAGACAAGAATTACAAGCAGATCGGCGCCGCGGCCCTGGCTTACAACCACACCATCGTCGCTAACAGCCCCATCGACGTCAACCTGGCCAAGCAGTTGAACATCCTGCTGGGCCAATTGGGGGTCAAGGACTCCCAAATCCTGGTTGATCCCACCACCGGCGGTCTGGGCTACGGCATGGAGTATACCTACTCCGTCATGGAGCGGGACCGCATGGCCGCCCTGACCCAGGAGGATGAAAAGCTGCAGCTGCCCATCTTCAACTACCTGGGACAGGAAGTCTGGAAAGTTAAAGAGTGCAAACTGACTAACGAGGAAGCCCCCAACCTGGGCGATCAGACCAAGCGTGGCATTCTCATGGAAGCCATCACCGCAGTGGATCTGCTGCTGGCCGGCGGCGACCTGCTCGTCATGCGGCACCCGGAAGCGGTAAAAATGACCAAATCCATTATCCAGGAGCTGTCCGGCTGAGGCGCCTGCCCAAACCTGTAACAGACTATCCATTTCACTCAGAGCCCGACCCAAGATGTAATTACGCTTATCTGGGAGTTAACCAAGGTGGTGGAGCTCTGTTTTCCAGGGAGGCCATGAAGGTCGTCCTTAAAAGTGAGTAACTGGAGGAAAAACGAATGGCTGAGTTAGATGTGACAAAATGTTCGATAGACCCTTCCGTTCAAGAGATGCTCAAGAAGGCTCAGGCGGATGGTATTGAAACCATCTTTGACCGGGCCCAGGCCATGAAGCCCTGCCCCATCGGCGCAGAAGGGGCCTGCTGCCGGATCTGCTCCCAGGGTCCCTGCCGGGTGCCCCCGCCCAAGAAGGCGAAAGAGGGCGAGCCCCAGAAGAAGCAGGCTGTGGGACTGTGCGGCGCCACCGCCGAAACCATCGTCGCCCGGAACTTCGCCCGCATGGTCTGCGGCGGGGCCGCGGCCCACAATGACCACTCCCGGGGGGTGGCCAAGCTCTTCAAGGAAGTGGCCCATGGTGAGGCCCCGGGTTATAAAATCAAGGATATTGCCAAATTAAAACAGATCGCCCGGGTCTATGATGTACCCCTTACCGAAGGAGAGGGCGAGGAGGCCAAGGCCAGGGATACTTTCGACATCGCCAAAGAACTGGCGGATAAAGTCTTGAAGGAGTTCGGCCAGCAGGACGGCGAACTCGTTTTTTCGGCCAAACGCCCCCCCAAGAAGCGGGTGGAGCTGTGGCGCAAGCTGGGCGTTATGCCCCGGGGCTGCGACATCGAGATCGTCGAACTGATGCACCGCACCCACATGGGGGTGGACCAGGAGTATCATAACATCCTGAAACAGTGCACCCGCACCGCCATTTCGGACGGCTGGGGCGGAAGCATGATCTCCACCGACCTCCAGGACGTCATGTTCGGCATGCCGGTGCCGGTGGCCGGGGAGATCAACCTGGGCGTGCTGAAAGAAGATATGGTCAACATCATCATCCACGGGCATGAACCGGTACTGCCGGAGATGATCTACGTGGCCTCCCAGGAGCCGGAGATGGTGACCTACGCCCAGAACAAAGGGGCCAAGGGCGTGCAGTTGGCCGGCATGTGCTGCTCCGCCAACGAGCTGTTGATGCGCCACGGCATTCCGGTGGCGGGCAATTACCTGCAGCAGGAGTTGGCCATCATCACCGGCGCGGTGGACGCTATGGTGGTGGACGTGCAGTGCGAAATGCAGTCTTTGGCCAATGTGGTCAAATGCTACCACACCAAGCTCATTACCACCGACCCCCGGGCCCGCATCGAAGGGGAGACCATGCACATCCCCATGGATGAGCATCATGCCCTGGACGTGGCCCGGCAGATCGTCCGGGAAGCCATCGACAACTTCGCCAATCGCCGGGCGCCGGTATTGATCCCGGAACACAAATATCCCACGGTGGTGGGCTTCAGCTATGAAACCATCCAGTACCTGTTAGGCGGCTCCATCCGCGGCACCTACTACACCTTGAACGACAACGTCATCGGCGGCCGGGTGCGGGGCGTGGCCGGCGTGGTGGGTTGCAACAACTGCCGCACCATGCATGACAACGCCCACCTCACCATGATCAAGGAACTGCTGAAAAACGACGTCATCGTCCTGACCACCGGTTGTTCCGCTATGACCGCGGGGAAATTCGGCCTGCTCACCCCGGAATCGGCCAAAGAGCACTGCGGTCCGGGCCTGGCCGAGGTCTGCGAAACCGTGGGCATCCCGCCGGTCTTGCACATGGGCTCCTGCGTAGACAACTCCCGGATCCTCATGGCGGCCACCGCCTGTGTCAAGGCCGGGGGCCTGGGCGCCGACATCAGCGACCTCCCCGCCGCGGGCGCCGCGCCCGAGTGGATGAGTGAAAAAGCCATCTCCATCGGCCACTACTTCGTCTCCTCCGGGGTGTATACCCTCTTCGGCGTGACCTTCCCCACCACCGGCTCCGAGGCCTTCACGGATTACCTGTTCAAGGGTCTGGAGGATGAGCTGGGCGGCATGTGGGACTTCGAGCCCGATCCGGAGTTGGGGGCCAAGAAGATGATCGCCCACATCGATAAAAAGCGCAAAGCCTTAGGGATCGACAAGGCCCGGGAACGCGTGCTCTTCGATATGGATATGCGCCGGGAAATGGCAGAGGCCGCCGCGGCCGGCGAAGAACACTAAGAATCAAGGGGGCTGTTTCCGCTTCAGAAGGGCGGCGGCCCCTTGCAGATAATTTCCTTTATGAAAAAGGAAGGAGGAAGCCAGCGTGTCTAAAATCATCATTTCCGCTGCCATTCGCGGAGCCCATAAAATTGTGGATAAGTGCGCGGCCAAGTTGGATGAGGCCCTGCAAAAATACGGGGAGAACCAGGAAATCGGTTTCCCCAACACCGCTTATTATCTTCCCATTATCTACTCCCTGATGGGCACCAAAATCGAGAAACTCAAGGACGCCGTGCCCATCATGAAGCGCTGCAAATCCCTGTTGCCCCCGGTCCCGGCCGAGCACAACTACCTGCCCTACCTGGGACCCGGCCTGGACGCCGGTCTGGCCACCCTGTTCGCCGAAGAAATCTATGAAGCCATCCGTTACGTGGATGACCCGGATTTCTATGTGGGCGGCGAAGAAGTCTTCAGCAAAGGCGACACCAAGATCTGGCTCGGCGCCGCAGAGGACACCATCTTCCGGAAACGGGGTGTCGAGTTCGTGGACGGCTCCGCGCCGGGATTCGCCGCCATCGTCGGCGCCGCTCCTTCGGTCCAGGAAGCCGTGGACCTGGTGACGGAATACCAGAAAAAGAACCTCTACATCTTCTGCGCCGCCAAGTCCATTGACGGCAAAACCTCAGTACCGGAACAACTCCTGGAGGGCGGCGTGCAGATCGGCTGGCCCACCCGGATCGTCCCCTTCAGCCCGGACATCTCCGGCGCGGTCTTCGCTTTGGGGTTCGCCAACCGGGCCGCCATGGCCTTCGGTGGCGTGAAGCCCGGCGCGGCCCTGAAGATGCTGCTATACAACAAGGACCGGATCTTTGCCTTCGTCAATGCCGTATCCGAAATCTCCGACGAATGGTACGCCAATGCCGCGGGTTGTATCAACTGGGGCTTCCCCACCATCACCAACCAGGACATCCCCCAGGTGCTGCCCACCGGGATCTGCACTTACGAGCACGTGGTTTCCAACGTGCCCATGGCGGAGTTGGGCCAGAAGTCCATCGAAGTCCGGGGCCTCAAGGTCCAGATCACCGAGATCGACATTCCGGTGAACTTCGGCGCGGCGTTCGAGGGGGAGCGGGTCCGCAAAGACGATCTCTACGCGGAGTGCGGCGGCGGCAAGACCCAGGCCGTGGAATGGGTCACCAGCAAGCGCATGGAAGAGGTGGAAGACGGTAAGGTGGAAGTCATCGGTCTGGATCTCCCCGACCTGCCCCAAGACAAAATCCCCATGCGCCTGCCTCTGGCGGTGGTGGTGGAAGTGGCCGGCCGCAACTTCCAGGCGGATTTCGAACCCATCCTGGAACGGCAAATCCACCATCTGGTGAACTATGCCCAGGGCGTCATGCACATCGGACAACGGGACATCGCCTGGTACCGTATCGGCAAGGCCGCGGTGGAAAAGGGCTTCAGCCTGAAACACATCGGCACCATCCTCCATGCCAAGTTCCACCAGGACTTCGGCGCCATCTTCGACAAATGCCAGGTGAAGCTCTATACCGACAAAGACAAGGTGGACGAAATCACCAAAGAGGCCCGGAAAGTCTATGCCGAACGTGACGCCCGGGTGGAAGGCATGACGGACGAAACCACCGAAATCTATTACTCCTGCACCCTGTGCCAGTCCTTTGCGCCCAACCACGTGTGCGTGGTCAGCCCGGAACGGACCGGACTCTGCGGCGCTTACAACTGGATGGACTGCAAGGCTTCCTATGAAATCAACCCCACCGGTCCCAACCAGCCCATTAATAAGGGTGAGACCCTGGATGAGCGTTATGGCATGTGGCAGGGAGTCAATGAGTTTGTCTTCAAGGCTTCCCGGCAAAAGGTGGAAAAATACAACTTCTATAGCCTGGTCTATGACCCCATGACCACCTGCGGCTGCTGCGAGGCCATCAGCGCCATCCTGCCCATGTGCAACGGTGTCATGACCGTCAACCGGGACTATACCGGGGAGACTCCCTGCGGTATGAAGTTCACCACCCTGGCGGGCGTCATCGGCGGTGGTCAGGTGACTCCGGGCTTCGTGGGCCACAGCAAATATAACGTCTGCCAGCGGAAATTCATCCTCGGCGACGGCGGTCTGAAAAGGGTGGTGTGGATGCCCAAGATCCTCAAGGAAGAACTCCGGGAACGGCTCCTGAAACGGGGTGAGGAGTTGGGAATCCCTGATCTCATCGACCGCATTGCCGATGAAACTGTGGGCGTCACCGAAGATGAGATCCTCCCCTTCCTGACCGAAAAACAACATCCGGCTCTGGAAATGGAGTCCATTCTCTGATAACCCTCAACGGGGCCGGGAGGTTTACCCCTCCTGGCCTTTCTTATACGGGGTCCCGGCGGGCGGGGGCAATCGCCCTCGTTGAACCCGGCTAGGGCCACCAGCCATGGATAAGGAGATAGACGATGGCATTAACGGGAATCGAAATTTTCAAACTTCTCCCCAAAACCAATTGTAAAGAGTGCGGATTTCCCACCTGTTTGGCCTTTGCCATGGCCCTGGCCAGCGGGAAGGCGGAGTTGGATGCTTGCCCTTACGTCTCCGACGAGGTAAGGGAAAAGCTGGCCGAGGCCTCGGCGCCTCCCATCCGCCCGGTGAAGATCGGCATGAAAGAAGGAGCCAAGACCGTGGGGGGCGAAACCGTCATGTTTCGCCACGAGAAGACCTTCTTCAACCCCACTCTTATCGCCGGGCTGGTGACCACTGCCCAAGCGGATGGGGATGTGGACAAACAACTGGACACCTTCATGCAGTTGCAGTACGACCGGGTAGGCCTCCTGCTGCGTCCGGAATTAATTGCGGTTCAGGACGCTGACGGCGATGCCGGCAAGTTTGCGGCCCTGGTCAAAAAGGTAATGGACAAGACCGATGCGGGTCTGATCCTTTGCAGTGACAAGGCTGACGTGGTCAAGGCCGGAGCCGAGCCGGCCGCAGAGCGCAAGCCTTTGATCGGGGTGGCCACCCCTGATAATGCCGATGCCTTTGGCGCTCTGGCCAAAGAATTGGGCTTGCCCCTCATCGCCAAGGCCGAAGGTTATGACGCCCTGGCGGAGTTGACCACCAAACTCACCGGCATGGGCCTGAAAGACCTGGTCATCGATTCCGGTAGCCGCAGCCTGAAGCAGGCCCTCCAGGATCAGATAGTCATCCGCCGGGCCGCCTTGGTTCCCAAGTTCCGGCCCTTCGGTTTCCCCACTATTACCTGCCCCTGCCAGATGACCGATGACCCCATGATGGAGGCTCTCTATGCCGCGGTCTTTATCGCCAAATACGGCGGCATCATCGTCTTGTCCGATATGGACGCCTCCACCGTCTTCCCCTTGCTGCTGGAGCGCCTCAACATTTACACCGACCCGCAGAAGCCCATGATCATCAGCCAGGGCATTTACGAAATCGGCAACCCCGGTCCCGACTCCCCGGTGGCCGTGACCACCAACTTCGCCCTCACCTACTTTATCGTCTCCGGCGAAATCGAGGGCAGCAAGGTCCCCGCTTGGTTGCTGATCCAGGACACCGAGGGACTGTCAGTGATGACCGCCTGGGCCGCCGGCAAGTTCTCCGGGGACACCGTGGCCAGTTTCGTCAAGAAATGCGGGATCATGGATAAAGTAAAGACCCGCAACATCATTATCCCAGGCTACGCCGCCGGCATTAGCGGCGATCTGGAAGAGGAACTGCCGGATTGGAAGGTCCTCATCGGACCCCGGGAAGCGTCCCATATCCCGGCCTTCTTAAAATCCCTTTAGGTTTCTGGGAAGCTTCTACAATTATCGGGGGGGGAAGCCTGAAGGCTTCCTCCCTATTCACCGCTTAGTTAAGAAAGGGGTCACCTGATGAGTAAATTTTACCGTATCGGCGAGAACCTAAACGTGGTGACCAAGGTCTACGGTCAGGCGATGAAGGAACGGAACCCTAAGCCTCTTCAAGAGTTGGCCCTGAAAGAGGCCGAAAAAAAGGTGGACTACATTGACGTCAATATCGGCCCGGCCCGCAAGGGCGGGGAAGAATTGATGGAATGGATCGTGAAGATCATCCAGGAAGTGGTGCCCGACATCCCCCTGGCCCTGGACTCCTCCAACATCGCCGCCATTGAAGCCGGCCTCAAGGTCCACAAAGGTAAAGCCATCATCAACTCCATCATGGCCCGTCCGGAGCGCATGGACGGCATGATGCCCTTGGTCAGAAAATACGACGCTTACATGATCGGCCTGCTGTGGGGTCCCGAAGGGATGCCCCGGGATGAGCACGAACGCGGCATGCTCACTGCTGAGATTTTGGCCAAAGCCGCAGAATACAACATCGCTAACGAAGATATCTGGTTCGATCCCATCATCGCGCCTTTGAACATCCAACAAAACCAGCTCATAGCCGACCTGGAATACATGAAGATGCTCCAAGATATGGCCCCGGGGGCCCTGTCCACCTGCGGCCTCTCCAACGCCTCCAACGGCGTGCCGGATGAGCTGCGGCCCATCATCAACCGCACCTACGTGGTCATGATCCAGCGCTACGGCATGGTTTCGGCCATTGTCGACGCCTTCGACGATGAGCTCTGGGACCTGGTGGACGGCAAGATGCCCGAAGCCGTGCAGGTGGTCTACGACGTCATGGACGGCAAATCCGTGGACATCCCGTCTCTATCCAAGAAACTGCAAGATTACGCCAAAACCGCCCGGGTCATCATGGGCCAGGTGCTGTTCTCAGATTCCTGGCTGGAAATCTAGCCAGACCCATACTGCACCAACCAGCGCGGCTAAACGCTCTCCGGCGTTTAGCCGCTTTTTTTCCATCCTTCCCTAGAATTCCCCTGGGCCTATTTTAGCTTTTCCCGGAACGAGCCGATAAGCCGCGCAAAAAATCTGCTTTAGCGGGGGCAACCATGGCTTCTTTAACCTGGAATGATAGTTATTCTGTAAACATCAGGGAAATTGACGACCAACACAAGAGGCTTCTGGCTTTGGTGGGCAATTTGCATGCCGCCATGATGCAGGGCCAGGGCAAGCAGGCCTTGGGCAAGATTCTCGACGGGGTGGTGGCCTATGCGGCCAGCCATTTTGCCACCGAAGAGCGCCTCATGAAAACCCATGGCTATCCGGAGTACGAAGAGCACCGGAATATTCACGCCAAAATGACCCAAAAGGTGGTGGATATTCAAAAACAATATCACCAGGGCAAGGTCAATATCACCCTGGACACCATGAAATTTCTGGAAGATTGGGTGGCCAAGCACATCCTGGGGACCGACAAAAAATACGGCCCCTTTTTAAATAGCAAGGGAGTTCTGTAAATTTTCCTAAAATAGCGCAGCCAGCATTGTTGCTAATCGCCTACGGAAAGCCTTGCCTCCAGGTTTGGAATATTGCGCTTGGCTGCCAGAACCGAGCCTCCAATACCAAGTAGTAATCAAAAGGATATTTTTCGTAGCGGCGACCCTGGTGTTCGCCCTGAAGCCACCGGGCGAACACCAGGGTCGCCCCTACGATTTAATACCTTTTTGATTGCAACCTGATATAAATCAGCAATTGATACGACTGTTATCTTCCCAACATCTTCAGGGCCGCGGCCACGGCTTCTCCGGGGGTGCCAGCCCGCCTTAAGCCCGGCAACTCCCAAGTGACTTGCAGCCCTATCACCGGCTTACCTATTTTGAGGCCGATGGCCGCCTCGGAGATGGTGCCATGGCTGCCGTCCACGGCGATGAGGGCGTCCGCTCCGTGGGCGATGACGATGTTGCGGGCGTGGCCCAGGTTGGTGGGCAGAGAGTAGGTGAGAAAAGGATTGGCCCGGGAGCGGTCGGCATCGGGAAGGATGCCGATGCTCACCCCGCCCTCTTCTTGCGCCCCTTGGGCCGCGGCGGCCATCACGCCCCCCAAACCGCCGCACAGGAGCACCGCCCCCCGCCGGGCCACTTCCCGGCCCACTTCCCGGGCCAGGTCCAGGATGTCGGGGGAGGCCTCACCGCCGCCGATCACCGCCACATAGAGAGGAGTGCCCATTAGGTTGATCCTTTATTAAAGCTGGTGATAATTTCCGCCGCTTCGCCAGGATCACGCAAAGCCAGGGTGCAGAGGCTCACCGCGTCTGCCCCCGCGTCCAGGTACCTCTGGACGTCATCCCGGTTTCTTACCCCGCAGCCCATAATTAAAGGGAGACGCACCATTTTCCGTAACCTGCTATTATAGTCCAGGGCCGCGGCGAAGGCCGGGCCGCCGGAAACGCCTCCGCCCCCCACCGCCCCCAGGGGCGAGCGCCTCAGAGGATAAATAATCTCGTAAGGGATGGTATTGAGGGCGTGGAGGGCGTTAACCCCCAGTTTCTCCAGTTCTTGGGCGAATTCATAGGGGTGGCTGATGCTGATTTTGGCAATTACATAGAGACTGGGGTTCCTTCTGTTCACTTCTTGGGAGCACTTTAGGGCCTGGGTGACGTTTTCCCGGATGGCTTCCTGGGAGTTGGGGCAGGAATAGTTGAGTTCCAGGGCCCAAAAGGAAGGCCCCAGAAGGTCTTGATAGAGGTCGATGGCCTCCAGGGTTTCATGAATGGCGGTGTCCGTGCCTTTGGCAAATTCCGGGTAAAAATTGGGGATGACGTTATAGGCCTGAGCCCCGGAAACCTTGATTTCTCCGGCGCAGGCCGTAATCCCGTCATTGGTAAGCCCATAGGCGTTGAGCATCCCTGAATCCGGAAGTCTCTTAATGTACTTCCAGGTCAGGGGATTCCAGACCAGGAAATTCCCCCGGCGGGGGAAGCGGGTGGCGGATTTGGCGAAAACCGTGGTCCCCGTCTCCCTTACAGCCCGGAGCAGCCGCCGGTAGCCGGGCAGGAGGGTGTAGGGAAAAATCCCCCGGCCCCCCGGTCCCAGGGCCGTGGAGACGACAATGGTGGATATTCGGCCTTTCTCCGCCTGGATCATGGATCTTATCCGTTATCCCCCGGCCAGGAACGGAGGAAGGTTTGGGGGTTCAGGGTTCAGGGGCTGGAAACCAGGGATCAGGGGCCAGGGGCCAGGGGGCAGAGGCCAAGGTATTTTCCCCTTGGTAGCCCATATCCTTCTCCTCCAGGCCCTCATCCAGAAACCGGAGCGGCAGGCTATCGGCCAGGAGAAAGCCCTGGAGGGTAGGAGCCACCCGGTCTTGGTGCACCTCCAGCAAACCCGCTTTCTTAAAATTGTGCAAGGTTTTTTCCCAGCCCGGAACCTGGCGCAGCAGGTCCAGGGAAACCCCCTCCCTGGTCCTTAGACCCAGGTAGAGGGCCTCCATCTGAAGCTGGGCCGCCGCCAGGGTCTCCCTGCCCGCCACCGGCTTCCGGCCTTGGGCCAGTTCCTGACAATATTGCTCCACCGACGGGGCATTCCACCAACGCACCCCCTCCTGAAAAGAATGGGCCCCCGGCCCCAGGCCCAAATAGGGGGTATGGTTCCAGTATTTGCGGTTATGGCGGGAGTAGCAAGGCTCTGCTCCGGGCTCCTGCCGGGCGAAATTGGAGATTTCGTAATGCCGGTAGCCCCGCTCTTCCAGGAAGCGGGAAGTAAAGAGGAAAAACTCCCGCTCCTCCTCTTCCGTGGCCGGGATCACCTCGCCCCGGGCTTTGCGGCGGCCCAAGGGAGTTTCCGGTTCATAAGTCAGTTGGTAGCAGGAGAGATGCTCCGGATCAAAGACCAGGGCCTGCTCCAGGGTGTGCCTCCAGTTCTCCAGACTCTGCCCCGGCAGGCCGAAAATCAGGTCCAGGCTGAGGTTGCCAAACCCCGCGGCCCTGGCGGCCTCCAGGGCCGCCACCGTCTGCCGGACGTTGTGCCTCCGCCCCAGAAAGGCCAGTTCCCGGTCATTGAATGATTGCCCCCCCACGCTCAGGCGGTTGACGCCCAGGTCTTTATACACCCTTAGCTTTTCCGGGGTCAAATCATCGGGATTGGCTTCCAGGGAGACTTCGGTGTCGGGGGCAAAGGAAAAGGGCCGCCGCAAGATATGCAGCAAAGAGGCGAACTGCCGGGTATTCAGGAGGCTGGGAGTGCCGCCGCCCAGGTAGAGGGTATCGAAGACGCCGAACCGATCTTTATAAAGCCCGCTTTCTTTTTCCAGGGCCGTCAGCCAAGCAAGAATCAAAGACTGATCGTTGATGGAATAGAAGTCGCAGTAGGCGCATTTTCGGAGGCAAAAGGGGACATGAACATAAAGACCGGGTAAAGTAGTCAGTGGCCAGTTGTCAGTTGTTTCAGTCTGCACAATGGACATTGGCTTGCGGGGGCCACGGGCCGCCATTTGTTTAAAATCCTCGATAAGGGATATTTGAAACTTCCAATTTGGTATCCTTATACCCCTTATCTCTTAAGAGTATTTCACATGCAATCTCTGCTTCCTTTTTGTGTAACATAGGGCCAATAAGAATCTCTTTAATCGGTAAAAGTTTTCTTTTTATATTTTTTTCCTCTTCAAGTTTACTTTCCTTCATTTGTATGGGTGTGCTTGGTTCAATTTTATCTTCCTTTTTTTCTTGTTTTTCCGGGTCAGGGATAATAAGTTTAACATATGGGACTGGTATCTTATAAATTGGGTGAGGTCTGTAATATATAGGCCGGTCTTTCTTAAACATTGAAGGGCTTTTATGATAAGGATCCCAGGTAGTATGAGAAACCGTAATTATGCGCACTTCCTTTTCATTCTTAAAATACTCATTTTTAAACATTCTTGAGGCAGCATAGATTAAGTGAAATGCTGCCCCTCTTTTGTACTGATCATTATCATTAATATTATCCGTATCCCATTCTTTTAATTTAGACTTTTGCAGTATCCATTCTCTGATTCTGTCTCTGCTATAAACGCATTTGTACAAGTTAAAAGGAGGAAAAATTAATTTTTTTGCTTCAAAACCGATACGAAAATTGCCATAAGCGCGCCATTGTTCGAGAGATTCTTTTTTACCTCTACTAAAAGATGCAATGTACGTATTATTAGAAGTATCAGGATTATTTATAAATTTCTTCCAGGCATCTCTTACAAAATCATTTTCAAATTCGTCATCGCTGAATAAATCCTTTTTCTCCTGCAAAGCCTTGCATTCCGTCGTGTCATTTACAAATTCGGTATTGGTCAACCATATCTCACTGTTTTCTATTATCCCTCTGAACCCTTCGCATGAGGTATAATGATAAATTATGCCATCACAACGATCCGCAAACGCCCTTATAAGATTTTCGTATTTTTTTATCCTGTCATCCATTGGCAAAGCAATCCTAAAAAATTATCATACCTAATCAACAAACTATTCAGATTTTCAATCGTGACATAGAGTTTTGCTGATGATTCTATCATTTACTGATCACTGATCACTGATCACTGATCACTGCCCCCTACTCATTCTCCGTCTTCAGCACCGCCACGAAGGCGCCCTGGGGGATCATCACCTGGCCCACCATCTTCATCTTTTTCTTGCCTGCTTTCTGTTTTTCCAGGAGTTTGCGTTTCCGGGTGATGTCCCCGCCGTAGCATTTGGCGGTGACGTCTTTTCGAAAGGCGGAGATGGTGGAGCGGGAGATGATCTGGCCGCCGATGGCTCCCTGGATGGCGATCTTGAACATCTGCCGGGGAATTTCGTCCTTGAGGCGGTCGCAGACCCTCACCCCCCAGTCCCGGGCCCGGGTGCGATGGACGATCATGGACAGGGCGTCCAGTTTTTCGCCGTTCACCAGGATGTCCAGCTTTACCAGGTCGCTGTCCCGGTAGTCCAGGAGTTCGTAATCAAAGGAGCCGTAGCCCTGGGTGATGGTCTTCAGGCGGTCATAGAAGTCGATGATCACTTCGGCCAGGGGGATCTCGAAGGTGACTTCCACCCGCCCCGGGTTGGGATAGCTGAAGCGGGAATTGACCCCCCGGCGCTCCAGGCACAATTTCAGGACCGCGCCCAGATAACGCTCCGGCACCAGGATGGCGGCGCGAATGTAAGGCTCCTGGGACCCCTTGATGCGGGTGGGGTCCGGGTAGTGCATGGGGTTGTCCACGGTAAGACTCTGGCCGTCCGCCAAGGTGAAGCGGTACTGCACCCCGGGGACGGTCATAATGATGCTCTGCCCGAACTCCCTTTCTAAGCGCTCCTGGACGATCTCCAGGTGCAAGAGGCCCAAAAAACCGCAGCGGAACCCTTGGCCCAGGGCCACGGACGCGTCTTTTTGATAGACCAGGGCTGCGTCGTTCAGCTTGTATTTCTCCAGGGCGTCGGCCAGGGCCAGATAATCGTCGGCGGAGACCGGGTAGATGGAGGCGAAGACCACGGGTTTGACTTCCTTGAAGCCGGGCAGGGGCCGGAGAGCGGGGCGCTCCACCAGGGTGACGGTGTCGCCGATGCGGGTGTCGCTCACGGTTTTGATGCCGGCGATGAGGTAGCCCACCATACCCGCGGAGAGCTTCTTTTTAGGTTCCCGCTGCAACCCGAAGATGCCCACTTCTTCCACCTTATGGGTGGATTGGTTGTGCATGAAGCGGATCAGATCTCCGGGCTTCACCTCCCCGTCAAAGATGCGGCAGGAGATGATGGCCCCCCGGAAGGAATCGTACTGGGCGTCGAAGATCAAGGCGGAGAGCGGCTGCTCCACGCTCCCTGTGGGCGGCGGAATCCGTTGGACAATGGCCTCCAAGACATCGTCCACGCCGGTCCCCTCCTTGGCGGAACACAAGATGGCCTGGTCCGCGTCCAATCCCAGTTCCCGTTCGATCTGGGCCTTGACCCCTTCCACGTCCGCCTGGGGCAGATCGATCTTGTTGATCACCGGGATGATGGTCAGGTCGTGCTCCATGGCCAGATAGAGGTTGGCCACGGTCTGGGCCTCCACCCCCTGGGAGGCGTCCACCAGCAGCAGCACCCCCTCGCAGGAGGCCAGGGCCCGGGAGACCTCGTAGGAAAAATCCACGTGCCCCGGGGTGTCGATGAGGTTGAGTTCGTATTCCTCGCCGTCGTCGGCGGTATAGGGCAGGGTGATGGTGTTGCTCTTGATGGTGATGCCCCGCTCCCGCTCGATATCCATGGTGTCCAGGAGCTGGTCCCGGAACTGGCGTTCCCCCACCATGTCGGTCCACTGGATGAGGCGGTCCGCCAACGTGGACTTGCCGTGGTCGATATGGGCAATGATGCTGAAGTTTCTGATCTTGATCATCATAAATTACTGTTTATCTTAAATTTATAAATCATGCTTGTCAATTTCCCCTCAAGGGCTTAACCTCTCAATAAAAGAAGGCCAAACTAGTGGTCTATTTTATAGTTAAGGTGACATTGGCATGGTTTTTTTATCCCCCTTTCGTAAAGGGGGGCAGGGGGGATTTTTATAAGCGGCGAAAATTCCCCTAAATCCCCCTTTAGAAAAGGGGGACTTAACCCTGCCGAGTCTATAGCTGAATTTTTGTCTATCTAATTATAAAACACTCCACCATCTCTGTGAGGTAGCGTGCGGTTGGTTCTTGCCCAGAGAGTCAGCCAGCATGACAATCAGCCGGCAAAGGAGTTATGGCAGTATGGCCCCTCATGCGACTACTCTCCAGTATCTCGGCCTGATGGCTTTGGGCTTCGGCGTCGGCGCCTACGGCACCCTGGTGGGGGCCGGGGGCGGCTTTCTCCTGATGCCCTTGTTGCTCCTGATTTATCCCCAGGAAGACCCCCACGTCCTCACCGCCATCTCCCTGGCGGTGGTGTTTATCAACACCCTGTCCGGGGCCGGGGCCTATGCCCGCCTGAAGCGGATTGATTATAAATCCGGCCTGCTCTTCGCTGCGGCCACCATCCCGGGCGCCATTGCCGGGGTGTTGACCACCGCCTCGGTGCCCCGCCGGGTCTTTGAGGGCATCTTCGGGGTCTTTCTCCTGGGCATGGCCGTATTCATGTTGTTGCGGCCCAAGTCAGAAACCGCGACTCCCCGGGCACCAGGAGCGCCCTCCCGTTACAGCCTGACCCGCGTCGTGCACACCTTGAGTGGTGTCTCCTTCGAGTACACTTATTATCCCCTTTTGGGACTAATAGTCTTTTTTTTCCTGGGTTTTCTCGCCAGCTTTTTGGGCATCGGCGGCGGCAGCCTGATAGTGCCGAGCCTGGCTTATCTCCTCAATTTTCCGGTGTTCATCGCCACGGCCACCTCCCAATTTATCGTGGCTATCCTGACTTTTTCCAGCTCCCTGACGCATATCTGGATCGGTTCCTTCCATCATGGCGCCCACCGGGCCGCGGCCCTGGGTATGGGGGTCCTGATAGGAGCCCAAATGGGAGCTTATCTTTCCAGCAAGCTCAAGAGCGCCTGGATTATTCGCAGCCTGGCCCTGGCTCTCACCCTGGTGGGGGTCAGAATTCTTATGGCCACCTTCTGGCCCTGATGGCCGGGAAGAGGAAAAGGAGAGGTTATGCCCATTATTGCCATTTCCAGGGGATCATACAGTCACGGCAAAGAGGTGGCCGAAAAGGTGGCCCGGAAACTGGGTTATGCTTGCGTCTCCCGGGAGATCATGCTGAAGGCTTCGAAACACTTCAATGTTCCGGAAATCAAGCTGGCCCGGGCCGTGCATGACGCGCCGTCAATTTTTGAGCGCCTGACCCATGGTAAGGAGCGGTATATCACTTATGTCCGGGAAGCGCTGCTGCAATATTTTATCAAGGATAACGTGGTTTATCACGGCCTGGCCGGTCATTTCTTTGTTCAGGGGGTGTCCCACGTGCTCAAGGTCAGGATTTTGGCGGATCTGGAAGACCGGGTGGCCGAGGAGATACGGCGCAAGGGCGTCCCGGCCGACGACGCCCGGAAGGCCCTGGAGGAAGATGATGCGGATCGCCACCGCTGGAGCCAATATCTCTATGGCATCGACAACCGGGACCCCAGCCTCTATGACCTGGTGATCCACCTCAAGTCTTTGAACAGCGAGGACGCCGCGGCCATCATTTGCCACGCCGCGCAACTGCCGGCCTTTCAGAGCACCCCCGCCTCCCGGGCGGCCATGGAGAAGCTCCTGCTGGCCGCCCAGGTCCAGGCCGCGCTGGTGGAGGAGATGCCCGGCGCCCAAGTAGAGGTGGAGGGGGAAGAAATCGTGGTCACCATCCAGGGGTTATACCCGGAGGAACAAAAATTCATCGCCCAGGTCGACCAGGTCTGCGACTGCCTGGGGGGCGTCAAGGCCAAGGTGCGCCTGGTGAGTCCTTAAGGCCCTCACCAGATTCCTGCTGCCCGGGAGCGGTCGTGGAACTGGGGTCTCCTGAGGTGCCGGTCCACTTATCCTGTTTGCCAAAAGTTTTCCCCCTCACCTTAGCCCCAATATTGTTCACTTAAGCGAGTCGAGATGAAAGGAGGCCATGTTTCTTGTCATTCTGAGGGAGCCGGAGGCGACCGAATAATCTCTAACTTCCTGGAAAAGCAGAGAATCTTCCCTCCGCTTCGCTCCGTTCAGAATGACATAACGTAGGGTGGGCACTGCCCACCGATTCCTAACCTCTTATACCGAGTTGCAGTCAAAAAGATACTATACGTAGGGGCGAACCTTGTGTTCGCCCCGGAGCCACGGGCGAACACAAGGTTCGCCCCTACAGTTCAACGTCCTTTGAATGCGAATTGGTATTAATCTAGCAACATCGGCAGCCAGGGCTGGCCAGCCGCCGGTCTACTCAGGAAAATGCCGTCGCCGGAAAAGGGTCCCTGGAAGGCCACCTGGCCACGGTCGTTCAAAGTGGGATATACTGAATAGGTGTAGTTGATGATGAGGCTGGAGGCATTTTGATAATAGGAATAAATGCCCTGGTTATTAGTCCAAATGACCTGACCTTTACTATTGAGAAAGGGGTAAACTCCGTTATCGGTAATCTTTTGAGACCCGGTAGCACTGCTATAGAGGAAGACGGCAGTGGTGAAGGCCGTGCTATCCCCCACGTACGCCACCAGGCCGCTGTCATTGATCCGGGGCCGATAACTCCGGTTGTCCGTGGTGGCAATCAGCTGGATGGAGGCACCATTCTTTTTGAGCCAGATGCCATCGGAACTGGAGAAGACCAGGTCGCCATTGTTGTTGAGGCTATACAGGGGGTCGGTGTATCCCAGGCTGGAAATGAAAGAAGGACTGGAGTGGATCAGAACGCCATCTAAATAGATGTGATCCAGATTATCCAGGGTATAATTGGCCCAGGCCACCTGCCCCTGGTTATTAATCACCGGAAAGACATAATTGATATTGATTTCACTGGCAGTTGGGCAAGTCCAATACGTGCTGATGCTGCCGGCGCTGGTGCACAGCTTAATGCGGGCTTTGGAGCCGTCATAAGTGTTCCAGACAAAGTCGCCGTAATCGTTGAAGGAGGGGTCAAAGTTATTGTTGCCGTCCGTGGTGACCTGGGTGGTGACGCCGTTTTTATAAAGGAAAATGTTGTAGCCGTAAGGTGACAGGACTAGGCCCGACCAGACTACCTGGCCCAGATCGTTAATATCAAAGTTTTGAATGTTGGGGTTGTTGGTGAGTTGCTTGACCACACCGTGGCTATAAAGGTAAAGCCCCGGCGAGTCATAGTAATTGCCGGCCCAAGCCACCTCGCCGCGGTTGTTGATTTTGGGAAAAAGCCCCAGGTAGGCGCCTCCCAAGGTGGAAATCTGGGTAGTTACGTACTTCCCCGCGGCCGCTGGCCCGACCCCCAGCCAGGTAAGGGCGGCCAATATTCCCAGGGTGGCGCTAAACCGTTTCATCGGCATGGATATGCTCCCTCTATCCAAGATAAATTTGTGAGATATTTATATAATCGGGAATAGATCAAAGTCTTTGAGGAATTGGTTCCCAATCTGTTACAATATTTTAAGCTTTTCTAAAAATTCCCGAGGGATATTTTCTTAGGTCGGGCATACGGCTCCCGTGACCCCGGTAGCCCCTTCCCCCAAATCGTTACGCCCCTTCCCGCAATCTCCGGGCATCTCTTACCCGCACGGTGGTCCGGGCGCTGTCAAAATATTCCAGGAGCGGAATGGTGAATTTCCGGGAGGTTTGGGTCAAGTCCTTGAACTGGACCACAGTGATTTCCTGGTTTTTCTTGAGAAAATCCACTAACAGGGCCTTGAGCCCGGCAATGGCTTCCTGGTGGAAGTAGAGGTCTTCTTTGACCTTTATCAGGCGGCCCTCCCGGGTGAGCACCGCCAGGAGAGCCTGGAGCTGCTTGAGGGGGGTGTGCAGCGCAGCCTCCGCCTCTTTTAGGGTAGGCGGGGAGAGCCGCCCCCGGCGGTAGAGGTCTTCCAGTTTCTGGGACAGGTCTTCCTGGGCCCCTGCAAGTTGCACTTTATGCGCGGCCAGACGCACCAGGTCCTGGTCCAGAACGATGCGTTTGGCGGCGACCAGCCGGTTTAAAAGGTAATTGAAGAGGCGCACCTCCATCTGGGGGGGGAGCTTCCTACGTAACTCCTCTTTGGAAAGACCGGCTTTGAGCGGATTCTGCTTATGGTAGGCGCTAAGCTGGCGGCAGATTTCCTCCTCCAGGTCCTTGGCCGTAGCCGCCAGGAGAAAGCGCTGGTTCTCCAGGTCGTAAGGGAGGCATTCGCTTTTGCCTTTCAGGGTGTGGAGCAACTCGTCCAATTCCTGGCCGTCCCAGGGCAGCAGAGCCAGGAGTTCGGCCCGGGATCTCCCGGCGGCCCCGGCTTCCCTAAGATAAAAGCGCAGGGTGTCCTCCGGGGATCCCTGCTGCAAAACCTTCAGGCCCTCTAAAACCGCGGTCTGATTGCGTTTGTGCCGGGGTGGCTGGACGTGGAGGAACTGGCCGCCCCCCCAGGTGAAGGCCGGGGAAAAACTGCGGATGACAAAGCGGTCCCCGGGTTTGAGCGCCACCGGGTCCCGGAGGAAAAACTGCACAAAGCCCGAGCCCCCCGGGGGCAGTTCGTCCGCGTCCAACAGGAGCGGCATAGCCACGGATTCGCTGGTGCCGGTGTGCAGCCGCACCGCCTGGCGGTGTTTCAAGGCCCGGGGGGCGCTCTCCAGAATCTCCAAGAAGGCGTCCAGGCGGCGGCTGGAAATCAGGGTGCCCGGCGGGGCCACCACCATGCCCCGGGCCACTTCCTCTTTTTCCAGGCCCTGGAGGTTAACCGCGGTACGGTTGCCGGCCAGGGCTTCTTCCACGGACTCGCCGTGGACCTGGAGGCCCCGCACCCGGGCTTTGTAGCCCGGGGGAAAGACCGCCACCGCCTCCCCCACCTTGAGGGATCCGGAACCCGCGGTGCCGGTGACCACTGTGCCGAAGCCCCTGATGGTGAAGACCCGGTCGATGGGCAAACGGAAAATCCCTCGCCCCGGTTTGGGCGCCACCTGGGCGGCCAGGTCGGAGAGCGCCGCCAGCAGTTTATCTTTGCCTTTCCCGGTTACCGCCGAGAAATGCAAAATGGGCGCGTCTTCCAGGAAGGTGCCCTTCAGGGCTTCTTTGGCCTCCTCGGCCACCAAATCCAGCCAGTCCTCCTCCACCAGGTCCGCCTTGGTGAGGACCACCAGGCCCTTTTTCACGTGCAGGAGTTCGCAGATCTCCAGGTGCTCCCGGGTCTGGGGCATGACCCCTTCGTCCGCGGCAATGACCAGGGCCACCAGGTCCATGCCGCTGGCCCCGGCCACCATGTGGCGCACGAACCGCTCATGCCCGGGCACGTCCACAATCCCCAGCCGCTGGCCGTCCGGCAGGGTGAGATAGGCAAACCCCAACTCGATGGTGATGCCCCGGAGCTTCTCCTCCTTCAGGCGGTCAGGGTCGATCCCGGTGAGGGCCTTGATCAGGGAACTTTTGCCATGGTCAATGTGACCGGCCGTACCTAAAATAACGGGCGCATGGGTCATGGAATCACCTCCCCCCATTCCCTCTGAATCTCAAAGTATTCCCGGGGAAAGAGGGGTTGTTGGGAAATGGTTATTTTCACCTGGTGGTCCGCAGTCAGTCGGGTAATGAGGTTTTCTCCTTCTTGTTGCAGGATCACGGCCACCTGGGGGTGAGCGGTAACCAGCAGATGGGAACCGGGAAATTCCCTGGCTTCTCCGGCCAGTTGCCGCATAATATCGTGGGCCAGGGTAACAGGCGTGAGCACCGTGCCCAGGCCGCCGCAGCAGCCGCAGAGTTCGGTGGCCATCTGGTAGAGGCTGTCCTTCAGCCGTTGGCGGGTCATTTCCACCAACCCCAGGCTGGACACCGGCAGGATGCTGGTCTTGGCCCGGTCCCGCTTGCAGGCCTCCACCAGCGTCTGGTGCACCTGCTCCCGGTGGGCCGCTTTTTCCAGGTCGATGAAATCGATGACAATCAGACCGCCGATATTGCGCAGCCGGAGCTGCCGGGCGATTTCCCGGGCGGCCTCCAGGTTGGTTTTCAGCACGGTGTCCTGGAACTGGTGGCGGCCCACGTATTTGCCGGTGTTCACATCGATGGTGGTCAGGGCCTCGGTGACGTCGAACATCAGGTAGCCCCCGCTTTTCAGCCAGACTCTGGGAGCCAGCAGCTTTTTCCAATCGATCTCCAGGCCGAAGTGGCTGAAAATAGGCTCCTGGGAGTCGTAGAGTTCCACCCGGCTGAGATAAGCGGGGCTTAACGATTCCAGCAATTGCACTATCTGGGCATAGGCCCCGGCGTCATCCACCACAATGCGGTTGATCTCCGGGCCGAAGACTTCCCGCACCACCCGGCGGGCCGCCTCGTAATCCTGATGGAGCAGCGCCGGAGCCGCGGTATTCTCCTTTTTACGTTTGATGTCCTGCCACAAGTTGAGGAGATAATCCCGCTCCCGGGCCAGTTTCTCCCGGCTTTGCCCCTCGCTGGCGGTGCGGGCGATGAGTCCGCCATCCGGAGTTTTCAGCTCCTCCAGAATGGTTTTAATGCGGCTCCGCTCCCCTTCCTCGGTGATCCTCCGGGAGACCCCCAGATGAGACAAATTGGGGATAAATACCAGGAAATGCCCCGGCAAACTGAGATGCGTGGTCAGCCGGGCGCCTTTATCTCCCAGGGGCCCCCGAAAGACCTGGACCATCACTTCCTGGCCCTCATGCAGGAGGTCTTCGATGGGAGCCGCAGGCAGCCGCCGGGCAGGAGGTTCCGGGGGTTCAGAAGACTCCTGCTGGTCTTTTAACCAGAAATTGAAAAAATCATCAAACCGGTCGGACACTTCTTCCACAAAGAGATATCCCGGACGCCTTAACCCCACGTCGACGAAGGCCGCGCCCAGACCGGGAAGCACCTTGGTCACCCGCCCCTTATAGATATTGCCGGTGGGATCGCTTTGGTGATGGCGCTCGAGATAGAACTCCGCCAACCGCCCTTCTTCCAACAGGGCGACCCGGGTATCACACTCCGCCACGCTGATGAGTAATGAATTGGCCATTATTGTTATCGCTTCGGGGAAGGCGGGAAATCTAAACCAGCCGCCCCCGGATGTCCTTAACTTCCAAGTTCCTGGTTCCAAGTTCCAAGTTTCCGGTTGCGGTTTTCACGGACAACCTGGAATTTGTGACCACTGCGAAAGTGCCTTTTTTGTCATCCTGAGTGAAGCGAAGGATCTCGTATTGTAGCGCCCGGGATTCTCAAATTGGGTGTAATCATCGGCACGGTTTAAAAAAGCTGTGCTGCCAAAAATGAGATTCTTCTCTCCGCTTCGCTCCGTTCAGAATGACAGAAGAGAGACTTTTGCAGAAGTCTCAACCTTGAACCTGGAACAATTCGAGCAGGCGATGGTGCCTACGCCACCTCACCGGCCCTCTCCTCAACTACCCTTTAATTTCAAAATATGCAAGTCCCTGGCCTGGTCTCCGGTGAGTTGGAAGATATGGGCCAGGGCATCGGTTACTTTCAGGTTGTCTCTTTCCTGGAAGCGCATGGTTAATTGCAAGTTGTGGGGGTCCACCACCTCCAGCCCGGCCACCTGCTGCCTTAAGTTAATGGTCCGTTCCTCTTTGGGGCGGCTACGGGTCACCAGGACTTCCTCCCGGCTTAAGAAAGCCGCAGCCGTCTGGGGGTCGAACCTGGGTTCCGGGCTTTCCACCTGATAGAGAGCGGTCTGGGGCCGGGGCGGGGGCAGGCGCTTGGGCAGGCGCTCACCCTGCAAGATTCTTAGACCCGGAGGCAGGGCCAGATTCAGGTCGGCCACCAGTTTGCCGTTCGTTACCGGTGCACTTAGTTCCACGTCCAGGGTCTCGGCCAGGCTCTCCACCCCCACGGGCAGGGCGCCGTGAAAAGAGACCCGGGGCAGGGGATGAAACCCGTCGCTGAAGTGCAGCGGCAACCGGGAGCGGCGCAGGCTGCGGTAAAAGGCGGAGACCAGCTCCAGGTGGCTGAGCCAGCGGGCCGCGTCCACCTTGCTGAAGGAGAGGCGGTACCAGGCGGGCTGGGAGCCCCGGACCCCGGCGGGATGGCCCAGCGGCGGGGCCTCGGCAGGGATATCCTGGAGGACCAGAGCCGCGGTTTCCTGGTCGCAGACGCCGCAGTCCTGGCATTCCCCCCGGCGGCAGTCCAGGGTTTCCATCTCCTGATAGGCCCGCTCCCTTTCGGCGGCCAGAAATTCCCGGCTGACTCCGGAATCCAGGTGTTCCCAGGGGAGCACCTCGTCCCTTTTTCTTTCCCGGAGATAGAAATCCGGATCAACCCCTGTTTCCCTAAAGGCCTCCCTCCAGGGTTCCAGGCGCAGGTGTTCGCTCCAGGCGTCCAGGCGGCAGCCCCGGCGGTGCGCGGCCAGGAGCACGGATGCCAGGCGGCGGTCCCCCCGGGAAAAGACCCCCTCCAGCCAGCTTTGGGCCGCGGAATTCCATTTGGCCTGCACCTGGGGGTGGCGCAGGCGGTCCTTTACCGCGTGCAGGCGGCGGCGGCTGTCCTCCAGGTCGGCCATGCCCTCCCACTGGAAGGGCGTATGGGCCTTGGGAATGAAGGTGGACAGGCTCAAGTTGATCCGGCCCCGGCGGCCTTTGGGCGCAGTCTTTAATATCTGCCGGGTCAGCCCGGCGATGGCCTCCAGGTCCTCCGGGGTCTCGGTGGGCAAGCCGATCATAAAATAGAGCTTTAGCAGTTGCCAGCCCGCGCCGAAGGCCTGCTCCGCGGCCTTGATGATGGTCTCTTCGGTGAGGTTTTTGTTGATCACCCGGCGCAGGCGCTCGCTCCCCGCTTCCGGGGCCAGGGTCAACCCCGTGCGCCGCACCCGCTTGATCTGGCCCATCATCTCCGGAGTCAGGGTGTCGGCCCGGAGCGACGGCAGGGACAGGGCCACCTTCCGGGGAGCCAGCCGGTCCATGAGTTGGGTCAACAGCCAGGACAGGGGGCCGTAATCACCGGCGCTTAAAGACAGCAGGGAGACGTCTTCGTAGCCCGTGGCCTCCAGGGCCTCTTCCACCCAGGCCACCACTTGAGCCGGGTCCCGCTCCCGGACTGGCCGGTAGAGCATGCCCGCCTGGCAGTAGCGGCAGCCCCGGCTGCAGCCCCGGGCGATCTCCAGTTGCAGGCGGTCATGGACGATCTGGCAATAAGGGACCACCGGCCGGGGAGAAATGCTCACATGGTTCAGGTTGGCAAGCAGCCGTTTGTTGACCGTGCTCCGGCGGCCCCGGGGCATGATCTCCCGGAGACCTCCGCCCTCGTCGAAGACCGGTTCAAAGAAGGCGGGGATATAGACCCCCTCGATGGTCTCCAGGGTCTGCCACAGTTCCTTACGGGTGCCTTTAGCCGCCTTCCAGCCCTTGAGGGCCGCAGTTATCTCCAAAATTAATTCTTCCCCGTCCCCCAAGACCAGGGCGTCGAAAAAAGGGGCCACCGGCTCCGGATTACAGCCGGCCGGGCCGCCGCCGATGACCACCGGATCAGCGGGGCCGCGGTCTGCGGCCCACAGGGGGATGCCGCCTAAATCCAGCATGTTCAGGAGGTTGGTAAAGCTCAATTCATACTGGAGGCTGATACCCACCAAATCGAACTTTCGCAAAGGCGTACCCGACTCCAGACTGGTCAAAGGCAGCCCCCGGCCCCGCAATTCCGCCTCCAGGTCCGGGGCTGGCGCGTAGGCCCGCTCCGCCCAGACGTCCTCCTGGCGGTTTAAAATATCGTAGAGCAGGCCCAGGCCCAGGTGGGACATGCCCACTTCGTAAAGGTCGGGGAAGAGCAGGGCCACCCGCAGGGCCACGTCCCGGAGGTTTTTAAAAGCCGCGTTGATTTCTCCGCCCCCGTAACGGCTGGGGCGCTGCACCCGGCTGAGTAAGGAAAGTTCCGTCAAAATCTTAACCGGATTGGGCCAACTTCAGGGCCTCAGGCAACTGAAAAATGCCGTCGTACAAGGCCCGGCCGATGATTACCCCCATCACCCCCAGGGGCGCTAGCGGCAGCAGGGCCTCGATGTCCTTCAGGGAACTAACGCCCCCGGAGGCGATCACCGGCAGGTCCACGGCCTGGGCCAGGGCCTTGGTGGCCTCCACGTTAACGCCTTTCTTCACGCCGTCCCGGGAGATGTCGGTGTAGATCAGGGCCGCGGGCTTTAGTTCCACCAGCTTTTGCGCCACTGCCAGCACGTTTTGGGTGCTGGTTTCCGTCCAGCCCTCCACCGCCACCAGGCCGTCTTTGGCGTCCAGACCCACGGCGATGCGGCCGGGATAAGTAGCGCAGGCTTCAGCCACCAGGTCCGGGTCCTTGAGGACCGCGGTGCCCAAAATCAAGCGGTCGATGCCCAGGTCGATATATAAGGCCAGGGTCTCCAAAGTGCGCAGGCCGCCCCCCAGTTGGATGGGGATACTAAGAGCTTTGCGCAGGCCCTTGATGGACTCCAGGTTCTGGGGGCGGGAACTGAAGGCGCCGTCCAGGTCCACCACGTGCAGCCACTTGGCCCCCAAATCCTGCCACTTTAAGCCCATGGCCACCGGATCGTCGCCGAAGATGGTGGCGTCTTCCTTCCGCCCCTGGCGCAGACGCACGCACTTTCCGTCTTTCAAGTCAATCGCAGGAAAAATCACCATAATCTTAAAATTTTAACCAAGAATAGGGGAGCTGACAATCCCTGGGGTTAGGGATATTATTTCCAAAGAACAAATTCCCTTGAAAACAAATGAGGTTGTGCATTAATAATATTTGGGTTCTACAAGATTAGTGAAATCTATTGGGGCGGGAAACTATTGGTGTATTTCAAAATCGAATTGATCCTGGTAAGGCTGGTCTTTTTCCCCCTTTTCTAAAGGGGGTCAGGGGGATTTTTATAGGCCCATAAAATCCCCCTAAATCCCCCTTTAAAAAAGGGGGACTTAAGCTGACGGGTCCGACGCTCCGATTCAGATTTTGTGTCAAGTATTTGTGAGCCGCAACAATAGGAGGCAAAACTGATGCTAAGAGATCATATAAAAGAAATACGTGAAGGGATTAAAGCAGGTCTATTTACCAACGAAGCGTCAGTTTCCCAAGGGATTGTACTTCGCCTCCTACATGCCTTTTCTTGGCCGACATATGATATTCAAATCGTTTTTCCAGAGTATCCGCTTACAGGCAGAAGGGCAGATTTTGCACTTTGCCATCCGGCTGGGAAACCCCTGGTTTTCATCGAGGTGAAGCCTTTAGGGCAAAGTGATACCGGCGAGCGCCAACTTTTTGAGTATGCTTTTCATAAAGGCGTGCCTATGGCTATTCTCACGAATGGTCATGAGTGGCATTTCTTTCTCCCGGCTGAACAGGGGGACTATGGAGAACGGCGGGTATACAAGTTAGACTTGGTGGAGCGAGAAATTGGCGAGATTGCCAGGCGACTGGAGCGCTATCTCAAATATGAAGCAATTTGTTCTGGCGCCGCCATAGAATCGGCCAGGGCGGACTACAAGGATGTAGCTCGAGAACGCTTAATCAAGGCCAAATTACCTGAGGCTTGGTCAAACCTCATCCAAGAAGAGGATGGACTTCTATTGGAACTTGTCGCCGACCAAGTTGAGAGTCTTTGCGGCTATAAGCCAGACCCAGATACTGTCGCCACATTCATAAGAACCGATGTCATTCTTAGAGGCTCACCTATCAAAGTGCCACCCTCCAAGCCGGAGCCACCACGACCACAGAAACCTGCTGAACCACATCCCCCAATCCCTGCTCCTACTCAAGGTGTTGGCTTTAGCCTCGATGGGGTCTAGCATCCAGCGCGCAACGCGAAGGATGTTTTAGTGAACGTTTTTTTATCATTGGATAAACGTGATCATGTTTTTCTTGAACACTTTGCAGCTTTGCCAAGGCATGGAAGCAGACGTCGGTATTTATCACGAACGAGAGAAGAGCTTTATCCTGGGCGACTTGATTTGGCTCGTTCCCACTCTTTTGAGCTAAAACCAGGATGGTGGTTAGGAATCAACATTAGCAAGAAGCAGATCGACAAAATAATAGATATGGCTTGCGGAGTCGCCGGGATAAAGTATGGAAGCGAACTGAGAGTTAATCTGGGAACATAATTATCTTTTTTGTTGCTAATGGCAGAAAATGCTCCCCTTCAATAAAAAACTCAAACCTCTCGCCAGAGCACTCAGGAAAAATATGACTGATGCGGAGATAGCTCTGTGGGCAAGAATCAGAAGAAAGCAGTTAAAGGATAGGCAATTCTATAGGCAGAGAAATATCGGCAATTATATCGTGGATTTTTATTGTCCGGCGACGAAATTGATTATTGAACTGGATGGAGATCAGCATTATACCGATGGTGGCTTGAAAAAGGATGAAATCCGAGATCGGTATCTTAAACGCCTGGGGTTTAGGGTTTTGAGATTTTCCTCCCATGAAACCCTTACGAATCTCGATGGAGTTGTCGAAACGATATATGATTATCTGTGAAGCTCCTATGTCTGTAAAAGTCCCAACAAGTAATTAGGCTGGCTGCAAGCCAGCCGTCAAAGTCCCCCTTTTTAAAGGGGGATTTAGGGGGATTTTGCTATTAATCCAGTCACTTAAAATCCCCCCTAACCCCCCTTTAGAAAAGGGGGGGATTAAAGACAAAATCTCCCAAGTCTAAGGAGGCTATTGGACAAGCGGAGGCTAAAGGATTAAAGGCAGGAAGAACTTAATGAGCATTTATGCAGATGAATACCGGCGCAAGCTGATTACGGCCGAGCAGGCCGCCGTGAGGATTAATCAGGGGGCCACGCTGGTGCACGGCATGGCCATCGGCGAGCCTCCCGCTTTGCTGGCGGCCATTGCCCAGCGGGTCCGGATCGGGGACCTGGAGGACCTGAAAGTCTTTTCCCTGTTACCTATGCAGCACGCCTCCAGGACTATCCTGGCCCCGCAACTGCTGGACAAAATCCACCCCTTTTGCTGGTTTCTAACCGCCTATGACCGGGATTTGGTGAAAAAAGGCTTAAATTATTTCGTGCCCAACGAATTTCACCAGGTCCCCCGGCTTATCCGGGAATTTATGGAGATCGACGTCACCGTCACCACCGTCAGCCCCATGGATAAGGCCGGGTTTTTCTCCTTCGGCGTGGTGAACGATTATATCTCCACCGCGGCCCGGCACTGTAAACAGCTCATCGTCGAAGTCAACCCCCGGATGCCCCGGGTCTTCGGAGACGCCTTGCTCCATGTCTCCGAAGTGGGCGCCATCGTGGAAAACGAGGCGCCCCTGCTGGAGGCCGTCCCCGCACCGCCCAAGCCCGAAGCCGAGACCATCGGCCGCCTCATCGCGGAGATGATCCCGGACGGGGCCACCCTGCAGTTGGGCATCGGCGGCATCCCCAACGCGGTCTGCCACTATTTGGACAGCCACCAAGATTTGGGCATCCACACCGAGCTCATGTGCCCCGGCATGGTGCACCTCATTAAAAAAGGGGTGGTCAATGGCCGCAAAAAAACCCTGCACCCCTTGAAGCACGTTTTTACCAACGCCATCGGCGACCGGGAAATGTACGAGTTCATGCACGACAACCCCAGCATGGAGAGCTACCCGGTCTCTTATACCAACGCCCCGGAGATCATCGCCCAAAACGAGCGCATGATCTCCATCAACTCCACCATTGAAGTGGACCTCCTGGGCCAGTGCAACTCCGAGTTCCTGGGGGGCTCGGAATTCAGCGGCACCGGGGGGCAACTTGACTACGTCCGGGGGGCGTTCAACTCCAAGGAAGGTAAATCCATCATCGCTTTTTACGCCACGGCCCATAACGGCGAGGTCTCCCGGGTGGCGCCCCGCCTCCAGGCGGGCACGGTGGTCACCACTCCCCGCATGGATACCCATTACCTGGCCACCGAATACGGGGTGGTTAATCTCAAAGGCAAGTCCACCAAGGATAGGGCTCTGGACATCATCAGCCTGGCCCACCCCCGGTTTAGGGACGATTTGCTCAAAGAGGCGCAAAACCTGCGTTTGGTGTAGGAGCATGGTATTTTGGGGGCAGAGGCCAGCAAGACTAGTTGCACAGCAACTGACTCCTGAAAATAGGGGCCGCCAAATCCCTGGCCCAAGTTTCGAGGTCTAACGACATGTCCGACCTGGCTCGTTTGTTAATGATCGCCGGGGCTATTCTGTTGGTCCTGGGTTTGGTCTTGTGGCTGGGGCCGAAAATCCCCTGGCTGGGGAAGCTCCCCGGGGACATCACCTACAAGCGGGATAATTTCACCGTTTACTTCCCCCTGGGGACCTGTATCCTCCTCAGCGTGATCCTGAGCCTGATAGTCTATCTTTTCCGGAAATAAGCGGTTCAGGGAGGGCCCCAGGGCTTCGCTTAACATACTGGAGTCGAGTAATATCTTAAAGATAACAGCAGCCTCGGCCGGAAAAACGGTGTTACGGGAGGAAGTCCCGGGCGGGCGGTTTACCCTGCTTCCCTGATGCTCCTAGCCGGCCAGCTCCCGGCGGATCGCCGTCGGCCCCATCTATGGTTAATCTCTTGCAAAATTTACCTGGGAAAAATATACTGGGATCATCCGTCTGCCTTCGCCAGCAGCCGCGCGCAGAGTTGAGGACCAGCGCCCGCAGAATCCCGGAGACAGAGAAGGAGAGCTGATGCCGGAACTACGAAAAGACCCCATCATCGGCCGTTGGGTGATCATCTCCACGGAAAGGGGCAAGCGCCCCCATGACTTTGTGGTGGAGCCGGAGGTGAGCCGGGGCGGCTTTTGCCCCTTTGACGAAGGTAATGAGCATACCACTCCCCCGGAGATCATGGCTTATCGGGAGCCGGGCACCGCCCCTAATTCCCCGGGTTGGCGCCTGAGGGTGGTGGGCAACAAGTTCCCGGCCCTGGTCATGGAGGGACAACTGGACCGGGCCGGGGAAGGCATGTTCGACAAGATGAACGGCATCGGCGCCCACGAGGTCATTATCGAAACTCCGGACCACCATGCCACCCTCACCACCATCACCTTAGAAGGCTTCATGGATGTGCTTTCTGCTTACCGGGACCGCATCACCGCCCTCTCCCAGGACCCCCGGTTCAAGTACGTGGTGGTCTTTAAAAACTCAGGCCGGGCCGCAGGCGCGTCTTTAGAGCACACCCACAGCCAGCTCATCGGTTTGCCCATCGTCCCGGAGCTGGTCCAGGAGGAATTGGCCGGGTCCAAATTTTATTATAATTACAAGGAACGTTGTGTCTTTTGCGATATGATCCGCCAGGAATTGCAACAAGGGGTGCGGGTGCTGCTGCAAAACGAGGAATTTCTGGCCATTTGTCCTTTTGCCCCCCGCTCGCCTTTTGAGGTCTGGATTCTCCCCAAAAACCATCGTTCTTCTTATGCGGATCTGACCCAGGATTCCTGTCGCCTCCTGGCCCAAGTCTTCCAGGAGACCTTGCAGCGTCTGGAAAAGGTCCTCGGCAAGGCCCCCTACAATTTCATCCTTCATACCGCGCCCTTTAGGGAGCCGGAGCTCACCTATTACCACTGGCATTTCGAGATCATGCCCAAGCTCACGCTCATGGCCGGTTTTGAGTGGGGTTCGGGCTTTTTCATCAATCCCACCCCGCCGGAAGACGCGGCCCAGTATCTCCGCGAGGCGCAACTTTAACACCGAGAAGGGAAAATTATGCACATCCTGATAGTGACACCGGAGTCCAATCCCTTTGCCCGTAGCGGTGGCCTGGCGGAAGGGATTAATGCCTTGTCCCGGGCCTTGGTGCGATTGGGACATCAGGTATCCGTGGTGCTTCCCTTATATCGCCAGGTGCGGGAGTCAGGCCACTCCCTTTCCTTTACCGGCCAAACCCTGTCCATTCCCATTTCCTGGAAAACCATACCCGCGGAAATCCACCAGTTTGAGATGGAACCCCGCCTCAATTTTTACTTCATCGGCCAGGATGCCCTCTTCAACCGGGAGGGCCTCTACGGCACCGCTTACGGGGGCTTCGAAGACAACGCCGAACGCTTTATTTTTTTCAGTCGGGCCGCGGTGGAAATGTTCGACGCCCTGGAGCTGGACGGCGACGTCTGTAACTGCCATGAATGGCAGACCGGACTGGTGCCCGTCTATCTCCGCACCCTTTACCGCGACCATCCCCGGTTCCAAAAGCTGGCCACCGTCTATACCGTCCACAATGTGGGTTATCAGGGCCTTTTTTCTTCCTTTGACATGCCCTTAACCGGCCTGGGCTGGGAGCTTCTCTCCCCCAAGGGGCTGGAATTTTACGGCAAATTGAACTTGATGAAAGGCGGTCTGGTCTTTGCCGATCTGATCAGCACCGTGAGTTCCAAGTACCGGGAAGAGATTCTCACCCCCGAGCACGGCTTCGGCCTGGAAGGACTTTTCCAGGAACGGGCCGCAGAACTCTACGGCATCGTCGAGGGAGTCGATTATAACCGCTGGGATCCTTCCCGGGACCCCGCCCTGCCGGCTACTTACCGGGCCGATAACCTGGAGGGGAAAAAGGCTTGCAAGGCCGACCTGATCCAACAATTTGGCTTAAATTTGCCGGTGGATCGCCCCCTCATCGGTTCCACCACCCGCTTTTTTGAACGCAAGGGCATCGACCTGCTGGAAAACAGCCTGGATGACCTGATGCGGCTGGACGTGGGTTTCATCCTCCAGGGCACCGGGGAAGAGCGCCACCAGTATCTGCTCCAGGAGATCTGCCAACGCTACCCCGGGAAGATGGGTCTGCATATCGGTTTTACGGATGAGTTGGCCCACCGGATCATCGCCGGGGCCGATATTTTTCTTATGCCTTCCCGCTATGAGCCCTGCGGCCTTGACCAGCTCTACTGCCTGCGTTATGGGACGATTCCCCTGGTGCGGGCCACCGGGGGGTTGGATGAGACCATCCAGGAATATGACCCGGGGACCGGGCAAGGCAATGGTTTCAAGTTCTCCGGTTACACCCCCGGGGAACTGCTGGGGGCCGTGCAGCGGACCCTGGCGGTTTATCAGGACAGGGATGCCTGGCAGGCCCTGATGCGCAAAAACATGGCCCTGGATTTTTCCTGGGATAGCGTGGCGCCGAAATACGTGGATCTCTACCAGCGGGCGCGAACCAAGCGGCTCCACCTCTTGGGGGATGACGCTTAATGGGCGCAGAGCGCATTGCCTTTTTGGCCCAGATGGTGGAGGTGCTCACCTCCACCGTCAGCTTCGGGGAACGCCTCAACAACATGGTCCATCTTCTGGCCCGGCACCTGAAGGTGGATCTGACCCTTTACTTCGGACTGGACAAGGCCCAGGAGACCCTGGTGCTCAACCTCAGCAGCCAAGGGCCGGTGCCCCCCCATTTGCGCCTGGAGTTCCCCCTGGGACAGGGGCTGGTGGGGGAAGTGGCCAAAACCAGGAAGGTCAAGACGGTGCAACGTTCCCAACCGGGAGTATTAGCCGCCAACCGGCCCCTGGAGAAGCTGCATCCCGCGTTTGCCACCCTGGCCGGCTTTCCGGTGGCCGATGATAATTTCTTTTACGGCGTCCTGATCATGGTGGACCGGCAGGAGCGCATCTTCACCGCCAGCGAGCGCCAGAATATCCAACTGGCCAGCCTGATGCTGGCCGGCACCCTGCGCCAGGCCCTCCTCCAGGAAGAAGCCAAAAAACGTATTGCGGAACTCTCCGTCCTGTTCGAGGTGGGCAAGGCCCTCAGCTCCACCGTGGAACTGGACGTGCTCCTTGAAAGGGTGGTCACCACCACCGCCAAGGTGATCAGCGCCCGGGGCGCGGCTTTGCAGATCATTGACGGCATCACCAAAGCGGTGCGCGTCTCTTCCCAATACGGCGAAATCCCCTTGAGCTGCCCCGCGCCCCCGGATATCCTGGCCGCACCCCTCCCTCCCGGGGAACTTCCCCATTTACAGGGCCAGGAGACCAACGCCCAGGGGCAGATCCATTATTTTCTGGCCGTGCCTCTCACCTTCAAAGGCCAGCTTCAGGGGACCATTTGCGTCTACGATAAGTTTGCCCCCACCGGGGATTATCTGCCTTTTGACCCGGAAAACCGCCAACTCCTGCACACCATGGCCGGACTGATCGTCAACGCCATTGAAAATGCCCTCACCTTCAAACAGGTGGAGAGCCTGGCGGAGAAAAACGAGCGCATGGTGCGCAATCTCACCGTCCTGCAAATCATCTCCCGGGCCCTGTTGACCACGGTGCAGGAAGGACGGCTGCTGGAGATCATCCTCCAGGGCCTCACCCTGGAGCAGGGGTTGGGGTTCGACCGGGCGGTGGTCTTCATGGTGGATGAAGCCAGCCAGGCGTTGAAGGGGGTTAAGGGCGCCCAGCGTTCCGTCAAGCTGAAAAATCTACCCCTCTATGAGGCCTTGCTGACGCCTCTGACCGAGGATGTGAAGGTGGAGGACTGGGAGATTCCCTTGCGGGCCGACCAGGGACCCCTGGCCCTGACGGTGCTCCAGAAACGCCCCCAGCATATGCACGGGGCTCCTCCGGGAGAACTCCGGGTCCTGGCTTTGCCGCCGGAATTTACGGCCCCGGATTTTTTCGCCGTCCCCCTGGTAGTCAAAGACCGGGCCACCGGCGTCATCATGGTGGATAACGGGACCACCGGCCGTCCTTTGCAGGAAGAGCCTCTCCACGTCCTCCAGATGTTCTCCACCCATGCCGGCTTGGTGGTGGAAAATGCCCACCTCTATTCCACCATCGAGGCTAATAACCGGGAACTGCTGCTGATCCGGGAAAGGATGCTGGAGTCCGACCGCCTGGCGGCCTTAAGCAGCCTGGCCTCCGGCATGGCCCACGAAATCCGCAATCCCCTGGTATCCATCGGCGGCTTTGCCCGGAGGATCGCCAAGCTGGTGGAGGGTAATTCCCCTTTAAGGGGCTATGTGGAGGTCATCCAGGAGGAAGTGACCCGCCTGGAGAAGCTGCTCCGGGAAATCCTGGACTTCACCGGCGAAAACTTGAGTTTTTACGGCGACCACGATTTGAACAAGCTCCTGGCGGATACCCTGATGCTGGTGCAGCGGGACCTGGATGCCTGCAAGATCAAGGTCGTCAAGGAATTTTCCCCTTTGCCCCGGCTCCATTGCGACGACCGGCAGATCAAGCAGGTCTTCTACAATCTTTTTCAAAACGCCTGTCAGGCCATGCAACATGGCGGCACCCTGACTATCCGCACCTATTCCCTGGAAAGAGAAGACGGCTTATACCTGGCGGCGGCCATCACCGACACCGGCGGCGGCATTCCTTTGGAAGTTTTGCACAATATCTTTAACCCCTTTTTCTCCACCAAAGATTACGGCACCGGCCTGGGTCTGGCCATTGCCCAGCGCATCGTCTCCCGCCATTACGGGCAGGTGGAGGTGAACAACGAGCTGGGCAAGGGCGTGACCTTCATCGTCTCCCTGCCGGTGGCCAAATATTGTCTGGTGAAAGAACCTGGCCACGGCCCGGCCCTGGCCAGCGCCTACAAACTTAGAAAGGAGGAGGGCGATGACCAAAAAGATCCTGGTGGCTGACGATGAAATGAGCATTCGCCTCCTTTATAGCGAAGAACTGAAAGAGGAAGGCTACGAAGTCTATCTGGCTGCCAACGGCAAAGAAGCCCTGGAGATTGTGGATAAGGTTCCCCTGGACCTGGTCATCCTGGACATCAAGATGCCGGAGATGAACGGCATTGAAGCCTTAAGGCAGATCAAGGAAAAACAGCCGAACCTGCCGGTGCTCCTATCCACGGCTTACGGCGAATACCGGCAGGACTTTGCCACCTGGGCTTCGGATGAGTATCTGGTCAAGTCCTCGGATCTGGAGGATTTAAAGTCCGCGGTCAAGCGCTATCTCAAGGAGTGAAATTTTAGAGGGCGGACATGACTAAACTTAAAATTCTGTTTTGGCTGCTGGTGGGTGCGATTCTGGTGACTTTTGCCCTGGAGAACGCCCTACCCGGTCCCCCACTCAAGCTGCTCCGTCAGGAATTGGGGAACCCCCCTGTTTTCACCGTAATTTATGTCGCCTTTATCCTCGGTTTCCTGGCCGGTTGGCTGGCCCATTTCCTGAGAGTGAAAAAAAAGAAGCGGGCCGCAGCCGCAGCCTCAGCCCTGGAGCAGGCGGAGTCCCCACAGGCTCCCCAGGAGAAGCGCCAACAGTAAGGTCTGCAGTACCAGGGAAAGACACACAACCCCCAGGGCCCGCCAGGAAGATAGGCCCAGGCCCCCTTGCACCCCCCGGTAAACGAGAAACAGGTTCCACAGACCGGCCACCGGCCCTCCCAGAAGGGGCAGGACCGCCAACACCATGGCCCCCTGTGCGTAACAGGTAAGCCGCCAGACTGCCGTAAAGCCCGGCCAGGGTCCGCCGGTCAGACCCACCGCCAGCCATAGCCCCGGGCTGCTGATTAATAGACTGCCCAGGACTATTAAGGGGCTTAAGAGCATCATGCTCATGATCGCGCCTGAACCCACGAGGAAGAAGACCTTGGTGGCGGCAGGCATGCTTCCCAAAAGCCGGCTGAGGCCCAGATAAAAGAGCAACTGCCAGTAGAGGCAGGCCAAAAGCCCGGCGGTGCCTACGATCAAGGCGTAGGACAGGGCTTCCTGCCACCCTTCCCGGGGGAAGTCCCGGAAGAATTCCCGGGGGTAAAAAAGGGACTGCTTCAGGGTGCGGCCCAGACCCTGGAACCGGGTCAGCCCGGCATCCTCCCAGGGAACGGGATTAGGCGCGTCCGCCTCTGCTGCCGGCGCCTCATCAGGAGCGGCTGGGGCCCCCTCCGGCTCCAGCCCTTCCGGGGTCATCGGCTCCTCGCGTCAATCAAGGCCTTTACCCCCTTGGGGTCTCCCAGGCCGTACCAGAACAAACCAGGTCCCCCGGATTTATCCTGGATGACCAGATTCCCCACCTTAAGGAGAGTCTGGGTGAGCCCTTTGCGGATCAGGACCTCCCCCAGGTTTTCCCAGAGGATCTCCTGCCGCCGCCCGGTCCAGTTCCAGACCTTGCTCACCCCCTGGGGGGTTATCTGGTATTCCTGGCCCCAGCGCATATAAACCACCGCGGCCACCAGGATGAGCCCCAGCACCAGACCCAGCCAGGGGGGCAGCCCCGCCTTAGGGTTGATTTGAGGACCCAGAAAGCAGATGGCCATGGCCACATAATGGACAAAAAAGGCCCGGCCACAGGGCCGGAATACCTGAGTGGAGGTAGTCTCTAACGTTTCTTTTTCAGTCATATCTTGTTCCTGAGTAAATGATTGCCTTGATTTGATGAAGCCTGCTTTCGCCCCCCTCACCCCGGCCCTCTCCCCCCCCGGGGGGAGAGGGAGTGTCGGGCTTTCCCGGGTACGTATAGTATCTTTTTGACTACAACTCGGTATGAGACCTCTGGGAAAGTCCCTCTTCTGTCATTCTGAACGGAGCGCAGCGGAGGGAAGAATCTCGTTTTTGGCAGCACCGTTTTTCTATCCCATGCCGATGATTGCACCCAGTTTGGGAATCCTGGGCGCTAAAATACAATACCCTTCGCTGCCCTCAGGATGACAAGTTAAGGCACTTTCCCAACGGGCACAATTTTAAACTTTCCTAAGCCATACCGCCACCCACCATCCTCCCCCATTCCTAGTCCTCAGCCAGGCGTTGGATGATTCCAGGAAGGACCTCGCGGGCCACCTGGCGCAGAGTCCCGCCCCCCAACACCACCAGCAACGGCTTCCCCAGGTCCTTTGCCAGAGACACCAGCAGGTCGCAGGCCGCCAGATAGTCCCCGGCGGTGAGGCCCAGGGAGGCGTAATCATCCTTATGGGAGTTTAAGCCGCAATACCAGACCAGCAGGTCCGGTTGAAACTCCTGCACCAGGGGGAGGTGTTCCTGCAATTTCTCCAGGTACTGGCCGGGGTCTCCGGGGCCCTGGTGCGGCTGGACGTTGATCTCCACGGCCAGTCCGTCCCAAGACCGATAATCGCTCCGGCAAAAACAGAGATGCAGCACTTCCTGGTCCTCGCCCAGAACCTGCAAGGTCCCGCCGGCGTGGAGGGCGTCGGTGTCAATGATGGCAAAGCGGCGGATCGCGGTGACCTCCCGCACGTGGGTGAGGGCGATGACCACGTGGTTAAAGCAGGAAGTGTCATAGAATTCCAGGCTTCCCGCGTGGTGGCCCCCGGTGCCCGTGAAGCAAAAAGCCCGGTCCAGCTTCCCCTTAGCCAGGGCCTCCATGGCCGCCACCACCCCGCCCACGGATTCGTAAGCGGTGCGGCATTCGTCCTCCAGGTCCACCATGGCCACCATATGAGGCGGATGCACCTTGAGAATCACATCCCGGGCCGCCGGGGCACATTCATACATGCCGACATTGGGCCTTTTAAGCACCTCCTCCAAGGCCCCGGGAAAATCCTCCAGGCGCCCCCGCAGGGTCACAAACCCCTGGGTCTTAAAAAGCGGATGGTAATAGACGCCGACTTTTTGCATGTTTTTCCTGCAAATTTATAACTCAAGTTTCGCACCCCTGCAAGGGGAAGAACTGGTTAAAACTATTGGCAATAATGTCCAGACAAGACCGAAATGCGGGGTCTGGATTAAAGAAATCGGCCAAGGTGTCTAAAACAGATTTCAGGA
>JBMORF010000066.1:0-8672 GCA_049322315.1 Thermodesulfobacteriota bacterium | reverse complement strand
AGCAAAACCGAAATATCGTGGAATATATGATGGCGGCTATCCAAGCTCATCGGACCGGTCAACTTGCTCCGTCTCTTCTACCCGTGCATCTGCTGTTTGCAGAGGCGGCCTGAACGATTACGAATTTAATTTTTGATAAATTATTCATAATTTTTTTATAGGCCTCCTTTTTGAGCAGGAGTCAATTTTAAATTAATAACTTTATTTGATTTAATTGAGAGACCGAATGTACTCGTTCTTGTTTGGTCAGGTCCTGTGTAAGTTAAATCAACTTCCTTCCCTTCAATTGGTTTTGTAATAATATTATCTTTACTAATTTCAACAATTCCGAAATTTTTCGCATGTTCTAAATCCATTCGAAATATTTCATTACTTTCCTTCAATGTCAGAAAAACTGATACCGATTGATTAAGACCTGAACCTGAGCCATCATAGCCAGCCGGAACTCCTGTTTCCTTCATCATAGTTATCTTATTAATATGTCCTTTAATCGATTTCGCATTTTGTGTATATGCGGGCATGATTGAAGAAGCCATAAGCAATAACATTCCTGCAAAAATAAAGATGATTCTCTTTGCCATGTTTATCTCCTTCGAGTTAGAGCTTTAGTAGCTTATCACTGCCTTTCTGAAAATCTTATTTTGCAAGTCCACGATAATTCAAAAAAAAAAACAAGAAAAATTTTAGAAAAATTTAATGAATTGAATAGGAGCTGGCCGACATGGTAAACTACCTGGCCGATGTGGCCGGTTTGGAACAGGAAAAAGAATAACCCGCCTCTGACCCCTGCCTCGAACCCCACCACCCACGGGCCCGGGAAACCGGGCCCCCGCCCTTTTTTGCCATGCTTCTCCCTTTAAGTAAAAACCCAATTTTTTCGGTGGCACGGCAAACATGGCGGCTGCCCGAAAAACTTGAAACCGGAGGTTTAAAACGATGGCACTTTGTAGCACTGCTGCGGCAGAGAAGCTGGATCATTCCCAAATCCCGGAACTGCGGGTCGTGGAAAAACCCCTTTACCTGGTTGGAACTCAGGTGCAGGCGCATCCCCTTCCCGGCTCCTGGAGGGCCTTTACTGAGGACGGCTCGAAATTCTACGAGGTGGATTCCCGCTGGTGCGGCCGATTCCACGTCTGGACCCTTGAAATTAACGGCGAATGGGGCCGGCGGCTCAAGCGGCGCCAGGGTTACTGGGACAGCCATACCGGGAGTTACTTCTACTCCGGCCCGAAGGAGTGATGACATGAAGAAAGAGATTACCTGGAAAGGCGAGAAAGACCGGCTGTTGCAGGTGCGCCGGCCCTGCCCCTGCGGCTGTGACGACCGGGGCGGTCGGCCCGGGGTCGGGTACCTCACCGGCTCTGATGAGGAAGGCAATGGCTTCACCGTTTGGATCGAATCCGAGGAAGTCTACCAGAGGCTGGAAAGACTGCTAATTAAGCGCCAAGGGGGAAAGAATTGAAATAATGGAAGTAAAAGGATAAAATCGGCATCATGTTGGTAAAAGGAGCCAAAGCAGAAAACGATTGGATGAAGAGCAGGAGATTTCGACTATGGAAGACCAAGAAGAAATTCTGTCGCAGATAGTGACAGCCCTTCAGGAAGGTCTGGGAGAGCGCTTGGTGGCCGTGGTCTTGTATGGCTCCCGAGCCCGGGGTCAGGCGCGCGAGGTCAGTGATTGGGACCTCTTTATCGTTGCTACGGATTTACCTGCGCAACTCTGGGATAGGCACATTCTTTTAAAGCGGTTTCTTCCGGCGGCATACCGTGGCGCCGTATCTCTCTTGGCCAAGACTCCCCAGGAATTTGAAGAAAAAATTTCCTCCTTATATCTGGATATTGCCCAAGATGGTCAGATTCTCTTTGACCCCCAGGGATATGCCCGCAGGCGGTTGGCAGATTTGCAGCACCTGATGGCAGAGAAAGGCCTCTATCGTAAACAGTCTACGGGTGGGGAGGTATGGAGATGGCGGCAAAAGCCCCGGCAACCCTGGGTACTTGAGTGGAAGGAATAAATGATGCCGGCTCCTGAGGAAGTCTCTTATCGACTACGGCTGGTTCTGGGATTTCTGGAAGAAGCCCGCCAGGACTTCAACTTGGAGCGTTGGCGCTCGTGTGTTGATAATAGCCAGTTGGCCACGGAAAACGCGGCAAAAGCGGTGTTGGCGCTGTTGGGACCGGTGGGACGCACGCACAATCCCTCGTTGCTTTTGCGGGAAGCATTGGCAGAAGGAGAATTCTCTTCGGAATTTTCCCCTCAAGTGGAACGCTTGGCAGAGTGCGCTGAGCTTTTGGGGCCAGACATCCACGTGCAAAGCGATTATGGTGACGAGGCCGGCGGGCGCACTCCCTGGGAGTTGTTCGATCGGGATACAGCCTGGCAAGCCCTTGACCTCGCAGAGGAGGTTGCTGAATTGTCTCAGCAGCTATTGACAAGATCATAGGTCAATTGCACTGGCCAAAAATTATTACGTCGAATGAAGCCGCCTCAGGGCGGCTTTTTTCATTTCTGGAGGTGGAAGATGATTACCGACTATTTGAAAGCCGTTTACCCGGCCCTGCTGCTCAGTGACGCAAATCTGTAGCCGCTATAGAAATTATTAGTGAAATCGAGTTGATGTTAGGTAAAATTGTCATAGAGGAGAGGCCGATGGACCCGATAATCCAAAAGTGCAAAGAGATTTTGGAGAAGCATTATGGGGACCGGTTTGCCGGTCTCATTCTATACGGCTCCCAGGCGCGCGGCGAAGCCGGGGCGGGGAGTGATATCGATCTGCTGGTCTTGCTCCATGGGCCATTCGATTATTTTCAGGAAATCTGGAACCTGGCCGAGTTGCTCTATCCATTGCAATTGGAATCGGACCGGTTGATTTCCGTCAAACCTGCGGCAGTGCAAGACTTCCAGGCTGGTATTTTACAGTTCTATCGCCACGCCCGGCGGGAAGGGATACAGCTATGAGCCTGCCGCTCTTCGAGTCGGAAGTTACGGCCAACCTGGAGCGGGCGGAAGAATCGATCCGGGCGGCCCAATTGCTCTATGAAGCCGGGCATTGGGATTTTGCTGCGGCCCGGGCTTATTAAGCCACCTTTTATGCCGCCACCGCGGCCTTGTTGAGCGAAGGCCGGGAATACCAGAAACACAGCGGCGTCATTGCCGCCATTCATAAATTCCTGGTCAAAACCGGCAAGCTGGATAAAGAGCACGGCAAAAATCTGAACTGGCTCTTTGAACTGCGCAGCATTGGCGATTACGGCGACACCCGGCATGTGCCCCAAGAAGACGAGCCAGAGCCATCGCTGGCTCAGTCATTTGTCGCAGCTATTAAAAACCTCTTACAACCTCCGGAATAGAAAGACCGAAGTGAGGATTACAAATGGCTGACGTCATTGATGTCAGAGGCCTTGATGAAAAGGAAATCGAGATAATCGAAGTCCTGGTTGAAAGTTTGAGGGAAAGGGCAAGATTAAAAGCGGTCCGAAAGAAAAAAGACGGTTTCAAAAGAAGTGCCGGAGCCTGGAGGGGGTTGATTGACCCTGAAGCACTTATAACTGATATTTATGCCAGCCGTCTTGCATCTTCGGTATCCGGGCCTGAAACTTAAAAAAGTATCATCGTCTATGGATTGAACCATAGACTCTAAAAACAGAGAAGAAATGGAGAAGCCGCCTGCGGGCGGCTTTTTTATTTCAAAGGAGGCGAAGCATGATTCAAGACTACCTGAAAGCCGGTTATCCGGCCCTGCTGGTACGGACGCATGAGCCGGAGCGATTCATTGGCGCCGTCCTCAAGGAGGCCAATGGCCGCACCCCTTATCAATGGGACGTGGTCAGAGGATTCCGGGAGTTGGGGAACGGGGGCGAGTGGGAAGAGGCCGATCCTTTCGATCTTCCCAATGTGGCGGCCCGGGGCAAAGAGAAAGCGGTCTGGTTCCTGAGAAACTATCACTTTTGGCTGAATGAACCGCCAGTGATCCAAGCCCTCCAGAATAATCTGCCTGTTTATAAGACCAAGGGGATCACCCTGGTTATCGTCTCCGCGGAAGCCAAGCTTCCCCTGGAACTGGAGCGGGAAGTGGTCGTCCTGGACTTTCCTCTCCCCACCCGGGAGGAATTGAAGACCATCCTGGCGGGCCTGGTGGAAAGCACCGGCATTGAGCAGTAACGAAGGGGCGGTCCTGGATGCGGCCCAGGGGCTCACCTGGGAAGAGGCCGAGAACGCCTTGGCCCTGGCCCTGGTGCGGCAGAAGCAGTTCGACCCCCACACCATCTGCACCTTGAAAGCCCAGATGGTGGAGAAATCGGCGGCTTTGCAGTTCTCGCAGTTCACCGAACCCTTCGCCACCCTGGGCGGCCTGGAGAACCTGAAAGACTGGACCCTGAACCGGTTTAAGAACCGGAGGTCCGGGCTTCCTTTCCGGGGCATCCTGCTCCTGGGCGTGCCGGGAACCGGCAAATCACACTTCGCCAAAGCCCTGGGAAACGAAGTGGGCTGGCCGGTCTTGTCCCTGGATATGGGCCGGGTCTTCGGGTCCCTGGTGGGGGAAAGCGAAGCCAAGATGCGGGAGGCACTGAAGGTGGTGGATGCCATGGCGCCTTGCGTGCTCTTCATCGATGAAATCGAGAAGGGCCTGGCCGGAGTGGGCGGCTCTTCCACCGATGGCGGCACTACCCAGCGGGTGGGTGGCACCTTTCTGAGCTGGCTCAACGATCATAGCAGCCAGGTGTTTGTCATTGCCACGTGCAACAGTTATGAAAAGCTTCCGCCGGAGTACACCAGGATGGGGAGGTGGGATTCGATCTGGTTCGTTGACAATCCCGGCCCCAGGGAGCAATTGGACATCCTGGATATCTACCTCAAGCAGTTCCTGGGAAAACCTATCGGGACCCTGATGGGCGAGAGTGACGGCCGGGTCAAAATACCGGACCTGGACGGTTACAGTGGCGCGGAAATACGGCAGGTGGCCATCGAAGCCGCTTACAACGGCAGCGACCTGGAGGCCGCGGCCGGGTTTGTGATCCCCATTTCCAAGTCCCAAAAAGCCCAGATGGACTCTCTCCGGGAATGGGCGAGATTTCGGACCATCCCGGCCAGCCGGGCGGTGGTGGAGGAGGCCCGGGGGCCCAGGAGGGTGCAGTTATGACCGAGTATCCATATCCTTGTTGCCGGTGCGGGTTTTGCTGTCTGAGTGAAACCTGCCCGGCAGTCCGGGAGCTATTGGGAATTGGGAAACATGATCCCTGCCCTGAGTTGTCTTTTGATGGCGATGTAGCGACCTGTAGAATTGCTTTAGCCATTCCCGAGATGGTTGGGGCGGGGGCCGGCTGCTGCATAAAGGCCCGAGCCATTAAGGGCGGTGTCACTTATGACTTTGCCGCCCTCCCCCCAAACCTTAAACGGTCCATTGCACAGGCCAGGAGGTCAACGTGAGCCACTACAGCGAAGTGCAAATCGAAATGCGGTACGGGGCGGCGCTGGTAGCCGCCCTGAATCGTTTGGGGTTTAAGGGTAAGGTGGAGGTCCACCAGGAGGCCCAGGCGCTCTATGGTTACCAAGGGGATATGCGGGCGCAGAAAGCCCATATCATCATCCGCAAAGAGCACGTGGGCCGGGACGCCAACGACATCGGTTTTGAGCGGCAGCCGGACGGCACTTTCCGGGCGTTCATTTCCGATTATGACCTGCAATATAACCACTACGGCAGCGCCTGGCAGGGCCGTCTCAAACAAGCTTACGGCATCGAGAAGGCCCGGGCCGAAGCCAGGAAGAAGGGCTACCGGGTCAGTGAAAAGAAACTAGACGACGGCCGCATTCAATTGGTGTTGAGGAGGTAGGTATGAGCGCAGAGATCGTGCTGGAGTTTTGGGAAGACGGCCAGGTTAACCTGGAGGGCAAGGGCTTCAAAGGCCAGGCGTGCTTCAAGGAAATGCAATTCCTGAAAGATGCCCTGGGGGTGGAAACCTCTTTCACCAAAAAGCAGGAGTTCTATCAAGCGGAGGTCAAGCGAGATGGCAAGGTCAAAGCAAGATAAGGGGCAAATTCCGGAAGAGCACACCCTGGTTTTCACGGAAGACGGGAAGGCTGCCTCCTGGTGGTGGACACCGGAGATTCAAAGGCTGCTTCTGATCCTGGGGTCCCCCATCCCGGAGATGGAAAATCTCATAAACAACCCCTACTGTGGGTAAGGAGGTAAGGCAATGGCACGAGTGGCCATCACCATGGAAGGAGGGCTAATCCATCATATCATGGCGGATACGGAAGACGTTCAGGTCTTTGTGCTGGATTTTGATACCGAAGGCGGTGACGACGAGCGCATCAAGGAATTTGAAGGTAACCCGGCTTATGTTTTCCAAGGGGTGGACGACGTAGACCCGGCCCGGGTCGATGAAATCGAAACAGCCCTCTTTAGGTAAAACCCTTATTCTGGTTTTTTAAATCCATCAAAAAGCGACTTGACATTACACCATAAAGGTGTAATAATTGGGTTTAAATTATGACAGAGAAGCGCCAACCTACCTATGACCTGAGGGCTTTTAAGGCTGCGTTTAGCAGCGTGGAGAAGCTGGCCGTTACTGGCACGGCGTTAAGAAGTGCCGCTGCTTTGGGATTTGGGCGCAGAGAGATCGTGGAAACGATCCAGACCATGCAACGAGAGCATTTTTATAAGTCCATGACGGCTTATGCTGATTACCGGCTTTGGCAGGATGTATATCACGTCCCCTCGGCGGTTGGAGTCCTTTATATCAAGTTTACCGCCGATGTCTTAACCAAGTTTTTGTTGCTCTCGTTCAAGGAGAAAGACGATGACCGCTAATCCCCTTTGTCCGAAAACGGGGGCGCCGATGCACCGCGGGGTGCGTCCCATGACCTTGACCTATAAGGGAGAGTCGATCACTTTCGACATGCCCGGCTGGTATTGCGACGAGTGCGAGGAGAGCATCCACACCGGCAAGGATATGAAGATTTCCGACCGCATGTTGAATTGGCTTAAGGCAAAGAGCGAGGGTCTGCTCGGGCCGGAGGAGATTCGGCGCATCCGCAGGAAACTTCGTCTTTCTCAAGAAACTGCCGGCTTGCTGATCGGCGGTGGCCCCCGCGCCTTCCAGAAATACGAAAGCGGGGATCTGTTGCCGAGCCGAGCGGTCAGCAGCGCCTTGGTTTTACTCGATCATGAGCCTGATTCATTAGCGATCTTGAAGAGGCGGCATGAGGCGCACACCATTTCAACTAGAGCTCAATAATCTTGACAACGAGGCCGGTCTTCGGGTTAATCCGGATTATCACATCCTTCCCGTCCAAATTGTAAAGCAGGTCTTTCCGGTCCTTAGGACCCTCCCTCCTTCCACCGCTTTTCAAAATGTCTTCACTTTTTTTAGGTTCTCCCAAGATAGCCCTGACTTGCGCCTCGTTCGTAACTTTGATCTGAATTTTAGCAAGGTCGGCCAAACCCGCAGCCTGGGCCGCAGTAAGGGCAAAAAAGACTACCGTTACCGTAAAAACTGCCACGAACGCGATACACCGTTTCATAGGTCAGCCTCCCATGATACTTGGGTTGAGAGCGGTTCAGAACCGACTCATGATTACTTCATAAGGGTTATTGGTTAGAGGGCCTATTTTGCCCTTTAACTTTCCGTCCTCTACCCAGAAGTGGAAGGGCTTTCCACTTCTGGTTGTCCATGTCAAATATAACTTTCCTTCTATCCTTTCAAATTTGGCAGATTTTATGGTGACACAACCCGATGCCTGTCCCCAGCCCACGTCATTTCCCCAACTATACTGACACTTAGCTTTGATTGGTGTTATTTTCTCAACCACTATAATCGCGTCTAAGCCGTGATTGGGAGGACATGCCCAACTAGTCCATCGCCCTTTCCATCTCCCGGAGAAGACCCGGATATCCTCCGGAATGTCGGTACCCGGGGCAATGATGTTCGCTTCGGGAATTTTGAGATCATCTGCCGCACAAAGAGGTGCAATCGCCACGACCATTAGCAAGCAACAAGCCGTCAATATTACCTTTTTTCTTGTGCTTTCCCTCATATTTCCCTCCATGCTCGCATGGTGTTGATTGGATTGATTGCAGTAATCAGGATAATAATAGCTTAATCAGTTTTATCAAGAAAAATTGAATTCTTAGACGCAATAAATTTGTTAGACCAACCCCAGGGCTGTTGCCCTGGTTTGGGATGAAGGAACTATGGTCCCCCCAAAGGTCGGTCATTGACCGGCCTAATTTTTTTCTGGAGGAAAGGCAATGACCCCAAAGAGTAACGGCAACGGCTTTGACGGACTGGTGGCGATCCAACTTTGCACCAAGAGCTGGCCCGGAATCGTGAACCTCACCAAAGAGGACCTGGGGATGGAGCAGGTCCCGGAATTCTTTCACCTTGGGAATAAAAAGTTGTACCCGGCCGAATGGCGCCAGGCCTTTAACCGCAAGATCGGCGAAGCCCGGCGTGACCTGAACCTCAACACCTTCGATTTTGTGTTGGAGTGGGTCCGGTGCTCTCCCAAGAACCGGCTGGCCCGGACGGTGGAAAAGCTAGATAGTTCTCATCCAGAAAGGGTATCTGGCTGAAATAATATAATAAAGGGTAATTTCCCTATAGCGTTTTGACTCGGAAAGTATTAACTTAATTGAAGTAACGGCTTGATATGGTTCAGAAAGATAACT
>JBMORF010000065.1:0-8746 GCA_049322315.1 Thermodesulfobacteriota bacterium | reverse complement strand
GCGGGCTCACGGCTTGATCAAAAAGGTCCCGAAAACCCACCGCTATCACCTGACTGCGGCTGGCTCCAAGGCTATCACCGCCATCATCGCAGCCCTTAATGCTAGCCCTGATTCCTTAATCAAATTAGCAGCATAAAAGATAAATCTTTATTAAAAAAACAGAAACTCAAATTCAGTGGCACAGGAATGGTGGCAGCGCCATTTCCTGCCCCTTTCTGAGGTGATGCGGCGGTTGACCTTACTGGGTCCTCTCCTGCCCTCAACCCGGGAGGCCACTGCCGGGCCCGCCCGGATTTTCCAAGTGCCGGGTTTCCGGGGGGAGCTAGGCTTCATCACCCCCATGAGCGGGCACCACTGCCGCACCTGCAATCGCCTGCGCCTTACGGCTGACGGCAAATTGCGGCCTTGTCTCCGGGCCGCCACCGAACTCGACCTCAAAGAGCCTCTACGTCGGGACCTGGGAGATAATTTGCTGGGTTACCTTTTCCAGGAAGCCATGGAGTTGAAAGCCGGAAAAGTAAAAATACCCCTCCCCCACTCCCATCAGCCAAGCCGCTCCATGGTCAGCATCGGTGGCTGATCTATCTGGATTTGCCTTAATTAGCCTTAGTCTTCAGCATGTCTTCTTAAAGACTTATATTGCACCGATTGACAGCTTGCCACCAGCAAATCCTATCGATTTTTCCAAAAAGATTCTGATATCTCTGGGATATCTCGCCATCCCGCCGTTTAATTTTCAATTGCTCCCCACTCACTTAAATCCAAGATTTTCCTCTTGGTAATCCTTAAAAGCTTGCACAGGGCACAACGTCTTCCTGATCTTATAGGAAGGAGACAGGCTCTGGAAAATTCCCACCGCAACAGGCGCAGACCTCACAGAGTTTGATTGTCTCGGGCTCGTTGCTTAGAAACAGGTCGATGTTACTGGTTTGTGCTACTGTAACCTTGTGCAATTACTTGTATATTGTCTTGCATGGCGTCAAGCAAATTGTACTTTGTAACTTCATCTACGTACTACGTAAAAAAATGGAAAGCCTACGGTTTCATGGGCGGTTACATCCAAAGCCAGGGCAGGCTGCGGGGTTCCCGGGTTGGCGGCGAAGATCCCGGTTATGAGGAAACCTGGCGGCAGGACGCCGGCAATGATTGGCAGGGGGCCCTGGCCGCGGCCTGAACCGGGCCGGGCCACCCGGGGCCGAAACCAGGCTGGTTAGACTCGCCTGAATTACCTGCCGCTAATTCCCGTTTTTCGTTTGGTCTTCCTGGGCGGTTGGCTGTGGGCGGTCTGCCGGCGTTCTTCTTTAAGGCGTTCCAGGAGCGCGGCGGCGGGTTCATATTCCCGGCCTTCCCGGCGGGCCAGTTCGGCTTCGGTGGGCACCAGCTCTCCCCGGAAGGCTTTAGCCAGGATGGCCTGGGTGAGTTTCCCGGCCCGGGCTGTGGCCGCGGCCACCCGGGCCTCGATGGCGTCGGCCAACCGGAACAGGGCCTCCACCCGGCGGACGATTTCGTGTTGTTCGGGAACTGGTGGCAATGCTACCACCAGGTCTCGAATATTATCCAGGTTCAAGCCCGGCTTTCCCGCTCCATAGGCCGCATCCAAAAGCTCCTTCCTGCCGTGGGCCGGGCTAATAATCCATAGATAGAGAAAGCCGCCCCATTCAATATTTGACAGCCTAACCAGCGCCACATGCTGGCTGATATAGGCTTCTGGTATCTTCCCCCTGACTAAAGCCGCTCTGGTAACATTGGCTCCGGTAATGGTTATGAGCAGATCGCCGGAATTAACCTGCGTCCTCCGTCCTTCTGCACCCAAGGGCGGGTTAACATGGGCGACGGTTTCTAATCTCAGGTTATCCGTATTTATGTCATGGGACCTGATAAAAATTGCCCCCTTTTCGCAATAATACTTTGCCCACCCCCGTGAACCGCTCGTAATTGTCGTCGTTAGTTTTCTCATCTTGGTTGAACGCCAATTTTCGGCCATATCATCGAAGGCGTCTTGGACAGAATCATCCCGTTTCAATGCCGGTTTAAGATTGGTTTGACCGGCGCGCCAATCGGCGGTGAGGCGGCCGGAGCAGGCCGCGGCCAGCACGGCCTGCCGGAACCGCTTCAGGATGCCGGGCACCTTGGCCAAGCGCTCCCGGGCGGCATTCACCCCAGTCAGGAGCTCGTCAACCTTGGCGACGATGCGCTCTTGTTCGGCCAGCGGAGGGATGGGGATGGCCTGGCTATAAATGTCATCACGGTTGATACCGGGGATGGCGGACGATTTATCCAGACCTGGCAGATCAATGCTCCGCAGGGCATAAAAAACATATTCGGCCCTGAGGCCACGGAAATTATGAATAAAGTAGGTGGTATCGATGGGCCAACAAGGTCCGGTAGAAAAATGCACTGCCCCCACAGTCCCTTTTCTTCCTAAAATTATCGTTTGACCATCGGTCAGTGGTGCATCGTGGTAACCCACCACGCCATTAGAGCCATAAACGGGAATTTGCCCTCCCTTTCTTTTAGCCTCAGTTAACCCCTTCCCATAGTTGATTTCGAGGATGTCCCTGATCTGTGGAAAAACCCAGCCCTCCGGCCCCTCGTTTTCTTCATTTTGCGATAACGGCAAATTGTCAGCAGCTTCTGCCTTAATCGCTTTCACGAAGTAACCGCCTCCCGAGGATTTGCATCAGCGCCGTTGTCATTCTCGAACAGAGATAAAATGGAATTTAATTCTTGGATGGCCCCCTCCAGCTCAGCGATGGCGTCGGTTACCAGTTCCTCCGGTTCCGGCAGGTCGCCGGGGTCATCCAGGGATTCGTCTTTGAGCCAGCGCAGGCCGTCGATCTTGAAATCCCGGGATTGGACCTCGCTGATATGAAAGCGCCGCCAGCGATCCGCCGGAGAGTCGGCGGGATTCCGGCGGCTGCGCCCGTTGGGGTCGGGGCCGTAACAACGGATGAACTCGGCAAAGTGCTCGGCGGTCAGGGGCCGGTCTTTCTTGGTGATGCCCGGCACGTTGGTGCGGCCGTCGTAAATCCAGAGGTTCTCGGTGGGGTAGCCCTTGGTGAAGAAAATGACGTTGGTCTTGGTGCCGGGGCTATAGGGGGTAAAGGTGCCCCGGGGCAGGCGCAGGACCGTGTGGAGGTCGCAGTCCTCGGTGAGAATCTTGAAGACTTCCCCGGCCTGATCGGCAAAGAGGCAGTTGTCCGGCAGGACCACCGCGGCCCGGCCCCCGGGCTTGAGGATGGTCATGAGGTGCTGGAGGAAATTTAACTGCTTGTTGGAGGTGGTGACGGTGAAATCGTCCCGCTCCGGGGTCTGGTTGGCCCCCTTGGTGCCGAAGGGGGGATTGGTGAGCACCACGTCGAACCTGGGGCCGGTGTAAACCTGATAGATGGAGTCCCCCAGGGCGATCTCCGGCTCCAGGCCGTGGAGGTAGAGGTTCATGAGGGCCAGGCGGCGGGGCCGGGCCACCAGTTCCTGGCCGAAGTAGGTGGCGCGCTTGAGGCGTTTGGCCAGGTCCCGGTCAATGGCGCCGCCTTTGGTTTGCTTCATTAACCATTCATAGGCGGCCACCAGGAAACCGCCGGTGCCGCAAGCGGGGTCGCCGATGGCGAAATCCCGGCGGGTGCGGGGATCGGGCTTGAGGACCGCGACCATGGCCTGGATGAGCAGACGCGGGGTGAAATACTGCCCCGCCCCTTTCTTGCCCTCGCTGGCGGCTTTTTCCAGCAAGCCCTCGAAGGCCTGGGCCTTGACGTCCACCCCCAGCAAGGTCCATTCGGTTTCATCGATGAGGCCGATGAGCTTTTTGAGGTTGACGGGATTGTGAAAGCGGGACATGGCCCCGGCAAAGATATCCCCCAACAGCCCCCGGGCCTGGCCCAGGGTGCGCAGGACCTCAACGTAATGATCGGTGAGGCCGGCGCCGCTTTGATTCACCAGGATAGGCCAATCACACCCCGGCGGCAAGGCGATGCCCCGCTCATCGGCCATTTTCAGGAACAGGAGGTAGGTGAGCTGCTCGATGTAGTCGCCATAATCGATGCCGTCATGGCGTAAGGTGTGGCAAAACCCCCAGAGTTTTTGAACGATGTCGCTCATGCGGCCAGGGCCTCGTTAAATTGCTTAATCATTTGGTCCAGCTCGCCGGGAAAGACGCGTTGGGCCTTCCCCCAGCCCCCGGCGTTGAAAAAAACCGGGACCTGGTCGAAGTCATCCGGGTCAAGGGAGAGGTTGGCGATCAAGTGGTCGCGGATGCGGTCCAGCCATTGCTGCTGCTCCGGGGTGAACCGGCGGCCGGCGGTGACCTGGCCGAAAGCCCGGGCCACCCGTTCCGCGGCGGTAAAGAGCGGTTCCTCTTCCCGGGCGGCGTGCTTGACCATGGAAATAATATCCACCAAGGCTTTATGATAGGTAATCTGATGGGCCTTTTGCAAGTTATCCAGGGTGAAGCGTTGGGTGGTGGCGGCCAACTTTTGGCGAAGTTCGCGCAGGGGGAGGGCGCCCCAGTCTTGGGGACGGCCCAGGAGAATTTGGATGGCTTCAATCTGGGCCGGATTCTCCTTCACAAAACGGGAAAAAGCGGCCAAATAATCCTCCGGCTTATATTCTTTGCCCTCCCCATTGCGGACCAGCCATTGGGAAGTAACGGTGTCCACGGTTTCGTAAGCCACCAAAAAATTGCGGGGCGGCCGGGGATAGTTGAGTAACAGATTCTGAAAATCCGGATGGCGCAGCAGCGCCATGGCGCCGGTGAAATCCTCCTGGAGGAGGCGGGGCAGGTTCCGGGCATAGCCAGCCAGATCGCCATTCAGGACGAAGGCGGCGAACAGGTCCCGGGCCTCGCCGGACATCTCCTTATCAATGCGTTGCAAGCGCTTGACCAGGCAGCGGATGTTGTAGGCGCGGTCGCGATTATGCCAGATATCGTCAATGATCTGGATAATTGATTTTGAGGCAGTCTGGGGCGGTTCCGCAGTGATGGCGGTGGCCTGCTGGAAATACTCCATGAGGGTGCCGTTGAAGCAGTCGAACACCGTGAAATGGGACTTGTCGGTAAATTTTTCGCCTTTGCGGGTGCCGCGGCCTAGCATCTGTTCAAAGAGGATGCGGGATTTAACCGGCCTCAGAAAAACGATGTACTCCAAATCAGGGATATCCACTCCGGTGCTCAGAAGGTCTACGGTAACCACCACCCCCGGATTGACCCGGTTGCGGAACTCCCGGATTCTTTGCAAGGGCCGGTCCACCTTGGCGGTGATCTTTTGGACGAAGGAATCCCCCTGGCCGAACACATCCCGGGCAATGCCCACCAAGCTGTCGGCATGGGAGGTGTGAGGCAGATCGTTGACGGCAAAGATCAAGGTCTTGGGAAATCTGCCATATCTTTCTTGGTGTTCCAGGGCATACGCCTTGATCTCTTCAATGATCTTGAGATTGGAATCAGGCGCGGTGACCTTTTGTTCGACTTCCGGGGCCTCAAACCGGCGTTCATCCTCCAGCAAATCGAGCTGTTCGAGGCCGGTTTGGGGATCGATCTGCCCTACCTGCTCGCCTCCCTGCAAAAAAACCCCATTCAGGCGCACCTCAGAATTGATGGTTACGACATCATAATCCACCAGGAAGCCTTCCCCCACTGCCCGTTCATAGTTATAGCGGTAAACTATATCTTTGAAGTAGGCGGTGGTGTGGGCCGCAGGGGTGGCCGTCAGGCCGATTTTGATGGCGTCAAAATGATCCAGGGTATTGCGCCAGATGGATAACTCGGCGGTGGTATAGCCCCGGTGGCATTCATCGGCGATGACTGCATCAAAGGCGTGAATGGGGATGTCAAGTTTTTCGGCATCCTCTTCCGGAGGTTCATCACCTGGGGCGAGCACCGAGTTACGGCCAAACAGGTTGATGGTCATGCGCTGAATGGTGCAGATATAAACAAAGGCATGGCCGGGTTTAGGATTCAACAGGTAAGAGGAGGGGAGGACCTTGGGGTCAAATTGCTCCTCTTCTTCAAAATCATCCCGGAAAAACCTCTGGCTGTAGACTTCGTAAATCTGGTCGAACTTGAGGCCGGGTTCTGGCTCGAAAGATGCGAAGGAGCGGACCGCCTGGGCAGCCAGGGCACGGCGGTCCACCAGGAAGAGAATCCGCCGGGCAACGCCGGATTTCATCAGCCGGTAAACCTGATTGACCAGGGTGAAGGTTTTTCCGGTGCCGGTGGCCATGGCTATGAGCATCTGGCGTTTCTGCCGGCTGATTGCCTGCTCCATGGCCTGGCTGGCCTCGATTTGATAGGGACGCAGTTTAGGGTGATGGTCGGTATGCGCAGTGAACCAATGGCAGCCCGCTTCGAGATCTCGGCTGAACAGCTCCCGCAAGGCGGCAGGGGTATGAAATTGCGATATTTTTCGTGATCTATTAAGGGTATGGCGAACATCTTGGAACCAGAGAACCTCGCCATTGGTTGAGTATAGGAACGGCACATGAAAGCCATCGAAGTCTAATGGATTGGTAGTAGCTCCCTGGGAGTACCGCTGGGCCTGGGTGAGGACATTCTGAGGCCCAAGGGTTACCTTTTTCGCCTCGATGATCCCAAGAATCAGCCCATCAACACAGAGAGCATAATCGGCAGGCCCGTTGGCGGTCTCATATTCTTCAATGGCTGAGGTTTGATACCAGGTTAACGGGCGCTCAGGGTTGAAGGGCACAATGGTCCACCCAGCGGTCCTGAGCTTGGGGTCGATGCGCTGTTTCCGGGTCCTGGTTTCGCTCTCGGAGGTCATAAGACTTTCTCGATCAGAACGGCATAGGTGATGAATGATTACAATTTTTGCACAGATTCATGTAGTTGTGTGATTTTTTTGCAAAGTCTAGAGTTCTACGAAATCCGTACCTTATTTATTTCACAGTCCAGAACGGTTTTTCCGGTGCAGCCTTCGCAAGGCTACGTCTAAATTTTCACTGGCACTCCCCTTCATTTTTCGCTTCATTCGCTCTTTTCGTAATGCGGTTTTTCAGTTTTCAGTTGATATTCAGCCGCGAAAAAGACGAGAGGGCAACCAAGAACTCTCATGGTGTTATTGGAGGTGTCTGCTGGGAATACTGCTGGGACCAATAAAAGAAGGGTTAGGCCAATTTGCCTAACCCCTTGATTTCTATTGGCGTCCCCAACCGGATTTGAACCGGTGGGGACGCCATTATTTTGGTAGGATTATCAGGGACTTTCTTTCTTGTCCCTATTCCTTGGGGACGGTTTGGGGACTCGACCATTTTCCTGATGATACAGTTCATCGCCCCAGACTTCTTTCAGGGCGTCGGCACGAAGCTTAGCATAACGTCTTGTTGACGTCAAGGTCTTGTGGCCGAGCATGTCACCGATTTTCCTTTCGGACACCCCCCGATTTATGGCCTGAGAGGCCAGGCTGTGACGGGTGCCCTCATAGCAGGACACCCTGATCCCCGCCTTTCTCGCCGCTCTTCTCCAGTAGTCCGAAGCCATCCATTGACTTAGGGGCTTACCATTATGGGTAAACACCCAACCGGAGATCTGTCGCGGCAGAGATAACAGAGCTTTTTTCACCTCTGGGTGCAGGGGAAGATAGCGCACGTCTCTTTCCTTGGTATACGGCTTGAACTCGTTGATGTTGAAGCCGGCCGCGATGGTGACCATGTCGTTTTTCAGGTTAAGGTTCTCCCACTTGAGGGCCCGGGCTTCCCCAGGACGGCAACCTTGCTTCATTAGAAACAGGTAAAAGGCCCGCCTGACCGGGTCTTTCATCTGGGCCAACACCAGCCTCTGCTCTTCTTCGCTGATCCACTTGGTGACCGGGTCTCCTTTCTCTACCTTGGGAAATTCAGGCATCACCAGGATGTCCTTGCGGCGAAAGGCGTCTTTAAAGAGTTTGTGCAGGATGCCCAAAATATTGTGGACTGTCTTGGTGGATAGATGCTGGGGAATCCAGTTTCTGAAGTCTTCGATATGCCCCTCCCGAATATCCCGGATGTTGAATTTGGTGAAGAAAGGGAGATAATACCGGCGCACGTAATCCCGCATTTCGATCAGATAACTTTTGACTATGTGGCCGCGTTCATACTCCTTCTCCCGGCGCTGAAGCCACTCCCTAACATAATTAGCAAACATTAGAGACAGATGTCCCTGCCTGACGAACTCCCGGGGGTCAAACTTCCCCTGGTCCACTTCATAGCGAATTGCAGTTAGGAGCCTGCTGGCCCGCTCCCAGGAGTCAAGGGGATAACCCTGCTGATCGGAGTAGAGTTTGATGCGCCCCTGACCGGGCCAAGAAAAATCAACAAAATACCGCTTGGGGGTAGTAAAGCACGAAGGACAACGCAACGGCTCACCTTCAAACCCGCCGCTGCATTTGGGACACTTTTCCTTGGTTCTTACCGCGCCGACCATACATATCCCTATATCACGGATATGTTTATTTATCAAGTAATTTCGCATGCTTATAGCCATTACGCGGATTTAAAGGGAGGTTAGCAGCGGAACCTGGAAGATAGGTAAGAAAAAAGCAAATGAATGAAGAAAGAAGTTAGGTGGGCCAATAATGACGGATAGTCAACTTTGCTTAATGTTATGGCATTTTCTCCTCAAAACCTCCTTAAAGACAATGCCGTTGACTTAAGCCCAATTGTTGGCCCATTTACCATGGCGGCTCTTTGATTTGCGGGGGAATTTGCGGCCTGGACGGGGACGATATTTTCTCCAGGTGATCTCCGCCAGACAATA
>JBMORF010000064.1:0-67659 GCA_049322315.1 Thermodesulfobacteriota bacterium | reverse complement strand
AACATTTTCAGCGCCGTTTCGATTTGCCCTTGAAAGAGAGCAAGTTTTTTGTTATGCAAAGTAAGGCTCCTTTGTTTGTGGTTTTCGTTAAGCATCTTACAATGTTAACTTACCACAGACTTGGAGCTTTTTCCATTGCTATTCTCAATTAATTAAATAATGTTATGCATCTTTTCACCGTTACTTGGTGCGAAAGATGAGTTATTACTTACCACTGACTACCTGTAAATGGAAAGAGGTAACTATGTGCGGCATCATCGGATATCTGGGGTCTCAGGAGGCCATGCCCATCATTCTGGACGGTCTTAAGCGCCTGGAATACCGGGGTTATGATTCCGCCGGCCTGGCGGTCATCGGCGCAGGCGGCCTGGCCATCCGCCGCAGCCTGGGAAAGCTTAAGGAATTGGAAAACCTGGTGAGCCGGGACCCCTTACCCGGACAGGTGGGGATCGGCCACACCCGTTGGGCTACCCATGGCCGCCCCTCGGAGGCCAACGCCCACCCCCACCAGGTGGGGGAGATTGCGGTGGTCCACAACGGCATCATTGAAAACTACCTGGAAATCAAGGAACAGTTGCTCAAAGAAGGCCATCGCTTCGCCTCGGAGACGGACACGGAAATCGTCTCCCATCTCATTGTCAAACACCTGAATCAAGGGATGGATTACCTGGAAGCGGTGCGCCTGACCCTCTTGGAGATCAAGGGGTCTTATGCCCTGGTGATCGTCAATGCCCGGGAACCCCGGATGCTGGTGGCCGCCCGCAAAGAGAGCCCCCTGATCCTGGGGTTGGGGGAAGGAGAATTTTTTCTGGCCTCGGATATCCCCGCCATTCTCCCTTACACCCGCCGGGTGATCTTCCTGGAAGACTACGATCTGGTGGTGGTGCGGGACCACCAGTATTTCCTCCTGGACCGGGAAGGAAAAAAATGCGAGCGGCCGGAGAACCATATCAACTGGAGCCCGGCCATGGCGGAAAAGGCCGGTTATAAGCACTTCATGCAGAAGGAGATCTTTGAACAGCCCCGGGCCTTGATCGATACCTTCCGAGGCCGCATCAAGCCGGATCTGGGGGAGGTGGTTTTGGAAGAAATCCACCTGACCCCCGAGGAAATCCAGGGCCTGAAGAAGGTCTTTCTGGTGGCTTGCGGCACTTCCTACCATGCGGCCATGGTGGGAAAACAGCTAATAGAAAGTCTCTGCCGTCTGCCGGTGGAGGTGGACCTGGGCTCCGAGTTCCGCTACCGCCAGCCCCTGGTGGATGAAAATACCCTGCTCATTCCCATCTCCCAATCCGGGGAGACCGCGGACACCAGGGCCGGCCTCACCGCGGGCAAGGAACTGGGGGCCAAGACCCTGGCCATCGTCAATGCGGTGGGCTCCAGCATCGCCCGGGAGGCGGGCAGCGTCTTCTATACCCATGCGGGGCCGGAGATCGGGGTGGCCTCCACCAAGGCCTTCACCACCCAACTGGTGGCTCTCTATCTCATCGCTCTCTACCTGGCGCGCCACTTAGGCCGGCTCACCCGTCCCGAAGTGCGGCGCCGCCTGGCCGAACTGCTGAAACTCCCCACCTGGGTCCAGGAAACCCTGGACCATGACCACGAAATCCGGGAACTGGCCCGGCGCTATATGGGCGCCCATAATTTCCTCTATCTGGGCCGGAGCCTGCATTACCCCATAGCCCTGGAAGGGGCCTTGAAGCTCAAGGAAATTTCCTATATCCACGCGGAAGGCTACGCCGCGGGGGAGATGAAACACGGTCCCATCGCCCTGATTGACGAAAACATGCCGGTGGTGGTGCTGGCCTCCCGCAGCCCGGTCCTGGAGAAGGTGCAAGGCAATATCGAGGAAGTTGCGGCCCGGGGCGGCCGTATCATCGCCCTCACCGAAGCCGACAACTACCAGGTCCGGGAACGGGTGGAGAACGTCATCACCGTGCCCGCCGTGCCCCTGGAACTTTCTCCCATTGTTCTGGTGGTCCCTCTACAGCTCCTGGCTTACCATATCGCCGATCTTCGGGGCACCGACGTGGATCAGCCCCGGAACCTGGCCAAGAGTGTAACTGTAGAGTAAAAATATTCACCACGCAGAGACACAGAGGGCACAGAGAGACACAGAGAATAAAAAAATGAGGTCCGGCGGTTTACCGCCGGACCTCAAATATTTTCTCTGTGGTCCTCTGTGTCCTTTGTGCCTCTGTGGTAAATTTTTACTTCTGCCGCTGCAAGGAAAAACGCGGGCGGCTGATGGACTCGTGGCGGCAGAGGGGGCAACGGGAGGGGATGGTGAGACGTTCCCGTTTTTTGAAGCTAAAGCCGCAGTTTTTGCAAGTTGCGGGAGTGATCTGAAAACGCCGGCCGGGACCCGGAGCCCGGGCGATATGGTCCAGATGGGCCAGGACTTCTTTTTCCGGGACGGCGAGGCGTTGGGAAAGCTCCAGGCTGGACCGGGGCTCTTCCAAGAGCAGCTCTTTGATGGCCTGGCGGGTAGTAACTAATACTCCTCCCAAGGGCGCCTGCCTTTCCTCTTACCCAGGTTATTTGGTGATCACCCCGCAGGCGATGCGAGGTCCGGCGTGACCCGCGGGCTCCGAGAGGTAATCATCGGGCCCTGCGTGAATCACCAAAGAGGTGCCCCCGGGCTGGAACAGGGAATTCTTCCCGGGCTTGAGGGTCACCAGGGAGGCGATGATCTCGAGAGTCTCTTTGCCGTCAGTGCCCACCACCAGATTAGGCAGATCTCCTGCATGCGGCCCCTGGGGATTTTTCAGACCGTGCTGTTTGCCAAAGGGATTGAAATGACCGCCAGCGCTCTTAAAATCCGGAGGGTCACAAAGACCCTTTTCGTGGATATGAAAAGCATGTACACCCGGAGGCAGATTTTCCACGGTCATGGTGATTTTGACGCCGTGGGGAGTCTCTTCCAATTGAGCCTCGCCCACCTTTTGTCCCTGAGCGTTAACCAGGGTGGCCTTGGCCTTTTGCGGAGGGGCCTCACCGCCGCAGCCCCAGATTATTAACAGTAAACACCCCAGTACGGCTGCAGCTACCCGGTATTTCATGCCTGCCTCCTCTTCGAACCTTCCACTGGCAATTTTTTAAAAACATGGTCTTCCCCAGATTTGCTGGAATAATTATGATCTAAGTTGGAATTATCTTCAAAAAAATTAAGCTGAGAAAGGCGTTAGCAATAGCAAACCAGGAACAGTACTGGAATCGATCAGGCACTTCCCTGCCGGGAACGCAGCCAAGGGAAGGCGATGGTCAGCAGATAAGCCAGGGCCAACAGCAGGACGATGGTGGCCCCCGTGGGAAAATCCAACAGGCAGGAGAGACAAATCCCCCCCACCGCGCCGCCCACGGCCACCCCGGCGGAGGTCATGATCATCCTCCGGATATGCCCGGTCAAATTCTGGGCGGTAGCGCCGGGGATCACCAGCAACGCCGCCACCAGGATGATGCCCACCAGGTAAATGGAGGTAATGATCACCAGGGCCAGCATCACCAGAAACAGATAGCGCAAGGCCCTCACCGGCACGCCGCTGACCCAGGCCATTTCTTCATCAAAACTTAAAAAGACCAGTTCCTTGTAAAAGGCCAGGGTGACCGCCAAGACCACGGCGGCCACCGTTAATATTTCCACCAGTTGCTTGTGGCCGATGGCCAGGATGTTGCCGAACAGGAAACCGAAGACATCTACGTTGTAAGTCCTGGAAAAGTGAAGAAAAACCAACCCCAGGGCCATAGAGGCTGCAAAAAATATGCCGATGGCGGTATCCTCTTCCACCCGGCTGTGGTTTTGGACCCACTCGATGGCCAAGGCTACCAGGACCGCAAAGCCGATGCCGGTCCACAAAGGGTCCACGGCCAGCAGAAATCCCAGGGCCACCCCGCCGAAGGCGGAGTGGGAGACGCCCACGCCGATGAAGGCCATACGCCGCAGGATCACAAAGACGGAGAGCACCCCGCACAGGAGGCTGACCATGATCCCGGCCAACAGGGCCCGCTGGAGAAAGCCCATACTCAGCAGTTCAGTCATCGTGCACCTTTACCACCCGGTGGGGGATCTCTCCGTGAAAAAGGTACTCCACGCTGCAGCCAAAGGCGCTCTCCAGCCCCAGGCGGCCGATGGGAGGAGCCTGGTGCACGTGAATGCGGCGGTTGATGCAGACGATGTCGTCCACGTGGCGGGCCACCGCACCGATGTCGTGGGAGACCATGAGGATCGTGAGCTGCAATTCCTCTTTGAGCCGTTGCACCAGCTCGAAAACGTCGTCTTGGGCGCAGGCGTCCAGGGAGACCGTGGGTTCGTCCAGCACCAGAAGCCGGGGCTCCACGCACAGGGCCCGGGCGATGAAGACCCGCTGCTGTTCCCCTCCGGAGATCTCGCCGATGGCTCTATCGGCCAGATGGGGGATACCCACCCGCTCCAGGTTCAACAGGGCGATCTTCCGATCCCGGGGGGCGGGCCGGCGCAACAGCCCCACCCGACCGTAACGGCCCATGAGCACCACGTCCAAAACCGACACCGGGAAATGGGGATTGCTTAAAGGGCGCTGGGGGAGATACCCCACCACCTCTCCCCGGTGGCGCAACTTTTGTGGTTCTTCTCCAAAGACCAGGACCTGCCCCCGGGTTGGAGCCAGCAGGCCCAGGATCACCTTCAGCAGGGTGCTTTTGCCCGCGCCGTTTGGACCCAGGACGCCCACGTATTTGCCGGTCTCAATCTCGAGATTGACCTCCTCCAGCGCGGGCAGGCCGTTGAAAAAAACCCACACGTTCTGGAGTTCCACGGCTACTTCCGGCATGGAGCCCTCATTTCATGGCCTGAGACATGATGTCCAAATTGTTGCGCATTAGTTGCAAGTAATTTTCCCCATAAGGGGGCCGGCCCCCCACGGGGTCCAGGAGCAGGACCTTTACCCCCGCTTCCCGGGCAATGACCTCCGCCTCCCGGGGATTTAACTGGGGCTCGGCGAATACCACCCGGATACCATGCTTTTTGATGGCGGCCACGATCCTCTGGAGATGGCGGGGAGTGGGTTCCCGGCCCGGAGAAATTTCGATCACCCCTGCTTCCTGCAGGCCATAGCGCCGGGCGAAGTAGCTGAAAGAAGAGTGAAAACAGATAAACCCCCGGATGCGGAAGGAGGCCACCTGTTTTTGGATTTCCTGGTTTAAGTCCGCCAGTTCCTTCAAATAATGGTCCCGGCGAGTTTCATAGTACCCGCGGTGGCTGGGGTCCAGGCGGATCAGGGCGGCGGAGATCCGGCGGCAGATGTCCTGGGCCAGCACCGGGTCCAGCCAGACGTGGGGGTTGCCGGCTGCATGATGGTGACCCTCATGGCCGTGGTGGGCTGTGGCCGTACCGGAGGCTGGTGCATGCGGATGCTCTTTTTCTCCGGCCGCCTCATTATGGTGGTGTCCTCCCGCTTCCTTAATCAAGCTGAGGCCCTGGACGGCCTCCACCACCTCCAGGTCTTTGGTGCCCCGGGAGCCGAGAAGCTTGGCGGCCCAGGGCTCCAGGCCCGCGCCGATATAAACGAACAGGCGGGCCTGAGCGGCCCGGGCAATCACTGAGGGAGGCGGCTCAAAGACGTGGGGGCTGGCTCCCGGGGGTATCAGCACCTGCACCTGGACCCGGTCTCCCCCCAACTGGCGGCAAAAGTCCCCCAGGGGCACAATGGAGGCCACCACCTGGATCTTATCGGCGGAGGTCTGTGCCGCGGCCAGGCCAGACCCTAGCGCCAGGCAACAACAACCCAGAAGCAGGAGCCGGATGACTTTTTGCCAACCGCGGCGGACCCTAATCCAGGGGTTACCAGGGGTAAGATCTTGATTAGCTGCCTGAAGCAGAGCCATTATCATCCTCTGGCCTCAATTATTTAATGGTTTTGGTCTGTCGAGCGTTGTAATTTCCACCGGATGAGAGAGAACGCCTTGATTACATAGTTTAGGAAGACCTTGCCTTTTTCCAGGATCACGGCAAAGAACCCGCCCACTACCCCGGCGCCGGCTCCTCCCACCGGGCACCCTAACTGCCCGCAGAAGGGGCAGACGGAGGAACTGGCATAGATGCCGGAAAAAATGAGCCACCAGGTGATAAACCGGAAGAGCCGGCCCACTACCGGATACCTGTGGAATTTATTAATTTCCAGAGTCAGTTCCGGCTGTTTGGGGTCATCCTGAGTCATGGGAATGAATTCCCGGGGCTTGGATAAACGCATGGCGCAACACCTTTAATTGCAACTAAGTAGCTTTCCGCTTAGGTAATCTCCCGGCACTTATGACAGATCCCTTCCACCCGGACGTCGATGCGGTCGGCCCGGTTACCCAGGGGGCCTTTGAGTTCCGCCCACATGCGCTCCAGGGGCGCAGGCTCCAGGCACTGCACCTGCCCGCATCTATGGCACTGAAAATGTGGGTGGGGCGGGTGGTGCTCACAGGCCAGTTCGTAGTGAGAGACCCGCTCTTCGATGGCCAGGCGCCTGAGAATCCCCCGGCGGGTGAAATCGTCCAGGATACGATAAACGGTGACTTTATTGACCCGGCGCTGCGCCCGGATCGTCTCCAAGATTTCCTGGGCCCGCAAGGCCTTGGAAGCGGCCCCCAGGACCTCCAGCACCGCCAGCCGCAAGACCGTGGCTTTGACACCCTTGCTGGCCAGCAATCGGGGAAAGTCGCACAGATCGCTCATACCAGGAAAAATAATGCAGATACAACTGAGTTGCAAGTATAATTATCGAATATGCGACTCGGCATCGACAGCGGCGGCACCTTCACCGACTTCGTCCTCCTGGGGGAAGGGGAGGGCAGGGTGCACAAAGTGCCTTCCACCCCGGCAGACCCGCTCAAGTCCATTATTGAGGGAGTCTCCGCGTTGCTCCCCCAGGGACTGGAGGGCGTGGAGGTGGTCCACGGCACCACCCGGGGCGCCAATGCTTTTCTGGAGCGCCAGGGGGCTAAGGTGGCGCTGTTGACCACCGCCGGCTTTGAGGATATTTTGTTCATCGGCCGCCAGACCCGGCCGGAACTCTTTACTTTGCAAGTGGAAAAGCCCCCGGAGATTTTGCCCCGGAAACAGGTCCTGGGAGTAAAGGAGCGCCTGGGGGCCGACGGCCGGGTCATCACTCCCCTGACACCCGAGGAAATCTCCCGGGTGTGCGGCCGGCTGCAGGAACTGGCCCCTGAGGCCTTGGCCGTCTGCCTGCTCCACGCTTACGCCCATCCTGCACATGAGGAGCTTCTGGCCGCGGGCCTCGCCGATTTGGGCCTGCCCCTTTCCCTCTCCAGCCGCGTCCTCCCGGAAATCAGGGAGTATGAACGCACCGCAGCCACGGTGCTCAACGCCTACCTGGGGCCGGTGCTGGAGCGCTATCTGGCGGACTGGTCCCGGCGCCTGCCCGGGGGCTCCCTTTATATCCAGCAATCCAACGGCGGTTTTCTCCCTGCAATCCAGGCCGGGGTCTGGGGCCTTCAGACCGTCTTGTCCGGTCCCGCGGGGGGTGTTTACGGGGCCTGGCGTTTGGGGCAGGAGTTGGGGCTAGGCAACCTCCTCACCGTGGACATGGGGGGCACTTCCACGGACGTGGCCCTGCTGGCCGGGGAGATTCCCTTTACCCGGGAATATCTCCTGGAAGGCTATCCCCTGGGCATCCCGGTGATGGATATCCATACCGTGGGCGCCGGCGGCGGGTCCATCGCCTTTAAAGACCGGGGCGGGGCGCTCCGGGTGGGGCCCAAAAGCGCCGGGGCCGACCCCGGACCGGTCTGCTATGGCCGGGGGGAGGAGATCACCGTTACCGACGCCCATCTGCTCTTGGGCCGGATTCGGCCGGAAAATTTCCTGGGGGGGCGCATGCCCCTAAACACGGGGGTCACGGAGGAGGCCATGACCCGGCTGGCCGCTGCTTTCGGGGTGGGGCCATCAGAGTTGGCTTTAGGGATTATCCGGGTATCCAACAGCCATATGGCCAAAGCCCTGCGGGTTGTGAGCCTGGAGCGGGGCTTTGATCCCCGGGAATTCACCCTCTGCTGCTTCGGCGGGGCCGCCGGCTTACAGGTCTGCGAGTTGGCCTTGGAGCTGGACCTGAAGCGCATCCTGGTCCCCGCCCAGGCCGGGGTGCTCTCCGCCTGGGGCATGGCTCTGGCGGGCCTGCGCCGGGACTTGACCCGGACCCTTCTTCTCTCCGGGCCCCATTTGACCTGGAACAGGTTGCAAGAGGAACTCGGGACTTTAAGGGAGGAAGGGCTGGCCGAGATGCGCCGGGAGGGTTGGCCGACTGCGAACCTGACCCAGACCCCGGATATAGAGTTGCGCTACCGGGGTCAGAGCGACACCCTCAGCGTTCCTTATCGCCCGGATTTTTTACCTCAATTTCATGCTCGGCACCGGCGTCTTTACGGTCACGATTTTTCGGACCGGGAAGTGGAAGCCGTGAGTCTGCACCTCCATCTGCTGGCCCCGGGGCTGCCGGCGACCCGGTGTCGGCTGGAGCCCCGGTCCGCCTCCCGGGTTTCTCTGCCCCGCCGGGGCCGGGTATGGCTCCCGGAGGGTCAGGCTATCATCCCCTTCCATGACCGCCGGGAATTTAAGCCCGGAGACGCCTTTCCCGGACCGGCTCTGGTGGCGGAGGATTACGCCACACTCTTGATCCTGCCGGGCTTTACGGCGGAAGTCCTGGCCCAGGGCCACCTGCTCTTGAGCCGGTGAAAAGTACAAGAAAAAATATCCGGGATGCCGGGGGTCTAGAATTGGGGCTAAAGGGGTAGCGGGAAGAAATAGCACTAAAAAGTCTTCTGCATTTTCCCCGGATAAATCTTTAGTTATGTCAGCGGGACCATTTTTCCGAGTCCCGGCGGTTCAAATACCTGGAGGAAAATGTTGTTTTTGGGCTGCCACCGTTAAAAAATTTGTACCGGAAAGGGCCGGAATTAAATATCAATGAGGGTATCTTATTGAAATCATTGATTTATTTAATAACTTGTTTTTGGCACGTATAGTGCATATCAATAATGCGAGTATATGAGCGAAATTAAGGAACCCCCATCCCCCCCTTAATCAAAGTTCATGTACCAATTTCTCCTTTCACCCAACTGGCCGGGTACCTCCCCCACCCGGCCAGTTTTTTTTGGTGGGGAATATTATTTTAACCTTAATTAAACAATAATATTGGTTAGATAACTTAGGGCCGCTCTCCGGCCCTGATTGTGGTATAAATAATTGAACTAAAGCGGTGGGAAAGAGGCTGGGTCTAGGGTGTAACTTGTTAATAATTTATACGATTTAGCGAAGGACCGTTTTTGGCACGCATGATGCATATAGAGAATAGCAAGTATATGACATGAATTAAGGTACCCACATCCCCCCCTTAATCAAAGTTCATATACCAATTTCTCCTTTCACCGACTGGCCGGGTTCCTCCCCCACCCGGCCAGTTTATTTTATGCCCCAGGGGGTTCCGTTATTTTCTGATGCAGTTCCTTGAGTTTTTCCAGGCAATCTTTCGCACTCAGGCGCTCTGCCAGGAATTCCTTGAAGATTACCATGGCCGGGTCGTTGGCGAAAAACTCCTGGAGGGCTATCCGGTCCCCCAGGTCGGGAAAATCAACGGATATTTTGAAACATTCAGCAAGATCCCGGAAGACCTGCAATTGCAGCATTTCTGCCTGGCGCATCTGGCCTTCGATCTGAAAGAGCAATCTCCGGAGGCGTCCCAGATAATCTTCCCGTTCCCGATATTCCCGGCGCTTATGCTCCAATAAACTGAGTTGGTGCTGCCGCACCAGATCGGTATAAGAAATGACCTCGCCCATTTTCTCTCCCGTTATCTTGCTTAAAATTTAGCATCCAACCTTGCAGATTTAAACGAAAAAGGATAATTTTTTTGGATATGAGCGAAAAAGAAAGATTGAATTTCGGCAAAATGGGGGGGCTGATCCCCGCCATTGTCCAGGACGCGGCTTCGGGGGAGGTCTTGATGCTGGCCTTCATGGACCCCCAGGCCTGGGATCTGACCCTGAAGACCGGAGAGGCCCATTATTACAGCCGCACCCGCAAGAAAGTCTGGCGCAAAGGTGAGACTTCGGGCCACGTGCAGCGGGTGAAGGCCATCTATCTTGACTGCGATGAGGATACGGTGCTCCTCAAAGTGGAGCAGGTGGGCGGGGCCGCGTGCCATACGGGTTACCGCTCCTGTTTTTACCGCCGCCGGGAAGGGGAGGGCTGGCAGGTGGAGGGTTCCTTAATCTTTAATCCCCAGGAGGTGTATCGGGGTGGATAAATTACGATTAGGTATTCCCAAGGGCAGCCTGGAAAAGGCCACCTTAGAGCTTTTTCGACGTTCCGGTTGGCACATCAAGGCCAATGGCCGCAGCTATTTCCCGGATATCGACGACCCGGAGATTACCTGCTCCATGTGCCGGGCCCAGGAGATGAGCCGCTACGTGGCCGACGGCACCCTGGATTGCGGTCTCACCGGTCTGGATTGGACCATGGAAAATGATTCCCAGGTGGAAGTGGTGGCGGATCTTATGTATTCCAAGACCAGCCAGAGGCCGGTGCGTTGGGTGGTGGCGGTGCCCGCGGACTCCGAGATCCGTTCCCTCAGGGACCTGGCCGGTAAAAAGATTGCCACGGAACTGGTGAATTATACCCGCCGTTTCTTTGCCCAAAGGCAGATCCCAGTGGGCGTGGAATTTTCCTGGGGGGCCACGGAAGCCAAAGTGGCCGCGGGCCTGGTGGACGCGGTGGTGGAAGTGACGGAAACCGGCAGCACCATCCGGGCCCACGGTCTGAAAATCATTCACGAACTTTTTCAGAGCAATACCCAGTTTATCGCCAATCCTTTAGTGTGGCAAAACGATCCCGTTAAACGGGAGAAGATGGAGAATATCGCGGTCCTGCTATTGGGGGCTCTCCGGGCGGAAAACATGGTGGGATTGAAGATGAACATCCCGGAGAAGAAATTAAAGGGGATCGTGGACCTGCTCCCCAGCCTGCTGGCCCCTACCATCGCCTCCCTCTTTGAAACGGATTGGTTCTCCGTGGAGGTGGTGGTGAACCAGTCCGAGGTGCGCACCCTCATTCCCCGGCTGATTCGGGCTGGAGCCCAGGGTATCGTGGAGTATCCGCTGCATAAGGTAATTTAGGGGGGGAATGATCTCCTGGAGATCCGGATTAAGCCGGGGGAGGATGAAAATGATGCGGCTGGCAGCCATTATTCTGGCAATAATCCTGATTTCACCAGGGATCTTGTGGGGTCAAGGGTCGCGTCCTGAGGGCCAGGTGAAGAGCAGCCCTCGACAGGCGGATAAATCTTTCTTCCTGGACCAGCAAAAGAAGCGGCCCCGGATACGGGACTCTAAAAAGAAGACCCGGTCCAACCGTAAGAAGCAGGTGCGCTCTTCCCCCAAGAAGCAGTCCCAGCCGGCAACCAAAAGCAAAAAATCTTCCCGCCGCACTAAATAGGGGGAGGTACTCCGGCGGCAGCGGTCCATAGGGAGGTAGGGAAGGAAGCCGTTGCCCACGGTCCCGGCCCCCTTCCTCAATTCTTTTCTACACCGAGCACTGGCGGCATTCTTCTGCGAATTCGTGGGCCAGGGTCAGGGCCTCCGCCTGGGGGGGCAGGCTGAGCACCTGCCCGGGTTTGGAGCCGTAGCGATAGACGGTGATGCCTTTCAACCCCGCCCGGTAGGCCAGTTTGAAGGCCCGGGCCGCCTCCTCGATGCCGGCCTCCGGGGCCAGATTGATGGTCTTGGAGACCGCGTTTTCCACGTGTTTTTGAAACGCGGCCTGCATCTTAATTTGGTAGTCAACGCTCACCTCGAAGGTGGTGGGAAAGAGGCGGCGCAGCTCCTCCGGGAGTTGGGTGAGGGGCCGCACCCGGCCTGCGGCCAGGATCAGGGGCAGCCATTCTTTTTCTGTCAATCCTAAAGCCCGGAGCTTATCCAAAAACAAGGGGTGAATTTCGTTGAACTCCTCCCCTTCCAGGGCCCGGCGGCGGTAGGCCACCGCGAAGAGGGGCTCGATGCCGCTGGAGGCCCCGGCGATGATGCTGATGGTGCCGGTGGGGGCCACGGTGGTCACCGTGGCGTTGCGCCGGGGGGGCCAGCCCGTCTGGTGCCAGCGGCTGCGGTAAAAGTTGGGAAAGGGGCCCCGCTTTATGGCCATGACTTCGCTTTGGGCCACGGCCGTGGCCTGGATGCGGGCCATAACCTTTTCCCCCAGTGCCAGTGCCTCTGGAGAATCGTAGGCCAGGCCCAGTTGAATGAACAGGTCCGCCAGACCCATGACCCCCAGCCCGATCTTACGGTTGGCCCGGGTGATGGCGGTGGTTTGGGGCAGGGGATAATGGCTCTGGTCGATGACGTCATCCAGGAAGGTGACCCCCAGGCGGGTAAGGCGGTCCAGTTCCTCCCAATCCAGGTCGCCGTCCTTAACCAGCCGGGCCAGGTTGATGGAGCCCAGGTTACAGGACTCGTAAGGCAGCAAGGGCTGCTCTCCGCAGGGATTGGTGGACTCCATGGCGCCCAAAGGCGGGGTGGGGTTGGCCCGGTTGACGGCATCCAGAAAGACCAGGCCCGGGTCTCCGGTCTCCAGGGCATAGCGGCAGATGACCTCAAAGACCTCCCGGACTTTGAGCCGTTTGACTTCCTTGCCGGTGCGGGGATTGATGAGGGGGTAAGTCTCCTCCGTCTCCACTTTATCCATGAAAGAATCGGTGACCGCCACCGACAGGTTGAAGTTGGTGAGCATGCCCAGATCGGCCTTGGCCTTGATGAATTCCAGGATATCCGGGTGGTCCACGTTGAGGATGCCCATGTTGGCCCCCCGGCGGCGCCCTCCTTGCTTGACCACCTCGGTGGTGACATCAAAAATGCGCATAAACCCCAGGGGGCCGGAGGCCACCCGGCCGGTGGAGCGTACCTGGTCCCCCCGGGGCCGCAGATGGGTGAAGCTGAAGCCGGTGCCGCCGCCGGTCTGGTGGATGAGGGCCATGTCCCGCACTCCTTCCAGGATACTGCGCATATCGTCCTCCACGGGGATGACGAAACAGGCGGCCAACTGCCCTCCCGGGATGCCGGCGTTCATTAAGGTGGGAGTGTTGGGCAGGAATTTCAGGGATGACAAGGCCTCATAAAAGGCCTGGCTTTGGCGCGCCACCACCCTGGCCCCCCCATAGCGGGCCTCAGCCGCAGCCACCCCCCGGGCTACCCGGCGGAACATTTCCTCTGGGGTTTCCACCACCTGACCCTGGGGGTCCCGGCGCAGGTAACGCTCCTCCAGGACTCTGATAGCTATGGGACGGAAGGAGATGGGGACCAGAGTAGACATAGTAACTCCTGTAAGGCAAAAGGAAAAAGTAAAAAGGCAAAAGGTTAAGGCTTTTTACTTTTGCTTTTTTACTTCAATTTTTTGCTTTTTGCCTTTTTACTTTTTCCTTCAAATAATCCCCCACTTTTTAGCCTGCTCTTCATAGGGGGGAGGAAAGGCGGGGGTAAAATTCTGGTACACGGTGACGGGGTAGCGGGCCCCAATTTTGCGGCCTGCTTCTTGGAGGCCGTAAAGTACGGCATCCAGGTGGGCCGCCGGGAAACTGGTCACCATTTCATCGTCTTGGGTCATGGAAAAGATGCGGTCCCCCATGCCGGGGATGGACACGGTGACTTTGCCGGTTCTAAAGGGAGCCAGCAGATAAGAAGCGCATTCCACCTTGCCGCTGAAATCGCCGGTGACTCGCTCCCCCAAGCTGAAGTTGGCGGCCTGGATGAGGCGCATCATCTGGGCCGGGTTGCCCCAAACGGCCACGACCTCGGGATCCAGGGCCAATTTCTCCAGGGGCGCCAGATAAATGGCGGCGATTTCTGACGGCGCAAAGCGGGGCAGAGCCTCCACTTCTTTCAAGGACGGACCCAGATCTCGGTTGAAGCCCACCTCGCAGAAGAGTTGGGCCAATTCCAGGATGGGGTCCGAGGCCGGGGTAAAGCCGAAGGCCAGCATGCCGGGGACGCAAACCAGGTCTTCCCGGGCCAGGCCCACGGACCAGCCGTAAACCCGGGCCATGGTGACCCCCTGGCAGATGGTCACCCTTTTCCCAAAGACCTGGGAGGGCCGCCGGGTTTTGGGCAAAGCGTCCAATTCCTTTACATAAGCGACTCCCAGGGGTTCAGTGCGGAGGCGTAAAGCGTCCTTCAATTGGGTCGACGCAGATTTGAAATCCATTACTTCTCCTTCCGGCGCCCATGATGGTCAATGGCTAAATTTAAGCCCATATGGCAGAATATTAGGGATTTTTTGCCGGAGATGCAAGTTCCGGACTGGTGTTTTCCCTTGGCCGTGCGCCCAGTTCCAAGTAAACTGTATTAATTTTTTAAGTGCGTCAAGACGCTCCCCCCGGTTTATTAAAGGGGGAACTCCGGTTTTCCCGCCCCTAAGAAAAAAAATGAAGACTTGGCCATGGATATAAATCAACAACCATTTCATACCTTAAGCCCCCAGCAAGTCCTGGAACTGCTGGGAACCGGCTCCCAGGGTTTAAGCCCCTCCCGGGTTAGGGAGCGGTTGGAGCGTTTCGGCCCCAATGAGTTGGCCGCGGCCAAGTCCGTCTCCCCTTGGCTGATCTTTCTGCGCCAGTTCCAAAACCTCCTGATGGTCATCCTGATTATCGCCGTGGGCGTCTCCTTTATGTTAGGGGAACATCTGGATGCGGCGGTCATTCTGGTCATTGTCCTGGCCTGCGTGGTTCTGGGTTTTGTCCAGGAGTACCGGGCGGAACAGGCGGCCCAAGCCCTGCAAAAAATGGCGGCCCCGGAGGCCAGGGTCATCCGGGAGGGGCGGGAGCAGGTGATCCCGGCCCGGGAGGTGGCGCCCGGAGACGTGTTGGCCCTGCACACCGGGGACCGGGTGGCTGCGGACGGCCGTTTGCTGGAGCAGTTTAACCTGATGGCCGATGAGGCGGTGCTCACCGGGGAATCCACCCCGGTGGTCAAAGACACGGCGCCGCTGACGGCTGCGGCTGCGGCCGTGGCTGACCGGCATTGTATGATCTTCGGGGGTACGGTAATCACCTATGGCCGGGGGCTGGCGGTGGTCACCGCCACCGGCATGGACACGGAGTTCGGGCGCATCGCCGGCCTCCTGAAAGAAGTGGCCTCGGAGGCCACGCCCCTGGAAAAACGGATGCATGTCATCGGCCGGGTCCTGAGTCTCATCTGCCTGGGGGTGGCCGGAGGCGCCGTAATTCTGGGGAATTTCCGGGGTTACGGCTGGCTGGAGATGCTCATCTGGGGCATCAGTCTGGCCGTGGCCGCGGTGCCGGAGGCCCTGCCCGCGGTGGTTACCGGCGCTTTGGCCATCGGCACCACCCGCATGGCCCGCCGCAACGCCATTATTAAGCGGCTCCCCGCAGTGGAGACCATGGGTTGCACCACGGTCATCTGCACGGACAAGACCGGCACCCTCACCAGAAATGAAATGACCGCCCGCCGCCTCTTCCTGGAGGGCCGGGACCTGGAGGTCAGCGGCTCCGGCTATGAGCCGGTGGGGACCTTCTCCCTTGAGGGACAAGAGTTGGCTCCGGCTGATTCCCGGGTGCTGGAGTTTGCCGCCCGCATCGCTATTTTGTGCAACGACGCCACCCTGGAAGAAAGCGAAGAGGGCTGGCGGGTTTTGGGCGACCCCACCGAAGGGGCCCTGGTGGTGCTGGGGCGGAAGGCCGGTCTTGACCCTGAAGCCCTCAGGGAGGAGTTTCCCCGGGTGGCGGAGATTCCCTTTTCCTCGGACCGCAAGAGGATGAGCACCATCCACCAGGGGCCTGGGGGTCTGTTAATGTGCCTTAAAGGAGCGCCGGAAAGCTTGCTGCCTTACTGTCAACGCCTCCTGACCGCGCAAGGTGAGAAACCGCTGGCTTCCCAGGAACGGCAGCAGATCCTGGACCGGGCGGGGACTATGGCCGGAGAGGCCTTCCGGGTGCTGGGGCTGGCCTATCGCCGTCTCCACCAGATTCCGGAGTTGGTCCCGGAAACTGAGGAAGGCGACCTGGTGTGGGTGGGGCTGGTGGGCTTGATCGACCCTCCCCGGGCCGAAGCCCGGGACGCGGTGGAACGCTGCCATCGGGCCGGTATCCGGGTGATCATGGTTACCGGCGACCATCCGGACACGGCCAGCGCCATCGCCCGGGAGATAGGGCTGATCCCGGCGACGGCTTTAAAACAGCAGGCGCTCACCGGCCGGGACCTGGATGCCCTTAGTGACCCGGAACTTCAGCAGGTCTTGAGGGAGGTGTCGGTCTTCGCCCGGGTGGCCCCGGACCATAAGCTGCGGCTGGTGGACCTGCTCAAGGACCAGGGAGAAGTGGTGGCCATGACCGGCGATGGGGTGAATGACGCGCCGGCCCTGAAAAGGGCGGACATCGGCGTGGCCATGGGCCTCACCGGCACCGAAGTCACCAAGGAGACCGCGGCCATGATCCTGGCGGACGACAATTTCGCCTCCCTGGTGGCCGCAGTGGAGGAAGGCCGGGCCATCTTCGACAATATCAAGAAGTACCTGATATTTCTTCTAAGCTGCAATCTGTCAGAGATTCTGGTGCTCACCGGGGCCTTTTTCATCGGCATGCCCATGCCCCTCATCGCCTTGCAGATTCTCTGGGTCAACCTCACCACCGACGGTCTCCCGGCCCTGGCCCTGGGGGTGGATCCCCCGGCCCCGGACACCATGACCCGGCCCCCCCGGCCCCCCCAGGAGGGGGTCTTTACCCGGGAGGTCAACGGCCTCCTGGGCGTGATCTCCCTCTATCTGACCCTGGTCCTCATCCCCCTGTTCGCCTACTATTATTACGGGAACCCCTGGAAGCTGGCGGATTCCGGACAGGTGCTAACTCTGGCCCAAACCATGGTCTTCATCACCCTGGTGCTGGCAGAACTGGTCAATGCCTTCAACTGCCGCTCCGACCACCTCTCCCTCTTCACCGTGGGCGTCTTCCGCAACAAATATCTTATCGCTGCGGTTCTGGTCTCTCTGGCCATGCTGGTGGCGGTGATCGAATGGGACCCCCTGGCCGCGCTCTTCCATACCACCCCCTTGCATTGGCAGGATTGGCTCCTGGCCCTAGCCTTAAGCCTCCTCATCGTCCCGGTGGTGGAGGCGACCAAGTGGCTTATCAGTCGGAGGAGCCATCCCGTGGGGGAAGCGGCCTGATACTCATGGCCATCCAAGGATAGGTTCCCCCCCTACAGGTTATCTGTGGTTGATTAATTTTAAGAATTACCCGACATCCTCGTGGGGATCTGCTAACACCAAGAAGGGATCAAGCAGCGTGATTTGGGGGTCCTGAGCCAGATTCCGCCAAGTAAGACGCTCCGGATTGAAGGAAACCGGAATCCAGGCAAAAGTTAGATGCAGGTGCGGCAGCACGTTTTTTGCTGGAGGAACCGCGGCGATCAAGGCCAGGGGCTCTCCTGCCGCCACTTTCTTCCCCTCGATGGTTGCCGGAAAGGGATGGGTATGGCCCAAGGCCGTAAAAAGCTGTCTGGAGTCTTCGGAAAAAATATCGTGGCGGATAAAAATCGATTGTCCGAGAAAATCCTTCTCGATTTTGACGATTTCTCCTACAAAAGGGGCAGGGACTGTTAGATTCACCTTGACGTTATTAATCTGCCCGGCAGTATCTTCAAACAAGCAGAGGTCCAGGCCTTGATGCGGGGCGGTTCTGATTTTCTTATCCCCCCACCATTCCTCCAGGGCATTAAGGAGCATTCCCGGTTGAAAGATCCATCTTTTAAAATCCGACAGATATTCTTGATTGATTACCAGGAGATATTGCCAAAACTTACTATGAAAATGATTTGAGGTCACAGTTTTGTGAAGTGATGCCATTTCGCAGTCAAAGAACGTTTTCAGTAGCGAACCCGGTGTTCGCCCCCACCTTAATACCGGTGTCCACTTGCCAGAGACTTCATTATTGACAGAACCAGGCTCAGTGTTACCCTTGCTCAGCTCCGGTAGTCCGCGTTAATGCGGATGTAATCCTCGGTGTAGTCGCAGGTGTCGTAATAGTCGGAAAAATTTCCGGCCTTCAGGTTGATATTTAACTGGAAAGGCCCGGCCTTAAGGACCTGCTGGGCCCTGGCTTCCGCGTCCGGGCCCAGCCCCAAGCCGTTTTGCGCCACCAAATGCTCCCCGAAGGCGATATCCACGCGCTCGGGATTAAAGCGGGCGCCGGAGCGCCCCAGAGCGGCCATGATGCGCCCCCAGTTCACGTCTTCCCCGGCCATGGCCGTCTTGACCAGGGGGGACAGAGCCACGGTCCTGGCGGCACTCAGGGCCTCCTGAGGGGTATTGGCGCCCTGGAGCACTACCCGGAAGAAGTGCCGGGCCCCCTCGCCGTCGGCCACCACCTGCCGGGCCAGGTCCCCCAAGACCCGGTTGAGGGCCTCCCCCAGGGCCGCCATTTCCGGCCCTGCTTGCTCAATCAAAGGATTTCCCGCCAAGCCGCTGGCCAAAAGAAGGATGCAGTCGTTGGTGGAGGTGTCCCCGTCCACGGTGATGCGGTTAAAGCTCACCGGCAGGGCTTGGCGCAGCAGGGTTTGCAAAACTCTAGGCGTGGCCGCGGCGTCCGTAAAGACGAACACCAGAAGGGTGGCCAGGTCCGGATGAATCATGCCCGCGCCTTTGGCGATCCCGGCCAGGGTGAATTCCTTTCCGGCAATCTTTCCTTTAATATACGCGCTCTTGGGCCGGGTGTCCGTGGTCATGATGGCCCGGGCCACTTCCGGCAGGCCCTCCGGTTTGAGTCCGGCTACTAAATCGGGGAGCGCGGCCTTGATTTTTGCCACCGGCAGCGGCTGGCCGATAACCCCGGTAGAGGAGGGCAGGACCAGCCGTTCGCTAATCTTAAGAAGTTCTGCGGCCCTGGCGCCGGTCTCCCGGGCCGCGTTCAGGCCCGCCTCTCCGGTGCAGGCATTGGCGTTGCCCGCGTTCACCAAAACGGCCTGGGCTTTGCCACCCCGGAGCCGCTGCCTGGTGACCAGCACCGGCGCCGCCTTCACCCGGTTCTTGGTAAAGACCCCCGCGGCAAATACCGGCTCCTCCGCGGCCATTAAAGCCAGGTCCCAAACCCCGGCCTTTTTGATACCCGCCATGCCCGCAGCAAACCGAAACCCCGGAATAATCATGTCCGCCTCTAAAAATTTTTACCACCAAGGCACGAAGACACAAAGGGGCACCAAGATATTTTTTCCTTGGCGGCAAAGCCGCCAAGGAAAAGATTTTCTTTGTGTTTCTTGGCGTCCTTTGTGTCTTGGTGGTTAATCTCTTTCCGCCGCAACTGCGGCGTTGCCTGCCTCCCTATCACTTCATGGCCTCCAGGGTGACGCCCTGGCGGAGGATGGTCTTCAGTTTCTCCGGCGGGGTGCGCCGGGGGTCGCTCAGATAGATTTCATGGTGCTTGCCGCAGAAATGGTAGCCCTTTTTCCTGATGAAGGAGTGCAGGCGCTCCATGGTGGCCTCCTCCTCCCGGTAAGGACCCACGTGGAGGAGCTGCGCGGACTCGCCTGCCTCATAGGTCTCCAGGCGGATTTTTTCCAAGGCAGGCAGCGCTTTTTTCTTCTGGGCCGCAGCCACCGCCTGGGCCAGGAGGTCTTTGGTAACCTGTTCCGGCTGCATGATCATCAGGGTCCAGCGCCAGTCGTCCCGGCGCGCCAGGTCGAAGTCCGCCATCAGGATCCACCACATGCCTTCCAGAGGCGGCACCACGTAATCCAGCCCCTGCTCCTTCTTTAACATGAATTTGAGGGTATAGGACGCGGTGTACAGGGCCTCCACCGCAGCCTGAAACTCCGGATTGGTGTCGGGGTCCCCGAAGCCATTCAGCATCAGGTATTTCAGGGGCGGCACTGTCACCAGGCTCGCTTCCTTGGCGGAGGCCTGATACAGGGGCATTAGTTCTTTTTTGAAATCTATTTTTGCCATGTCCAAAATTTATCACAAAGACTCAGAGGACACAAAGGAGCAAGGAGAAAAATTTTGCCTTGGCGACAAAGCCGCCAAGGCAGTAGCTCTCTCTCTGTGATTCCCGGTGATTTCTGTGCCTCTGTGGTTAAGTCTTTTTATTTTCCACAGCACTTTTTATACTTCTTGCCGCTGCCGCAGGGGCAGGGGTCGTTGCGGCCCACTTTTTTCTGCTGGCGCTCCTGGGGTTGGGCGGAGCCGCTGTCACCATGGCTGAAAGAGAGGCGCTGGGCCTGGCGTCTTTCCTCTTCCACCGGCAATTCCCGGTGGGGCTCCACCTGTAGGTGGAAGAGGGCGCCCACGCTGTCCGCCTTGATGCGGTGGATCAGGTCCATGAAGGCGTCGTAGCCTTCCCGCTGGTATTCCCGCAAGGGGTCCTGCTGGGCGTAGCCCCGGAGGTTGATGCCGTCCCGGAGGTGGTCCATGGAAAGAAGGTGCTCTTTCCAATGGTTGTCCACCACCTGGAGCATCACCATTTGCTGCAGTTGGGCAAAGAGTTCCGGGCCGATTTCCGCTTCCCGGGCCGCAAAGCGCTCCCGCACCTTCTCCAGCAAATAATCCTGCAACTCCCCGTCCATTTCCTCTTTGAGGGTGGGCCGGAACCCGAACTGGCGGAAAAGCGCGTCTGCTAGGCCCTTCAGGTCCCATTCCTCCTCCACCTTATGGCCGGTATACTCCGCCACCAGGTCTTCCACCAGTTCTTCGGCCATCTCCAGGATATCCTCCCGGAGATTTTCTCCGGACAGGATTTGGCGGCGTTGGGCGTAGATCACCTCCCGCTGCTTGTTCATGACGTCGTCGTATTCCAGGAGGTGTTTGCGGATATCGAAGTTGTGGCCTTCCACCCGCTTCTGGGCTTTTTCGATGGCGCTGGAAACCATGCGGTGCTCAATGGGCTGGCCGTCGTCCATCCCTAAACGGCCCATAATGCCCTTGATGCGGTCGGAGCCGAAAATGCGCATCAGGTCGTCTTCCAGGGACAGGTAAAAGCGGGAGGTGCCGGGATCGCCCTGACGTCCGGACCGGCCCCGGAGCTGGTTGTCAATGCGCCGGGACTCATGGCGTTCGGTTCCCAGAATATGCAAGCCCCCCCGGTCCGTCACCCCTTTACCCAGGACGATGTCCGTCCCCCGGCCGGCCATGTTGGTGGCAATGGTGACCATGCCCCTCTGCCCGGCCTGGGCCACGATTTCCGCTTCTTTCTCATGGTGCTTGGCGTTCAGGACTTCGTGTTTAATGCCTTCCCGCTTGAGGAGGCGGCTGAGAAGCTCGGAATTTTCTATGTTGACGGTGCCTACCAGCACCGGCTGCCCCCGCTCGTGGCAGTCCTTGATCTCCTCCACCACCGCCTGGAACTTTTCGTCCCTGGTCTTGTATATGACGTCCGGAAAATCCTCCCGGATCATTTTCTTGTGGGTGGGAATGACCATCACTTCCAGGTTGTAGATCTTTTTGAATTCCTCGGCTTCCGTGTCCGCAGTGCCGGTCATGCCCGCCAATTTCTTATACATACGGAAATAATTCTGGAAGGTGACGGTGGCCAGGGTCTGGTTCTCATTTTCGATCTTCACCCCTTCCTTGGCTTCCAGGGCCTGGTGGAGACCGTCGGAATAGCGCCGTCCGGGCATGAGGCGGCCGGTGAATTCATCGACAATGATTACCTGGCCTTCTTTGACGATGTAATCCACGTCCCTTTTAAAAAGGTTCTGGGCCTTCAGGGCCGCTTGCAGGTGGTGCAGGACCTCGATATTCCGGGGATCATAGAGATTGTCCAGGTTCAACATTTTTTCGCCCCGGGCCACGCCTTCCTCGGTGATCATGACACTCCGGGCTTTTTCGTCGATGGTGAAATCCCGCTCCGGCTTGAGCTGGTTGGCCACCCGGTTGAGGTGGTAGTAGAGCTGAGTGGATTCCTCCGCGGGGCCGGAGATGATCAGGGGGGTGCGGGCCTCGTCCACCAGGATGGAATCCACTTCGTCGACGATGGCGTAATTGAAGCCCCGCTGCACGTAGTCCTCCAGGGAGAACTTCATGTTGTCCCGGAGGTAGTCGAACCCGAATTCGTTGTTGGTGCCGTAAGTGATGTCCGCCCCGTAGGCCCGGCGGCGCTGGTCGTCATCCAGACCGTGGACGATGGTGCCCACCGTCAGGCCCAGGAACTGGTAAACCCCTCCCATCCAGCGGGCGTCCCGGCGGGCCAGGTAGTCGTTGACGGTGACGATGTGCACGCCTGCGCCGCTCAAAGCATTGGCATACGCGGGCAGGACCGCCACCAGGGTTTTACCTTCACCCGTCTTCATTTCGGCGATCTTGCCCTGATGCAGGACCAAACCGCCGATGAGCTGCACGTCAAAGGGACGCATCCCCAATACCCTAACGGAGGCCTCCCGGGCCACGGCAAAGGCCTCGGGAAGGATATCTTCCAGGTCCTCGCCCTGCGCCAGGCGCTCTTTAAACCTGGGGGTATATTGCTGGAGCTCGGCATCAGAGAGCTCCCGCAGTTGTGGCTCCAGGGAAGTGATGCGGTCCACCAGGGGCGCCAGGCGCTTCAGCTCCCGCTCGTTTTTGCTGCCGAATATTTTTTTCAAGAATATTTCGAACATATATCCTTCAGCCGTATAAAAACCCGACAAAGCCTGGCTTCACCGGGGAAGTTTGTCTTCATAATTTATATTTATAAGTATATCATATTCAGGAAAATCAAATAACTTCCAGGATGATGTAAGAATCATTTGCAGGCAATTTGTTGAAGTATGGCCAACTGAGCCGCATTTGCTTCATTGAAGCGACTCTGGATATCAATAAGATCTTGGATAACAGGCATTCCTTCGATGGGCAGAAAAATGTTCTCCAGGCCCAAGAAAGACATGGAGGTGCCTCCGCCATAGCCCAACTGTTCTGCAGCTTCCCGTATTCCAGGATGGTCCGGGTCGGTCCAGAGTATTACGGTCCCGAAAAGTTGTCGTGGCGCAGCCGAGATTGTCCCTCCACCAAGTATAAAAAGAGGGGTTCCTGGTTTTTCACGCCAAACCAACCATAACCTCTCCCCAACTTGCGGGTGAGTATCAGGCCACGGAAAAAGCCCAGGCGGGGGACACCAGATAGCCTGATGACTTCGCAATAAGGCTTGGGTATTGGCGGCATTCGCCTGTTCTGCTGTCCCACAATAAATCCAAGAAGGCATTAAATGCGCCTGTGCTAGTTTCAGGCCATGAGATGCATGGTTGCTGTCACCGGCAATTCCATCAAATCAGTCCGCAGCAGACGGGTGGAGAAAAAAAGAACCTCCAGGTTTTCCACCTCGCCGGTTGAGGGATTGAGTCGGGCGATGATATCATCTCCTAGTTCTTCCGAAACCTGCTCCGGGTATGGCGGGGACTTGTCAATGTATAGTATGTCCGACCCCCGGTCATATTTAAAAGTCAGTTTCGCGTCCATTCCAATTCTCCCGATGACAGTCTCCTGGTCAAATATGAAGTGACTATCCAATGGCGCAGCAGCGAAAGCTGGGAAACAACTACCACTACAAAAATATTTTCGCCCCACAAATTCTTAAAATTCCGTGAGAATAATCGTGCATTGGCGAAACGGGCACTGCGTCTCACCTGATCTGAATCAGATAGAGTCTCTGCCAGGCATTTATGCAGATGCTCAGATAATTCTGGATGTCTTTCACAGATATGATGCTCACGCTCTTTAGTTAATTCTATGTCTGCTTTTAAGTAAGGGCAAGGGAATCGGCGCACGTTTGCCGGCCTCTAGTTTAAATAATTGGCAATATGAAAAAAATCTACCTTTTTAAATTTTCAAGATCCAGAATCATGGGCACTTCGTTGCATTTGTCCGGAAACTTGAGGCAGTCCTTACATTCGCTCCAGATGATTTTGGGCAGATCGTCATTGGGAACCTGGCGAAAGCCCAGGCGCGCAAAAAAATGGGGGCGGGTGGTGAGGGCAAAAACCTTTTTCAGTCCCAGGCTGTGGGCTTCTTCAATGCATTTTTTCACCAGGCCGGAGCCGATGCCGGTTTTCTGGAAATCAGCCAAGACCGCCACGGAGCGAATCTCCCCCAGGTCCTCCCAATAAACGTGGAGTGCGGCCACGCCGATGAGGGGCCCCTGGTCCTCACGGTAGACAAAATATTCCCGCACCTGGCTGTAAAGGTCGGCCATGGTCCGCGGTAAGACGTCGGCGTCGGCGAAATCATGGAGCATCCGCCAAATTTCCGGAACTTCCTGGATCAGGGCCTTGCGTATCATAGCCAATAGGGGAGGGTCCCTTGACAGGGGGACGCCCTTAAGTGACAATTATAACATACTTTCTCAGGAGAAACAGATGGCAATCATAGCCCAGGATCAATATGTGGAACTGGAATACCGGCTGCGCCTGGATAACGGCGAGTGGATCCGGGGGTCGGAGCAAGAGCCGGCTACCCTCAATTTTGTGGCCGGCTGCGGCGAACTTCTCCCGGGATTGGAGCGGCGTCTCTGGGGGCTGCAACCAGAGGACGCAGTGGAATTCGTGGTGCCTGTGGCCGAAGCCTTCGGCTATTACGATCCGGAAAACGTCCAGGAGTGGAGCCGCAAGGTCTTTCCGCCGGATATGGACATTAAGCCGGGGCAGCTCGTGCTTCCGGCTATTTTGCCCTTTCCCCCGGAATATCCCCTCAGGGTCAATGAAGTGCGGGGGGACAAAATAATTTTGGACCTTAATCATCCTTTTTGCGACCATGATTTGCATTACGCGGTGCGGGTGGTGGCCGTGCGGCCCGCCACTCCGGAGGAGTTGGAACCTCTGAAGCAATGTTTATCGTGCCAGGAAGAGCTGACCTGCGGGACTTGAAAAATAGACACCCAGGGAAAGAGGGGCGGATTTCATTATTTTCTTTGAGAAATAAACAGCGTCTGTTTCTTTATCGTCCTCTGCCCATAAAAAAAACCGGCCTGGCTGCAGGCCGGTTTTTTTACCGTTAATTTTCGCTCAAGTTTCAGTAACGGTAATCGCGCCGGTGGGGCAAACTTCTATGCAGCTCTCGCAGCCTATACACTCCTCTTCATTGACCGGGACCGATTTTTCATCCTGCATTTCAAAGACGCCCGTGGGGCAGACATTGACGCATTCTTCGTCGCCGTTGCACTTGTCGTGATCCACTTCCACCCGCCAAGCCATTAACCTTCACCTCCTTTGATGGAATCAGCCAGCCGGAATTGCCGCTTATTTTTTCCGGCCAGTGGCAAAATACCGGCGTTTTGACCTAGTCTGGCCGGCAGCGCCAAGATTGCACTCCCAATGCCCGGCTTAGGGGCCAGTCAGTTCCACCAGGCCGATCCCCAACCCCAGGCATTTTTTTAATATTATTCCGCCGCCCTCTCTCAGGTCAAGAGCCTTGGTGCCTGCCAAGAGAATTAATGGAATATTTGCTTGTCTGAGGGAAGTAAAGAACAGTGCCGGAGCCGCCTTAAAGTTAAGAAGGAAGCGCTCCCCGGTCCAAGCTGCGGTCTGCCGGAATTTCATTGCCCGGTTGCCGGGGATTTTCTCCGGGCAGCCGGGAGGCCTGGCGGACTTCCCGGGCCAGGCGCACAATACCCGCGGCCCATTCGGGGGATCCCAAGGCATGGAGGTGGGTATAAGTGGCCAGGACGTTTTGATAGACCAAACCTTCCCGCTGACCCCCGAGCCCCGTGCCCCGGTTTACCTGAAAGACCAGGTTTTCTTGGGGGCCGGGTTCCGGCTGAATTCGGGAATAGTGGAATTCATGCCCCTTAAGGACGGTTCCGGGCGCAAAAAAGGGATTATCCCGGGCCACCTCCAGGATCGTGTAACCATGGCCCTGGGGCCGCTTGTCCATGGTGAATTCATAGGGAAAGACTCCCGCCATGGGAAACTTCTCTCCCTGTTGGTTGGTAATGGCTTCTCCCAGGTACATGAGACCGCCGCATTCCGCATAGATGGGCAGCCCGCCCTGGGCCGCGGCTTTGACCGCGTTCCGGAAGCTCAGGTTTTCGGAAAGCTGCCGGGCGTGGGTCTCCGGGAAGCCGCCGCCGATATAAAGGGCGTCCAACCGGGGGGGTAGGAGGGGATCGTCCAGGGCGTTGATTTCCACCAGTCTGGCGCCTTCTTGCTCCAGGGCCTCCAGGTTCTCGGGATAATAGAACTGGAAGGCGGAATCCCGGATAATGCCGATGGTCACCGGTTCCCCGGGAACCGGCAGAGGCTCGGAAATCTGCGCCTCCGGCAGGTGTGGGGCCTGGCAGGCCACCTGCCAGAGGCCCTCCAGGTCCAAGTAGCGCTGGGCCAGATCCCTGGCGGTGGTCACGGCTTTGAGGGCTTTGGCGTGTTCCTGGGGCGGCACCAGACCCATGTGCCGCTCCGGAAAGACCGCGCACTTCAGCCGGGGCAACGCTCCCAGCACCGGGAGGCCGCAATAACGCTCGATGGCGTTGCGGATCAGGGTCTCATGGCGGGGGCGGGCGATCTGGTTGAGGATCACCCCCCGGATGGGGGTTAGGGGATCAAAGTGCTGGCAACCGAGCACCAGCGCGGCGGTGGTGCGGGTGCGCATGGTGCAGTCCACCACCAACACTACCGGGGTGGCCAGTGCTTTGGCAAGTTCCGCGGTGCTGGAGGTGCCCTGGGCGTCCAGACCGTCGTACAGCCCGCGGTTGCCTTCAATCAGGAGGCCGTCTGCGTCCCGGGCGTGTCGGGCCACCAAGGCCAAAATCTGGTCCCCCTCCATCAGGAAGGGGTCCAGATTATGGCTGGAGCATCCGGCCGCCAGGGCGTGCCAAGCGGGGTCGATATAGTCCGGTCCCTTCTTAAAAGGCACCAGTCTTCGCCCCTGGTCCCGCCAGGCGGCCAGGAGCCCCAGGGTCAAGGTGGTTTTGCCGGCCCCGCCCCGAAGCGCTGCCAGCAGCAGTCGGGGACAGGACCGAGACATCAGATATTCTTGGCTGCGCCTTCTTCGTGGGGGATTTCGATGTAGCTGCCCCCAAAATACGTGTAGACGCAACGACCGCTGTCAATGAGATCCTTGATGGCAAACTTGATGTCATTCTTGGACTGATCAGGATGCTCTTTGAGCACGGCCTTCTGGACGTCCATGGCCTTCAGGTTTTTCTTACCCTGGGCCTTGGCCACCATGTCGTAAATGTAGTTGCACAAGTCTTCTTTGGATAGTGCCATTTATCTCACCTGCTTAGAATTTAAAATGCATCGACGTCCGGTAGGTGTCATAGGCCCACCGATAGTCGTCAATGTGCTGGAAGGTAAAGGGAATGTCACAAACCTCGAAGAACTTTTCCCAACCGATGCGCTCAACCCACTCGCCCACGCGTTCGTATTTGTTGGCGCCTTCGGCGTACTTGAGAACGATCTTGCGAATGGTCTCCACCACTTCCGGCCAGCGGGGCGGGTTATTGACGATGTAGGGCACCGCCAATTTGGAGAACATGGGCGCGCTCTTGGCGTTGGAGACTTTGCCGCCCACTAGCAGGGCTACACCGCCTTTCTCGGAGTCGAACAAGGGCATGGCCGGGCACATGGTGTAGCAGTTGCCGCAGTACATGCAGCGGGGCTCGTTGACCACCACGCTCTTGATGGACTTGTCCGGATGGGGCCGGATGGCGCCGGTGGGACAGGAAGCGATGGTGGTGGGAATTTCGCACAGATGGCGCAGTTTTTCGTGGTTGATATGAGGCGCCGTGCGGTGGACTCCCAGGATGGCGATGTCGGAGCAGTGCACCGCGCCGCACATGTTCAGGCAGCAGGCCAGGGAGATGCGCAACTGGGCGGGGAGCTTATGGCTGCCAAAATACTCATCCAGATCGTCCATCACCGCTTTGACCACCCCGGAGGCGTCGATGGCCGGGGTATGGCAGTGGATCCAGCCCTGGGTGTGGACGATGTTGGTGATGGAATGGCCGGTGCCGCCCTTGATCATCTCATATTTCTTCAGCTCCGCCTTCAGGCCGTCCAGCTTGGACTTGTCGGATACCAGGAATTCGGCGTTGTGGCGGCTGGTGAAACGCAGGTAGCCGTCGCAGAATTTGTCAGCGATGTCACACAGCTCCCGGGCGAAAATGGTGGTGATGATCCGGGGGGAGGCGATGCGCACCGAATAGAGTTCGGCGCCGCTTTCCGCTACGTGTTTCAGGACACCCGGCTCCGGGATTTCATGATATTTCCACTTCCCGTAGTTGTCCTTAACGACCGGGGGAATAAATTTGCTGTAATGTGGGGGGCCAATATCAGTAATCCGTTCTGCATCAGACATGTTATCCAATCCTCCTTAGGTGACTAGGCAAAATTCGATGGCATCAATTCGAGCCAGTTTAACCTTACTTCGTGGTGTAATATTTCTTCCCCTCGGCCTCGGCGTCGAAGTCCGACTGATGCCAGAAGAAGAAGGGGTTGGCCCGGGGCGTCCGCACGCTTTGTGCCACCGGCGGCAGACCCACGGCCTCCAGGAAGGTCCGCATGCCCAGGCGCAGGATGAGCTCGCCCACCCGCTCCCGGTTTTTGCCGTTCTCCGCCCACCACTCGGTGATGTTGGAGGTCAGCTCTTTCAGTTCATCAAAGGGGTCTTCCATTCTCATGAAGGGCACGATAACCCAGCTCATCTGGGCGCCTTCCAGAATAGGGGCATGGGATCCCAGGAGGATGGTGGCGCCGACATCGGTGCCGGGGCGCAGGGCCTGGGGCATCATGTTGATGCAGTGCATGCAGTGGTTGCAGTTCTTGTTGTCGATCTTCAGGGTGCTGCCGTCCCAGCTCATGCAAGCGGTGGGGCACAGATCGGTGACGTCGGCCTTGATATCCAGCTTGTCGTAAGGAGAACCGCCGGCCCGGGGTTTCAGTTCGCCGCCGGCATAGGCTTTCACCGCGGCCTGGTCGATGCGGATGTCGTCTTTCCAGACGCCAATCATGGACATGTCGGCCCGAGCCACCGCGGCCACACAGTCGTTGGGGCAGCCGGAGAATTTCAGCTTGTACTTATAAGGGTAGGAAGGCCGATGCAGTTCGAACTGGAATTCCTGGGTCAGTTGATAACAGGCCTCCATGGTGTCAAAGCAGGACCACTCGCAGCGGGAGGGACCTACGCAGCAGGAGGGGCTGCGCATGGCGGAGCCGGAGCCGCCGATGTCCCACCCCTTCTGGGCCATAGCCTGGAAGCAGGGTTCCAACATATCCGTGGTGGTGCCCAGAAAGACGAGGTCGCCCGTGGCCCCGTGCATGTTCAAGACGCCGCTGCCGTACTCATCCCAGATGTCGCACACTTCCCGGAGGGCCTTGGTTGTATAATACCATCCCGAGGGGTGGTTGATCCGAATGGTGTGGAAGTGTTCCAGGCCGGGGAATTCATCCGGCAAGTCGGAGTACCGGCCGATGATGCCGGACCCGTATCCCAGGACGCCGACGATGCCGCCATGCTTCCAGTGAGTGATTTTTTCCCTATAAGAGCGCTCCAACTGACCTAACAGGTCGTTAACCTGTGGCTTGGTAGCGGCCAGCCTCTTTAAATCTTTCACAAAGCTGGGAAATGGACCAGATTCCAGTTGATCCAACAACGGGGTTTTGTGCATGAAACTCTCCTCCCTCGATTAAATGGACTACAAAGGGCTTATCCTTTTTTTCACAATATCTCCCCTATCTCATAACATCACAAGCGATTTGTCAACTAAAAAATATAGACCTTATCTCAGCTAACGGTCTCCAGGGATCCCAAGGCTTTTAGGTCCTTAGCGCATTGGGCCCCAGGCCCCACCACCAGGGCTACCAGGGAATCGGGCTGCAAGTGTTTTTGGGCCGCGGCCTGGGCCGCGGCCAAAGTCACCTCCTGGATGCGCTCCCGGTGGCGCTGGAGATAATCCCGCCCCAGATTATAAAGATCCATGGACACCACCCGGGAACCGATGCCCCGGGGCGTCTCCAGACCCAGGGGGAAGTGCCCCACATAGTAGCTCTGGGCTTCGGCCAATTCTTGGGCAGTGATGCCCCCGCCTTTGACCTCCTGCATCACCGCCTTGATTTCCTTGACCACCAGCGCGGTCTGGGCCCCGGGCGTGAAGGTGGAGACCACAAAAGGCCCCGGCGCCCGGCGGAAGTTGAAACTGCTGCGGATGCCGTAAGTGCAGCCCAAATCCGAGCGGATGCGGCTCATCAGCCGGGAGGAGAATCCCCCCTCCCCCAGAATATAGTTCACCAGCCTTAAGGGGTAGTAATCCGGATGCGACCGGGGCAGCCCCAAGTGCCCCATGCGGATTTCGCTCTGGGTCAGGTCGGGGCGGTCCAGGAGATAAAGGCCGGGGGCACGGAGGCCCTCCGGGGTCTGGGTATAGGGAGGGCTGGCCGGTCCCCCGCCGCTCCAGGCGGCCCAGGACTTCTCCGCCTCCTCCCGCATGCGGGCGAAAGGCGCCATGCCCACCACCACCAGGGTGGACTCGCCGGGGGTGAACTCCCGGCGGTAAAAATCCCGGAGGTCTTGCAGACGGATGGCCTCCAGGCTCTCCAGGTCCCCGGAGAGGGGATGGCCGTAAGGAGAATTCCCTAAAAAGAGGCGGGTGAAACGGCGATTGGCGAATTCCCGGGGGTCGTCCAGGAGATGGGCCAGCTCGGCCCGACGCCGCTCTTTCAGCAAAGGAAACTCGTCTTCCGGAAAAGCGGGACTCTGCACCACCTCTGCCATGGTGGACATGAGTTCCGGCAGGTCCTCGGCCAGCCCTTCCAGGCTCACCAGGGTGGCGTCCCAGCCTCCCCGGGCGTTCAGGGCCGCGCCCCGGGCCTCGATATCCGCGGCCAACTGCAACTGGGAGCGTTTTTGCGTTCCCAGGGTGAGAAACTCCGCGGTCCAATCCGCCACGCCCCCTTTGCCTTGAGGGTCGGCCTCCCCCCCCCGTTTGGCCATAAAAGTGAGGCTCAGCCAGGGGACCCGGTCGTATTCCACGCCCAGGAGGTTCAGGCCGTTGGGGAGGGTGGCTTGATGAATTTCGGGAATATGTTCAGCCATAGCGTTTCCTCGTAGTAATCGGTGATCAGTGGTCAGTGGCCAGTAGTCAGTTCAAAATATTGAATGGGAATGGTGGCCAGTGTCACCACCAGCAGGGCAATTAGTGCCTACCGTTACCCCTTATCCAAAAGTTCAGCCTACACCGATCACTGATCACTGGCCACTGCTCACTGCTTTTAAACCATCTCTCCCAAAGCCCGGCTCTCTTCCGGGGAGACCGGTTTTAGGGTGACGACGGTGCGGTTATCTTCCCTAAGATATTGCCGGGCCACCCGGTGCAGGTCCTCCAGGGTGACCGCCTGGTAAAGTTGGAGCAGTTGGTTGACCCGGGCGGCGTCCCCGGTCTTCATTTCGTATAGGCCCACCAACAGGCCCCGGTAGAAATTCTGGGACAGCCCCCGGGCGGCCTGGGCCCGGATGAGCTTCTTAGCCCGGGCCAGCTCTGCGGGCTGCACTCCGTCAGCATGGAGACGCGCCAGCGCCGCCCACAGGTCTTCCTCCAGTTGGGGCAGAGATTGCCCGGGCGCGGCAATGGCGGTGAAGATCATCAGGTCCGCGTCTTCGCTGGTCCAGGGAGGGGCCGCAATCTCCGCTTCCATATCCACCGCCCGGCCCGGACGCACGAATTCCTGGTAGAAACGGGAGGATTTGCCCCCGGAAAGGACGATGGCCAGGAGGGTGAGGGGATAGATGTCCGGGTGGTCCAGGCCGACGATATGATACCCGGCGAAGAGGGCCTCCACCTGGGACACTTTCTTGAGCACAGCCCGGCGTTCGCCCCGTTGGGGTGGTTCCTGGATTTTCAGGGGGGGGACGGGCCCGGGACTGGGGAGTTGCCCCAGGTATTTGTCCACCAGGTCCCGGGCCGTTTCCGGGGCCGCATCCCCGGCGATGACCACCGCCAGGTTCCCCGGGTGGTAGTAGGTCTGGTAGTAGGAGAGGCACTCCCTCAGACCCATGCGCTGCAGGTCCTGATCCCAGCCGATCACCGGCCACTGGTAAGGGTGCTGGGTGTAGGCCGCGGCAAAGAGTTGTTCCAGGACCAGGCCGAAGGGGCTGTCCACGGAGCGCAGCTTGCGCTCGCTGACGACCACCTGGCGCTCGGTCTGGAAATTTTCTTCATTTAACTTCAGATTAGCCAGGCGGTCGGCCTCCAGTTTAAGGCCCAACTCCAGGTGCTCCGCGGGCAGGTTTTCGAAATAGGAGGTGTGGTCCCGGGTGGTGAAGGCGTTGATCTCCCCGCCCTTGGCCTGGAGGATGCGGGAGAATTCCTCCGGCCCCAGGGTCTCCGACCCCCGGAACATCAGGTGCTCGAAGAGATGGCTGATGCCGGTGATGCCCTGGAGTTCGTGCCGGGAGCCCACGTGGTAATGGAGTTGCAGGGAGACCGCCGGCACCCGGTGGTCGGGGAGCACGAACAACTTCAGGCCGTTATCGAATTGATAAGGGACTATCTCGATTTCCGGCTGCCAGGCCGCGGGGTCTAATTTGGGAGCAAGGTTCATGCATGTCCTCCGGAAAATAGTTCCAGGTTCCTGGTTCAAATTTTCGTTCTCGTTCCCAAGCACAGCTTGGGAACGAGATGTGAGAAATCATTGTTTATTGGCCGGTGGGTAACTGCTCCATTTCCGGAGCAGGCCCTCGTCCACTTGTACCTTAATGGGGGTCTTTTCCGCAAGGGGAATCTTGGCCGGGGCCTCCCCCTTAAGGACCCGCCGGGCCAGGGCTCCGGCTTCCTCCCCCAGCTTCCGGTAATCCAGGGCCACCCACAGAAGCGCGCCCTGGTGGAATTCCGGGTGGCCGCTCACCACCATCACCTTCTGGTTTTTCCCCCAGTCCAATAACAGGGAAGCGTAACGCGCCGCGCTGGGCGCCGGCGGCAGATAGATCACCCGGGCCCCTTGCGTCCGCAGTTGCTCCAGACCCCGGAGGTCCCCGGCCGCGTCAGTGCTGGCGGCGACTACCGGCTTGATCCCGTGACGCAAAGCTTCCTTCAAGAAACGCTCTTTGATCTCCACCGCCACCCCGTCATTGGGATCAAAGAGCAGCCCCCAGGTCCGGGGGCCCAAAAGAGAGGCCCCTTGCTGCAAAGCCGCTTGCACCGGAGGTGGAGAAAAGATGCCGGTGACGTTTTCCTGGTGAATCTCAGGCTGCTTGGGAAAATAGGCGGCGCCGGTGAAATAGGGATTGGCCACCAGGGCGAAGACCACGGGCAGGCGTTTTTCCACCGGGGCCACCCGCATTAAGGCCGGGGTGCCCAAAACCACCAGCAGCCGGGGATGGCGCTCCCGGAGACGGCGCAATTCCTCCGCCCCCTTAGGCCCGAACTCCGGGACGCAGACCACTTCCAGCTTGCCCAAGCCCAGGCGGGCTTCCAACCCTTGGATGGCCCGGCGCATCCGGGGGGAATCCGGGGAGCAATAGACGGTGACGCCCCCGCCGGACCCGCAGCCTAGCAGGACCGGAAGCAGCAGCAACCAGACGGTCAATCCCCATCGTTGCCGGCGCATGTTGGATTCTGAAAAAAATAGTTCAAAGTTTAAAGTTCGAAGTTCAAGGTTAAACTCGAGATCTCTACTTTGAACTTTGAACCTTGAACTTTGAACCCTAATGGATAATTTTACCGATGCGATCCCAGCGTACCTGGAATTTGCTCGTATCCCAGGCGTGTTTGGTGATCAAGCCCTTGGCGCCCTCCAACAGGGCCACGTAGAAGGGTTGGTTATGGTCCCCCTTCCAGGAAAAGTAAATGATAAAAGCCCTTCCCCGCAGGTCGCTCATAGGCACAAAGCCCCAAAAGCGGCTGTCATAGCTTTTGTCCCGATTATCACCCATGAAAAAGTAGGCATTTTTGGGGACCACCACCGGGCCGAAATTATCCCGGGTTGATTGGTTGGGAGAGATCACCCTATTATCGGCGTACTGGGCCTGGGGAGTAACATAAAGCTCGCCGTTGATGTAGACCTTTTTATTGATGACCTGCACCCGGTCGCCGGGAAGCCCGATAATTCGCTTGATATAATCCTTGGAGGGGTCCTGGGGAAAGATAAAGACCGCCACCTCTCCCCGCTGGGGTTGCCAGGTGGGAATCAGCACCTTGTTGGTAAAGGGGTTGCGGATGCCGTAGCTGAATTTGTTCACCAACAGGTAATCGCCCACCAGGAGGGTGGGGATCATGGAGCCGGAGGGAATGGAGAAGGCCTGGACCACAAAAGCCCGAATCACCAGGGCCAGGATCAGGGCAATGAACAGGGCTTCGCCGTATTCCCGGAAGAAAGATTTGTTCCGGACCTTGCTGTCCCGGTTTTGTGTTTGGTTATTTAGAGTCGTGGAGGCCATATCCCTGCCTTAGTAGATGGTTGTCGAGTTCGGATTAGCCGGTTTAATCAGTAGGGTGGAATTGCTCTTTAGTGGCTCCGCAGATGGGACAGACCCAATCATCCGGCAAATTCTCAAAGGGGGTGTTGGGGGGCACGTTGTTTTCCGGATCACCTGCGGCTGGATCATAGATATAGCCGCAGACTTCACATTGATATTTCTTCATGGGCATCTCCTTTTTCTGCTTTCCTCCGGACTCAGAAGAGGCCGGGTGATAATTCGAGGCGCCTGCTCGCCTTAAGCCTTCGGAGTCGTTTCGGTCTTGCTCGCGGCCAAGGCGGAGATTAGGGCCGGGGCCTCAGCAAAGGAATCCAGATGGAAATCTGCCTTGAGTTCCGGGTTACGGTAGGCCACCAGAGGCACGCCGGCGTTCTTGGCGAATTCTTCATCCACCCGGGAGTCGCCGATATAAATGGCTTCTTGGGGCTCCAGGCCGAAATGTTCCAGAATTCGCCAGAAGGCCTCCGGGTCCGGTTTCGGGTGGCTCACATCCAGGGCGGAAATCACCAGGTCGAAGTGTTCCTCCAGACGGTGGTATTGAAGCACCGCCCGGGTGGTGGTGGACCGGTTGGTGGCCAGGGCGCTGGCGAAGTTGGGGCGCAAAAACTCCAGGAACTCCCGCAAATAGGGCTCTTCCACCATCATGGGAATAAAGGGATGGTAATCCAGGGAGCGGGCGAACTGCCGAACCGCCTCCAGGTCGGGATAGCCCCGGAAGAGATATTCCAGGGAGGCAAAAACCGTGTGGCTGTGAACATATTCCACGGCCGGAGGGGTTAAAGGGGGCAGGTCGAATTGCTGCAATATGGCGTTATAAAAAGCAATATTGGCCTGGCGCGAGTCGAACAGCACCCCGTCGCAATCAAAAGCTATCAATTTCAGCAAATTATTAATCCCGGTTCCGCGACGTGATAAATAGAGTTGAGCCCGAGGGTCGGAGTTAAGCCGCCACGTGTCTTACGAGCTTTAAATTACTGTCCTTTTGCGGTCTTGTCAATAAGGAATCCTTCCGGGAGCGGTCTGTCCTGAGGAAAGAAGGTTTGTCAGGCCCGAAGTTGCTTATCAGGAGAGGTGGCGGCGAAGTTCCTCGGGAATCCGGAGCAAGGAGAGGGTCTTATGCACGGCGCCCTTCTTGATGGCTTCCTTGGGCATCCCGAAGACCACGCAAGAAGCTTCATCTTGAGCCAGGGTATAAGCGCCCTGTTCTTTCATGGCCAGCATGCCGTCCGCGCCGTCGGCCCCCATGCCGGTGAGGATAACGCCGATGACGTTGGACCCCGCACTTTGGGCCGCGGAATTGAAGAGCACGTCCACGCTGGGGCGTTGGTGGTGCACCAGAGGGCCGTCCTTCACCTGCACGTAATAGCGGGCGCCGCTGCGGCGCAGCAGCATATGGTAAGCCCCGGGCGCGATAAGGACCCTGCCGGTCAGGACCGAGTCCCCGTCCTGGGCTTCCTTGACTTCCATGGGACACATCTGGTCGAGGCGGGAGGCGAAGGCGGTGGTGAATTTCGGCGGCATATGCTGCACAATCACTATCCCCGGGCTGTTCGGGGGCATCCGCATCAGGACCTCTTTGATGGCCTCGGTGCCGCCGGTGGAAGCGCCGATGGCGATGATCTTTTGGGAAGTCTGCTTCAAAGGCGCGGGGCGGTCGCTGGGCGGCCCCGAGTTGTTACCCTTATCGACACTCTTGAGACACCTGATCTGGGCCGCGGCCCGAATCTTTTCTATGAGTTGGACCCCCAAATCGCCCACGGTATAAGCGCTTCCCGGTTTGGCCAAGACTTCCACCGCCCCTAAGTCCATGGCCTCCAGGGCCATCTGGCTGCCCTTGGGAGTCAGGGAAGAGACGATGATCACCGGCAGCGGGAAGTAATGCATCAATTTTTTCAAAAAGGTGAGACCGTCCATCCGGGGCATTTCGATGTCCAGAGTCACCACGTCCGGGCGGGTTTGGACGATCTTGTCCCTGGCGATATAGGGGTCCGGAGCGACGCCCACCACTTCCAGGTCGGGCTCCCGGGAGATCATATCCGTAAAAATTTTGCGCACAATGGCGGAGTCGTCCACCACCAGAACTTTGGTCTTGCCCATAAGTTGTTAACCCTTTTTTACGAATAATTCCATGAGTTCATTATCTACATCAAATCGCAGCCGGTTTACCGGCTTATTGTTGTTCTTGGCCTCCGCCGTCACCCAATGGGCTTCGGGGGTTTTCAATTTAAAGGCCCCTGAGGCCCCCATCCTGCTGAGAAAAGCCCCGGCCATCATATTAGTGGTCTCTTTGCAGATGTCTTCCATGGCCGACTTAGATATTTCCTCCTCAGCGGTCCCGAGAAAGTTGGCGGCCATTTTTCGGGCCAGACTCTGGGGCACCTGCAAGCCGATGCAAATGGATTGGGGACCGGCGATGGTCACCCAGGAGCGAATAAAAGGCCCCTGGACGGGCACTACTTCTCCCTCTTCCAGACTTTCGGGAAAGAGGTAGAACATGGTCTCCAGGACTTCAAAAGTCGCAGCTTTCAGATTCGATAGCATCCGGTGTCTGAGCCTCCCCTAGAATACCGGTCAGTTTTTTCTTGATGGTTTCCGGGCGAAATGGTTTCTGGATATAATCCTCCACCCCGAGATTCAAAAAGGGATTGATGATCTCCGGCCGGGATTCCGTAGTAATCAGGACCACGGGAATGTTGCGCCACAGCTTGTGGTCCTTTAGGGCTTCCACCAGGGCGGCGCCGTCCATTTCCGGCATATGGATGTCCGACAGGATGATGTCCACCCACTTGTCCTCCAGGATGTCCAGGGCTTCGTGACCGTTCGCCCCTTCGTAATATTCGCCGATGTCAAAGCCGGAAATCACCAGCACCTTGCGGATCAGAGCCCGCATGGTGGCCGAGTCATCCACGATTAGCACATTGTACGCCATTTTGATTTCCCATCAGACCGAAGAAGACCTGGGCTTCATCCCAGGCGCTGCCAAATTGCAGCAAGATTTTCTGTAAGTTCTTTTCCCGCAAATGGAAGTGCCGCAATACTTCAGGATAACCGGTATAAGCCAGGCCGTCCGCCCCCAAATCTTGCCCGAACATCATGGTCAGGATATCGCCCAGATAAACCAGTAAGGTCAAGTCGTCGGTATAAGCCTCGGGTTTATCCAGATGATGGTAAGTGATGGCCAGACGCAGTCGGTCCGGAAAATCCCACATCCGGGCCATCTCTCCCCCCATCTCGGCGTGGTCCACTCCCAGGATAATCTTTTCCGCGGTCTGGAAGGAAACCCCCTGTTGTTCCACCACTTCCATGATTTCATGGAATTTCTGCTCCACAAAAAGACTTAAGACCACCTTGCCGATATCATGCATCAAACCGGCGGTGAACCCCGTGGCCTGATCAGGCAGGGAAAGTTCCCGGGACAGGATATCCACCATCAGCGCGCAGCTCACGGAATGCCGCCATAAGCCCTGGCGCTCGGTAAAATAACCCGGCGTCGGCGCCGAAAAGAGGCGGGTGGCCCCGCTGGCGATAATGATTTTCAAAAGCTCCTGGGTCCCCAGCAATAACAGGGCTTGATGCAGCGAGTGAATCTCTCTCCTTAAACCGAAGTAGGCGGAATTGCTAATGCGCAGGATGTTGGCGGTAACGGCTGGATCAAACTTCACCACCTCTACTAATTCCTGAATACTCACCTCCGGTTTATTGAGCAGGAGCAAGGCCCTTTGGGCCACCATGGGAAAAGGCGGCAAATTTTTTAACGATCGCAGGACTTGTGGCACTAAACTCATGGCTTTTTGCTCCCTTATAAATCCTTAACTACCTGGTTCTGGCCGATAATCTTTATCCATACCCTGCCGGTGGCGATCTCCAGATACATGGTCCTGGCTTTGACGCCCCCCACGTCCTCATTGTCAATCAGGACGTTATTCTTTAAAAAAATCTTCCTTAAGGCCGCATAATTACGCCGGCCGATATTAAAATGTTCCGGTCCCCCCAAGACTTGGCTGCCTCCGGCCACCTTTACCACCATGCGGTGCTTTACCGCTCCCAGCTTGTAGCATTCCCGGAACAGGTGGGGAATGCCGGTGTCCGCAAACATAAAAGGGTTTTGCCTTCCCTTTTCTTCATCCAATGAGGATTCCGGCAACATATAATGGAGGATACCCCCCACCCTGACCTTAGGATCGTAAACCGCCACCCCGATACAGGAGCCCAATGCGTGAGTTACCACCAACTCCTGTGGCTGGCTGCTGATCTTCATATCAGCTACCCCCACCACGATCTGCATCTTTCGGGCCTCTATTTCCGATATATGGTCGGCTTGACGTACGCAAATTGATGGCTGACGTTGCACAGGCTCTCCGAATGCCCGATAAACAAATAACCGCCCGGCTTCAGGCACTGATGAAATTTTTTGATCAACTCTGTCTGGGTGGCTTTTTCAAAATAGATCATGACGTTGCGGCAGAAGATGACGTCGAACTCCTGATTGAAGGGGAAGGGATCCATCAAATTGAAACGGAAGAATTCCACCAGTTGTTTCACCTCAGGTTTAACCCTGACAAAGCCTTCCCATTGATTAACACCCTTTTGAAAATAACGCCGCCGCCATTCCTGGGAGAGAGGTTCCACCCGGGACAGAGGGTAAATCCCACGTTGGGCCTGGTTCAGCACCTGGGTATTAATATCCGAGGCGTGGATTTTGACCCCAGACAGATCCTTGGCAGGAATGGCGTTCAGCAACACCATGGCCAAGGTATAAGGCTCTTCGCCGCTGGAGCAGCCGGCGCTCCATAAGCGCCATTGGGGCGTCCCTTTACACTTTTGCCGTAAAGCCGGTAGTAATTCCTGACCCAGAAACTCGAAGTGCTTGGGCTCCCTCCAGAAGGCCGTCATGTTGGTGGAGACGGCGTCCAGGAGATTGATAAGTTCCAATCCGGTAGTATCCTGGAGTACTTGCCGGTAATACTCCTGGAAGCTGGCGAGCTTTCTGGTTCTGAGGAACTTGGTTAAGCGGGAGCGCACCAGTTCCTTTTTCTGGGCAGGCAGGTGAATGCCGGCGTGCTGGTAAACCAACTGGCTCAGCTGGTTGAATTCGCTGTCGGAAAGCTCCGGCATCGTCACCGAGAGGCCGGGGACACACGCTGGCTTCAACGCCCCTGGTTTGCAGGTCTTTTCACTGGTAAAATTGACCAAGTTTTCCTCCTGGAGGATTTAACTTACCAAGCCCTCAAGGCCGGCCATTTCTTCGCCGGTCAACACCCGGTCGATATCCAGCAGGATTTTGATGGTCCCCTTGGCCTTGGCAATGCCCAGAATGTATTGAGTCTTGAGCCGGGCGCCAAAAGAAGGAGGAGGTTCAATGTCATCCCCATTGATGTTCAGGACCTCGGAGACCGAATCCACCACTACCCCCATCTGCACCGATCCCACCTGGCTTTGTACTTCCACCACGATGATGCAGGTGCGTTCCCCATATTCCGCTTCTTCCAGCCCGAACTTGAGTCTGAGGTCGATGACCGGGATAACCCGGCCCCGGAGATTGATGACCCCTTTGACGTATTCCGGAGTTTGGGGGACCGCGGTGATGTCCATCATGCCGATGATTTCCCTGACCTTTAAGATTTCCAGGCCATAATCCTCCGCGGCCAGGGTAAAGGTAAGATATTTTCCTTCTTTATCCTGAAGGGTAGTGGATTCCTGTTGTAGTTGCCTCGCCGCCTGCGACATTGCTATGATCCTCCTGTTTGATCAGTCTTTTGTCTGAGTTAGATCGTTTTTAGGGGCACGTCCCCCAGAATGACCGGGATGGACCTCCCTTTCTTTCCCTAAAGCATTATCGGCGATAATGCTAGAAATCCTTAAAGTGTTCTTCCCCCAAAGGGATCACTTCCTCCGGGGAAACTTCCTTGCCTGGGGGAGGAGGCAAGGTCCTGGCCGCCTGGTTCAGCTTCCGCACCTTGGAGCCCTGTGCCGGACCTTGGCCCAGCCCATAGCCCTTTTTCTGGGTGAAAACCGCCGGCCCTGCGCCTGGGGCTGCCTGCCTAGCGCCGTTCTGGTTGCCACCCACCAACTCTTCCAAATATCTCATGGTAGCCTGCATGTTACGGCTTTGGGAGGAGAGTTGCTGGCTGGTGGCTGCCGCTTCTTCGGCGCTGGCTGCGGTACTCTGCACCACTTGGTCCATGTGGGACACTGACTGGGAAATCTGTTCCAGCCCATGGGCTTGCTCCTGGCTGGCCGCGGCAATCTCGTCCACCAACTGGGCCACTTTTTGGGCCCCCTGGCTCAGTTCCTGGAACGCAGACTCCGCCTGTTTCACCAGGCCCGCGCCTTCGGCAATGCGGGTCACCGTCCCTTCGATTAATTCCGAGGTAGTCTTGGCGGCCGTGGCGGCTCTCTGGGCCAGGGACCGGACCTCTTCCGCCACCACCGCAAAGCCTTTCCCCGCTTCGCCGGCCCGGGCCGCCTCCACTGCCGCGTTCAGGGACAACAGATTGGTCTGGAATGAGATTTCATCAATGGTCTTGATAATCTTGGCGATCTCGGAGCCGGCCTGGGAGACCGCGTCCATGGCCTTCTGAGTGGCTGCCATGGTATCGTTGGCTTTGGTGACCACCTGGGTGGTCTCCCGCATCATCTGGTTGGCTTCCCGGGCATTATCGGCGTTTTGCCGGGTCATGGCCGTCAACTGCTCCAGGGAGGCGGAGGTCTCCTCCAGACTGGCGGCCTGTTCCGAAGAACCCTGGGCCAGGCTCTGAGAGGTGGCGGCCACTTCTGTAGAAGCGGTGTGCACTTCCTCCGAGGCCTGCTGCATCTGCAGGGTTACCCCTCCCAGGCGTCCCAGGCTGCGCATGGGGAAATATAGGACGCAAGCCAGCAGAAGAATGACCGGCACGATCACCAGGAGCAGAGTATTCCGTATGGACGCGGCCTGTTCCGCCACATCATTCACGTAAATGCCGGTGCCCAGGATCCAACCCCAGGGAGTAAAGGCCTTGACAAAGGAAAGTTTGGGAACTATGCGGTTCTTGTCGTCTTTCCACTGCCAATAGTAGTCTACAAAACCTTCGCCTTTTTCCTTGCAGACCCTGGCAAACTCCACGAACAGGGCCTTACCCTGTTTGTCTTTGTAGGTGCTCAGGTCCTGGCCGTCCAATTTTGTGACCATGGGATGCATGATCATCTTGGGGCCAAAATCATTGATCCATAGATAGTCTTTGCCCTCCGGGCCGTAACGCATGCCCTTGATGATCTTAAGAGCGCCTTCCTTGGCTTGCGCAGGGGTAAGGGCGCCGTTCTTTTCCAGGGTGTAGAAGTTCTCCAAAACCCCGTAAGCAGTCCGCACCACTTCCTGGACCTGAGTCTGCTTTTCTTTGAAGATCGCATTTTTGGCAGACGGCAGTATCCAGAGGAAGATCAGGCTCATGAATGCCAGGAACACCAAAGTGAACTGCCCCAAAATTTTATAACGGATATGAATACGCATTAATGCTGCCCTCCGTTTATTGTTGATGGAGGTGGAAGTTGAGAGGGTGCCGCCACCTCGAATATTTTCTTGGGCTCCTAAAACTCGATCTCCCCCGAGAGAATGGTCTTGTCCGCTGTAACTTTTCGGAAATGGGGAGTTCTTTGTTCTTCGCCTTGGTATGCCGTCATTTTCATGCGCAGCTTGATCGAACCTAGCAACCCTGGTTCCTCTCAAAATGAGTATTATGCTTTGGTGCTTCCCCCTGAGATTACTGGTGTTCCAGGAGATTTTTCTCTTTACCGTTGAAGCCGATGGCTTGGCGCCACGAGGCCAGCCTGCCGCTGAGGATGTGCCTGTCGTTGGTTGCCATGCTCAGGGCGTTGGCGCCTCCGGCCACCATGGACATGAGTTCATTCACAATGCCTTTCATCTGATGGGATTGCGCGGTTAATTCCTGGGAGGCGCTGGCGCTTTCTTCGGCGTTGGCCGCGTTCTGCTGCACTACCAGGTCCATGTCGCCTACGGCCCGGTTGATCAGCTCGATCTCCCGGGCCTGTTCCTTACTGGCCTCGGAAATCTCCCCCACCAGGTTGTTGACCTTCTTGGCGGATTCGCCCATATCATAGAACTTGGTCAGGGTCTCCTGGATCTGCTGGTTACCCGTCTCAATATGCTTGGCAGTTTCACCGATTAATTCATCGGTGCTCTTGGCCGCGTCCGCGGCTCGCATCGCCAGGTTCCGCACTTCGTCGGCCACCACTGCGAAACCCGCGCCCGCCTGTCCGGCCCGGGCCGCCTCCACCGCCGCGTTCAAGGCCAGCAGATTGGTCTGGAAGGCGATCTCATCAATACTCTTGATGATCTTCTTGATGCTGTCCCCGGATTGGGCAATGGTCTCAATGGACGCCTTGGCGGCCCGAATGGATTTGTGCACCTCCCTGGTTTTTTCATTGGTCAGGATCACCAGGCGATTACACTCTTCGGCATTGTCCGTATTCTGTTTGACCGTAGAGGCGATTAAATTCATGGAGGCGGCGGTCTCTTCCAGGGAAGCAGCCTGCTGCGAGGCCCCCTGGGCCAGGGATTGGCTGGAAGAGGAGACCTGATTGGAGGCCTCGGCCACCTGTTCCGCGGCCCCCTCCAACTGCTGGGTGACTCCTCCCAGGGCCCCGGTTATGCTTCTGGACATGAGAAAAGTGATGAACAGTCCCAAGAACAAGGCCGCCAGGCTAAGCACCATGACGTTGCGCCGTGTATGGATGGTGGCGGCTGCCATAGCTTCTCCGGTCAAGGTGTGCTCCTTCACCACCTGGCGGGCTTGGTGGAGCAAGGACTGAATTTTTTCCAGGTCGGCCTTAATTTTGGGGTCAGAAAGGCTAGGCGGCTTATCTGACTTACTGGCCTCCAGGGCAGATTGGTGCAGGAGGCGGTGGGGCTCCTCCATCTCTTGCAACACCGCGTCCAGCTTGTTGGTCTGCATCATCACCTTGGCATTATGGGCCAGCCGGCCGATACTCAAGAAACTCACCAGGCCGATGGTGGCTAGCAGCACTAAAGTCAGGCCCGAACCCATTGTAATTTTTTTAGCAATTGATAAGTTTCTCCAATTCATATCTACCTCTCTTCGGGCGTAGCCCTTCTACGACCCAGTCAACCCATCTTTGGCGGCTTCTTTGCTGCAACCACCGGTTAAGCCCGTCCTTTTAACCAACCCTTGGCAACCGGTCCCGCTTTTCTGCTTTCCTGTTTTTTGGCCATCTCCTTCGGCCAGTCAAAGCTTTGAGAGCTGACAACCTCGCCCCCAAGGCCCCGCCTGCCTTCTTCAATCTTATTGTTTCTGGCCCCTCGCAAGTTCTATTATTAAGTGCACTACTTAACCCTGACCCAGGGAGAAGAGACCGGCTAAATCCAGGATCAGCCCCACCCGTCCATCACCCAGAATGGTGCCCCCGGCCAGGCCTTTGATATTCTGCAACGACTCTCCCAAGGATTTGATTACCACTTCCTGTTTGCCCAAAATGTCATCCACCAGGAGTCCTCTTTGTTTGCCTTCATGCTCCACCACCATGACCAGGGCCTGGGTGGGATGGATATCACCGTTGCCGGCCCGGAAAAGCCGGTGGAGCCGCAGCAAAGGAATGAGCTGGCTACGTACCTTAATAATTTCACCCTGGCCCTGAACCGTAAAATAATCGCTGGTTGCGGGCCGCAAGGTTTCCCGCACCGACACCGCCGGCAGGATATAACGTTCCTTGCCCACTTTAACCACCAAGCCGTCGATGATTGCCAGGGTCAAGGGCATGCGCAGGGTAAAGCGGCTGCCCTGTTGGGGCCGGGAATGAATTTCAATTTTGCCCTGCAGTCTTTCTATGGTGAGACGCACCACGTCCATGCCCACACCGCGTCCGGAGATATCGGTGATCTTTTCCGCGGTGCTGAATCCGGGCTCGAAGATGAGGTTATCAATCTGGGTCGGGGTGAGTTGTTCCCCAGGCTGGACCAAGCCCTTCTCCTGGGCTTTGGCCAGGATGCGTTCCCGGTCCAGGCCGCGGCCATCTTCCTCGATATCGATGACCACGTTGCCCCCCTTATGATAGGCCCGCAACCACAGGTGACCGGTGGGGGGCTTGCCCTGGGCCTCCCTTTCCTTGGGAGTTTCCAACCCGTGATCCACGGCGTTGCGCACCAGATGCACCAGGGGATCGTAGATGGCCTCCACCATGTTGCGGTCGATTTCGGTTTCTTCGCCTTCGATGAACAATTCCACCTGTTTCTTGGATTTGCGGGAGAGGTCCCGCACCAGGCGCACCATCTTCCTTAAGGTCTGGCCGATGGGGATCATGCGCATGGCCATGGAGATCATCTGCAATTCCGAAGTGATCCGGGACATCTGCGCCAGGTCCCGCTCCAGCTTGGGGTCGGAGATTCCCTGGAGATTCGGGTTTTGCCGCACCTGGCTCTGGGCGATCACCAGCTCTCCCATCAGGTTCACCAGATTGTCCACCTTGGCCAGGTCGATCTTAATGGTGGGCGGCAATTTGGCGTCGGTCGCCGCTTTCCCTTCCGTCCCCGCCGGGCCGGCCGCGGCTTCGCCACCCTTCTCCTCAATCAACTGATCCACCAGGGCCTTGGCCACCTTTTTGGGGGCCACCTTCCCTTCTTTCACCAGGATTTCTCCCAGGGGCGGAGCCCCGGGTTCCACCTTTTGCTGTTCCAGGGCCTCGTTCAGATCCGAGTTGCTCAGTTCCCCCTGGGACACCAGGATTTCCCCCAACTGGCGCTTGGGGGCCTGGCTCCCGGTCTCATCCTGATTCTGAAGTTGTTTGACCTGGTTCTTAATATCTTCTAGTTCGAACTGCCGAGGAACTCGCTGTTCGGACAGGGCCTCCTGGAGGTCGTCCAACATCTCCTTAAGGGCATCCACCCCCGTCAAGGTGAGATCGATGATCGCCGCAGTGATACTCAGGCGGCCGCTCCGGGCTTCATCCAGCAGAGATTCTACTTCATGGCTTAGTTCCTGGATTTGAGATAGATTTAAAAAGCCCGCCACTCCCTTAATGGTATGAAAAGGCCGGAAGACGGCATTGATGGCCGTCAGATCCGTGGGGGCTTGCTCCAGGTGAACCAGGCCGCTTTCGATTCCTTCCAGATGCTCCCGGGCTTCGGCGATAAAATTCGCGGTCAGCTCTTGATCTTCCCAGATAAATTCTTTTGGGGCCCCGGTGGATTCCGGCTCTGCCTCCGCCTCCTCCTCTGCCAGGGCAGGACTCTCACCCGTGCCTCCCAATCCCAACTCCTGGCACAGGCGGTAGTAATTCTTCCAAACCTCGCCGTCATCGGGGTAATTACGGTCCCGGGCCCAGGCCAGCAATAGACTGACTCCTTGACCTAATACCTCATGGGCCTTGGCTGCGGCGTCAATCTCCTGGAGGATCAGCTTATTGCCCACCTCCTCCAGCTGCTGCAACAGCGATACTACCTCTGCGGCTATCTCCGCACCCAGCAGTTTCTGGAGGGTTTCCAAGTGGTTCAGAAAATCTCCCAGGCCCGGGAGGTCCCCTTCCTCCAGCATGACCACTTTAAGGGCCAAGCCCTCTAAGGCTTTGATGATTTCCTGATTATCCGGGGTTTTCGCAGTCAACTATCGCCTCCTGAAATGCCTTTAAGCAGGCGGCGCCGCCAGCATGCCGGCGACCTGCTTATTCCTCACATCTTTATGACCTTAAAGCGGAAACTCCAATATTTACCAAACCGCCCTCTTAGCCGTTCAGTTTCTTAAAAATCTGCTCCAGCTTTTCCTGCAACACTTCCGCGGTGAACGGTTTCACCACGTAATTATTCACTCCGGCCTTCACCGCGGCCACCACGTTTTCTTTGAGGCCCTCGGCGGTGACCATCAGCACCGGCAGATTTGCGGTTTTAGGATCTTTGCGGATCTTTTCCAGCAATTCCAAACCGGTCATGTTGGGCATATTCCAGTCTGTCACCACCAGCCCGATATTTTCGTGTTTTAAGACCTGCAAAGCCGCCTGGCCGTCTTCGGCCTCCACTATGTCATCGAAGCCGATCTGCTTGAGAATGTTGCGCACAATCTTGCGCATGGTGGCAAAGTCATCCGCCACCAGGACTTTCATGCGAAAATCGATATTTTTCTCCATGTCGGTCGTTCTAATCTCCTCTTAAGAAGACTAACCTCAATCTAATCAATAATTTTTCACCCTCCCGGGCCTAGTAAGAAAGAGGAAGATATGAATATGACAAAACAATTGATATAAATCCCCCAAGGGTGGAGAAACTAGTGCCTTGGGCAAATCCCAGTGGAATTCGCCTTTTCTCAACAGACTTTTCGACTTCTCCAGAGGAAATCTTTAACGAAATCTTAAGATGCCTGACCTTTTCTTCCCTTGCTTTTCCCCGGCAATTTCCGCAAAATCCGGGCTATGGAGACTGCTTTTACCACTTCACGTTTACTGGCTTTGAAGGACCGTTGGCCCCCGGAACAGGATGCCCTGCTGGTGGCTGGCCCCGAAAACCGCCGTTATCTCAGCGGCTTTACCGCTCGTGATGAAATCCTCACGGAAACCAGCGGCATGCTCCTGATTACCAGGGAAAAGACCTTTCTCCTCACCGATTTCCGCTATCTGGAATGGGCCCGGCAGGACGCCTCCGGTCTGGAAGTAGCGCTTTATACCCAATCTCTGGGAGCGACCCTGGCTGGACTGCTAAAGGATACCGGGGTTCAGGTCTTGGGGTTCGAGGAAACCTACCTGACGTACCGGCAGTACCGGCGCCTCACCCAGGCGGTGGCGGAGGCCGGCGTCAGGGTGGACTGGCAGCCGGTTTCCGGCCTGGTGGAGGCCCTCCGGGAGACCAAGGCCCCGGAGGAGGTAGCCGCCATCCGCCGGGCCCTGGCCTTGACGGAAGAAACCCTGAAGGAGGTGGCCCGGTCCCTGGCCCCGGGCCAGACGGAGGAAGAGGTGGCCTGGAGGATCGAGGGGCTTTTCCGGGACAAAGGCGCCGATGGTCTGGCCTTTCCCCCCATAGTGGCCGGGGGTCCCAACAGCGCCCGCCCCCACCATCATCCCGGTGATTACCGGCTTCAGGAGGGAGAACCCATCATCATCGACCTGGGCGCCCGGGTGGCCGGCTACTGCGCCGACCTGACCCGCACCTTTATTCTGGGACCCCCGGATGAGGAGTTCCGGAAGATTTACCACCTGGTGCGCCAGGCCCAGGAAAAGGCGGAAAAGGAACTGCGGGCGGGCATGGACAGCCGGGATGGGGACGCCCTGGCCCGGGACGTGATTGCGGCCGCGGGCTACGGTGAGGCCTTCGGCCACTCTTTAGGGCACGGGGTGGGCCTGGCGGTGCACGAAGCCCCCAGCCTCAGCCCTAATAAAGACCGGGCCACCACCCTGCAGGCCGACAGCATCGTCACCGTGGAACCCGGCATCTACCTCACCGGCTGGGGCGGCGTGCGCCTGGAAGACATGGCCCTCCTCCACCCGGACCGGGCGGAAGTGCTGACGCAGATAGGGTTCTATGAGTGGTAGAAAACAGTAAGCGGTGAGCAGTGAGCAGGGAGCAGTAAATGTAGGGTGGGCACTGCCCCCCAACTCCTTAGCTCCTTGGCTTATGGGTCTGCCTACCGGAGAATTGCCATAAAAAGTTTTTACAAAACTTTAATACAATAATGGTAAGATGATCCAATCCCTGGAGGCAACGATGGAGGATTGGCAGAACAAACTCTATTTCAGCGATAACCTCAAAGTCCTCCGTGAGCATATCCCCGTGAGTAGTGTGGACCTGATCTACCTGGACCCGCCGTTTAACTCCAACGCCACTTACAATATGCTGTTCAAAGAGCCTTCCGGAGAACAATCCGCGGCGCAAATTGCGGCGTTCGAGGATACCTGGACCTGGGGGCCCCAGGCGGAGGAAGCCTTTGATGAAGCCGTTCTGGCCGGGCCGCCGGATTTGGCCGAATTACTCAAGGCCCTGCACCAGGTTTTGCGCCGCAGCAATATGCTGGCCTACCTCAGCATAATGGCAGTGCGGCTGGTGGAAATGCACCGGGTCCTGAAACCCACCGGCAGCCTCTTTCTCCACTGCGACCCCACCGCCAGCCATTACATCAAGCTGGTCCTGGACTCCATCTTCAGCCCCAAGAACTTCCGCAACGAAATAATCTGGGAGCGCTCCCAACCCAAGGGCCACGCCAAGACCCGCTTCTCCCGGGCCCACGACACCATCTTTTACTACAGCAAGTCGGAAAAATCCGTGTTTAACCCGCAATTCACGGAACACGACCCGGCTTACCTGGAGAGGTTTTACCGCCACGTGGAGCCGGAAACCGGGCGAAGATACCGATTGGACAACCTGATTAATCCGAATAAGGAAAGGCCGAACCTCACCTATGAATTTCCCCCCGGCAGCGGCATAGTGCGGGTCTGGCGCTGGACCCGGGAGCGCATGCAGCAAGCCTGGGACGCAGGCCGGGTGGTGGTTACCGAAAAAGGGGAGGTGGCTCAATATAAAAGGTATTTAGACGAAATGTCCGGTACGTCTATCAAGGATATCTGGTACGATATCGAGCACCTGCACGGTTCCAGTAATGAATATCTGGGCTACCAGACCCAGAAACCGGAAGCCCTGCTGGAGCGCATCATCCGGGCGGCGAGTAACGAAGGCGACGTAGTCCTGGACCCCTTTTGCGGCTGCGGCACCGCGGTGGCGGTGGCCGAACGCCTTAAACGCCGCTGGATCGGCATCGACGTCACCTACCTGGCCATTGGCCTGATCGTCAAGAGGCTGCACGATTCCTTCAAGAACGAACTCGCGCCTTATGAAGAGATCGGGATTCCCCGGGATGTGCCCAGCGCCGAAAGGTTGTTCAATCTCGATCCTTTTCAATTTGAGTGTTGGGCCCTGGCCACGGTGGGAGCCCGCAGCGCCCGGGATAAACGGGGAGCGGACCGGGGAATCGATGGGGTCATGAACCTAAGGGATGAATATAACGGCGAATATAGAAAAATTATCTTCCAGGTGAAAGGCGGCCACGTCAGCGTCTCCCAGGTCAGGGATTTGCAGGGAGTTTTGGATCGGGAGAAGGCGGAGATCGGTGTGTTTCTCACGCTTAGGCGGCCTACCAGGCAAATGCGGGAAGAGGCGGCCGCGGCAGAACCCTTTATAGATCAGGCGTTCCCGCAGCAACGGTTTCCCCGCCTGCAAATCCTTACCATCGAAGAGATTTTTGCCGGAAAGAAGATTAGTTTTCCCAACTGGTGGTCTCAGGATACCTTTAAAAAGGCCACGAGGCGGCGGAAGAATAAACCGGAAGAAGCCCAGAACAATTTGCTGAAAGAATTGCAGGAGCCTTATCTTTCTTAGGGACCCAACCCAATCTCTAATTCTTCTCCATCAGATGAATATAGGTGCACATGGCCTTGGCCACCAGGCGCTCGCCCTGGCGCACCTCCACTTCCCCCAAGGAGATGGTGCGGCCCCGTTTGGTGATGTGGGCCAAAGCCTCCACTTCCCCCTCTTTCACCGCGGCCAGAAAGTTGATTTTCATCTCCACGGTGTTGAAGGTCTCTCCTTCTTTGACCAGACTGTAGAGGGCGAAGGCCACGGCTTCATCCGCCAGGGCGGCGATGGCCCCCCCCTGGAGGAGGCCGATGGAATTGGCCAACTCCGGCTTGAAAAACAGGACAAAACGGGCGTAGCCCCGGCCCAGTTGGGGCGCCTCAATGCCCATGAATTTGATGAAGGGGTTGGCGGCCAGGCGGGCCCGGATCTTTGCTTCCAACTCCGGGGCCAGGGGTGCGATTGCCTCTACCATGAAGTTCTCCGTTCAAAGTTAGAACCAGAGGCACAGAGATTTTTTTACTGCCTGGTGGCAAAGCCGCCGAACAGTAATTAATTTCTTGGTGATCCCCGGTGCTCTTTGTGTCTCCGTGGTAATTCCTTTATAATAATTGGCAGTTAAATTCGCCTTAGGAGATTATACATGAAAATCGCCATCAGCGGCAAAGGCGGCGTGGGGAAAACCACCCTGGCGGCCTTGCTCATCAAATACTTTGCCAACCAGGGCAAAAAGGTCCTGGCCGTGGACGCGGACCCGGACGCCAACCTGGCCCTGGCCTTGGGGGTTAACGACCCGGAAAGCATTACGCCCCTGAGCATGATGAAGGACCTGATCGCTGAACGCACGGACTCCACCCCCGGGAAAATGGGGGGGTTTTTCAAGATGAACCCCAAAGTGGACGACATTCCGGAGAAGTACTCCCGCCAGCTGGACGGGGTCAAGCTCATCGTCATGGGAGGCGTCAAGAAAGGGGGCAGCGGCTGCATCTGCCCGGAAAGCGTGATGCTCCGCACCCTGGTGACCCACTTGGTGCTCCTTCGGAATGAAGTGGTGGTCATGGACATGGAGGCCGGCATCGAGCATCTGGGCCGGGCCACCGCCAAGGGCGTAAATAAACTCATCGTGGTGGTGGAGCCGGGACGCCGCAGCCTGGAGACGGCCCAACAGGTCAGGAAACTGGCCCAGGACCTGGGTCTGGAAAAGGTGGCGGTGGTGGCCAACAAGGTGCGCCACCCTAAAGATCTGGAGTTTATCAAGGAACACCTCCAGGGCTTGCCCCTGTTGGGGTACCTTCCCTTTGACGAAAGAATCATCGAGGCGGACCTGAAGGCCCAGCCCCCTTATGAAACCAACCCCGCCTTGCTGGAGCAGGCCGAAAAAATCGCCGCGCAGTTATAGCTGGTAAGGGGAAAAGGAAAAACGGGAAGCAAAAGACTCTGATTCCGGTGGAACCTTTTCCCCTCTTCTCCTTTTTCCCTTTTCCCCTTTTCCCCCTGCTGGTATAACAGCCTGCATGGAAAACGACTCCAGCCCCTACCAGCTCTCCTTTCGTCTCAAACTCCTGGTGGTCGGCGTCCTCTACTTTGCCGAAGGTGCGCCTTACGGCTTCGTGGTCACCACCCTCTCCTTTTACCTGCGGGGGCAGGGGGTGCCCCTGGAGCAGATCGGCATCTTAAGTCTCCTGGGCCTGGCCTGGAGTTTTAAGATCCTCTGGAGTCCCCTGGCCGACCGCTACGGCTCCCGGGCCGCCTGGCTGATTCCCTCCCAGGTGGTCATGGTCATCTGCCTGGCGATTCTTTCTTGGCGCGCCGGCCAGCCCGTCGGCCCGGGATTCTTTGTGCTGGTGGGCCTTATCTGCCTGGCTTCGGCCACCCAGGACCTGGCGGTGGACGCCTATACCATCGACCTCCTGGAGCCCAAGGAATTGGGCCTGGCCAACGGCGTCCGCAACGGCGCCTACCGGGTGGGGGCCATGTCCGCGGGCTCCGGCTTGCTGATCTTGAGCGACTGGGTGGGCTGGCAGCCCGCCTTCGTGGCCCTGGCGGTGGTGCTGGCGGCCCTGGCCCTTACCGTCTTGGTCTTTCGGCCCTTTCACCTGCCCCGGGCGGCCGTGGCCGGACACCACCCGGCTGCAGAAAAGGGCCTGGCCATGATTAAAGCGGCCTTCCGGGGGCTCAAGCGCCATCCCCATTTCCCGGTCATTGTCCTTTTTACCCTGACCTTCAAGGCCGGGGACGCGCTCATGGCCTCCATGGTTTCTCCCTTCTGGAAGGACCAGGGGTTCAGCGGCAGCGAATTCGGGGTGGTCTCCGGTATTCTGGGGGCCGGGGCCACCATCCTGGGGGGCCTGTTGGGCGGCTGGGCCACCAGCCGTTGGGGCATCGGCCAGGGCCTGTGGACCATGGGCATCCTCCAGGCGGTCTCCAATCTGGGTTATTGGGCCGCGGCCCTGCCGGGCATGACCCGCCACGTGGTTTTCACCATCTCCCTGCCGTTTCTCTCCCAACCCCTGGCCGTCTATCCCATTTATCTCGCCTCCCAGGGGGAAAGTATTTCGTCGGGCATGGGCTCCGCGGCCTTTATGGCCTTTCTCATGGCCCTGTGCGATAAACGCTTCAGCGCCATGCACTACGCCTTTTTCGCCATGCTCTTCAGCTTTGGGGCCCGGATCTTCGGCTACCTGGGGGGCTGGGGCGCAGCCTCCTTCGGCTACGCCAACTTCTTTTTTATCAGCTTCCTGGCCGCCTGGCCCGCGTTCGCCTTGCTGCCGTGGATCCTGCCAGTCATTAGAAAGATTGAAGGAAGGTGAGCAGTGAGCAGTATGCAGTAAGCAGTAAGCAGTGAGCAGTGGCACAGGCTTTCAGCCTGTGCGATCAACACTTTCAGAGCAGATGCAAATTAGCTAACGCTCCACCCGTAAATCGTGGAAAGCCGTAGGGTGGGCGTCTCGCCCGCCCTGTAATCCGCTCAGGCTGGAAAGCCTGGGCTACCGCTTTAGAACTTTTCGGAATAGAACCGATGACCGCAGACCAAAAACTCCGCATCCTCCTCACCGGGCCGCCCCGGTGCGGCAAGACCACGGTGGTGCAAAAAGTGGTGCACCTCTTCACGGGTAAGGCCGCGGGGTTTTACACCCGGGAAGTGCGGGAGAGGGGCGAGCGGGTGGGCTTTGAAATCGTTACCCTGGACGGCCGGGTGGCCGGGCTTAGCCACGTGGATTTTCCCGGACCTTTGCGGGTGGGCAGATATGGCGTGGACCTGGATGGCTTTCACCGGCTGGCCCTGCCGGCCATGGCTTATCAACCGGGGATTGAGCTGATCATCGTGGATGAAATCGGCAAGATGGAGTGTTTGTCATCCCGCTTTGTGGAGGCCATGGAGCGGCTTTGGGCCGCGCCCGCGCCTTTACTGGTGACTGTGGCCGAGAAAGGGGGCGGCTATATCCAGACAGTCAAAGAGAAGCCGGACAAAAACTTAATCACTATCACTCCCGCCATCCGGGAGCAACTGCCCGAAAAGATTTTGAAAATGTTTAAAGTTATAAGGGATTAAGGCGAACTGAGGAGGTCTTTTTCTAGCGGTTTCCCCTCGCCTTACTTAAGGATTATTCTGGGAACCAGCCGGTAAGTTAGTCAATGCAAGTTCTGCAGCTTTCGCCTTTTGACCATTTCCTCTTTTTCCCCCAGAATTTCAGAGTTTATTGCATTCAACTGTACTGCTGCATATAATATTTTAATATGGCTAAGGAAACCTGGATCGAAGTCCGCCTCCTGGTGCCTTCAGGCATGCAGGAAGAGGCTGCTTGCTTTCTCACGGAGTTCAGCGGCCGGGGGGTGATCCTGGAGGAGAACGGCCCACCTGAGGCCGGCGTCTTGATCCGGGCTTTTTTTAGGCCCGAGGACTTCGGGGCCTGGCAGCAGGAAGAACTCCAGGAGTATCTGCGGCGTCTGGGTGGCCATGGTCTCTTTCCCCTGGGCCTGGAGATGCGCCAGGTGGCCGCGGAAGATTGGGCCGAAGCCTGGAAGTGCCGTTTCCCGGCCCGGAAACTCACGCCTCGCCTGGTGGTTCGTCCCCCCTGGGAGGAATATGAGGCCGCGCCGGGAGAATTGGTAATCACCATCTATCCGGCCATGGCCTTCGGCACCGGCCGCCATCCCTCCACCCGGCTGTGCCTCCGGGCCCTGGAGGAGGTTTGGTCCCCGGAGCTGCCCCGGGACCCCAAACCCTGGCAGGTCCTGGACGTGGGCACCGGCTCCGGCATCCTGGCCCTGGCCGCGGCCCGGCTGGGAGCCGGCGTCCTGGCCATCGACGTGGACCCGGAGGCGGTGGCCGCGGCTTTGGAAAACGTGCGTCTTAACGCCCTGGAGGATCAGATCTGGGTGGAGGCTACGCCTCTTAAGGCCCTCAGGGAACAGTTCACCCTGATTCTGGCCAATCTCACCGCCCCGGACCTCCTGGAACTGGCGGAGGCCCTCACCGCCCGCCTGCTCACCGGCGGGGCCTTAATCATTTCCGGTTTTCTCGAAGAAGACCGGCCCCGGCTAGAAGACCGTTTCCTTTCCCTGGGCTTACAGCAAACGGGATTTCTCCAGGAAGAAGACTGGGCTGCCTTGATACTTAAAAGGCCTTAGGAAGGGTTGCCAGGAGGAAGACATATTAAACGGCGGCCCCAGGCCGCCCTAAATACTGCTCACTGCTTACTGCTTATACCAATTCGCATTCAAAGGACGTTGAACTGTAGGGGCGAACCTTGTGTTCGCCCGTGGCTCCAGGGCGAACACAAGGTTCGCCCGTATAGTATCTTTTTGACTGCAACTCGGTATTACATTAACAGGAGGGTTAACCATGCAGGATTTTTTAAAGAAGGCCTGGCTCTTCGGGGTGGGCGTCTTCGATTTTACCAAGGAGAAGGCCGAGGCCCTGGTGTCCGAGATGGTGAAAAGGGGGGAGGTCAGCCAGCAGGAGAGCCCCCAGGCAGTGGAGCAGATCCTGGATAAGGCCCAGGAGATGCAGAAAGCCTTGTTCGAGAAAGTTAAAGAGATCATCGCCGGCATGAACCTGGCCCGGAACACGGACCTGGAAGCCCTGGAAAAGCGGGTGGCGGCTTTAGAGGAAGAGATCAAGGGCAAGGCCGGTTCCTAAAGGACCCAGGCGCCGGTCCGCCAGCAACCATGAAAACATCCCCTCCAGCATTCCAGCGCCGTTTTTTCGCACTTCCCGCAGCTTTTCAGGAAGGCAGGGTCTTGTTGAGCCCGGAAGAGACGCACCATTTACACAAGGTTTTGCGTCTGGGCGTAGGGGCCCAGGTGGAGGTCTATGACGGCCAGGGCCGCAATTTTGCCGCGGTGGTCCAAGAGGTGGACGCCGGGGGCGCGCTCTTGCAAGTCCTGGGGGAACTGGCCCCCCGGGGGGAATCGCCCCTGGACCTCACCTTAGGGGTCGGCCTGGCCAAGGGGGAGGCCCTGGATTGGGTGGTGCGCCAGGCCACGGAGATGGGAGTCAAGCTGATTCTCCCCTTTACCTCGGAGCGCTCGGAGCAGGTCACCCCGGAGCGGGCGGCCCGGCGGCAGCAGCGCTGGCAGCGCCTGGCCCAGGAGAGCCTAAAATCCTGCCGCCGCTCGTCCCTCCCCCGGATCGAGAAACCCGTGGACTTCGCCGCGGCCCTCTCCGGGCCGGAAGAGAAAAAGCTTCTTTTTTGGGAAGAGGAACTGGGGGGCGGACTTAAAGCCTGTCTCCGCCAACCCCGTCCTCAATCGGTGCGGCTGCTCATCGGCCCGGAAGGGGGCTTCTCCCCTAAGGAAGCGGCCCAGGCCAGGGACGCGGAATTTGCCGTGGTAAGCCTGGGGCCCCGCCTGCTGAAAGTGCCCACCGCCGCCCTGGCCGCCCTGACCTTGATCCAGTACGCCTGGGGGGACCTGGCCTGATGCCGGACCTGCCTTACCGGGACCTGAATAGTTATTTACGGCAACGTTTTGGGGAGCGGGTGCAAAAGATTACCCTGGACGCGGGGCTGACTTGCCCCAACCGGGACGGCCGGGTAGGGCAGGGGGGGTGTCTTTACTGCAACGCCCGGGGCTCGGGCACCGGCGCCTGGAGCCGGGGGTTGAGCCTCAGCCAACAGCTGGCAGAGGGCCGGGACCGCCTGGGGCGGCGTTACGGGGCCAGGAAATTTATTGCCTATTTTCAAAGTTTCACTAACACTTATGCTTCTCCGGAGCATTTGCAGGCCCTTTACCGGGAGGCCCTGGCCTGCCCCGGGGTGGTGGGCCTGTCCATCGGCACCCGGGCCGATTGTCTGAGCGACGCAGTTTTAGACCTGCTGGCTGACTTGCAGCAGGATTACCTGGTGTGGCTGGAATTGGGCCTCCAATCCGCGCATGACGCCACTTTGAAGCGTCTTAACCGGGGCCATGACGTCGCTTGTTTTACGGACGCGGTTAACCGGGCCGGGGCCCGGGGGCTGGAGACCGTGGCTCACGTCATCCTGGGACTCCCGGGAGAAGGTTCCTCCCAGATGGCGGCCACCGCCTCCTATCTGGCGAGGCTTCCCTTACAAGGAGTGAAGCTTCATCTGTTGTATGTCACTTCTGACTCGGCCCTGGCTCCCCTGTACCTGAGCGGGGCGTACCAGTGTCTTACCGAGGCGGAATATGTTACGTCAGTGGTGGACTTCCTGGAACTGCTGCCGCCGGATGTGGTCATTCACCGCCTCACCGGCGACCCCCATTCCGGGGAGTTGTTGGCTCCGGAGTGGTGCCTGGATAAATCCCGGGTCCTGAATCTGATCAAACAAGAGTTTGCCCGCCGGGGCAGCCGCCAGGGGTTTAAGGTTCAAGGTCCAAAGTTCAAAGTTATGTAAGGTGCGGCCAAGGGGCCAAAAGATGATGACGGGCGGGGAAGCTCGTCCGGCGGTCTTCCTAAGTTTTATTACGAGGGCATGAAAGCGGTTTCAGTCGCGCCTAAGCCTGTGGCCCACATTAATTGTAAAATGTTTTGCGTCTTACTTTGCGTCTTTGCGTGAGGCCAATCTTTTCGAAGACAGAAAGAGTTAATGAACCAGGAAAACATGGGAAATCAGGCTGATCTTTCCAAGGCCCAGCCCGAAGGGGAAATCTTGCCGCAGACCGAAGCTACTCGGGACGCTGCATCCCGCCGCCTTTTTCTTTGGGGGCCCCTGGCCCTGGCCGCAGTGGTTTTGCTAGCGGTCTTAATCTGGGCCTTTAATTACCGGGATCTCCTCTGGGATGGCCTTTGTTATTATTACCACCTCATCACCGACAAGGAACGGATTCAGCAGATGCTGAAGGCCGTGGGGCCGCTGGCGCCCCTGATTTTCATCGCCGTGCAGACGTTCCAGGTGGTGTTTGCGCCCATCCCCGGGGAGGCCACCGGCTTCATCGGCGGTTTTCTCTTCGGGGTGCCCCTGGGGATGCTTTATTCCACCATTGGCCTGACCCTGGGTTCGACTCTGGCTTTTTTGTTGGGCCGCTGGCTGGAAGTCCACTTCGTGGCCCGGGTGGTCTCCCCCGAGACCCTGAAGCGTTTTGATTTTCTCATGGAGCGCCAGGGCGCCTTGGTGGCATTTTTCTTCTTTGTTTTTCCCGGCTTTCCCAAGGATTACCTCTGCTTTATCCTGGGGCTGAGCCAGATGCCCCTCAAGGTCTTTCTGGTGCTGTGCACGGTGGGCCGCCTCCCCGGCACCCTGATGCTCACCCTCCAGGGGGCCAAGGTCTATGAAGGGGATTATCTCTTCTCCGGCATCCTCATCGCCCTCTGTCTATTGCTCGGAGGTGCTCTGTATTACTTTCGGGAGACCCTGTACTTCTGGCTGCAGCGCTGGGAACACGGCGGGGAAGAGGATAAGTAGTGGTCAGTAGTCAGTGGCCAGTAGTCAGTAGGTAAATGCCCCCCCCCTTTATCTTTTATTTATATCATGGCGATATTACATCATTAATTTCCTCTCCCCTGGGGGGAGAGGGATAGGATGAGGGAGGAAAATGACTTTTTGCGGGCTCGTCCACTTTTAACCCTTTCAAAACTGATCACTGATCACTGTTTACTGATCACTCTCTTCCACCGCCTTTTCTTGACAATCCCCGGAAAAAATAATAGTTTCAAGCAGTAGTTTATTGACTTTTAGCCTTATTCGTGAAATCTCAAAAGTTCCTGACGGGGTTTCCTAACTTGGAACTTTGACGTGGGAACCTGTAACTTTTTCCTGGAGGCAAGATGTCCCCCTTACCCCCCCTGGCGGCCACCGGCATCGGCTCCGTGCCCTTCACCGACCCGGCCGCGGCCGCGGCTGCAATCCTGGCGCATCTCCCCGAGGTGCCCTTCTGGCCCCAGATGGTGCGCCTGGGATTTCCCGAAGAGATGGTGGCCCAGGCGGCCCGGGGCCTGCCGGGGTTAAAGGTTGACCTGGAGGACCGCACGGTCACCATGGACCCGGACGTTCCCCGGGAAGAGGCCCTGGCCCGGCTCTATGAGGAAGTTTGGGCCGGTGACCTGGCCCCCTTTGCTTTGGAGCCCGGGGAGGCCCAGGGTTTTTTCGCCCTCCTTAAGGCCTGCGCCGCTGCCAAGAACGGGATTCAGGCCTTGAAAGGCCAACTCTCCGGGCCGGTGACCTTTGCCGGCATGGTCAAGGACCAGGAAGGCAAGCCCATCCTTTTTGACCAGGAGTTGACCCAGGCGGTTTGCCAGGGACTGGCCCGGAAGGCCGTCTGGCAGGCGCAACAGTTCTGGGATTTGGGCAAGGAGGCGGTGATTTTTTTCGACGAACCTTATCTCACCGGGTTCGGGTCCGCGTATCTGCCCATCTCCAGAGGTGAGGTGATGCAGATCCTCACCCAGACCCTGGAGGCGGTGCGTCAATCCGGGCCTGTCACCCTGGGGGTGCACTGCTGCGGCAATACCGAGTGGTCCTTGCTGCTGGAGACGACTGTGGATATCCTCAGCTTTGACTCCTTCGGCTATTTTGACAGCCTCCGCCTCTATGACCAGGCGCTGCAAGGGTTTTTTAACCGGGGCGGCCGGCTGGCCTGGGGCCTGATACCCACCGGGGAGGAGCTGGCCGGGGAAACCGCCGACAGCCTGTGGGCACGTTTCCAGGGCCAGGTGCAACAATTGGCGTCCTCGGGGACGGCCACGAAAGAGATCCTCGCCCGCTCCCTCCTGACGCCGGCCTGCGGCATGGGCTACCTGAGCCCTGAGGCGGCCCACCGGGCTCTGGCCCTGCTTCAGGACCTGAGCGCCAGAGGACGCAAGTGGCTGGCATCGTTATAGTGAGCAGGGAGCGGTAAGCAGCGAGCCAATTGTTCCTAAGCCACGTGCTCGCCTATAACTCATGAAAAGTAGGGAATTTTTACGTATTGGCCAGCCTGCCTTAACTTGGCCCTGGAACTTGTTGAACCAATTATGTAAAAAAGACAAGGCCGCGGGCGCTCTTTAACTGCTCACAGCTCACTGCTCACTTCAAAGGGAGACGCTAAATGAAAGTCCGGGACATCATGGTCAAAGAGGTGGCCACCCTGGATGTCAATGATGAACTCAGCCTGGCCAACGACATCATGCGCCTGGGGCGCATCCGGCACCTGCCGGTGGTGGAGGGTCAGAACCTGGTGGGGATTGTTTCCGAAAGGGACCTGTTCCGTAGTTCCCTGGCCCAGGCTTTAGGCTATGCCTCCGAAGCCACCCGGGATTTGATGAAAACCCTGCGCATCAAGGATGTCATGGTGCCGGCGGTGGTCACCGTGTCCCCGGAAACCCCCCTGTGCGAGGCGGTGGGCCTGATGGTGGAAAAAAAGATCGGCTGCCTGCCGGTGGTGGAAAATAACACTCTGGTGGGGCTGATTACGGAAACCGATATAATGGTCCAGTATCTGAAGATTTGCAGTTAGCGCCTTCAGCAAAAAGCCAGGAAACGGATAAAATTCCTGAGAGTGCGGCGGTCAAAGATTGGTCCATGGGGACCTTCCTGTTTCTGGAGTAACTTTAAAGCAGCAAAGGGAGTCTGCGCCGGCCGGTGGGGGCGATTGGTGGTGAGGGCGTCATAAGCGTCCACCAACCGCAGAATTCGGGTGTAGGGGTGCTGCTGTGGCAAACGTAAGCCTTCAGGGTAACCCGAACCGTCGGCGTTTTCATGATGTTCCAAAACCAACTGAATTCCTTCCGCCGGCAAGGTAGAGTATCGTTTCAATATGTGCTTGCCGATGAGGGGATGTCTTTTGGTCTCTTCCCATTCCTCTGGGGTCAACCTCTCAGATTTATAAAGAATATCTTCGGAGATGCGGGTCATCCCCAGGTCGAACACCAGGGCCGAGGAGCCTAACAGGCGGCTCTCCCGCCGGGGTTTCTTCATGAAGAGCATCAAGGCTACTGCCAGCAGACAGACGTTCACCCCGTGGTTGTATAGGCTGTAATTGCGGAAAAGAATCTCCCAGACTATCTTCGGGTAATATTTATCCTTTTGAAATTCATTGATAATCATATCGATCTGCTTTAAAGCCAGATCGATATGGGCCCCCAGCCGGGGGGCAGCCATGGCCTGGCGCAAGGTCAAGCTGAGGTGCTCCGTCAAGACGTTGAACTTCTTGCTAGTCCGGGTAGTTTCCTGCTCCAGCAACTGCAGATGGTTGTTCAGATAAGCAAGGACGTTGTCCAGATCGCTGCTATGGAAGTAAAGACACTTGATCCCTATCTTAAACAGGGGCTCCAGCCACTTGGAGTCCAGCACTTCCCCCTCATCCACATAAGGGAAAAACTTAAACCCTTCCCAGTGGTTATCCCCGGCCTTCAGATAGAGGGGAAAGGTCAGGCGTTCTCCTAGCATCAACCCCCGGAGATTCAAAGGGATATAGCTGGAAAATGCGGCCTTGGAGAGTGCCGGTTGGCAATGGACACCCTTCAGGCCTTGCGCAATAAGGTGTTCTCTAGTCTGTGGCGCACGCATAGACTGACACCTTTTCTCATGGGATAATTCTCCATCTTCTTAATCGGCAGGTTTTCAAGAGAACTTTAATACTTGACGGCTCATCGCTCTCTGGTGCCGGGTTCTCTTGGGGGAACATTGTGGAGCGCACTCCCAAGGGAGCGGATACCCGGGGCTGTTCCCCCAGTTGGCTGCTTTTTGTTGAAAAAATGAATTTATACCGAGTTGCAGTCAAAAAGATACTATACGGGGCGAACCTTGTGTTCGCCCCGGAGCCACGGGCGAACACAAGGTTCGCCCCTACAGTTCAACGTCCTTTGAATGCGAATTGGTATTAAACCCAGGGGCGAGGGGACACCGGGGCGCCGCCTGGAGGGGGAGAACGGTAAGCGCGAACTGCTGGACTTGTGGAGGCCTTAAGGGATAGCCAGAAACCGGATAAAGTTTTTCAAGATACGGGGGTCGAAGTTCTGCCCGTGCGGACCTGCCTGGTCCTGGAGGGACTTCAAGGCGGCAAAGGGCGATAGGGGCTTCCTGCCTGGACGTTGACCGGTGAGTGTATCAAAAGCATCCACCAGGCGGATGATCCGGGTCCAGGGATGTTGTTTGCCCAAGGGGAGTCCCTGGGGATAACCCGAACCGTCGGCGTTTTCATGGTGCTCTTGTACCAGTTGCATGGCCTCCGAGGGGATAAAATCGCATTCCTTCAGCATCTGATAACCTATATGAGGATGCTTTTTCATGGTTTCCCAATCTTCCGCCTCCAAGGGTTCTTGCTGAAAGAGAAATTCCTCCGGCATCCGGGTCAATCCTATATCGTGAAAAAGGCAGGCCACCCCTAAAATAAGGCTATCCTGTCGGGATTTATGCATAAAAAGCATCAAGGCAATCCCCAAGAGACAGACGTTGAGAGAGTGGTTGTAAAGGCTGTAATTACGATAGAGTAATTCCCAGACTAACTTAAGGGAAGCAACGTCTCTCTGGAGTAATTGGACCAGACGTTCCACCTGGTTTTGGGCCAGATTGATATGGCGGCCCATTTGGGGGGAATTGAAGGCCCGGTAGAGGCTGAAATTCAAGTGCTCCACGATAACCAGATACTTTTCTTTGGGCAGGTTCTCCCGGTAGTTGTCGAATAGCAACAGATGGTTGTTTAAATAGGCCAGGGCCAGTTCCAGGTCCCGGCGGCGAAAATAGAAGCGGTCGATCCTCAATTTTTCCAGCACTTCTATCCAGGAGGGCTCCAGAACCTCTTCCGCCTCCAGGAAAGGTAAGAAAGTGACCCCCCCTTGATCGTCGGCGCTTACTTTCAGGTAAAGATTAAAAGAGATTTTCTCTCCCACCATCAGGGTTTGGAGATATATCGGCAGAAAGGAGGTGGTACCGGTGGCGCTGAAATTGCGCCTCAGGACTTTCAGTTGGTTGGCGAACAATTGTTGCCGGGTGTTCTGCACATCCATAGCGCAGCCATCCTTATCCCGTTGCCCGTTCTTATGGACCCCCACTTGTTGTTATCGGCACCTGGTGTCGGACAGTTAAACCCGAAGGTGATTTTCCCGGCACTGGCTGCAGCGGTAAGAAGTGTGGGGGGTAGTAGTTTATTTTTCCCTAAAAAACACATTCTCCATTAAATCTTTTTTCGCCATATGTCCATATATTTGAAGCAGAGTCATGCCCTTATAAGATGAAGAAGCTGTGCTGGCAAGGCATTTGTGGGTGTATTATTTTTTAAAAATATTACATAATTGTAAAGATGCGAAAATCAGTACGCCCGTACCCGATCCGGGGATTTCCCTCAGCAGGTCCGGCTCCAGCTTCTTAATTGTCAGAAAAGCAAATCGAGGTTCAGACGTAGGTCAGCCAGCTTTGATAACGGGCGTCTTCGCCTTTCACCACCGCGAAAAACGCGGCCTGGAGTTTCTGGGTGATGGGGCCGGGTTTGCCGGAACCGATGGTGCGTCCGTCCACTTCCCTTAAAGGGGTGACTTCCGCGGCCGTGCCGGTGAGGAAGGCCTCGTCGGCCAGATAGAGCTCATCCCGGGAGAAAAGATCCTCTTTCACCGGAATGCCCAGGTCCTGGGCCAAGGTCAAAAGGGAGTCCCGGGTAATTCCCGGCAGGACCGCAGTAAGAGGCGGGGTCTTGAGGATGCCGTCCCGCACCACAAAGATATTCTCCCCCGAGGCTTCAGCCACATAACCGTCGGTGTCCAGCAGGATGGCTTCGTCATAGCCCAAGAGGGTAGCCTCTCGCTTGGCCATGATGGAATTGACGTAGTTGCCCGTGGTTTTGGCCTTGGTCATCATCACGTTCACGTGATGCCGGGCAAAGGATGAAATCTTGCCCCGGATGCCTTGTTTCAGACCTTCATCCCCCAGGTAGGCTCCCCACACCCAGCTGATGATGGCCAGATGTACGGGATTATTCTGGGGATGGAGACCCATGACCCCCTCCCCCACGAAGCCCAAAGGCCGGATATAGGCCTCTTTCTGCTGATTGACCCGGAGGATCTCGCAACAGGCCGCCTCTACCTCAGCCTGGAGAAAGGGAATATCCATCTGCATGACATGGGCGGAATCGAAGAGACGCCGGATATGCTCCCCCAAACGGAAGACCGCAGTGCGGCCGTCAACGCCAAGGTAGGCCCTGATCCCTTCGAAGACTCCCAAACCATAATGCAGGGAGTGGGTTAAGAGATGGACCCGGGCTTCCTCCCAGGGGATGAATTTACCGTCCAACCAGATGCTCTTCGCCTTTTCCACCATCCGCCACACCTCTTAGAGTTTGCCGCCAATTTTTATCCCATCGGTTGCGGGATGTCAAACGAATTTACACCCCGGTTTTCATTGTTTAAGGCCGGATATTCCGGTATTATGGGGTTGGTTTGAACCCATCAATAAGTAAGGAAAAATCTCGATCATGAAGCAACCACTCAAAGTTGGGGTCATCGGCGTGGGCTATCTGGGGCGGTTCCACGCGGAAAAATATGCGGCTCTGCCGGACGTGGACCTGGTGGGAGTGGCCGACCTGAATCCGGATCAGGCCGGCCAGATAGCCGCGGCCTTAAATACCCAAGCCTTCCCCGATTACTTGCAGTTGCTGCCCCTGGTGGAGGCGGTGAGCGTAGCCGTGTCCACCACCTCCCATTTCTCCGTGGTCCGGGACTGTCTGGAGCAGGGCTGCCAGGTGCTGGTGGAAAAGCCCCTGGCCGTTACCGCCGGGGAAGCCGATGCCCTGGTGGACCTGGCCCGGGAGAAGGGCCGCCTTCTGATGGTGGGCCATTTGGAACGCTTTAATTCCGCCATGGAAGAACTCCGGGCCAAGGTGACCCGTCCCGCCTTCGTCGAGAGCCACCGCCTCTCCTTTTATAAAGAGAGGGGCATTGACGTGGACGTGGTCCTGGACCTGATGATCCATGACCTGGACCATGTCCTGAGTTTGGCGCCCTCTCCGGTCCAGGAAATCCGGGCCGCCGGGGTCTCCGTATTAACGGATAAGGTCGACCTGGCCAACGTCCGCCTGGAATTCGCCGACGGCTGTATCGCCAATCTCACCGCCAGCCGCATGTCCTTTAAAAGCATGCGCAAGTTCCGTCTTTTTCAACCCGACGCCTACCTCTCCGTGGACTTTGAAGCCCGGGAGCTGACCGTGGCCTCCCGCCAGGAAGGGGCCCTGGGCCCGTTGCCCGGGGTGGCCCTGGAGACCAAGCGCTTCCCCCAGGAAGACGTCTTGTTCAAAGAAATCTCCAACTTTGTCGCCGCCATCCAGGGACGGGAAGAACCCCGGGTGACCGGGGAGGACGGCCGGGCCGCCCTGGCCCTGGCCCTGGACATCATCGGCGCCATGCGCAAGGCCAAGGTTTGAATTACTGGAGTTCAACCTTGAACCTTGAACTCTTCCATGTCAATTGCCAATAAAATTCTCATCGTCGCCGGGGAAGCCTCAGGCGACCACCACGCGGCGCGGCTGGTGGCGGCCATCAAAGAAGAGCGCCCCGCCGCCGAGTTTTTCGGGGTAGGGGGAGAGGCCCTGGCCGCCCAGGGGGTGCGCCTGCTCTGCCCCGCCTCCGAGTTGGCGGTGGTGGGGCTCCTGGAAGTGATCGGCAGGCTCCCCGCGGTCTTTAAGGCCCTCCGGGATATCGGCCGGGCCTTGAGGACCGAAACCCCCCAGTTGGTCATCCTGGTGGATTTCCCGGACTTCAATTTCTGGGTGGCCCGCTTGGCCCGTTGGCACCGGGTGCCGGTGATGTATTACATCAGCCCCCAGGTGTGGGCCTGGCGCACTTACCGGGTGCGCACCATCGCCCGCCTGGTGGACCGTATGGTGGTCATCTTTCCCTTTGAGGCCGAGTTCTACCGGGATCGGGGAGTGCCCGCGGAATACGTGGGCCATCCCCTGGTGGAGACTTTGCCGTCCCTGCCGTCCAGGGAGGCGCTCTTGCAGAACTGGGGCCTGGACCCCCGGCGCTTCACCCTGGCCTTGCTCCCGGGCAGCCGGGGCAGCGAAATCGAGAGGCACTTGCCGACTATGCTACAGGGGGCCGCGCTCATTAAACAAGCCATCCCGGAAACCCAGTTTATCCTGCCCCTGGCCTCCACCGCGCCCGGGGAGTTGGTGAGTGAGTCGGTGGCGAAATCTGGAGATTTGGGGGTAAAAATAATCCCCGGACAATCATACGCCGCCCTGGCCGCGGCCCACCTGGCGGTGGTGGCCTCGGGCACGGCCACGGTGGAGGCGGCCCTGGCGGCGACGCCCAGCATCATTGTCTACCGCCTCTCCCCCTTCACCTTTGCGGTGGGCCGCCTCCTCATCCGGGTGGAGCACGTGGGCATGGCCAACCTCCTGGCCACAGAGAGGCTCTTTCCGGAACTGCTCCAACATCTTTTTACCCCGGAGAGCCTGGCCAGGGAGGTCTTGTCTCTGGTCAAAGACCAGGAGCGTTTGGAGGTCCTGCACCGGGGCCTGGCCCGCATTAAAGAACGTCTAGGGGGACCCGGCGCGTCTCGCCGCGCCGCCCGGGTGGCTCTGGAGATAATGGCTGGATCGCAATAAAATTACCCGGATCAGGAACCAGGTTCCGCTTGCCCTGCTGCCTGAAGGTCTTATAATATAAAAGGTTTGTAAGGGTGATATTCAAGGGAGGCTGAGGACCTCAGTTCTCTTTAAGACATGAGAATCGGCCATTCAGTAGAGCAATTCTTTATAATATCTCCGAAATATTGAATCTTTTAACCGCAACCCGTCTTTTTAGGAGGTGACATGATTAAAAAGATTCAGAGCTTGTTGGGCCCCGAGGCCGACGAATTATTGACCCATAAATGCAAGGGCTTCAAAAAGGAAGACCTGCATCTGCCGGGCCCGGATTTCATCGACCGGGTCTGGGTGGGGAGTGACCGGCCTCCCGGGGTTTTGCGCTCTCTGGCCGCCCTCTTCGGCCATGGCCGCCTGGCGGGCACCGGTTACCTCTCCATTCTGCCGGTGGACCAGGGAGTGGAGCATTCTGCGGCCGCCTCCTTCGCCCCCAACCCCATCTATTTCGACCCGGAGAACATCGTCAAGCTGGCCCTGGAGGGCGGCTGCAACGCCGTGGCTTCCACCCTGGGGGTGCTGGGCGCAGTGGCCCGGAAATACGCCCACAAGATACCCTTCATCGTCAAGATCAATCACAACGAAATGCTATCCTACCCCAATTTTTACGACCAGACCCTCTTTGCCGGCGTGGAGCAGGCCTTTGATCTGGGCGCGGTGGCCGTGGGCGCCACCATCTATTTCGGCTCCCTGGAGTGCCGGCGCCAGATTCAGGAGATTTCCGAGGCCTTTAAGATGGCCCACGAACTGGGGATGGCCACCATCCTCTGGTGCTACCTGCGCAATCCGGCCTTCAAAACCGCCCAGGGGGATTTCCATGCCTCCGCCGACCTCACCGGCCAGGCCAACTACCTGGGGGTGACCATCGAAGCGGACATCATCAAGCAAAAGCTGGCGGAGAACAACGGCGGCTATAAGGCCGTTAAATTCGGGAAGACCAGCGACCTGGTTTACAGCAAGCTGGCCCCGGACCACCCCATCGACCTGTGCCGTTACCAGGTGGCCAATTGCTTCATGGGGCGCTGCGGCCTCATCAACTCCGGCGGCGGTTCCGGCAAGAACGACCTGGCCGACGCGGTGCGCACCGCCCTGATCAACAAACGGGCCGGGGGCATGGGCCTCATCTCCGGGCGCAAGACCTTCCAGCGGCCCATGAAAGAGGGGGTGAAGCTGTTCAACGCCATCCAGGATGTCTTCCTGAGCAAAGAGGTGACGGTGGCATAAGAATATAGTGGTCAGTGGCCAGTGATCAGTTGTCAGTGATCAGTTGTACGGCGCGCCTTACGCCCATATTTAGCATATCCATAATCTCGTTCCCAAGTTGTGCTTGGGAACGAGATTAATAAGTTCCTTATGGGAGCGTCATATGCTCTTTATTATCTGGGTTCTCTTTGGTATTGGCGCAGCCATTGCGGCATCCAATAAAGGCCGCAGTAGCTTGGGGTGGTTCCTATTGGGTATCCTTTTGGGTCCTTTCGCTCTTCTTTATGTTCTTTTGGTACCGGTGATAAAATTAGGAGGAAGCTCCTCTCTCCAAGAACTTTTAGAGAATGAGACCAAAATTTGTCCTCACTGCGCCGAAGCAATTAAGCTATCAGCCAAAAAATCTGTTTTTGCGGAGAGGTTTTTAATGAGGAAGAAATGGAGAGGGCATGGAGAAATAAAGAAGAAGATTATGATAATCCAAGATATTGTCCATTTTGCAGAAAAAAAGATGTTATTACAAATAGCTTCCTCCCTGGAGGTGGCTTTGGGTCATGGTGTCCTAATTGTGAAAGGGTGATTAAATACCTGTAATCGTTCAGGCCGCCTCTGCAAACAGCAGATGCACGGGTAGAAGAGACGGAGCAAGTTGACCGGTCCGATGAGCTTGGATAGCCGCCATCATATATTCCACGATATTTCGGTTTTGCTGCCT